>CAYFZO010000005.1:0-33905 GCA_964347615.1 uncultured Chromatiales bacterium
CAGCAAGGGGATGATTTTTTTCTGAAACGTCTGTTTCAACTTCTCTACACTATCAACCCCCAGAAAATAAGTGTGGCCGATTTGGTGTTCCCGGTCGAGCAGGACGGCAATGCGCTGATTGATTGCTTTAAGCAAAGCCTGACAATTGACGCCGCTAATATCCTTGCTGACGCCCTTGTGGTTTGGATCCGGCATCATCTCGATAAACTCGAACCGTCTTCTCAGCGCGGTATCGAGCAAAGCGATCGAACGGTCCGCGGTGTTCATCGTACCGATGAGGTAAAGGTTCCGCGGCAGACAAAAAGGCTCTTTGGAGTACGGCAGGGTAACCCTTGCTTCATCCGAGGCGCCGCCGCGTTTTGAGGACTCGACCAGCGTAATCAATTCACCGAATATCTTTGCGATGTTGCCGCGGTTGATCTCGTCAATAATCAATACGTACTCCTTTTCGCAGTCTGCTTCAGCTCGGGCGGCAATCTTCTTCAGAATTCCGTCGCGCAGCTTATACTCGATACCGTCGCTCACGTCTTCACCCAAGACGGGTTTTATTCCTTCGATAAAGTCCTCGTAAGAAAACCCCTGGTGGAACGTCACCATCTCGATCTGCCCGGCGTCCCGCAGCGCGTCAAAGCGAGGCTTCATCTCTTCCCAAGGCTTTGCTTCTGAAGCTTCGATAGTTTCATCCTCGACGATCGAAAGCGCGTGATACGTCGTCATCCAAGTCTTTCCGGTACCCGGAGGACCGTAAAGAATCCGGTTGAGTGCATGGTCTTTCATCTTGATGCTCCTTGCCGACCGCGTCGGCTCTGCCACGCCGGCGGCGGCTTTCCCATCGTCGGAAGCATTCTCTCCGATGTAATTGAACGCGGGTTTGTAAGCCTCGGTCTCGGCAAACGCCTTGTAGGTCTCGCCGTTCGGGTCGACTTTCGTGAATCCTGTTCCGGAGGTTCTTCCCCACAGCCTCGTTCCAAGCACTTTATTCATCCACACAACGTGAATCCGGCTGTTTTTATTCAGCCCCTTTGTCCTGTACTCGTTCTCGTCGACAACGCCTATCGCTTTCCCTTCTTGAGGGCCGCCCCTGACCAGAACGACGTCTCCGTGCTTAGGCTCGAGCAGCGGGTACGCGTTCTTTTCGGGCGCCGGAACGTCGCTGCCGTCTTCAGGAAACCTCTCACCCTCGCCGGGACCGCCCGTGTATACCCAATTATTCTCGTTGAAGTCGGACCAATAGTCCCTTTCATCCTCCCCGTAGACGTGGGTACTGACTTGGAAGAAGTCTTTCCCGGCACCCTTTGTTTTAGAAAACACCCTGAACAGTAAGTTGATTTCATAAAATGCACATCCAAGGAAATCCGCTCTAATTTTTTCCATCATTTCTTTATAAGCTTTCCAACCTTCTTTTTTTACGGCTTTTTCACCACCTGGAAGATTGAGACACTTAAAGTTTGCATCGTCAGCGGGAAAGAAATGAAAAGGGTTAATCAAGAACAACGTTTGAGTAAACTTCGAAACCCCAACTCCTTTTATTTCCAAAACTTGCCTGAAGAGGTCGCCGAAATCTGCGCCGCCTGTTTCAGGCTCGTCTTTCGCAACCAATCTGAATACTTTCCACAGCAGTTCAGGGTTGCTGTCTTTCAATTCCCCGCCTTTGACAAAGAAAAATAATACAGGGGCGTGGGGGGGAGGATGCGGAAAGGTGGCTTTATCCTCTTCCGGGTCGGGAAATTTATTCTCCAGCCTGAACGTTTCTTCGATACTTGGGTACACGCGGCGGCGCCATTCGGGGCGTTTGGTCTGCTGGCCAAAAAAGTAAAAAAACGAAAAAGGATCTATGTTTTCGTCGCCGAACTGGAACAAAGGCGGAGATTCCTTGGGCCAATCCACTTGCTGGGCCTTTTCAGCCAGATAGCTCCCACCCCCGTCAGCAATCTTTTTCGCCAACTCCCGAAGAGAGTGAACCCAGTCGTATACGTCTTTCATTTCTGCATCCAAATATCCATGTTCAGTCCAGTCCCCACTTGGCTTTTAATATTTCCAATTCTTTCTCGCGCTCCGATGAAATCTCCCGTTGCAGGATTTTTCCAATGACTAGGGAGGCATTATCTCGCTGATACCGAGGCAGCGCAAGCTCGCCCAAGCGAATTAATAATTTTGCCACTTCCTCAGGCTGGTCCTCTATTAACTCATCATCCTCTCCTAAGTCATGCAAGATAAGACTATCTTCTAAGCCGCTTAGCGGCATACGTACCGCCAAATCAACCGCTTCGGGAAACACGCTCGTCAATAGAGGCAACCAATTCAGCATCGACGTAATTTCTTCGGCGTCAAAAGGAGCTGGCACGTTATCCAGTCGATTTTCCCAGTAGCCCTTAAGCCAACTTTGCCAATATCCTTTCCGTTGCTCTTCGCTCATTCGACGTAATTGATCTTCAACGCCGGACGCAAAATGACACCGAACGCTTTTATCACTATGGTTGAATAGTTCAGCAATCCATCTCTGATAATCCTCGACACAGAAATCCCCTAACATGAACATGTCAATGTAAAATTTAACAAAACGTTCTTTTTGGGGAAAAGAGTCACTTTTGATTTTTTTGACGGCCGCAAGAAAGGGCTCTTTCATGGCCTGGGCTGTATCAGGAGAGAGACGCCCGCAAGTCAGAAAGCCATCCCAGGCTGCTTCAAAATCATCTCCGTCACAAAAAAGGGGAAGTATTTTTTCCTTTGCCCATTCTTCATCTACGGCTAGAAGAAAATTAAACTGGCTGGCCAGAACCGTTCGGCCAAGCTTGCCAGCCACGGTGCGGGCATCAACAATCTCCGACAGCATCTCGCGATACTCACCGCCTATTACATCAGGCACAGGAGTTTGGTTCTTTCGCCAAATTGAAAGGCTCGTTAACCAAAACATCGTGAGCTCCCCCGCAGGACGATTAATGGCTCGCTTCAGCCATTCTTGAGACATTCCATCAGGTATGCTTTGCGTTTCGTCTAAGTGATACCACAAAGTTTTAGCAATCCGGTTGCACTGAGAAAGCAAATCCGAAGCATAAGAAGTGCCGCCACTCTCTACTAAAGCACGAAGGGCGCCGGCAATCTCCGATCCATACTTTGAATACAGCTCTCTCCTATCAAGCCAGCGGAGTACTACACTGTGCTGGTCCTTACCCGACGCCGTTTCGGACAAAGCAGTTATCAGCACCCCCCAAAGATCAGAATCCCATGCATCAGCCTCACTAAGCGCTTTCGCTAAACCAAGCCCCCAACCAAACTGTGACTTTACCGCCTCTTCGACAGCCTCACTAAGCGCTTTCGCTAAACCAAGCCCCCAACCAAACTGTGACTTTACCGCCTCTTCGACAACGCACCGAAGCCCATGGCGATTAGACCCAGATTCCCCTTGAAATGACAGTAAGTCTTGAAGCCATTCTCTGGGTGGTTTTTTCAGCAAATCTTCGGCGGTCCAAGGGCTTCTTGGGGAAACATGAGTGACCCCCCACCGGCGAGTTAAGTCAGGATATTCGCTTGGTCGAAAATCAGGATATTCACTCTGCAAATCGGTCAGAGCTTCCTCGATGATTTCGCAATCAGGCGCGGCCTCATGAAGCCAGTGTAACCATGTGAAATGTTCATACGCAGATCGCTTCTCATCCGAATCACTGTAAGACAAAACAGCCTCAATGACGTCTCTTTTACGTTGTGGGCTGGTATCAGGATAAACCCCTTTCACCGCCGTGAATATCTCGTGTCGAGCCGGGCGGTAGTGCAAACCAATGGTTTTCAAGAGCCAATCTATTTTGTCGTTCGCCGGCAAGTCTTCAATTTCGAAAAACGCATGAACAGCCAAACGACGAAGTATGGGGGCTTCCTCGACCTTAAGTTGATTACACCAATCCATCGCGGTTTCTTTCTGATTCGACGCCAGAAACTTAAGACAGTCTCGAGCGGCGTCAATCAATACGTCAACAGGCTTTCTAGGGTTATTCTGCTCGTGAGATTCAATGGCCGAACGCCGCCAATTATCTGGGTCCCAATTACGGTCTACTTCCTGCCAGGCACTGAACATAAAGTGCCGCTCTTTCAAACGATTGACCGATTGCTCCAGTAAAGGAATAGCCACTGTATTTATATGAGGTTTTAGGCTCTTCTCCCAAGCCTCATTTAATTGAAAGTAATAATTATCAGATAAAGTCCCGGGCTGTACATCAACAAGACGGCTTGCAGCCATTGCGTCAAAAACCCTCAATCCTTCCTCTAATAATCCATGCCGTTCACACTGCTTCATAAGCAGCTGTAACAAAAACACATACACACTTCGTGGAATTCTCGACGGAAGATTTTCAAGTAGAATCGATACCCATTTCGACAACACTTTCTTATCTAACCGATTCTGCTTCTCTAACCCAATTTTCCGCACCAACTCCCACCAAAATCGTGAATTCAAACGCATGTCGGGTTTTATGATTAATGGAAATAGACGATCGGAATGTTGAAAAACAAACTTTTCAATCAGCCACTGAGATAATTCAAATTGCCTACCATCTAAATCGTCGCCACGAAATAGAGCGTCTAAATGCTTATGGCTATCAAGCCATTTAATCCATTCAGGTGAAGAGGCAGCTTGCGTGAAAAAACGTGTTTTGACTTCATCTTCCAGAGCAATTTCGATGATGTCTGCCTCCTCTTCATCGAGAAGAGGGGGGTGTGTTTCCGCGAGTTCGGTTATTTCTCGTCGCCAATCCAGAACGCCGCGTTGAACTAGGTTGGCTAAACGGGCAATCGCGCTGTCAAGGACGTCGTGGCTTCCTTTATTTGACTTGCTGTACACAATCTGTTCAATGCCGAACCGTTCCCAGTACTGAACATCATCGTTACAGGTCAAGATAAAGCGTTTTTTTTCGCTTTGCGGCAGAGCGCGCGCCAGATAATTCAGAATCAAATCCTCATGGCTGTAGCCAACGAAAAGAACTGTAGGCTCGTCAAACAAGTCAACCAAAAAGCGCCGTGCCCACCCCTCGGTTAGATAAGCCCGTCCAAAGTCTCCGTCGGTAAGAACCATCTCTTTGAAATGGTTTATTGAGCCATGTACATGAACGATGCCGTTGAACCTCTTTCCCGAAGGCAAAGCAGGCGCATCAAACTTCTCTATCTTGGTGTCCTCACCAAACACTTGTCGAACGGCACGTTCAAACAGCAGGTCAAAATTAGTGGTAACAATCCGGACTTTATCCTCAGGATAGAGTCGCAAAAGATTTTTGTGCATCTCTGTCGGCCTGGGTTCATTTGAGGAGAGGATTTCTTTCGCGTACCGATGAACTGGCACTCCGTCATGGGCAAGCTTTCCCAGAAAAACATCTTCTTTTTCCCCATCCGGAATAGTTTTCCCCGTTCTTTCCGCTATCTTTTTTACCAAATCTCTGAAATCTGGAAGATTGGCGGGAGCTCCCTTTGAAACACCGGCACCTGCAAAAATCACGAGATTTTTGTCTCGCAGAGCTTCCCAGATAGAATCAGGAAAGTCGATTCCGTTAATCTTCATTCTTCAGCGAGCCGGATCGAATCAAATCCTCATCAAATCAGAGTATCCGACACTCGATTTTCCACTCTTTCCTTGCGTGCAGCCTCGGCAAGGGCTTTATCAAAGGTGGCGATTTGAGCGCGACGACGTATCGCCGTCTCCAAATAAGCAGCGTCGTAAACGCTCAGCTCATGTTGCTTCGCAAGAGAAAGAACTTTCGCTTCGTTGTGCCTATGGTCATGCTTAATCGGCAGATTGCCAAGACGACTTAGGAGACGCCGCGCATTTTCCTGGCTGATGTACTTCGAACGCTCTTTCTGAACCAAGACGTTTCGCACCTCGTACCAAAAGATCCCCGGCACAATTCCGGCATGCTCCTCCAGTTTCGTAACAACCTCGCGCGCTGACCGGACTTGTCCTTCATCTTTCAAAAGCCACGCCAGCGCTACCGAAGCGTCAATCACAATGACCACTATTCTCTTCCTTCATTAATGGCTTCTTTCAGCTCATTGAGCGTCATCTTTTGCTTCACTTGATCACGCAAGGAAAATATATCTTCCACTGTGCAACGAGTAATGAGCTCCCTCAGCGTCTGCAGATTGCCGGCAAACTCAGACTGATTAATTCGGATGTACCGCCAATTCGATCCGGTCTCCTCATTTACGCGGTTGCACCACGTCTCCATTGCAGCATCTTTGATTTCTGTATCTTTCCAAACCCTCCCTTTGGTCTCGATAATCCAATCAACTTCGCCATTTTTTGTCTTCTGCACGACCGCCCAGTCAGGGTAGTAAAAACCCCTGGCGCCGTTTGACTTCACGTAGTCAACGCGGAATTGAGTTCCCGAGTCTCCCTGCTCCGTGGTGCCAAGCGAAGCAAACCTTAGGACGTCCTGCGCTCTGTCAAGAAATTCGGCAAAGCTGCGCTCAAAGTTATTGTAAGTAGCCACATAATTGAAAATCGTTTTCTCTGCTCGAAAAGGAGGAAGATTTCTGCGCCAACGAAACAGCTTCGTCCTAGAAAGAAAAAAGTTCCTTTGCTCAAACTCGATTGGGCGTCGTTCAACGGTCCGTTGTGAAATTTCTCTCGCCAAATAGTCAGCTATCCCCTCCTGTATCTCGACCCGACTAAGTGCAGAACGTACTTCTCCATCAGAAAGATCGATCGGCTTACCGAAACAACGGGTTTCGGCGTAACCCTGCACAAACGGATAAATTTCAGAGAAATGGCCGGCGAGCTTGGTCCGGTCAGTGATTTTTTTGGTTATACCAGCCAAAATTTCCTGAATAGGAAGAACACTTGAAGTGATTTCGTCTTGGTGGACCTCTGTTGCGGTGGGGGCGAATTTCATTTTCAATCTGATTCTGAATGGTTCTTCGAGTTCTTCTCGCTTATAGATGGCGTCCAGAACGTCAACTTTCAGGTTGGAAATTTTACGTGCGTCATAAGCAAAACTCGGTTTGGTTATCGGCAGCTTAATGTCATAGTGGCTCCGTTCTTGTGTCGGCATGATGGTAACCGGCAACGGCGGGGGCTTATTAGTGACAGACACCCCAACGCCTTCCATTTCGAGTTGTTCAACCAGCACCTTGAGAAGGTTGCGGGTGCCGAGAACTTCCAAAGTTTGAGTTCCGTCAGAAAGCCCTCTCATCAAGCGGAGACCGCGGCCGATGACTTGCTCCGGCAAGATATTAGCTCTGGCCGTAAAAGGACGAAGTCCCAATGCCACGGTTACGTTGCGTACGTCCCATCCCTCTCGCAACATCATCACGCTGACGATTACCTTGATTTTGCTGCCGGGTTCATCTATGTCCCTGGCAGCTTCCCGGGCTTTTTCGAGATCTTTATTTGTGATTTCCCCTGCGCCGTCGGTGTGGATAATCAGTACTTCAGATTCTTTGAAACCGAACTCCGATGTATCTATCAGATACTTGCCAATCGCGTCCGCATGCGCGCTCTTTTCCAGCATAATGAACAACACCGGACGGATAGAAGAGCGTTTATAAACCTTATGATGCTCTTTCCAACGTCTTACCGCCGCTTGTATCCAATACCCGTATTTCTCAGCCGCGTTATCTTTGGTTACCCTTTCCGGGTCTTCGCTCGGCTGCCGACGGTCATCCTCCTTGGTAACAATCAGCGGAACCTTGACGATTTTGTCTTCCACCGCCTGAGCAAGAGGGTAGTCGCAGACCGTCCATGGGAAAAACATGCCTTGCTGGTCTTTGGGGGTGGCCGAGAAATCGAGCCATAGAGATAACCCCTCAGGTAAAGTTTGTTGGATGGAATTCAGTGATTGGTACCAGGCGAGGTTTTCCTCGTGCACGTGATGGGCTTCGTCGTTCAGGACGATGAGGTCATTGAGTGACTTCACCCGCTCCAGCGTCGAACGATTTCCAGAAAGAGTTATATCTTTAGCGGGCTTCTTTCCCAGCAGACTTTCGACGGCGTTTTTAGGCGTCCATTCTTGATCTCGTGACTCATAAAGCTGATGGATATTCGTCAGAAAAAGGTTGCCTGAAGAATTCGGTTCCCCGGACTCTCCGCGTAAAATCACCTTTTGTGCAAAATCACTTTTCCATTCCGGCGGAATCAAAGGCAGCTCGTTAAAGATTCGGTTATCTTGAAAATCCTTTTCCAGTCGCTGATAAACGATTACGTTAGGGGCTACGATCAAGAAGTTATCGGAAAGCGTAGAGTTCGGCACCCGCTGCTTGTGGAAGTGAGCCCAAACAATCGCCATGGCCATTACCCAGGTTTTGCCCGAACCGGTAGCCATCTTGAAAGCAAAGCGACGCAAATTCTCAGGGGGTATATCCTGCAAGCGTTCCGCTTCTCGTTCCGGCACGTAGCGACGTACTTGTCTTTTTCCATCCATCGTGGTTTGAAACTCGACGTTCTTCGAAGCCAAGCCCTTTTGCACAATGGTTCCGTAAGCCTCAATCAGCGCTTTCACGTCTTTCTGACCTAAGATCTCCACCAGCCATACCAGCGTTTCAATCGCTTCACGCTGACAAAAATGGTAATGAAAAGCTCCGCCGAATTCACTAACGTCATGGTCCTCGTTAAACCAGTATTCGAACAGTCGCCGGGTAACTTCGGAGACACCTCGATAATTCCCTTGCCGCCACGCGTCCACCTCAGCACGGACTTTGGGAACCAACAGAAGGTTGCTCTCACGTCGGCCTTCCACCACGCGCCATTTATTAGGAGCGCTTTCGTCTTTTTCCAAGTGCTGCATGGGGGGCTCCCACGGACAACGGCCTGGAATCTCCGGCAGACTCTTGTCATAGGGGATAAAGGATTCAGACATCGCTACTTCACCTTTATATCGAGCAACTGAGACGTGTCATTGCCGAATATGTCTATCACTTTAACCAAAGCCTTATATTCCCCTGGTCGCTCGTAAGTATGCGGGTCGGACTCAAGAGCGAGCACACGTTCATTTCGAGTGCGGTAAACCACCCACCCTTGCATGAAAGTGTCGTGTTGAAAATCCCAATCCACAGCCCAGTAATCTATATAGTCTGACCATCCTTTAACTTGGTCTCTGACGTCTTCTGGAATCAGTTCTGGATTCGGAATCACAAAATCCTCTATCTTTATTTGCACGGTCAAATCTTTCTCTATTTTTTGACTGTTACATTTGAGATAGGCTAATTCGAAAAAGCGAACGTCTCCTTTATCAACGGCTTGCTGTTCCATCACTTCCCTGGGAATTTGAAGAAAGCGCAGCCTAATCTCTTTCTGCCTTGCAACTCCATGCATGGGACTGCCCTTTTGCACTTCGTTATTCGGGCCGGCCAATCCCATTTCCCACTCCCACCCTAGAACGTGCAGTTCTTTCTGCTTGAGCTGTTCGCATTCGTCAAGTGCTTCACTGACTTCATCGATCGTAACAGGAGCGTCCACCGCGCCGACGTGCACCATCGCCTTGCCTTTCCGGCCGTGCAAATGCGCCACGTCCGAAACCGGTTGAGCTTTGTAGAGTCTCAAAATAAACGCAAGATATTCATAAAGCGCTTGCTCGCTGAGTGATTTATCCTTCGCCCCGTTGAAAGTCACACCTTGCCAGTACTGGCGCTCATATTTGCCGAGGTTGAGGATTTCAAAAGGCTTGCAATTCTCTATCTCGAGCAGCCGCTTGCGGGTGGTATGGATTGCCCAACGGCCGAGGTCGCAACCGACCCAGCGGCGGCCAAGCTTTTCGGCAACGGCAAGTGTGGTGCCGGAACCGCAGAAAAAGTCGGCTATTAAATCACCTTCATTAGATGACGCTTTAATAATGCGTTCAAGCAAAGCTTCAGGTTTTTGTGTTGGGTAGCCAATATACTCATGAGAAACGACCCCCATTCCGGGAATATCATCCCAAATATTGTCAACGGTAGTAACTTCCTTGACCCGATTACCCACTTGCTCTCTATAGTACTTAATAGCTATATTACCCCTGTTTGTAGAAACCTTGCCTCGATTGATTAAAAGCTTTCCTCCATTCGTGACATAAATTCTGCCTTCTTTATTGAGACGAACAAGGCTTTCGTCGGAATAGCTTCCTCGGTCAGAAGTTCGAAAGTAACCCTTTTTATCTTTTTTATATTTTCTATTAGCTTCTTCCAATGAAATAAAGTTTTCTTTTTCGATAATATTCCACGTTGCTGCTTCAGACTTCGTGTACAAGAAAATAGTGTCTGCACTAAAGGGCATATATTTTGCATGGGTTTTCATTCCTCTCGTGATTTGCCTTCGCCATGTAATCTCATTTCTAAAGCCATCTGCCCCAAATATTTCGTCCAGTGCTAAACGAATGTAGCCACTTACTCTATAGTCACAGTGAACGTAAATACTTCCATCTTCCGCCAACAGATCCCGCATCAAGGCCAGCCTTTCATAAATCATAGAAATAAAAGAGGCTATACCCATGCCCCACGTATCCCTATACGCTTTTTCTTCAATTACCGACTGCTTTTTAGCAATCTTTTCGCCGCACTCTCCGACTTGCGTTGTAAAAGAAAAGTCGGCACCGGTCGCAAATGGAGGGTCTATGTAAATAAGGTCGATTTTCCCGGCGAACTTCTCTAGGAGCGAACCCATAACCAGCAGGTTGTCGCCCCAAACGAGCTTGTTCTTCCACCCTTCTTCAAAAGTGTCACCTTCCTTGCCTTCGTAAGCTTCAAAAAGAAGGGATTCCTGTGCACCCGGCTGCTTGCTTTGCCGCATCGCACGATTTTCATTGACCGTCTCAATAACCTGAAACGGCAAGCTTTCCCTCGGCACCGCTCTGAGCGTACCGTCCCCATTGTACTTTCCCGGCCATATCAGCTCGGTTTTAGTGACGTCTATCTTGGCCACTTCTTATCTCCTCAATTAGCCGCCGGAATGATACCTTCACTTCGGCAAAGGGATCTCAAGTCACATTCTTTACAGATTTTCGGTTCAGGCGGAGTAACTACCGCAAAGTCCTGATTCTGAATGCGACGCACGGTCTGGTCGAAATGTTTTCCGGCTTCTTCTATCGAACTTTTTTCATAGGGAATAACCATCAGTGCGTCTTCCTTACGTGGCTCTGAAGTCCAGTAAAGCATTAAACGCTCCACGCGCCGATTGTGTCTGTGCTCCATGATATGCGCGTAGGTGCAAAGCTGCCGCTTATAGGCATCAATGAGCTCAGGCGTTCCTTCCGGGCGAGGAGAGGTCTTAAAATCCAAAAGCTCGAGTTTGTTGTCGCTTCCCATCAGCAAGTCAACCTTCCCCGACAGGATATAGTCGTCCTTTTCCAAAGACACATCTACTTCGGTCATGACTATCCGGTGCATTTCATCTTGGTTCTGCTCAAAATAATTCATCACCTGTCGAAAAGCCGCCTTGCGGGCAGCTTCACCGATCGGTCGAACGTCACTGCTTAAAAGAAACTGGAAAGTACGGTCAAAAATTTCCTGAATTCGTTCTTCATCAAGCGTGTCGAGGCCACCGTCAAGAGCGATACGGTGAATCTCCTCTATAGTCTGGTGGACAAGAAGACCAAAGAAGATGACGGCGGAACGCGACGGCATGAAATCGTATTCTCGAAAAAACTGGTACTGGCGTGGGCAAGTTTCATAAATCCTGAGATCGCCGGTAAAGCTGTAAGTCTTTTTAACCAGCGTGCGTTTTCTAAAGCCAAACTCTTGCTCAGAAAGCTTCTCTCTTTCCAGATACGGCCACTGTCTAAGACTTTCCAGTATAGGCATGAAGTGTCTTTTAGGCTCTGCATGAGCAGTGAGCGCCAGCAGGTTCTGAGCGCGGGAAAAAGCGACATAGTGAAGTCGCATCCGGTCGAAATTCGTAATCCGGCTTTCAGGTTCGAAAGGAGGCCTGTTGTAGAAAGACGAGAGGTCTCGATCAATTTGTTTGGGGCTGGGAAGTTGCGCGTTCAGTGAACCAACCACCACGACGGGAAACTCGAGTCCCTTGACTTGATGGATGGTCATAACCTGAACGTGACCTTTAGGAAAAGGGGAATCCGGATCCTCATATTCGTTAATGCCGTCGAGGTAGAGAAAGCGCAGGAAGCTGTTGAAAAAATAACGTTGCAGGAATTCCCGGTTACGGTGCGTTATGACGGTGTAGTGGTAGTAATTCTGGAAAACATTAAGCAGCTGGGAGAACACCGCAAGATTCCGGGCGATATTCTCATCGTGGACCGCATTTTTGAAAGGTTCCAACGCAAGCATCCCATACAGGTAATCCGCGGGCCGCGTGTCGAGAGACTCCCCCTCTTGAAGACCGGCGATTTCAGCCGTCCATTTCTGCAACGCGCGAGCGAGCGGGTGTGGGCCGCTGAAACTGTGGGCAAGTTCAACAATTGCCGCATCCACATAAGAAGCGAGTTTAGAAAGCGCGCTGCTTACTTCTCCACGCCCTTCCCCGTGCCAATTAAAAATAATTGCAAAGCAAGCGACAATATAACGAATCTCCGGAACTTCAAAGTAAGCCCGCGCACGTGGGCAGAACGCAGGAATCCCCTTACTCTTAAGCGCAGCAAGATACGGCTCGCTATGCTTTTCCCTCACGCTATGCAGCAACAAGGCCACTTGGCTGTAGTCTTCGATAACGTCATGGGTTTTCAGAAACTCCACGAAGTCGGCAAATCTCCCCGCTTCGTCTGGTTTATCTTCCCCCCAAATCGCAATAACGGAAGGATAATCCGGGTGTGTTGCGTTGGCGTCAGCCTCTATAGTTTTGTCATAACGAAAGGAAGCTCCGTTGGAGTTTGCCCAGTTGGCCGAAGCCATCCAACGGTCGTAACGCTGTACTATGTTCTTATGCGACCGATAGTTAATCGTCAATTTAATAACCCCGCAATCAGGCATCCGAGTCTCAAACTCAAGAATGTTCCTGACAGTGGCGCCGCGAAAACGATAAAGGCTTTGATCTTCGTCTCCAACCACGCAGAGATTCCGACTTTTTTCCGTAAGCTTTAGCAATAGCTGCTCTTGAATGTAGTTAGTATCTTGGTACTCATCCACAAGCACGTAACGAATTTCGTCAATTACTTCTTTTGAGATTGGAGGATCCTGAAGCAAATCATAGACGGTACGCTGCAGATGAGAAAAATCCACGCGATTTCTCCGTCGCAAAGTACGTTCATAGCGTTGATACGCTTTGCCGATCTCGTTGAGAAACGGGGTATCTGAATCAAGCAGTTTTCTGACCTCGATAAGTTCCTCAGCAATCTTGTCAAAATAACCGCGTACATTTTCGATAGCTTGCCAACGAGTATTCCAGCGGGAAAGATAAGGAAGGTTATCTTTCGGCCCTATGATTTCCTCAAAGTTTTCAAAGATAAAAAGTAGCTGGGTCAACTCATCAAGCGTTTCATAGTTGTGTCCCAAGTCCGTACGATGACGATGACGTGTCAGCACACGGTTACAAAAACTGTGAATTGTTGAAATCCTTAACTCTGAGAGGTCATCCTCATAGCCAACTTTGCGAGCGGCGGCAATCAAACGGTCACGCAACTCAAAAGCCGCTTTGTTGGTAAAAGTACACAAGACCAGCTGCTTCGGCTCTGTCTTTTTCAGCAACAAAAGGTTCAGAGCCCGCAAAACGATGCTGTGAGTTTTGCCGGAACCGGGACCGGCAATCACAAGCAACGGACCCTCAAGATGAGCAACAACTTCGCGTTGGGCTTCGTTGAGCTCGGGATAATGCTCCGTTATCTCTGCAGCGACGCTCACAACAACCCCGCTTCTCGGAAGCTGAAAGCTTCGTGAGTCGAAACAATGAGATGATCCATGACTCTCAACTCAATTGTTTCGGCGGCCAGCACGATGGCGCGAGTAAGAACTTTATCCTGACTGCTTGGCTGCACGTTCCCGTTTGGGTGATTATGAGCCAACACGATTGTGGCTGCTCCGCGTTTAAGTGCAGATTCAACCACTCGTCTAGGATAAACCGCCGCTCGATTGACTGTCCCCGTCTGGAGGGTCTCGACGCCGTCTCTAAGAAGGCGGCACCCGGAGTCAAAATACGCTACCTCAAACACCTCATTTCGAAGCGCCCCTATTCTCATGCGCCAAAAGTTGCTCAAATTATCCGAAGCACAAAGCGCGTCCGCGCTTTCCGTAGATTGTTGCAAATAAAGCGTGGCCGCAGCTCGAATAATCTTAAGAGCGGCTGGAGCAACCTCCCCAATACCCTTAACTTTGGTCAACTCATCTAAAGGCGCATCCAATATCCCACGTAGGCTGCCAAATTTTTCCAACAATGTTTTCGCTGATTGTTTCACGTCAGATCGAGGAATAGCCAAAGTAAGAATAAGCTCCACAACTTCATGGTCTGAAAACCCTTCAAACCCGCATTTGATAAACCGTTGGCGAAGGCGTTTACGATGACCATCGTGCTGCGACGTCTTGACTTTGGATACACTCATGGCAACTATTCAATATCGCAACAGGAGGTAATACCAAGCCGAGATTTGGTTCTTAATAAGCGGATTGCAAGATTTTTATTTCAGCGGCCTTTGCATTCGTTGTCTTGGGTAAAAATTTTATCGCTGGTTGTCGCCAGTGATGCACCGAAAACACCGCAGCCTCGCAACGCAAACAAATACCCTCTAACTCCTCATCGCAATCAAGACGGCGCCCGCGTAGACACCGACAATGGTCGCGAACAACACGACGCCTCCAATGAAAAGGCCAACCATCCGGTGGATAGTGTTTGTTTTGACTTCCGCGATGCTGTCCTGCACGTCATGCACTACCCTTTCAAGGTTGTTCATCTTGCCATTGAGGTTCTGCATATCGTCATGCAACGTTTTAAGAGTGATTTCCATGTTCGTTTCTACAGTTTTAAAACTCCGCACGAAGCAAACAACCCGCGTCGCCTAACCCCCCATCGCAATCAAGACGGCGCCCGCGTAGACACCGACGATGGTCGCGAACAACGCGACGCTCCCAATGAAAAGGCCGACCATCCAGCGGGTAGTGCTTGTTTTGACTTCCACGATGCTGTTCTGCACGTTATGCACTGCCCCTTTAAGGTTCTGCACTTCCCCCTCAAGGTTGTTCACCTTGCCATTGAGGTTGTTCACCTTGCCATTGAGGTTCTGCATATCTTCATGCAACGTTTTAAGAGTAATCTCCATGTTTGTCTCCACGTTTCGGGGAGGCTTCCCGCGGAACCCCTCCGCGAGACTCGACGGTTCGCATCGTTCGTCCGGCGCTCAAAGCAAATCAGACCGCTTTGAACACCAGCCGATTCTAGCAGGTCGAAAAGCGGCGGCGTTGCCGAACCAAAGCGACCACGCACCGCTTGCCTCGTGTCTGAGGCGCCGGATTATGCGCAGCCGTCGGGACAAATCGCCCTGTCATCCGACAAGCGGCAGCGTGAAGGCGGACAAACGGTAAAAACGCCGTCGCGTCGCAGGAGACGGGCGACGGCAACGCCGAATATCCCGCACCCCCAAACTACACCTGCGCCGAGAACAGGCGGGCGTAGAGGCCGTTCTCCTCGAGCAGTTCCTCGTGCGCGCCGTGCTCGATGATGTGTCCGGCCACGGAACAAACAATCGTTTCCGCCGATCCAGAACTCAGATTCGGCGTAGAAATTAAGCATTCTGGCATATCTTACCGAGAAGCTTGACAGCACGTTGCCATACTGCACACCCATTGAATTTGGTGAGTCCCCCTGCCTTAGCGACGGTTGTTTTTACCAGATACGACGGCGCTTCGGCATCACCCCTCGCACGGCGCTGCCAAAATTCACAGTTAGGATGGCATTTAGCGTTGATAATAGACGTTTTCCCCGTTAAAAACTGACAATCTTGTTGTTGCACCACCAGCCACCAATCTGCAGCAAGCAAGTAACGGAGCATCAGGTTAATCTCCATTCCTGCAACACTTAAGCTAAACGGGAAAACGTTTTGATTTCCGCCTTGCTCTTCGGCGGGCAAATTGCTGACGTAGGACGGGTCGTCAAGCGAGCCGTCTAACTCCATCACCACTTGGCTTGTGTCATATTGCCCATTGCAACGTAAACACCGGTGATACGGTGTAACAACGTGCGCCCGCCAATGAGCCGAAGACAAGCGAGCGCTTTTCTTATCTACTTCCACCGCGACTCCACCGTCTATAACCGGAATCAAATGTGCTTGCGCAATGTAATTCAATACGTCTCGGGCAACCGGGCGATCAACACAACTGAAAATAACGTCGCAGTCAAGTGCCGTGCGGTAAGCAAACTCGTCGTGAATGGAAACAGGCAAGGGGGTTACTTTCATTTTTTCTGCGGTTGCATTGCGTTGCATCGCTTGTTTCGCCAAGGTGACCTTTAACTTGCCGACGTCCTTTATGGTTCCGTAAAGCAACCGGTCGAGATTATGTTTTTCAACCTTGTCGGGATCAATCAAAACGGCTTGTGTGACGCCGATTCGCGCAATGGCTTCAGCAACGATACAGCCGACGCTACCTAGCCCGACAATACCGACTTTCAAACGTGAAATCGTCTGCTGAACTTCTTGTCCCCAAGTGTCAAAAGTACGTCTGAGAATTTCCCTGCGTTCAGGAGGCGACACAAGTTTGTCATTGAAATAAATCGTGTATGAGCGTGGGCCGACAACACGGACTTTCTCGCACCAACGGCGGCGCATCTGTCCGTCTTTTTCCCAGAAACGCGCACTCCAGTAGCCGTCCGTACCAATCGTCAGACCCACCAGCGGCAAACCCGTTGCACCTGCCGGAAACGCCAGAACGTCGCGTTCCGCCTCAACGTCAGGGGTGCTCATCCCTTGCCAGCCCGGGGAAAGATGGCTGTGCATAAAAACCATTCCTGCCTTTTTTTCTCTTGCGATCCTCACTACCCGCGTAAGATAGGCAGGCTCAAAGCTTACGTTGCCGTGAAGTATGCGTTCATCTTTTTCCGGCAGAATAATCTCGTCTATCAACGCAACCCGCCGCATCTGCCCCGTGGATGGACGCCATAAGGCAAAGCAAAGATCTTCCTGCATTTCGCCGCGGCGGCAATGCTGCAGCAAATGCGTTTTAGCAACCGTATCCGCTTCCGACGTAAAAACGACTTCGAAACTCATACATTGTTCCAAAATCTGCGAACGTTTTCCTTCAAATAAGCGTCCATGCTTCTGGTTGGCAACTTGTCCCATATTGACCCTGGAGGGCGGCTCATCACAATCCACTCCTGCCCGTCCGCCCCCCTGTATCTCTCAGCCGCCCCTCCCTTTCCATCATCAACGGGCGGACTTATGTGAAGCCAATGAGGTGGATATTCAGGGTATTTCTCTTCACCTTGCATACTGACGCCCAGTGTGAACCGCTCCCCTTTGTGACGACCAACTTCCACTTTGTATGGAAATGCAACGACTTGCCCTTTCGGGCTATCCAGCAGCTCGGTCGTGCAGCCCAGAGATTCCAGCTCCTCTTTTATGCGCGTGACGTTATCCGACATTGTGTCCAGCAGCCTGTGCTACCGGCGTAGGGCTATTCGGTATAGCAACAAATTCCTTTTCAACGCTCAAATCAACCCAATCGTCGAGCTTGTATGGTGTATCCTGCTTCGTACCCTGCAAGAGATAATCCTCCGGCTTTCCAGAAAAAACACCCTTGTTTTCGGCAAGCCTCAGAATATCAAGCGCAACCAGTTTTTCATGTTGAGATAGAAGTTCCTGGCCGTTCACCTTGAAACGGTATCCCTCGATAGGTTTTTGCTCCGAGGGCTTAGAACCGTTGTTTTCCTCTGGCTTTTTATCGTTTTCTTTTTCCATCTTGGATGGCCTCCTTTGTTCAGAAGTTAACGTCTTCCTGCACTTATGGGGGTGAGTTCACGGATTTCAAGAGGCAACCCGTACCAAAACGAAATAATGAAAAGACCCACCAGCCGGCGAAAGCGCTTGCTCCTGCTTGTTACGAGAATTCAAGAGCCTGTATCCATCGCCGAGACTTCGGGTGTTTCGATCAAACGCCTGCGAATCTTCATCTTAAGCTTCGCATATCGCCGTGCAATGCTTGGAGAGTCGCTTTCGTCCGGTCGATGCTTCGCCCCCCAAACTACACCTGCGCCGAAAACAGGCGGGCGTAGAGGCCGTTCTCCTCGAGCAGTTCCTCGTGCGCGCCGTGCTCGATGATGTGTCCGGCTTCAAACACGTAGACCCGGTCGGCGCGCCTCACGGCGCTCAGGCGGTGGGCGATGATCAGCGTCGTCTTATCGCGCAGGCGGTCGAACAGCGCTTCGTACAGAAGCGTCTCGGTTTCGGAGTCGATCGCCGAGGTCGCTTCGTCGAGAATCACGACCTTAGGCTCTTCGAGCAACATGCGCGCAATCGCAAGGCGCTGGCGTTGTCCGCCCGAGAGTTTGACGCCTTGCAGGCCGACCAGCGTATCGAGCCGGTCGGGTTTGGTGCGCACAAAGTCCGCGAGCTGCACCACGTCGAGCGCCTGCCACAGCTCGTCGTCGCCGGCGTCGCGCCCCAGCGTCAGGTTTGCACGGATCGTGTCGTTGAACAGCGACGGCGTTTGCAGCACGCAGCCGACGTTCTCGCGCACCGTCTTGTATCCGATCTTCTCGACCGGCACGCCGTTGTACAGCACTTGACCGCGGTCGGCGTGATACAGGCCCAGCAAGGTGCGGATGAAAGTGGTCTTGCCGCCGCCGCTCGCGCCGACCAGCGCGACCTTCTCGCCGGCGCCGACGTACAGGCTGACGTCGTTCAGGATGGGGGTCTCGCCGCTGTAGGACAGGTGAAGATCGCGCACTTCGAGCGTGGCCGTCCCGCGGTCGGCGAACGGGTTGACCGCCGCCGGGTAATGCGGTTCGAGTTCGAGCTTGGTCAGCCCGTTGATGCGTTCGAGCGCGGCCTTTGCGCCGAACCACGAGTACTGCATCCCCAGCACTTCCTGTATCGGCCCGAGCATGAACCACAGATAACCGAAAACCGCGATCATCTGCCCGATCGTGAGGTCGGAGAAAATCACCATGAACATCCCGAGCGCGCGGAACACGTCGAAGCCGAACAGAAACACCAGAAAGGACAGGCGGCTCGACGCGTCGCTGCGCCACGTGAAAGCGATCGCACGCTCCTTGATGCCGCCCGCCATCGCCACCAGTCGGCGGATGTAATGTTCGTCGCGGTTGCTCGCGCGGATCTGCTGCATCGCGGTCAGCGTCTCGACCACCGCCTGCTGAAAAACCTCAATCGCTTCGTTCTCTTTCTTCTTGAGGCTCTTGACGCGCTTACCGATCGCCATCGTGAAGTAAATCACCAGCGGGTTCAGAAACAACAGGAACAACGCGAGCGGCCAATGCAGGAACAGCAGTACCACCGCGGTCGCGAAGATCGTCAACACCGAGACGACGAAGCGACTGATCGCCGCACCCATGAACTGGTCGAGCGTCTCGAGGTCGGTCACCAGCCGGGCGCTGATGCCGGCGCCGTCGCGGCTCTCGAACTCCGACACCGACACGCCGCCGAGATACCACAGCAGCTGCTTCCTGATGCGATAGACGATGCCTTTGGAAATGCGCGAGAACAGCAGCATCTGCCACACGGTCAGCAGCCAGCCCGACAGGCGCAACAGCAAGGTGACCAACAGGATTACCGTGACGTAGAGCACCGCGCCGTGCCACGCCGGGGAAAAGAACGGGTTGATTGCCGCGATCAACGTCCCGGGGCGGTCGAGCAGCACTTCGTCCACCAGCAGCGGCATCAGCAAAGGCACCGGTACGCTTGCAAGCGTCGCGCCGAGCGCGATCAGGTTCGCGGCAATCAGCCGCTCGCGGTGGCGCAGCACCAAGGAGAACAGATAACGCGGCCCGTAGACTTGTATCGGCTCGCCGTTCATGACGCCGTTCATGACGGTGTCCCCCCGAGCGCATGCGTCAAACGCGCGGGCAGGTCGTCGAACCCGCCGTTCGACATGAACACGACGCGATCGCCGGCTTGAACCTCGTCGCACAGTCGCGCGAGCAAGTCATTGCCGTCGTCGAACAACGCCGCCGGCGGCTGTATGCGCGAGATCGCCGGGTCCAACGCCGCCGCCAACGCCGCGGGGCGACGGCAGAACACCTTGTCCGCCGCGGTGAAAGCCCGCGTGAGTTCTTCGTTGTGACGACCCGTCTTCATCGTGTTTGAACGCGGCTCGAACACCGCAATCACGCGCCCGCCGCGGTTCCCGATCCGCCCGGCGACCGCTTCGAGGGTCGCGCGAATCGCGCTCGGATGATGCGCGAAATCATCATAGACCACCACGCCCGACGCTTCACCTTTGACCTCAAGGCGCCGACGTACGCCGCGAAAGTCTGCCAATGCACGCAGGGAAATCGCAGTCTCGACGCCGGCGTGGTGCGCCGCGGCGACCGCGGCCAACGCGTTGGCGACGTTGTACTCGCCGAACAGCGACCAGCGGCATTCGCCTTGTTCCCGCCCCCGGTAAAACGCGCGAAACCCGCCGTCGAAAGCTTCGGCGTACCAGTCGGCGTCTCCAGGACCGCCGAGTGCGGCGCCGATGCCGAAACTCTCGCACCGCGTCCAGACGCCTTTGTCGAGCACCCTGCGCAAGGCGACGTCGCCGGCGCGGTACACCACCGCGCCGTCGCCCGGCACGGTGCGCAACAGGAAATGAAACTGCCGTTCGATCGCGTCCAGATCGTCATAGACGTCGGCGTGATCAAACTCGAGGTTGTTCAGTACCAGCACCTCGGGGCGGTAGTGCAGGAACTTCGGGCGCTTGTCGAAAAACGCCACGTCGTATTCGTCAGCCTCGACCACGAAATGCGGCGAACCTGAA
Organism: uncultured Chromatiales bacterium; assembly: GCA_964347615.1. GTDB lineage: Bacteria > Pseudomonadota > Gammaproteobacteria > Poriferisulfidales > Oxydemutatoraceae > CAYFZO01. Next base: position 20,797 of record CAYFZO010000005.1, read on the forward strand.
CCGGCCCGCGCCGAGGCGTCGAAGTTCAACGGCACGCCGCCGACCAGAAACCCAGGCGCAAGCCCCGCGCGGTCGAGGATCCAAGCGAGCATCGCAGTCGTCGTGGTCTTGCCGTGGGTGCCGGCGACGGCCGATACGCGCCGTCCGGCAAGTGCCTCGCGCGCAAGCCATTCAGGGCCGGAGACGAACGCCGCGCGACGACGCATGATCTCCTCGACCAGGGGGTTGCCGCGCGACAGGACGTTGCCGACGACGAACAGCTCCCAGCCGCGGTCAAGCGCGGCGGGTTCAAAGCCTTCATCGACTTGAATTCCGAGGTCTTCGAGCTGGGTACTCATCGGCGGATAGACCGCCGAATCGCAACCACCGACTTCGTGTCCGAGTTCGACGGCGACGCGGGCGAGACCGCCCATGAAAGTCCCGCAGACGCCGGCGACGTAGATACGCATACGGCTCGGTCAGCCGCGCGTGAAAACCCAGTTGGCGTCGTCCGACAATTGCTTGTTGAACCGGTAGCCGTCTTCCCTGAACTTCTTGACGTCGGCGGGGTCGCTGATTCGGTGTTTGACGATGTAGCGGCTCATTGCGCCCCGGGCGCGCTTGGCGACAAAACTGATGACTTTGTAGGCGCCGTTTCTGCGCTCCTTGAACACCGGCGTAATCACCGGCGCGCCGAGGCCTTCCGCGTGCACCGACTTGAAGTATTCCTGCGAGGCAAGGTTGACGAGCACCGCCGGACGCTCGCCCTTGAGGTCGCGGTTGAGACGTTCGGTGATCTTGTCGCCCCAGAACTGATACAAGTTGCTGCAACGGCGGACCGCAAACTTCGTGCCCATCTCCAGGCGGTACGGCTGTATCAGGTCGAGCGGGCGCAACACGCCGTAGAGTCCCGACAGCATCCGCAGGTGCTTTTGGGCGAACTCGAGGTCCTTGCCGTCGAGGGAGTCGGCGTCGAGACCGGTGTAGACGTCGCCGCGAAACGCCCACACCGCCTGCTTCGCGTTGGCAACGGTGAACGGCTTCTTCCACTCGCGGTAGCGGCGATGGTTCAGCTCGGCGATCTTTGCGCTGATGCCCATCAGCTTCGAGAGGTCACGCGCCGACAATCTCTTCAGCCGGCCGACCAGTTCCTGCGCTTCGTCGAGAAACACGGGCTTGGTGCATTTGCGCGTCGGCGCCGGGTGATCGAAGTCGAGCGTCTTGGCCGGGGAGATGACAATCAGCATGGGTACAACGGGCTGCGGTGGTTCGGGTTTTATCCTTTCATTCTACTATGAATAACGCGCAAACAGGGTCGAGCGAAGCACCCGACCTCACCGCTCGTCGCCGATCAACTTGACCAGCGCGTTCTCGTCGAGAATCTCGACGCCGAGCTCGCGTGCCTTGTCGAGCTTCGACCCGGGGTCGGCGCCGGCAACCACCGCCGTCGTCTTGCGCGACACCGAGGAAGCGACCTTGGCGCCGAGCATCAGCAACCGCGTTTTCGCTTCGTTGCGGGTCATCGAGTCCAGGGCACCGGTCAGCACGTAGGTCCGCCCGGCGAGCGGGGTGCCGCGCCCGCCGCCTTCAAGCGGCTTGGGCCGCACCTGGCGACGCAGCTTGGCGAGGATGCGCTGGTTGTTCTCGTCGGCGAAAAAATCGAGGACGCGCTGGGCGACGACCTCGCCGATTTCCGGCACGCCTTTCAAATCCTCGGCGTCAGCGCGTTGAAGTTCATCGAGGGTCTTGAAACGCAGCGCAAGCGACCGCGACACCGTCTCGCCGACCTCGAGGATGCCGAGCGCGTAGATGAAGCGGTCGAAAGGCACGTCCCTGCTCTTGTCTATCGCCGCGATCAGCTTGGCGACGCTCTTCTCGCCGAGCCCTTCGAGGGCGGCGATCTGTTCCTTCTTGCCGTGCAAGGCGTAAATATCGCCTGAGTCCTCGACCAGCTTCTCTTCAAGCAGGCGCGCGATCAGCTTTTCACCGAGGCCCTCGACGTCCATCGCCTTACGCGACGCAAAATGCTCGACCGACGCCTTGCGCTGCGCCGGACAACCCCAGACGTTGGTGCAGTACAGGATCACGCCCTCTTCTTCGGCGGACGCGACCTTGCCTTTGCATTCGGGGCACTTGGCGGGGGCCGGGACGGACTTGGGCGCGGGCGACGGGCGCTGGTCCCGAATTACCCTGATGACCTGCGGGATGACGTCGCCGGCGCGACGCAAAAGGACGGTGTCGCCGACGCGGACGTCCTTGCGCCTGACTTCATCCATGTTGTGCAACGAGACGTTACTCACGGTAACGCCGCCGACCGACACCGGCTCAAGCCGCGCAAGCGGCGTCAGCGCACCGGTGCGCCCGACCTGAAAGGCGACCTGCTTGACCACGGTCGTGCATTCGTGCGCGGGAAACTTATACGCGGTCGCCCACCGCGGCGAGCGCGACAACTTGCCGAGACGACGTTGCCAGTCGAGCCGGTTGACCTTGAACACCACTCCGTCCACCTCGTACGGCAACCGCTCGCGTTTGTCGAGCATCCCGCGATAGAACTCGATGCACCGCGCGGCGCCCTCGACGACGCCGACCTCCGGGCACACGGGCAACCCCAATTCACCGAGGCGATCGAACAAGCCTTTATGCGTGTCGGCCAAAGAGGTCGCGGTCTCACCCACGCCGTAACAGAAAAAGGACAGCGGACGTTTCGCCGTAATCCGCGAGTCGAGCTGACGCAAGCTGCCTGCCGCCGCGTTGCGCGGGTTGGCAAACACCTTTTCGCCGGCGCGTTCGGCCTGCGCGTTGAGCTTCTGGAAGTTGCGCTTGGCGATGTACACCTCGCCGCGCACCTCGAGCAACGGCGGCGGCCGGCCGTCGCGCAACGCCAAAGGAACGGCTTTGATCGTGCGCACGTTCTGCGTGACGTCCTCGCCGACCGAGCCGTCGCCGCGCGTCGCCGCGCGCTCAAAACGCCCGTCGCGGTACAAGACGCTGACGGCGACGCCGTCAAATTTCGGCTCGGCACAATAAGCGACGGCGGCGGCGGAGACGCTTTCCTCGGCGAGGCGTCGGCGCACGCGCCGATCGAACTCCTCGAGCTCGGTCTCGTCAAACACGTTGTCGAGCGAGAGCATCGCCGACAAGTGTTCGACCTGCCCGAATCCTTCCGCGGGTTCTCCGCTGACGCGCTGGGTCGGCGAATCGGGGGTGATCAGATCAGGGTGCTTATCCTCGAGCGTTCGCAGCTCGCGGAACAAAGCGTCGTACTTGGCGTCGCTGACGATCGGGTCGTCCAGAACGTAATAGCGATAATCGTGCTGCTCGATTTCCCGCCTCAGCCGTTTGACGCGTGCGGACGCGGATTGCGCCATGTCATTTAATCGTGCCGGGCGCGGCGCGGCCCCTGGCGTACGCTTGCAGGTCTTCTTTGATGTGCTGGATCGTCTGCACGGTGAGGTCGCTGCGGCTTTCATCGAGCACCACACCGTGCAACTTGGCGGCAAACAGGCGTGCACACTTCAGCAGCTCGTCAAAGGTCTCAAGCGGCGGTAACGCACCCGGCAGCTGCGCGAACAGGCTCAAGCCGGAAGTCGAAAACGACTCCATCTCCTCCCACCTGAAAACCCCGGGGCTGAACATGTTGGCCATGTAGAAAAGCGGGGCGTCGTCGGACGCCGCCGCGACGTCCGGCGCGCGGCGCTGAAAAAAACCACCGTCGCTGCCGCTGGCGCGATCGAGCGCGGTCTGCTCGGCGACGCGCAAGATCTCAGGGCCGACAAACTTTCTCCTCGCTTTCGCCTGCACGTGCAACACCAGCAGCTTGCCGCTGGCCTCGTTGTCTTCGGCGGCGCGTGTGGCTCGCGGCGCGGCAGGTGCCCGACCGGAGTCCTCGCCCGGCTTTCGGGCAGGCTGCTCATCGCGCTCTCCGGCGTGCCGCTTGATCCACTGCTGAATCTGCCGGCCGGGCGTCGCCGCGTCGTCGAACGCAACGTCGCCGGTGTCGGCGGTGGCGGCGGTGGCGGCAGGCTCAATCTCCACGCTGTCGCGCTCGGGGTTCTCTTGCTCGACGTCGCTCCGGGACAAGCCGGTCGGCGCCTTCCGCTCGGCGGACGGAGAACGACCGCTCCCGCGGCGGGAAACCCAGTACACCGCGACGACGACCACCACGCCGATTCCCAATAGGAACCATCGCAGGATGCTTGGGAAGGAATCTTCCATCACGACGCCCATATTACCCGAAGAATCCCGCCGAACCCGCCGAAAACCCGCCGAAAACCCACCGAAAACGCAGGCACCCCTTGCGCTTTCCCCAAGTCTCGGGAAAGGCGGCGGGGGCTATGCAAATCCGCGTTACGCGGTCGCCATCTTGGCGGCTTCCTCGACGTCCACCGCAACCAACCTCGACACGCCGGGTTCCTGCATGGTGACGCCGATCAGGCTGTCCATGTATTCCATGCTGATCTTGTTGTGCGTGATGACGATGAACTGCACCCGTCCCGCCATGTGCTTGATCAAGTCGCAGAAGCGCTCGACGTTGTGTTCGTCAAGCGGGGCGTCCACTTCGTCCAGCAGGCAAAACGGCGCCGGGTTGAGTTCGAAGATCGAGAACACCACCGCCGCCGCGGACAACGCCTTCTCTCCGCCGGACAGCAGGTTGATCGAAACCCGACGCTTGCCCGGCGGGTGCACCATGATGGTGACCCCGGTGGTCAGCAAGTCGCGCTCGGTCAGTTCGAGGTGCGCCTCACCGCCGCCGAACAGGCGCGGGAAAGTGTTCTGCAGGTTGACGTTGATCTGCTCGAACGTTTTCTTGAACAGCTCACGGGTTTCCTTGTCTATCTTATGGATCGCGTCTTCGAGCATCTGCACCGCACGCGACAGGTCGTCGTATTGCGAATCGAGATAATCCTTCCTCTCGCTCAACTCCTCGAACTCCTCGATCGCGACAAGATTGATCGCGCCGAGACGCTCTATGCCGGCCTGCACGCGGGCGAGCTTCTCCTCATGGTCCTCGATGCTGACGTCGGCCTCCATCTCGGCCTCGAGCCGCGCCGTCGGAACCTTCAGCTTCTCGATCTCGGCCAACGTGTCCTTGCAGCGCGCGGCGACCACCTGCAAATCGGCACGCGCGCGTTCGTAGGTCTCGCGCCGCGTCTCGACTTCGTCGTTGATCCCGGCGCGGCGGTGCTCGACCGCCTCGACCTGCGATTGCAGTTCGACGAGCTGCGCTTCCTGACGTCCGAGACGTCGTTGTCCCTCGGTCTGCTGTTCCAGCAAGGCGTCGAGACGGCGGCGGCTCTCGTCCATCGGCTTTTCCAAGTCGCCCAGCGTCTCGTCGAGCGACCGGCGGCGCTGCGCGAGCTCCTCCTTCAGCGACTGCAATTGCTTGGCTTGCCCGCGCATCGCGTCGCAACCCGCCTTGACCGCCTCGCACTCGACTTCGGCGCGGTGCAGGGTCTCGCGCGAGACGCGCAGTTGAGCGCGAACCTCCTCGAGCGCCGACCCGCCAGGCTGCTCGTCGACGCTTTCGAGCGCCGCAGCTTCCTTGAGCGCCGACGCCAACCGTGCTTGGACTTCGTCGCGTTGCGCTTCTTTCCTCACCAGGTCCGCACGCGCGGCGGCGGCGTCCTTTTTCAGCGCCTCGCTCGCGCGGGCCGATTCCTCGAGCCGTTGACCTAAGGTCTCTATGCGCCGTTCACGCACGAGCATGCCTTCGCCTTCCTTGTCGGGAACGTGCAGCTTGACCCAGTTCGGCCCGACCCACGCGCCGTCTCGCGTAATCAGCGACTCGTGCGGCTTGAGCGACGAACGCCGGCTCAGGGCCTGCTCGAGATCGTCGGCGAGCTGCACCTGCCCGAGCAGGCCGGCGGCGCTCTTGCTGCCCGTCACCTTGTCGGCGAGCGTGCCGTCCGCCGCGGCACCCCGGTGCGGCTCGAACAGCACCAAAGTACCCTTGTCAAAATCACCGACGCGCACCGCGTGCTCCTCGAGCGAAGCGACTTCAACCCCGGCGATGAACGCACCGAGCACGGTCTCGACCGCGCGCTCCCATCCGTCGGCGACGTGAACGCGCTCGATAAGCCGGTCCTTGCGCGTCAAGCCCGCGGCTTCGAGCCACTCCGTGAAAGCGCCCTGGTCGTCGCGCAGCTCGGCTTCCTGCAACGCTTCAAGCGACGCAAGCCGCCCCTGCACGTCGCTGCTTTTCCTCTGCTCGGCGTGCAACGCCTCGGTCAGGTCGTGCACCTTGTCGCGCAACTCGGCAACTTCCTCGCCGATGCGGTCTATGTCGGATTGGTGCTTGCGCGCGGTGTCGCGGAGCATTTGCCGGGCGACGGTGCGTTCCTCGCGCAGACGCCCGACCTCGGCGCCCAAACGTTCGACTTCCTTGTCGAGCTCGGCGAGACGTCGCTCCTTGTCGGCGAGCAACGCCTGCTGCTTGTCTATTTCCTGCAGATTGCGCTCGGCCATCGCGGTCACTTCCTCGCGCTCCTTGCTCAGACGCTCGATGCTTCTGCCGCGGCTCTCGATGTCCTGCCGTTTACCGGTGACGTCCGCGCCGAGACGATAATGCGCCTCCTTGAGGCGGTTCAGCTCGTCGTTGCACTGCGCCGCCGCCGCACGTTTCTGCTCGGCCTCGGTTTCGGCCTCGTGCAGCGACGCCTGCACCTTCTCAAAGTCGGCGCGGCGTGCCGCAACCTCCTCCTCGCCGGCGGCGCGTTCCTCGGCGCGGCGCCTGTAGCGCAACAGCAGCAGCTCGGACTCGAAACGCTCCTTGTCCTTGCGCAGCTGCTTGAATTTCTCGGCGCTCTTGACCTGGCGCTTGAGCTTGTTCAGCTGCTTGGCGACCTCGTCGCGGATGTCTATCACCCGTTCGAGGTTGTCGCGCGTGTGGCGGATGCGGTTCTCGGTGTCGCGGCGGCGTTCCTTGTACTGGGACACGCCCGCCGCCTCCTCGATGTAGCCGCGCATCTCCTCGGGTTTGGCCTCGATGACGCGCGAAATCATGCCTTGCTCAATCACCGCGTAGCTGTTGGCGCCGAGGCCGGTGCCGAAAAATATGTCGGCGACGTCGCGGCGACGGCAACGCGTGCCGTTGATGTAATACTTGGAATCACGGTCGCGCGTGGCCGTGCGCCTCAACGACAACTCGGTGTATTGCGAAAACTTGCCGCCGGCGCCGGCGGCGTTGTCAAAGATCAGCTCGACCGAAGCCAGCCCCATCGGTTTGCGCGCGTTGGTGCCGCTGAATACGACGTCTTCCAGCGTCGTCGCACGCACGTTGCGGGAGGTTCCGCCCATGACCCAGCGCACCGCGTCCACGATGTTCGACTTGCCGCAGCCGTTGGGCCCGACGACGCCGATCATATTGCTCGGAAACTCAATGGTGACGACCTCGGCGAAAGATTTGAAGCCGTTGAGTTTGATTTTCTCCAACCGCATTCTTATAAGTCTATCAAATGAAGTGAACCGAACCGGCGTTGCGAAGCCGCCGGGTTTGACCTTCCAAAGCCCCCTGTGTTAAGTCTAGCCGTGAGCGCATGGCCGAACCCGTCAAGAACCTCGAGACTTTCGAAAATCCCGAACCGAAGCGGGATTATACCGTGCGTATTGACGTTCCCGAGTTCACCTGCCTGTGCCCGCTGACCGGCCAACCCGATTTCGCTCATCTTCTGATCGAATACGTGCCCGACCGCCTGTGCCTGGAATTGAAGAGCCTCAAGGGGTATATCTGGTCTTTCCGCGACGTCGGCGCGTTTCACGAGACGGTGACCAACGAGATGCTGGACGACTTGTGCCGGACCCTCTCTCCGCGTTTCATGCGCCTGACCGCCGAGTTCAACGTCCGCGGCGGCATCGCAACCGCAGTGGTCGCCGAGCACCGCATGGACGGCTGGAAAGCGGCGGCGCCGGTGGCGCTGCCCGAAGCCTAGTCCCCCGGAACACCGGCGCCCCGCCGGCACGCCCTTACCCCTGTGGCCGGACAAAGCGATTCGGCGTACGTCTGAACTCAAGAAGCACCGGCGTACCGACCAGCTTCAGCCGCTCACGAAAGAAGTTCTCGAGATAGCGGCGGTACGACGCCGGCAGCGCGTCAACACGGGAGCCGTACACGATGAAACGCGGCGGACGGTTGCCGCCCTGATGGGCATAACGCAGCTTGGCGCGCGCGCCCGACGACGCCGGCGGCGGATTGCGCTCGACCGCGCTCCGGAGCAGCTTGGTGCACGCCGGCGTCGGCACTTGAACCAGCGCCGATTCATGAGCTCGGCGTACCGCACGCATCAAGGATTCCATGCCCTGATTGCGCAACGCCGAAACCTTGAGCACCTCGACCCCGCGCAAGAACCTCAGGCCGAGGTCGAGGCTGCGTTCAAGCTTGTGCCGGATCTCGTCGTCGCCGAGCAGGTCGCTCTTGTTGACCGCAACGACCAGCGCGCGTCCCGCCGCGACCGCCTTGTCAGCGAGCGACGCGTCCTGAGTCGTTACCCCGTCGGCTGCGCTGCACACCAGGACCACGACGTCGGCCAGCACGATGCTTTCAAGCGTCTTCAGCACGCTGAATTTCTCAACGCCCACGCTCACCTTGCTGCGCCGGCGCACGCCGGCGGTGTCCACCAGCACGAAGTCGCGTCCTTGAAAGACGAAAGGCACCGCAATGCTGTCGCGCGTCGTGCCGGGTGCGGCGTCGGTCAGCATGCGCTCCTCGCCGAGAAGACGGTTGAGCAACGTTGACTTGCCGACGTTGGGACGTCCGAGAAAGGCCACACGCAGACCGTCGGACGGAAGTCCGACGGAATCCTCCGGCGCGAGGGCGGCTTGTTCGGCGAGCGCGTCGCGCAAGGCGCCGACGCCGCGCCCGTGCACCGCCGCGGTCGGAAAGCAGGAGGCGAGGCCGAGCGGCGCAAACTCGGCTTGCGCCGCGTGTTCGTCGCAGCCGTCGGTCTTGTTGACCACCAGCCAGGTTTGTTTGCCGGCGCGACGCAGTCTCTGCACCACGGTCTCGTCGGCGCCGGTCAGGCCTTCACGCGCGTCGGCGACAAAACAGACCAGGTCGGCCTCGGCAACCGCCCACTCGGTCTGCACGGCAACCTGCCCGACGACCGCGTCGTCGATGGGCCCCTCGGACTCGTCTCCGCTCAAGCCGCCGGTGTCTATCAGCAACCATCGTTTTCCCGCGCTTTCAACCCAGCCGTAACGACGGTCGCGGGTCACACCGGCCTCGTCGGCGACCAGCGCGTCGCGCTTGCGCGTCAGGCGGTTGAACAACGTAGACTTGCCGACGTTGGTTCTGCCGACCAGCGCGACCTTCAACATGACGTCGTCACCGCCGGGACGGGCTATTTGGAACGTGGCGACAACCGCGCCGCAATCCTGGCCGCGGTCAAGTCGCCGCCACGGTCGAGCGCGATGACGTGTCTCCGCCAGGCAGCCGGCGCGGCGACGATCGGCGTACGCGCCACGCGCTCACGGGCAAGAATCGAGCCGTTTTGGCGCGACAGCCAGTAGAGATACCCTAAGTTGTCGCCGACGACGACGGTCTTGCCGCTCGCCAAAGGCGCGCTCAGGTCGCGCACCGCGAACGCCGGATTGCTCCAGACCTCGGCACCGTTGAAGCGGTCGAGCGCGCGCACTTCGCCGCCGGTGCCGACGACGTAGACAAATTGGTCGTCAACCGTGAGGCCGGCGTAAGAGTCGGCTTCGGTGAGCCACAAAGCCTCCTGCCTCTCGACGTCGAACGCCAGGAGCCGCCCGCGGTAAGCCGCAACGTAGAGCACGCCGTCGTAGATCTCGAACTTGCCGTCTATGTCCACGATGCGGTCGAGGTCGGTGCCTTTGGTCACCAGGCCGATCCTGAACTCACGTCGCATCCGCCCGTCGTCGAGCGAAAGCATCAGCACTCTGCCGTCGTCAAGCCCGACGATGCCGAAATCCCCGTGCAACAACGGCTTGCTCATGCCGCGCAGCGTCAACGACGGCAGCTCGGTGCGGATTTCCCACCGCTTCCCGCCGTCCCCGATCTCAACCGCGATAATCCGCCCGTCCGAGTCACGCGCCAACGCGACCCCGCGATGGCTGCGCGACACGGCGGTGATTCCGCCGCCGGAGACGCGCTTGCGCCAAACCTGTTTACCGTCGTGCGCGGCGAACGCGATGATTTCGCCGTTGGCCGTGCCGACCATCAAGGTACCGCCCGAGCCGCCGACGCCGAACGAGACTTCGGCGTCGAACGAACTCTTCCACAGAGATTTGCCGCGGCGCGCGGAAAAGGCGCGGACGCGCCCCTCGGGGTCGCTGGTGAACACAACGTCGCCTTGCACCAGCGGCAGCAACGTCGCGTAGGAACCTTCGGCGCCGTCACCAGCTGAAGCCGACCAGACTTCCTCAATTCTCAGCCTCGGCTTGAAGCCGGTCAGCGCCTGGATGCGCGGGTCGTCCTCGTCTTCAAAGAATTCGTCGCCGAACACCGCAACGCCGGCGTCCTTGACCCAACCGCAGGCGGACAACGAGACACAACACAGAAGAACGATGAGTGACCGGCGGCGGAACATGGCGGTGCGCCCGGCAAAGACGCTTGACGTTACTGCGCGGCGGACGGCGGGCGACGCGCCTCAACGTTCTGGCCGAGCGACTCCAACTTCATGCGCAGAAAATCGGGCTTCCGGGGGGCTGCCTCCCACGCTCGCTTGTACGCGTCGATTGCGCCCCTGGTGTCATTGTTCTTCAGCAACGCGTCGCCGCGCGCTTCCTCGACCAACGGCGTCATGGCGGTCGCGAACTCATTCTCGTCCAACACCTCGAGCGCTTCTTCGGTCTGCCCCGCGGCGGTCAGCACGCGCACGAGCCTGAAGTAAGCCAGCTGCGACAACATCGGTTGCGCGGCGTTCTCTCCCACCCAGTAAAGATCTTCGGCGGCTTCGTCAAGCCGGTTGTGCCTGACGAAATACCTTGCGCGTTGCAGCCGCGCGAACGCCAGATATGGCGTGTCGGCGCGGAGCTCGTCCGGCAGCTCGGGCACCTCGTCGGCGACGGCGTCTTCAGCTGGGTCTTCAGCCGCAGCGTCCGCCTCTTCAGCTGCCGCGTCGCCGGCGACCGCCGGGTCGTCAAGTCCCAGGTCTTCGACAAACGCGACGTAGCTTTCCGCGGCGGCAACCGCGTGCTGGTCGCGGTAGTAGTCCCACCCCTGCCAGCCGCCGACAAGCGCAAACGCAAGCACCAAGCCCGTGACCGCGGATTTGCCGTATTCATGCCACAAACGCTGAAACTCGCTCAACGCCTGGCTGTCCACGTCGGGCGCGGGCGGCTTGACTCTGCTCTTGATTCTTGGTCGGGATTTAGCCATCGGGGAGACGCCGAAAAGGCGGCGATTCTATCACAGCAGGTATTGCTCCAACTGCGTCTGCGGTAAATCTGCAGATGGGGAGAAAGAGGTCGGCGGTATTCTATCACAGCAGGTATTGCTCCAACTGCGTCTGAGCCTGCGCGACGGGCAGTTGTTTCTGTTCCTGCCGACCGCGAAGCGGCTTGATTATCACGGCGTCCTTCTCAACTTCCTCCTCGCCGATCAGCAACGCAATTTTCGCTCCCGACTTGTCGGCCCGCTTGAGCTGCGCTTTGAAGCTGCCGCCCGTGCAGTCAAGAACGATGCGCCGATGAGGCAAGGCACGACGTAAGGCGGCGGCAAGCTTGTGCGCCGCCCGCTCGGCCGTCTCGCCGACCGCGACCACGTAGGCGTCCGTCTCCGCGGATGCGACGGCGGGCAACATCGCGGCCAGACGCTCGACCCCCACGGCAAACCCCGCCGCGGCCACCGCGGGCCCGCCCAAAGCCTCGACCAGCCCGTCGTAACGGCCGCCGGCGCAGACCGCCGCCTGGGCGCCTTCGACCGGCGCGACCCATTCGAAGACGGTGCGCGTGTAGTAGTCGAGACCGCGCACCAGACGTTCGTCCTGTTCGAACTCGACACCGGCGGCGTCGAGCAAGGCCTTCAGCTTCTCAAAATGGCGTACGGATTCGTCGTCGAGATATTCGGTCAGACGCGGCGCATTTGAAACCACCTCGCGGGTACGTTGCTCCTTGCTGTCAAGCACACGCAACGGATTGGTGCGGATGCGCTTGCGCGCGTTCTCGTCGAGACGCTCCTCGTGGCGCACCAAGTACGCGCTCAGGTCGTCGCGATAACGCTTGCGTGAAGCGACGTCGCCGAGCGTGTTCAGCTTGAGCGTCAAATCCGCCGAGACACCGAGACGCTCCCACGTCAAGGCGGTCATCGCCAACAGCTCGGCGTCGAGCTCGGGTCCGGCGAAACCGAAAGCCTCGGCGCCGACCTGATGAAACTGGCGGTAGCGTCCTTTCTGCGGGCGCTCGCGGCGAAAGAACGCACCCGAATACCACAGGCGCAGGCGGCGGTCGGGACGCAGCAAGCCATGTTCGATTCCGGCGCGCACGCAACCCGCGGTGCCTTCCGGACGCAGGCTCAGACGATCGCCGCCGCGGTCTTCGAAAGCGTACATCTCCTTCTCGACGATGTCGGTGACCTCGCCTATCGAACGCGAAAACAATTCGGTTTTCTCGAGCAGAGGCAGGCGGATTTCGCGGTAGCCGAAAGCGGACAGGGTTTCCGCCGCGACCGTCTCGACCCGGCTTAGCCGATCGCTTTCATCGGGCAGTGCATCGTGCATACCCCTGACGGATTGGATCATCATAGACCGACCGCGGTTTATTGAAGCGGCTCCTCGAGAGTGAAGAAAGCAACGTTCAGACGATTAATGTGTCGCTTGACGTCGTACTCCAATCCATTGACCCAGACGCGCATCCCCCTTGCGTCCCCGAACCGGAAGTCCAACGGGAATTCACCGTGGACCGTTGTGCTGTAGCCGGGAGGCAGCATCCGTTCGACGAGCAAGGCACCGGTGCCGTCACTCAGTCGCGCCCAGCTTCTCAACGACGTCTGAATCGTAATCTCCGCCTCGTCGTCCGCAACCGGCGGCGCAACCGGCGCCTCGCGCGGCTCAGGTTCGACTGACGTGGCCGGCGACTCGCGCGACTCAGGTTCGGCTGACACGGCCGGCACCTCGCGCGGCTCAGGCTCGACTGACGTGGCCGGCGACTCGCGCGGCTCAGGCTCGACTGAC
>CAYFZO010000005.1:34005-101398 GCA_964347615.1 uncultured Chromatiales bacterium
CGGCTCAGGCTCGACTGACGTGGCCGGCGACTCGCGCGGCTCAGGCTCGACTGACGTGGCCGGCGACTCGCGCGGCTCAGGCTCGACTGACACGGCCGGCGACTCGCGCGGCTCAGGCTCGACTGACGCGGCCGGCGATTCGCGTGGCTCAGGCTCGACTCTCGCGGCCGGCGGCGATTCAGACGCAGGGTTGGGAAAACTTGAATTTTCAACGGCGCTCGGCACGAACGTCTCGGGCGCTTGTTGTGCCGCCGGCTCGGAGGGTAAATCAAGCGCCGCTTCGGGCACGCCGGGGCGTTCCATCCACCAAAACGACACCAGCAATATGACGACCGCAAGCACGGTGAAAGTACCCCACAAACGAGTCATGCGATGGATGTGCTCGTTGATCGCGGGCAGAAAATCGTCTTCCTCACGCCTTGTCGGCTTGGGTGCGAATTCATCCAGCAAAGGCGCCGAATCCATTCCCAACAAGCTGCAATACGCGCGGATATAACCGCGAACATAGACGGTCTCGGGCAAGGCGGCGGTGTCCCCGGCTTCCAGCCGCTCGATGAGCGACTTGGACAGGCACAGCCGTTGCGCGACGCTGCCGACCGTCAGACCCTGCTTCTCCCTCTCGTACCGCAGCGTTTGCCCGATGCGGCTCTCCGCGCTTTCCTCGGTTCCTAAATCCGCGCTTTTGAAGAACGGTTCCGCCATCTTGAAACTTTTACCTCGTGCGTTCGCATATTTCGTCGTCGTCGAAAAAGAACGCAATCTCGGTCTTTGCGGTGTCGGGGGCGTCGGACCCGTGCACCGCGTTTTCGTCTATTGAAGAAGCAAAGTCGGCGCGCACGGTGCCGGGAGCCGCTTGCGCGGGGTCGGTCGCACCCATGATCTCGCGGTTGCGGACGATGGCGTTCGCACCCTCAAGCACTTGCACCAACACCGGCCCCGAGGTCATGAACTTGACCAACGCCGGGAAAAACGGGCGCTCGCGATGCACCGCGTAAAAACCCTCGGCGCGCTCGCGCGTCAGGTGCAGCATCTTCGAGGCCACGATCCTGAGGCCGCCTTTCTCGAACCGGCTGCAAATTTCGCCGACGCAGTTGGCTGCAACCGCGTCGGGCTTGATGATGGATAGGGTGCGCTCAACGGCCATTTCATCTCCTTGTGTTTTCCCCGGGTTCCGCGTGAAATCGCTACATTACTATAACTTGCCGGCGGGCTGCACGGCGCAGCTTGGGTCGAAGCGGGGAAAGGAGAGATGAAGCACAAGCCTCGACGATGCGGAGCGCCGCTCCCCGCACGCGCCGACTGCCCGTTGGCGAAACGGCTCTTGTCTTTTCCGGTTTGATTTCTTCGGCAAATCAAGCCTTGCGGGCGTGAAGCCACCGACGAACGGTGCCTGATCCACGACCGAACGGAAACGCAAGGTGAAATCTCTTCAAGGCAGAACATATAATCCCTTTCGGTTATTTAACAGCCCCCGATTCAACCGGGGTCTCTCTCCCACGCGGGGCTTAACACCATGAAACTCAACGTCAAAATAGAAAATTTGGGGAAGCTGTCCCATGCGGATATTCAAATCCGCAATTTCACGGTGTTCGCCGGGCCGAACAACACCGGGAAGGCCTACGTTTCAAAGATGCTTTATTCCATATTGAACGTAATGAAAACCGAACATTTGGGGGAAATGCCAAGCAAAAAGGTTTTCCGTGCTGAACAAAGCCTAAAACGATTTGTCAGATATCTACCAGACACCGCGGAGGGAAAAGAAGAGTTTGCCGATGAAGCAAAAAACTATCTGAAAAAAATGTACGCGCTCTTTAGGGTCGCTAACGAGAAAAGCTTTGACCAAAAACTCAAGAGGATGAACGCCACGTTGGAAGAAAGGAAAGAAACAGCAAATAAAATCCTTTCTCTCTTCAAGGAGTTCAAAGATAAGCTGCCTGCAGAAGAAAGCGAGGAGCCGTCAGCCAAGGATTCCCGGTTTTGGCGCCTCCGCTTAGAATTTAATCTGGAGGATTTATCAAGAACAGCGAGTGAAAATGCGGAGCAGCTGGTCAGCGGTGAATTATCAGAAGATTTCAGGAGAAATCTAAGGGGGAATTTTGCAATCGAAGACGAAAGCAGCTTACGGTACAGCGGAAAAGAAACCGCTACAATCTCCTGTGAAGATTTAGGAACGTTTTCCATAGATGAATCGGGTGGCTCGGTTGAATGCCCCGTTGAAAACATCAAGAAATTTCAGGAATTCCCCAAACTCATTTATTTAGAATCACCCATTTACTGGAAGATGAAAGACGCTTTGGAGGCGTCTCGTTTCCGAGAAAGACGTGCGCTTGGTGTTCCTCAATACTTTTATGATTTGATGGCGGAGCTTCGAGAGACAAAGGGCGAGGATTCCCGACCAATCTCTCATTTTCACGAATTGCACGGGCAAGTTTCTGAGGTGGTTGCACAGAGGCCTTTCATCTCAAATGAAAACCCTCGACAAATAGACCTCTTTCATGAGCTACATGAAGACATTACGGAAACAATCGGGGGGAAACTTGTCGTCTCAGACGAAAGCGAGCTGCTGTTTCAAGAGAACGGACGAGAGTACCCGTTATCCGTTGCAGCGATGGGGGTAGTGAATTATGGAATGCTCGGTTTGCTCATAGAAAGAGGCATCATGGACGAAACGACTTTCCTGTTCATGGATGAACCGGAAGCCCACCTGCATCCCGAATGGCAGGTCAAAATAGCACGGACCCTTTTTGAGCTGGCAAAACTAGGAACCCGCGTGATTATCGCAACCCACAGCGTTGACATCCTGGAATGGCTTGCGGTCGAAATCAAAGAGAACCCGGCCAGCGAGAAAATCATCGCCCTCAATCACTTCTCTACGAAAGGGAAAACCATGGACCACGAAGGGGATCTCGCGAGAAAACAATCCGCCATAATAGTCGAATTGACCGAACCCTTTTACGACCTCTACATGCGAGATCTGTAAATGTTCCTTAAGCCTTTTCACGAAGAAATTAAGCTGGATGAGAGCGGGCGTTCAAGTGGAAACGTTGAACTGCAGAACCCACCTACAGGCATTAAAGCAATCAAGGTTGATGGCAAAACTGAGTCATCTAACGGTCGAAGCTTATACGCTGAAGTGGGGTGCGGAAGTTGCCATTGTTGTGACTACATCTTGCTGAAACGCGAAGGAGAAAAAGGAAAGCGAATTCATTTTATAGAAATCTCTGATTTAGGAGAGAAAGAACATTTTTTACATAAGAAGTATAGGTACGTTAAAAATCAAGAAAATAGACGCCGAATAGTACGCGAAGAAATTATCCGCGAGCAAGTCTTAAAAGTTTATGGAAGCCTCGTCGTTTTTCTTCGGCTACCTATCATCTCTAAAGCAGATTGGAGAAGAATTCCATTACAAAAACGTGACATAAATAAAGAAAAAAAAGCAATTTGCGGCAAAGAAGCAGTTTTTTGTTTTGTTATAAGTGGTCTTAAAACACCGAAAGGTACTCAATCTTTTGCTTATTTAAAAAACCGTTTAAGACCCGACAGATTCCCTTCATTTATATCCCACGTTCGCGTAATGGGGGAGAAAGAATTTATAAAAGAGTACCGTCAGAGCGGCTAACCAAACTTT
Source organism: uncultured Chromatiales bacterium (assembly GCA_964347615.1). Classification (GTDB taxonomy): domain Bacteria; phylum Pseudomonadota; class Gammaproteobacteria; order Poriferisulfidales; family Oxydemutatoraceae; genus CAYFZO01. The sequence continues at coordinate 37,634 of CAYFZO010000005.1, forward strand.
CAAGCAGCAACGTTACGTGCATACCGCGCAAGGACGTCCTGGACGTCACCGGGGTTTTTTGAATCGACGTCACGCTTTCTCCTCGATCCACATCATCTGAATCGCTTCAAGCACTTTCTCGCCGCAGTGCGCGGGGTCGTCGTCGAACTCCTCGAGCGCACAGACCCATTCGCGCAAGTCGGTGAAGCGCACGTATTGCGGATCCACGTCGGGATGCGCTTCGTCGAGCGCGATGGCGACGTCCCTGCTGTCGGTCCATTTAAGCCCCATGCTGGCGTTCCTCCTCAGTCGTTCTCTGAAACAAGATTGATAGTGTACTTCGGAATCTCGACCACCAAATCCTCGGTGGCGACCTTCGCCTGGCAACTCAGCCTCGAATCGGGGTCGAGACCCCAAGCCTTGTCGAGATAATCCTCTTCGTTCTCGCTCGGTTCCTCGAGCGAGTCGTAACCCTCGCGCACGTGCACGTGGCAAGTGGTGCACGCGCACGACTTCTCGCAGGCGTGCTCGATCTCGATGCCGTTCTGAAGCGCCGCGTCGCAGATGCTGATACCCGACTCGACCTCGATGGTCTTGCCTTCAGGGCAGAATTTCTCGTGCGGCAAAAACTGTATCTTCGGCATCGCGTGCATCAACCGGCTTTGTCTTCGCTGAATTCCTCGACCGCGCGACCGCGCATCACGCGTTGGACGCTGCGGTTCATGCGCCGCGCGACGTAGGCTTCGCTGCTTTTCTCGAGCGCCTCTATCGCGGCGGCGACGGCGTCGGGGTCGCCCGAACCGACGGCGTCCTGCACCCGTTTGCGGGCGGCGTCGATTGCGGCGCGTTCACCTGCTTCGAGCAGTTCGTCGCCGTCCGCGGCGAGCGCCGAGTCGAGCGCCTCGATCACGCGCTGCGCTTCGACCTCGCGTTCCCTCAAGCGTCGCGCTTCGACGTCCTCGGCGGCGTGCGTCATCGAGTCCTTGAGCATCGTCTCTATCTCTCCGTCGGACAAGCCGTAAGAAGGGCGCACTTCAACCCCGGCCTTGACGCCCTGAGTGGTCTCCTCGGCCTCAACCGTGAGCAGGCCGTCGGCGTCCACCTGAAAGGTAACACGGATGCGCGCCGCGCCCGCGACCAGCGGAGGAAAACCCCTCAGCTCAAAGCGCGCAAGCGAGCGGCATTCGTCGACCAACTCGCGCTCGCCTTGCACCACGTGAATCGACATGCCGGTCTGCCCGTCCTTGAAGGTCGTGAATTCCTGCGCGCGCGCGACCGGAATCGCGGTGTTCCTCGGAATGATTTTCTCGACCAGCCCGCCCATGGTCTCGATACCGAGCGACAGCGGTGCGACGTCGAGCAGCAACATCTCACGTTGCACCGCGTTGCCGATCAACAGGTCGGCTTGAATCGCGGCACCGACGGCGACCACGCGGTCGGGGTCAACGCCGGTGAGAGGCTTGCGCGCGAACGTCTCCTCGACCCGACGGCGCACCAGCGGCACCCTCGTCGAGCCGCCGACCAGCACGACCTCGCCGACTTCCTGAGGAGACAACCCCGCGTCGTGCAGCACTTCACGGCACACCGAGACGACCTTCTCAAGCAACGGTTCGATCAGCCGCTCCACGTTCTCGCGGGTGAGACGTTGTTCCCAAGCACGTCCGCCGGGCAGCTCGACGCGGCGCACGACTTCCTCGGACTCGCTCAGCCGTTCCTTGAACGCGCGCGCTTCGCGCAGCAAGCCGCGCAAGACGGCGGGTTCCTCGTCGCCGCTCAGTCCGCCTTGCTCGGCCAGACGTTCGGAGATGAGCCGGTCGAAGTCGTCGCCGCCGAGTGCGGTGTCGCCGCCGGTCGCGAGCACTTGGAACACGCCTTTTTCAAGCTTCAGCACCGACACGTCGAACGTGCCGCCGCCGAGGTCGAACACCACGATGATGCCTTCGCCGCCCTGGTCGAGACCGTAGGCGACCGCGGCGGCGGTCGGCTCGTTCAACAGACGCAGCACCTCGAGGCCCGCGAGCTTCGCCGCGTCCTTGGTCGCCTGACGCTGGGCGTCGTCGAAATAGGCCGGCACGGTGACGACGACGCCGTCGAGAGGCGCGGCGAGCGCAAGCTCGGCACGTTGCTTGAGCGCCTTGAGAATCTCGGACGACACCTCGACCGCGGTCTTCGGCCCCGCCGCGGTTTCGATCCTTGCGACCGTGCCTTCGGCGTGAGTAACGCGGTAAGGCAGGCGCCCGCGCAACGCGTCGGCTTCCTCAGGGCGACGTCCCATCAGGCGCTTGACCGACGCAATCACGTTCAAGGGGTCGGTGAGCGCCGCGTCGAGCGCCGCGGTGCCGACGACAACCTCGTCGGACAGATAGCGCACGACCGACGGCAAAGCGTGGCGGCCTTGTTCGTCAGCCAAGGTGTCGGCCTTGCCGTCCTGAACCAACGCAATCAACGAGTTGGTCGTGCCGAGGTCTATGCCGGCGGCCAGACGCGGACGGCGCGGCTGTGGCGACTCGCCGGGCTCGCTGATCTGGATAAGCGCCATCGCGGTTCATTGACCGCCCGCGTGGGCGGCAGGCGTCAGGGCACGGCGGCGTGCGGTGCCGATCTCGTCGCGGAATTTGCGGATGAACTTCATCTTGAGCACGGTTTCGCGCGCGGCGTCAAGATTGCTTTCAGCGTAAGCGCGCTCGAAACTCCCGGTCAGGTCGATCATCCGTGCGCCGGCGTCTTGTTCGAGCCGCGTCAACGCAGCGGCGGGATTGTCGGCGGCGACGCTTTGTTCAAGCGCCTCGCGCAGCTCCATCTGTTCCATCAGGAAATCGGGGTCGTTCAAGGTGTCGGGCTCGTCGTTGAATGCGACGCCTTTGAGCTCAAGCAGGTAAGCGGCGCGCGCGCAATCGTCGCTCAGCACCGCGTAGGCTTGATTGACCAGCGCGGCGCCTTGCATCGCAAGCCGCTTTTCCCGTGCCCCGGCGGTCGCGTAGCGATCGGGGTGCAACAGCGACTGCAACTCGCGGTACTTGCTTTCTATCCGCGCGGACTCGACGCTGAAACCCGTCGGTACGCCGAACAACTCAAAATAATTGTCGGCGGGATTCAGGTTCATGACCAAGCGGATGAAAACGCGGCGGCGAAAGCACCGGGCGACGAAACGGTTCTGAAGCGGCGTACTTCGGGAGACGTCTTGAGGGACGTCGGGAGGTACGGGGCCTGCGGTCGCGGCGGAAAAGACCGGCACGTCTTATACGTTGAAGCTTTCTCCGCAGCCGCAACGCCCCTTCTCGTTCGGGTTGTTGAACCTGAAGCCTTCGTTGAGACCTTCCTTGCCGAAATCGAGCTCGGTTCCTTCGAGATACGCCAAGCTCTTCCGGTCCACCACCATCTTGACGCCCTTGTCTTCGAACACCTGATCGCCCTCCTCGAGCCGGTCGGCGTATTCGATGACGTAGGCCATGCCTGAGCAGCCGCTGGTGCGTACGCCGAGGCGTACGCCGAGCCCCTTGCCGCGCACGGCGATGTGCCGCCTGACCCGGTCCGCAGCGGCGTCGGTCAACGTAATCGCCATCGGGAGCCTCCCTGAAAAACCTCGTCGAAGCTTCGTCGAAATCCGGACGTCGCTTCAGGCGGATTTCTTGTGAAGGCCCGTCTGCTTTTGCTCGTAGTCCTTGATCGCAGCTTTGATCGCGTCTTCGGCGAGCACCGAACAGTGAATCTTCACCGGCGGCAACGACAGTTCCTCGGCGATTTGCGAGTTCTTGATTCGCTGCGCTTCGCCGAGGGTCTTGCCCTGCACCCACTCGGTGAGCAGGCTCGACGAAGCGATCGCGGAACCGCAACCGTAGGTCCGGAACTTGGCGTCTTCGATGACGCCCTGGTCGTTGACCTTGATTTGAAGTTTCATCACGTCGCCGCACGCCGGCGCGCCGACCATGCCGGTACCGACCTGCGGATCCGCCTTGTTCAGCGACCCGACGTTACGCGGGTTTTCATAGTGATCAAGCACTTTTTTTCCGTATGCCATGGTTTGATCCTCCTTTAAAGAATTCTTGTCAATGCACGACCCACTCGACGGAGTCGAGGTCCACGCCTTCCTTGAACATCTCCCACAACGGGGAGAGGTCCCGCAACTTGCCGACCGCGTTCTTTATCAGTTTCACGGTGTAGTCAACGTCTTCCGCCGTGGTGTAGCGGCCGATGGAAAACCTGATCGAGCTGTGCGCGAGTTCGTCGTTGCGGCCGATGGCGCGCAGCACGTAGCTCGGTTCGAGAGAAGCCGAAGTGCACGCCGAACCGCTCGAGACCGCGATGTCTTTCAACGCCATAATCAGCGACTCGCCTTCGACGAAGTTGAAACTGACGTTGAGGTTGCCGGCGACGCGGCGTTCAAGCGAGCCGTTCACGTAGACTTCCTCTATGTCTTTCAAGCCTTCCCACAATCTGTCGCGCAGTCCCTTGATGCGCTCGATCTCGGCGGGCATGACTTCCTTGGCGACGCGGAACGCCTCGCCCATGCCGACGATCTGGTGGGTTGCGAGGGTGCCCGAACGCATGCCGCGTTCGTGACCACCGCCGTGCATCTGCGCCTCGATGCGCACGCGCGGCTTGCGCCTGACGTACAGCGCGCCGATGCCTTTCGGCCCGTAAATCTTGTGTGCCGAGAAGCTCATCAAATCCACTTCCAACTGCTTGAGGTCTATCGGCATCTTGCCCGCGCTCTGCGCCGCGTCAACGTGGAAAATGATGCCGCGCTCACGCGCGATCCGTCCGATCGCCTCGATGTCTTGAATCACGCCGATCTCGTTGTTGACGTGCATCACCGACACCAACACCGTGTCGTCGCGCAACGCCGCTTCAAATTTGCCGAGGTCGAGCAAGCCGTCCGATTCCGGTTCAAGATAAGTCACTTCAAAGCCTTCGCGCTCCAGTTGCCGACAGGTGTCGAGCACCGCTTTATGCTCGGTCTTGAGGGTGACGACGTGCTTGCCTTTCTTGCTGTAGAAATGCGCCGCGCCCTTGATGGCCAGGTTGTCGGCCTCGGTCGCGCCGCTGGTCCAGACGATTTCCCTGGGGTCGGCGTTGACCAGCGCGGCGACGTGACCGCGCGCCTCCTCGACCGCTTCCTCGGCTTTCCAGCCGAACGAATGACTGCGTGAAGCGGGGTTGCCGAAAGCGCCCTCGGGGGTCATGAACTCGGTCATCTTCTTGGCGACGCGCTCGTCCACCGGCGTGGTCGCGTTGTAGTCGAGGTAGATTGGCAGCTTCATTTTGCTCATTACTGGGCCCTCTCCGGCAAGGCGTCGTCGTGGCGACGCACCGGTGCCGCGCGACGTTGTTCGAACAGACTGTCTTGACGCTTCGCAACCTTGACCGCTTCGCGTTCGGCGAGCACTTCGGCCAGCGAAGTGGCGTTGAGAAAATCGTATATCCTGTGGTTCAAGCTATCCCACAAACCGTGTGAGAGACAACGCTGGCTTCCTTGACAATCGGCCTTGCCGCCGCAACGGGTGTTGTCCACGCTTTCGTCCACCGCGCAGATTACGTCGCCCACCGAAATATCGTCCGACGTCTTCGCCAGCCTGTAACCGCCGCCGGGGCCGCGACGGCTCGCAACCAAGCCGCTCTTGCACAGCTGCGCAAACAGCTGCCCCAGATAAGAAGCCGGAATGTCCTGACGCGCCGCGATGGCGGTGAGCGCCACTTCGCCGTCCTGGCTGTGCAACGCGAGGTCGAGCATCGCTGTTACCGCGTAGCGTCCTTTGGAGGTTACTCTCATTGTCCCCGTCCCCGCCCTTCCGGGCGTACTTTCCGCCCCGGGTCGTCCCGAAGCCCCCTAAAGATATAATTCCTGAGTGTTTTACGCAAGTACTCCATAGAGGGTATGTGCCGCCGCCGGGATGGACTTTCAAGAGGGCACAGCGACAACAGCCCCCGAATCGGCGGCAATCGCGCCGTCTCCCCGCCCAGGTCTCGCGGATGCCGTCTCGCGGACTTCCCCCGCCCTACCTTGCTCTTCGGCAGGCCCGTCGCCCGGGCGCCGCAAGCGTCGGCACGTCCCGAACGGACTCCCTAGAGCTTATTCCTTGCCGAGAAGCGCCGGATCCAGCTGATAAATCGCTGCTTCCGCCGCCGGGACCACCCGGGACGGGTCAATCGCGGTGCTTGTCGACCCGCCCGCGCTCGAAAGCGCTGATCATGCCGCGCAGGATGTTGACCTCGCGTCGGCTGAGATGAGTGCGGTTGAACAGCTTGCGCAAACGACGCATCAGCGACTGCGATTGACGCGAAGCGAAGAAACGCGTCGCGTGCAGCGACTGCTCGAGATGACGGTAAAACCCTTCGACCTCGTCGGACGACGCAGGTGCGTCCGGCCCGCCGTCGGGCCGTACGCGGGCGGCGACGTCCTCGGACAATGCAAACTTCCTGACCTCATAAGCAATCACCTGCACCGCCGCCGCCAGATTCAACGAGCTGAACCGCGGATTGCAGGGAATGTGAACGAGGTAATGACATAAATCCATTTCCTCGTTGCTGAGCCCCGAGCTCTCGCAACCGAACGCCGCCGCAACCGGCCCGTGCGGCGCGAACTCGCTCAACTTCGCCGCCGCCTCGGCGGGCGACAGGCTCGGCCACTTCATCTGGCGCAGCCGCGCGCTCGCACCGACCACCAAGCGGCAATCCTTGACTGCTTCGGCAAGAGACTCAGCCAACGACGCACGTTCAAGAACGTCGCCCGCGCCCGCCGCCATCGCCGTCGCCTCGTCCGAGGGGAAACACCGAGGTTTGACCAGACACAACCGCTCGAAACCCATGGTCTTAATCGCGCGCGCCGCCGCACCGACGTTGCCGGGATGGCTCGTCTCGACCAGAACAAAACGCACCGGCGGCAAGGAATCGTTCGTCTCGTTCGTCATGCGGACATTATAAGGAGCGCAAGCGGGCGAACGGCGTCTGTGCGACGACGGTCAAACCGCTACAATGGCGCTCGATCACCCCCGGAATCACCTTTGCTCTCTGCCTACGCCAATACCGCGGAAAAGGCCGCCGTCGCGGCGGGACGCATCATGCTGCGCGGCCTCAAGCGCCTCGAGACGCTCGCGGTGCACGCCAAAAGTCAAAACGACTTCGTCTCGGAGATAGATCTCGCCTGCGAACGTGAAATCATCACCCGCTTGAACAAAGCCTATCCGGACCACGCGGTGCTCGCCGAAGAGAGCGGCCTCAGCGGCGACGAAGCCAGCGAATACCGCTGGGTGGTTGACCCGCTCGACGGCACGACCAACTTCATGCACGACGTTCCGCACTTCGCCGCCTCGATTGCATTGATGAAAAAGGGCGTTTTGCTCGTCGGCGTGGTCTACGACCCATGCAAGAACGAATTGTTCACCGCAATCAAAGGTCAAGGCGCGCTGCTCAACCAGCGGCGCATCCGCGTCTCCCCACGACACAAGCTTGAAGGCGCACTGCTCGGCACCGGCGTCCCCTACAGCAAAAAGCAAGACCTCGACCATTACCTGCAGGTGCTGCAAAGCTTGATTCGAGACACTGCGGGAATCCGTCGCGCCGGCGCCGCTGCTCTCGACCTTGCGTACGTCGCGGCGGGACGCTTCGACGGGTTTTGGGAATTCCAGCTCAAGCCCTGGGACGTCGCCGCGGGCGCGTTGCTGGTACAGGAAGCCGGCGGCATCGTCGCCGACCTCAACGGCGGACGGGACTACATGCACTCGGGCGACACGATGGCCGCGAACCCCGTGCTGCTGAAAGAAATGCTCAAGAGAATCCGTGCCGCGGAGGGAAGCGGATAAATCGGCAACCCGGCGAGGGTTTCGGGCAACGGGCTTTGAGCAGGTCAGCCTCTTCCTCGCCGGGGCGTATCACGGTGGTATGAATCAACAGGGCGAGAGGAAAGTGCGCCGGGTGCGGTTCAAGGCGCTTGAAGACGGCGACACTTGGGACGTGATTCGTTCCTGCGACCCCGTTCGAGCCGACGGCGTCACGCCGTTGACCGGCCGTCAAAAATTTGACGACGTCGAATACCGGGCGTTGACGCGCGGCGTCAAACACCGCTTCTGAAGCCGGGTCCCGGGCGAAACAGCGACGGCGCAAACCCGGCACGACAAACTGCGCTTAGGTTGATCGAAGCTGCTTTGTCCGGCGTTGCCCGCGTCGTCAGCCGAGTAAGAAAAGGCACGGTTGTTTCATTTATCCCGACGGCGAATATATTACACTTATGTCCCAACTCAAGCCTTAACGTCTCAAGAGGGAATCAAAAAATGAAAAGATCAAAGCACCGCTGTATCCACGGCTTTCTTGCCGTCGCACTGAGCTTCGGGGCCGCGGGCGTCGCCCAGGCGGAGCGACAAGGCTTCTACGCCGGGGTCGAAGTCGGCGTCGCCCAAGCGCAGGACCTGGACTCCGAAGTCTCGGGGGTCAGCCACCCGACGAGGTGCGATAACCTGCTTTACACGGGAGGAACGTCCCCGGACGCTAACGACGCCGCGTGCACCAGCGACACGCCGAGCGCCATTGGCGAGAACCACTTCGATCTCGACACCGGATTCGTCGGCGCGTTGAACGCGGGCTACATGATGAAACGGTGGCGGTTCGAGCTTGAGTATTTATACCGGACGCACGACGGCGACGCTTCACCGTGGCGAGGGGCGGGGGCGAACGCCGCGCTGGTCACCAAAAACCCCGAGTGGAGTACCGTGGATCCCCCGTCGGAACAGGTTCGTGATTTTCGAGCGCATCAATTCTTCGTCAACGCTTATTACGACTTCCTCGGCAACCCGACGTGGACGCCCTACGTCGGCGTCGGCGTCGGCTTGGCGGACACCAGCTTGCGCTACCAGATGCGCTTCGTACGCAAAGCCAACCCGCAATATACTCAAGACAACCCTTCCTTCCACGCGGACGTGCGGGCAAACGCGGCGGGCACGCTCAGCCTCTTGGACACCGAGCTCGACGAAACTCTCGTCGGTTTCCAGCTGCTGGCCGGGGTGGATTACGCGCTCACCGAAAAAACCTCGGTCGGCCTGAAAGCACGCTGGGCACAGTTTGAAGAGCTCGAGGACAGCGACACTTGGGACGTGATTCGTTCCCATGCGCCGGTTCAAGCCGATGGCCAAACCCCGTTCACGAGCCGCCAAGAGTTTGATGACGTCGAATACTGGGCGCTGACGATCGGAATCAAACACCGCTTCTAAAACCGAGGCAACGTCGGTATTGCACGAGCAACCGTGCCGGCGGGCCTCGGAAAAAGATCGCTGCCCTGAACTGCATCATGAACGACGATCCTGACAACCCGGTGATGCGTCGCTGCTTGCAGAAAGTGGCGACGGGGCCGGAATACAGCAAAGACCTGAGCTTCGAGGAAGCCCGCGAAGGCGGCAAGCAAATCTTTTCAGGCGCCGCCGGCGCGGTGCAGACTGCGGTGTTCTTGATCGCGTTGAGAATGAAGCGCGAAACCGACGACGAAAACGCCGGCCTCCTGCAAGCGTTGCTCGACTGCATGCAGCCCGTCGTCGCACCGGTCGAGACGCTGGTGGACGTCGGCGAACCCTACAACGGCTACACGCGATGCCTGCCGACGTCGGCGTTCCTGCCGGCGATGCTCGCGGCCTGCGACGTGCCTGCGGTCATCCACGGCTTGGAGGAAGTCGGCCCCAAGTACGGCGCAACCCCCCACAAGATACTGCGCGCGGCGGGCAAGACGACCGATTTGGACGGCGAAGCGGCGGCGGCGCAGCTCGGCACGGCAGGCTGGGCTTACGTTGACCAAAGCCGCTATTGTCCGGCACTGCACGCGTTGGTCGGGTTGCGAAACCTGATGGTCAAGCGCTCGGTGCTGAACACGATCGAGGTGCTCACCGGCCCGATTCGGGCGCAACGCAGCACCCACTTGCTGACCGGCTACGTGCACAAGGCCTACCCGCCGGCATACACGCGGCTCGCAAAACAATCCGGGTTTGCGTCGGCGCTGATCGTGCGCGGCGTCGAAGGCGGCGTCTCGGCGTCGCTCCGCCAACCCGCCGAGACGTTCGAATATCACGACGACGACGAGCGGTCGTGCAAAATCAACCCGGCGGACGCCGGCGTTGAACGGACAATCAAGTGCGTGCCGCTGCCCGAATCACTTCCCGCGGTCAAAGCAAGCGACAACGTCGCGGCGAAAACGGACTCCGACGCATTGGCTGAAGCGGCGGCGCAGACCGGCCTCGGCGCGCTGCGCGGCGAAACGGGCGCGGCACGCGACAGCCTGATTTACACCGCCGCCGCCGTGCTCACCCACCTCAAACGCTGCGCTTCGGTTGCCGAAGCCGCCGCCACGGCGCGGCAAGCGCTCGACGCCGGCGAGGCGCTCGCACGTTTCACCGCAGGCAAGTGACACACGCTGTGTTGCTCGGGAAACAAGCGACTCCGAACGGATGCTTGCGGTGGCTTGCCGGAACGCCGGTCTCCCGTCGTCGAGCCGGCTTCGGCGGATTCCCCGATTACCCCGCCGTAATTATTTGATACCGATTGTTCTTGTGGCAGAATGACACCCGGATCGCCGCCCGCCCGGTTCGACCCAAGCTTCGCTTGCGCACCACTTAACAGTTAAACAAGAGGACCGTCAACGTGGACAAATTTTATCGCGAGACAATCACCAAGATGGAAAGTGCGTCGGTTGACCCCGAATACGTGCTCGGCTGGCAGGGCGGGTATTTGAGCCATCCCAAACGCGAAGAACAACGAGCCAACGAAGCCTACGACGCGGGATACGAGGACGGACAAAACAAGAACGCCGATAACTTTGAGAAGTGGAAGAAATGACGGGCGCAACCCGACGCCTGTCTCCCCGACGCCCCGCCGCGGGCGCGCGTGAATAAGGCCTACAACAGCGAACGCGCGACGCGTTTGATTCCTTTGTAGATTTCCGGCGCCTCGGCGTCGAGCACGTAGTCCGGAATCCACCTGTTGTCCTTGTCTCCCAGCACCTGCTGAACGTGCTGGCCCAGGATGCGACGCATAGTGAAACTCGGTCCTTCGTCGGCGTCGAAGCTGCAATCGGAGTATTCATCGCCGCGACGGTTGACCAAGTCCACGAAGCCGCCCCTCGAAACGCTCTCGCCGACGTCGGCCCGGTTGTCGCGCATGATTTCAGCGACCCGCGCGGCGACCGCGCCGATCAATCGCCGCCGGCGTTCCTCGTCGAGACGCACGTGCGCCAAGCGGTCGATCAAATGCAGCGAATACGCAAGCAACTCGGCAATCGCGTCGAGGCGCTGGGCGTTGGTTCGGGTCTCGAATCCTTCGTTCTCAAGGTTGAGCAGACTTTGTGAGGCGAGCTTCCATACGCTCATCGCCAGCGCACTCCCGGTTTCGCCGCATTCGCGCGCGCGGTCTTTCCGGTTCCATTTGGTCTTAAGTCGCACCATGCTCGTTTCTCCATGCCGACGTCTTATCTTGTCTGCAATTTACCCGGTGAATGTCCGCGGGAACGACGCCGTTCCATGACGACCAGAATCAGGCTGGTCCAACATAGGGCGTGCAACGTAAACACGTATTTTCCCGTGGAAAATATGTTGTCGGACTGCAAAAACAGCTGCGCCCAGATAAAGACCAGCATCCCGATTAATGAACGTCACGTCGCGGAAAAGCTTGACCCGCCCCCTGCGCGCCTGAACCGCGGCAAACCACGTGGACCCGACGAGCGCAAGCGCCGAGAGACCCGTGAATACCTTGCCCGCCGTAAAGTGCGCGTCCAGTCCCGCAGTATAAAAAGCATGGAGGTTCCTGACCCTGAGAAGTTCGTATATGAAACCCCTCACCGACTCCCAGTCCAGCGCACCCACCAAGTTTCCAAGTTCACGGTGATAGTTCCGCCCTGCCCTTCCCGTCATCCCTTTCGACAAAACCTCGGTCACCCACCCGCTTTCATAAGTGATTGTCCCGTCATAAAACCGCGACCACAGAACCGGGTCGCTGATCAACCATTCATAAACGACGATTTTGGCCAATTGCCCGAGCATGAAGCAGGCCACAAAACCGACTATATAAAGCCCGACACACGCGACCGCCGACTTGATTTCCCCAGACGTGAAATAAATGAACGACCCGATCAGGGTCATTATAAGAATCGTATGACCGTCAAGCGTCCACACGTAAGACGACACCATCCCGGCGATAAAGCAAAAGAGGCGCAAGGATCCGGATGAAGCACGACTCCCGGCCAATAAAACCAAAACGACCGCCGACGCAACGGCCCACAAATGCCCCAGACCATCCGCCGAACCGGGAAAATACCGGATGCCCGAAAAGAAAAAGCCGAAAACAATCAACGGAGAAAAAAGCAGAAACGTTCTCGGGTAAAACCGCAACAGAAAAACCGCCAGCAACAAATAAGCGAAATAAGTGACGGTTTTCGTCATTTCCCTGATCTCAAAAACCGAGAAATAACGCAACGCGACGGCGTGTAACGCCTTGCCTCCCCACCAGTACCGGGTCTTCTCCAACCGGTCCCCAAACTCGGCGCCATCCACTGCAACCGAGGCCAACGCCGCACAATAAGCGCCGGGTGCTCTGTCGAAGCTCTTCAACAGCACGGCGTCAAGAAACGGAGTGGCGACGTCCGTTCTCGTGTAACCCCCTCTCAGTATCATCAGCGACGTCTGGCACTGTGCAAATCTACGTGTACCCCCTAAAAGCGTTATCGGATACGGCGTCTCGGAATACATAACCCACAAACTCGGGGAGTGCGTCCGCCCAAGATTGTTTTCCTTGAAAGCCGTCTCAAACCTTTGCTTCCCCAGCTCGTAAGGCAGTTGGTTACCGAGATAGTGCAGGAAAAAGAAAAGCACCGTGCCTGAAACGGCAACGGCGGCATACGTGAAAAACGATTTCAAGGAAAGTCCGGGAAGGCTGTGCATGACCGACGTTTCACACCTCTCCTGAAAAGGCACTCCAAAGACGCTCCAGAACCACGGGCTGCCGAAAAACGAAACGACAAAACGGAAAACCGAATGGGCGTCGGAATCCGCCGCTTTCCTGAAAAAGAACCGCCCGCCCGACAACGGCAGAGCGACCAGTGTCAGATAAGAATAATCTGCATGAGCGTCGGAATCCGCTGCTTTCCTGGAAAAGAACCGCCCGCCCGCCGACGGCAGAGCGACCAGTGTCAGATAAGAATAATCTGCGGGTTTTCATTGTTCAATCGCGAAGCCGTAATGAACTCAAAGGATGAAATCGCCGGGGCGGCGAAAGCCCACTCTACCACGGGAGGCGCCGCCGACTTGCTTGCCGCCGGCGTTCCTCGTCGAGACGTACGTGCGCCAAGCGGTCGATCAAATGCAGCGAATACGCAAGCAACTCGGCAATCGCGTCGAGGCGCTGGGCGTTGGTTCGGGTCTCGAATCCTTCGTTCTCAAGGTTGAGCAGACTTTGTGAGGCGAGCTTCCATACGCTCATCGCCAGCGCACTCCCGGTTTCGCCGCATTCGCGCGCGCGGTCTTTCCGGTTCCATTTGGTCTTAAGTCGCACCATGCTCGTTTCTCCATGCCGACGTCTTATCTTGTCTGCAATTTACCCGGTGAATGTCCGCGGGAACGACGCCGTTCCATGACGACCAGAATCAGGCTGGTCCAACATAGGGCGTGCAACGTAAACACGTATTTTCCCGTGGAAAATATGTTGTCGGACTGCAAAAACAGCTGCGCCCAGATAAAGACCAGCATCCCGATTAATGAACGTCACGTCGCGGAAAAGCTTGACCCGCCCCCTGCGCGCCTGAACCGCGGCAAACCACGTGGACCCGACGAGCGCAAGCGCCGAGAGACCCGTGAATACCTTGCCCGCCGTAAAGTGCGCGTCCAGTCCCGCAGTATAAAAAGCATGGAGGTTCCTGACCCTGAGAAGTTCGTATATGAAACCCCTCACCGACTCCCAGTCCAGCGCACCCACCAAGTTTCCAAGTTCACGGTGATAGTTCCGCCCTGCCCTTCCCGTCATCCCTTTCGACAAAACCTCGGTCACCCACCCGCTTTCATAAGTGATTGTCCCGTCATAAAACCGCGACCACAGAACCGGGTCGCTGATCAACCATTCATAAACGACGATTTTGGCCAATTGCCCGAGCATGAAGCAGGCCACAAAACCGACTATATAAAGCCCGACACACGCGACCGCCGACTTGATTTCCCCAGACGTGAAATAAATGAACGACCCGATCAGGGTCATTATAAGAATCGTATGACCGTCAAGCGTCCACACGTAAGACGACACCATCCCGGCGATAAAGCAAAAGAGGCGCAAGGATCCGGATGAAGCACGACTCCCGGCCAATAAAACCAAAACGACCGCCGACGCAACGGCCCACAAATGCCCCAGACCATCCGCCGAACCGGGAAAATACCGGATGCCCGAAAAGAAAAAGCCGAAAACAATCAACGGAGAAAAAAGCAGAAACGTTCTCGGGTAAAACCGCAACAGAAAAACCGCCAGCAACAAATAAGCGAAATAAGTGACGGTTTTCGTCATTTCCCTGATCTCAAAAACCGAGAAATAACGCAACGCGACGGCGTGTAACGCCTTGCCTCCCCACCAGTACCGGGTCTTCTCCAACCGGTCCCCAAACTCGGCGCCATCCACTGCAACCGAGGCCAACGCCGCACAATAAGCGCCGGGTGCTCTGTCGAAGCTCTTCAACAGCACGGCGTCAAGAAACGGAGTGGCGACGTCCGTTCTCGTGTAACCCCCTCTCAGTATCATCAGCGACGTCTGGCACTGTGCAAATCTACGTGTACCCCCTAAAAGCGTTATCGGATACGGCGTCTCGGAATACATAACCCACAAACTCGGGGAGTGCGTCCGCCCAAGATTGTTTTCCTTGAAAGCCGTCTCAAACCTTTGCTTCCCCAGCTCGTAAGGCAGTTGGTTACCGAGATAGTGCAGGAAAAAGAAAAGCACCGTGCCTGAAACGGCAACGGCGGCATACGTGAAAAACGATTTCAAGGAAAATCCGGGAAGGCTGTGCATGGCCGACGTTTCACACCTCTCCTGAAAAGGACCGACCGCCCGACAACGGCAGAGCGACCAGCGTCGGATAAGAATAATCTGCGGGTTTTCATCGTTCGATAGCGAAGCCGAATGAGCTCAAAGGATGAAATCGCCGGGGCGGCGAAAGCCCACTCTACCACGGGAGGCGCCGCCGACTTGCTTGCCGCCGGGGCGGCGACGCTCGACCGCCCGCCGGAGCAACGCGAGGTTTCGACCTATAATGAACACTCGGAAACACCGCACGGCACTCGTGATGAACGACGAAATGAACATGCTTCCCGAAACGAACGACTGCTCGGCGCACGAACCGTTCGCGCTGCGCGTGCTCGGCGACAGCATGGAACCCGAATTCCCGGACGGTGCAATCATCATCATCGACCCTTCGGGCGTGGTCGAGAACGGCTCCTACGTCCTCGCCGAAATCAGCGACGCCGACGCCGAAACGGACGGCACGAACGGTCTCAAAACCGAGGCCGGCTACATCTTCCGCCGCTTGGTGGTCGAGGAGGCACGTTACTATCTGAAACCGCTGAACCCCGGTTACGCAACGATAGAGATTATCGGGCGCGAGGCGATAAAAGGCGTGGTCGTGCAAAAGGCCGGGACGCGAAAGCGCGACAGAAGACACTACACGGCGCCGGTCTAGAAACAGCCGACGCTATCCGCACCGAAGATTCGTCACACGCGCGGCGGGCAAGCCCCCCGCGTCTTTTATTCAATGCCCGCCTCGGGCGGCGCTCATCCTTTCGCGCTCGACCGCAAGCACCGCCGCTTCGACGCGCGAGCGCGCACCAAGCTTCTTGAGGATAGACTTCACGTGCAGCTTGACGGTGCCGTCCGAAATGCCGAGGCCGTTGGCAATCATCTTGTTGCTTTGCCCTTCGGCCAGGAAGTGCAGGATTTCACGCTCTCTCGGCGTCAACTTCTCAAGCAGATCGGGTTCGTCAAAGGCCCGGCTGGCGCGCGCATAAGCCTCTTTCATCTCAGGGGCAACAACCTTGTTGCCGGCAATCACTTCGCGCAACGCGGTGACCAGCTCGTCGGGCGCCATGTCTTTCAGGAAGTAGCCGCGGGCGCCGCCTTTCATCGCGTCGGCAAGGTCTTTCTCGCTTCTGCTGGTGGTCAGGATGATGACCGGCACCGAAACGTCGCTTTCCATCAGCCGCCCAAGCACGCTGATTCCGTCCAGACCGGGCATCCTGACGTCGAGCAGCACCGCGTGCGGCTGAAGCTGACGCACGAGCTCGACGCCTTTCTCTCCGTCGCCGAGCGAGGCGACGACTTCGATGTTGCGCAACGTGAGCAGGCTTTCCAGCCCCTCACGGAAAAGCGTGTGGTCGTCAATCACGACAACTTTGAGATTATCCATCGGACGTCTCCACGTTGCTTGCGTTCGGCAGGAAAAAGTCGAGCGTTACACGCAGACCTTCTCCGCGTTCGCTGTCCACGGTCAGCTCCCCGCCGATGCGCGCGGCACGGTCTTTCATCGCGTTCAGTCCGATGTGTTCGTCGCCGTCGCGCGGGCCACCCTCCATGCCGACGCCGTTGTCCTCTATCAACACGCGGCAGTGGCCGTCCTTGGTGTCGCGCATCATCACCCGCACCAGTGACGCGTCGGCGTGCTTCTGTACGTTGGACAGCGCCTCCTGAATGATCTTCAGCACCTGGATTTCGAACTCGCGCGGCAATACGTGGCTCATCTGACGTTTCTGGAAGAACACCTGGGTGCGCGGATTGTCGTCCCGGAACTTCGATATCGCTTCGTCCACCGACTGTTCAAAATCGCCGAGCCGCGAAGTCGTGTGGAAGTAGCTGATCAGGTCGCGCACCTCGCGATAAGCCGCGCCGAGCGTACTCTCCAGCTTCCCGAGCTGCCGCTCGGCGGCTTCCTTGTCGTCCTCTTGCAGGCTTTGCTCGAGAACGTGGGCCTGGAACCTCAGCCCGCCGATTGTCTGCGCCAAAGAGTCGTGCAGCTCATACGCAATCCACGCGCGCTCTTGCATCCGCGTCTTGTCGGTCATGTGCGCGGTGTGGCGTTGCAGCTGTGCGACGCCGTAGTTCGACTGCGCCTCGAGCATACGCGCCATCGAATTGAAATCGTGGCACAAGGCGTTGAAGCTGCTGCCTTCGACTTCGGATACGCGCGACGACAAGTTGCCCGCGTGAACGTCGAGCAACCACAAGCGCAGGTTCCGGAACGGCTTGACGTAATCGAGCCACAGGAACCGTGCGATTGCGACGAGCAGAACGACCGACAACACGAGCAACCCTCCTTGCCATTGTTCCCACCACGGTCGATTCAGCGCGTAAATCAAGACTGAAAAAAACCACGTCGCGATCAGCATCACCAACGCAACGAAAGCGCGAAAGTGGAGGAGCTGCTCGCCGAGCCGCCAGTTCAAGCTGGTTTTCGAACGTTCCTGTAGAGGCGGGATATGTTTCCGGGCACTGCGCAACAACACGGCTTTCACTCCTCGCTCGAAGATTCAGGCGGCACGTAAGCCGGGTCGTTGGGATTCAGGAAAATGAAGTTGAATTGATTTTCCTCGAGTTCAACGTAGTCTATGGTCATATCCCTGACCAAATCGCGTGAACCGTTCGAGATGATGACGTCAACCCCGCGAACCCGCACCATCAGGTCGCCTTCCCAAGTCTTGTCGTCAAAACCCATCGCGTAGTGAAAGCTGTCGTCGTCCTTGCGCCTCACCGCAATACGCAAGGGAAGGCCGGCCATGCCGCCGTCTTTCGCCGATTGCACAATTTGTTTTTCCGCTGCTTCGGTCAATTTGATCATGCGCCGCGTTCTTCGCTCAGCTGATTTACAGGACAAGCAGTGTATCAAAGATAACGCGGCGAGGTTCAAACCTGCCGAACGCCTTTGAAGCACGACGGAACACGCCCGGAAACCAAGCCGAACAAAGGCTGGACGCGCTTGACGGGTGCAAACCGGCGAGCGCACCTCTTTATATAATGAGCGACGACGATGACCGAGGAGGCTTTGATGAACGCCGCTACAGACGAGGACCCCCGAGAGACGCAAGAGTGGATCGAGTCGCTCGAAGCGGTCGCCGCCCGCTGCGGCCCGCAACGCGCCTACTACCTGATCAACCGGCTGATGGACAGGACCCGGCTGTGGGGCGGCGGCTTCCCGCACGGGCTCAGCCTGCCGTACGTGAACACGATCCCGGCGGTGATGCAAAAGCCGATGCCCGGCGACCCTGCAATCGAGCACCGCCTGCGCGCGATGATCCGCTGGAACGCCGCGGTGATGGTGTTGCGCGCGAACAAGCGCAACCCCGGCATCGGCGGGCACATTGCGAGCTTCGCGTCGGCGGCGACGCTTTACGACGTCGGCTTCAACCACTTCTTCCGTGCGCCGACCGACGCCCACGGCGGCGACCTGATTTTCGTTCAAGGCCATTCGTCGCCCGGCATCTACGCCCGCGCGTTCCTCGAGGGCAGACTGAGTGAAGACGAGCTCGACAACTTCCGCCGCGAAGCCGCTTCGCCCGGCCTGTCGTCTTACCCCCATCCCCGGCTGATGCCGGAATTCTGGGAGTTCCCCACCGTGTCCATGGGGCTCGGCCCGATCATGGCGATTTACCAAGCACGTTTCATGAAGTACCTCCAAGACCGCAAGTTGCTCGACGGCGGCGACCGCAAGGTGTGGGCGTTCGTCGGCGACGGCGAGATGGACGAACCCGAGTCGGTCGGCGCGATTTCCCTCGCCGGGCGCGAAAAGCTCGACAACCTGATTTTCGTCGTCAACTGTAACCTGCAACGTCTCGACGGTCCGGTACGCGGCAACGGCAAGATCATCCAAGAGCTCGAGCGCTTGTTCCACGGTTGCGGCTGGAACGTGATCAAAGTGATCTGGGGCGGATACTGGGACCCGCTGCTGGCGAAAGACAAGGACAAATTGCTGCTTCAGCGCATGGAGGAGGCGGTGGACGGCGACTACCAGAACTACAAGGCGCGCGACGGCGCTTACACGCGCAAGCACTTCTTCGGCAAGTATCCCGAGCTCGCCAAGCTGGTCGAGGATCTGTCCGACCGCGACATCTGGCGTTTGAACCGAGGCGGCCACGATCCGCACAAGGTGTACGCCGCGTACGACGCCGCAGTGAACTGCCGCGACCAACCGACGGTGATTCTCGCAAAGACGGTCAAGGGCTACGGCATGGGCGAATCCGGCGAAGGCCAAAACCGCTCGCACCAGCAAAAGAAGATGGACGTCGAGTCGCTCAAGCGCATGCGCGACCGCTTCAAGCTGCCGCTCAGTGACGAGCAGGTCGCCGAACTCGAATACCTCCGCCCCGACGAGAACAGCGAGGAAATCCGGTACATGAAACAACGCCGCGCCGCGCTCGGCGGTTTCCTGCCTCAGCGCGCGCGTCGCGCGACGGCGCTGAAGATTCCGCCGCTGTCGGAATTCACCCCGCTGCTCAAGGACAGCGGCGCACGTGAGTTCTCGACGACGATGGCGTTCGTGCGCATTCTCACGTTGCTGTGCCGCAACCCCGACGTGGGCGAACGCATCGTGCCGATCGTGCCTGACGAAGCGCGCACTTTCGGCATGGAGGGGCTGTTCCGTCGGCTCGGCATCTACTCGTCGGTGGGGCAGCTGTACGAGCCGCAAGACGTAGACCAAGTGATGTTCTACAAAGAAGACAAGTCGGGGCAGATACTCGAAGAGGCGATCTGCGAAGCCGGTGCGGTTTCTTCGTGGATTGCCGCGGCGACCGCGGCAAGCACGCACGGCATCAGCATGATTCCGTTCTACGTCTTCTATTCGATGTTCGGTTTCCAGCGCATCGGCGACCTCGCGTGGGCGGCGGGTGACATGCAGGCACGCGGCTTCCTGATCGGCGGCACCTCCGGACGCACGACGCTCGCCGGCGAAGGACTCCAACATCAGGACGGCCACAGCCACGTGTTCGCATCGGCGTATCCCAGCTGCGTCGCCTACGATCCGTGCTTTGCGTACGAGCTGGCGGTCATCATCCACCACGGCCTGAAACGCATGTACGCCGAACGGGACAGCGTGTTCTTTTACGTCACGACGATGAACGAAAACTACCCGCACCCGCAGCTGCCCGAAGGCGCCGAGGAAGGCATCATCAAAGGGCTGTACCGTCTGCCGCAAGCACCTGCAACCGCGGACAATCGGGTGCGCCTGGTCGGCTCGGGCGCGATCCTGCGCGAAGTGATCGCCGCCGCCGCGCTGCTCGAAAAAGACTGGGGAATCGGTGCCGAAGTATGGAGCGCAACGAGCTTCAATCAACTGCACCGGGACGCCCTGGAAACCCGGCGCTGGAACCGACTGCGCCCGCAACGGGAAAAGCGCACGGCTTACGTGCGCCGCTGCTTCGGAGACGACGACGCACCGATTGTCGCCGCGAGCGATTATCTCGCGGGCCACGCCGGACAGATCGCCGGCTTCCTCGAACAACCGTACTACGCGCTCGGCACCGACGGCTTCGGCCGCTCCGACACCCGGGAAGCCCTGCGCGAGTTCTTCGAGGTTGATCGCAACCACGTCGCGGCGACCGCGCTTTACGCGCTTGCCGAACAAGGCAAGATCCCGCACGCTCGAGTCGCCGAAGCGTACAGCCGCTACGGCGTCAACCCGGACAAAACGCCGCCTTTCTCGATATGAATGAAGCGCACCGCATCGAAGACCCGCGCACCCGGGCGACGCGGATCAACGCCAAATGCTGATCGGCGTACCCAAAGAAACCAAGGACCATGAATACCGCGTCGGTCTGACCCCCGAGTCGGTCGCAACGCTGACCGCGCACGGTCACCGGTTGCTGGTCGAGCACGACGCCGGTGCCGCGGTCGGCTTCAGCAACGACGACTACCTCAAAGCCGGTGCCGACGTTGTGCGCGGCGGCGCCGACGTCTACGTCGCCGAGATGATCGTCAAGGTCAAAGAGCCCCAAAGCGACGAATGCGAGCTGCTGCGCAAAGGACAGATCCTGTTCTCCTATCTGCACTTGGTCGCCCACCCCACCGTGACCGCGGCGTTGATGAAAAGCGGCGCGACGTGCATCGCCTACGAGACGATCACCGCGCCCGACGGCAGTCGCCCGCTGCTGATCCCGATGTCGGCGATCGCAGGACGCCTTGCGATTCAAGTCGGGGCGCATTACCTCGAAAAACCCCATGGGCGGCGCGGTCTGCTGCTCAGCGGCGCACCCGGCACCGCACCGGCTAAGGTGACCGTGCTCGGCGCCGGCACCGTCGGCGTCTACGCCGCCGAGATTGCACGGGGAATGCGCGCCGAGACTTTCATCCTCGACAAGTCCGAACGCGCGCTACAACGCGCACAAAAGCGACTCGGCGACAACGTCGTCCCCGTACTCGCCGCCGACGGCGATGATTTCAGGCGTTATCTCGTCGACGCCGACCTCGTTGTCGGCGCCCTGCTCGTGCCCGGCGGCAGGACCCCGCAAATCGCCGACCGCTCGACGGTCGCGTCGATGCAACCCGGCGCCGTCATCGTGGACGTCGCGGCCGACCAGGGCGGCTGCTTTGAAACCTCGCGTCCGACCACCCACAGCCGACCGACCTACGTCGAGGAGGGCGTCGTGCACTACTGCGTGACCAACATGCCGGGGGTCGTACCGTTGACGTCAACGTTGTCACTCAACCACGCGACGCTCGCCTACGCCGCCGCGATCGCGGGCCGCGGGTGGCGGCGAAGCCTGCGTGACGACCCCGGGTTCGCCGAGGGACTCAGCATCTGCGACGGCGCGATGACCTCCCGACAAACCGCCGCCGACCTCGGCCTCGACTACCGTGACCCCCGGACCTTCCTGTGAAAGATTTACCGCGTCGTTATCCTGATGGTGATACCCGCGGTCGAAGAAAGCTTGCAGCGTCGGCTGCCTCGAGACCGACGTACGCTGATGCAAGCTCGAAATCCAGCCGGGTGCTGATACACTTCACGCGTCGGGCGCGTAGCTCAGCCGGTCAGAGCACCGTCTTCACATGGCGGGGGTCGCTGGTTCGAATCCAGCCGCGCCCACCACCACGTGGTAAAAACTTAAGAGCAAAGAGGTAGAACCAATGAGTGATGACATCATCTCCAAACAAGGCGCCATCGTAGGTCAGTGGGACGGCAAGGACGTCGACGCCCTGAAAGACGAGCTGGCACGTATCAAGCAAGCGTTGCGCAAACAGGGATCGAACGACAAGGTCGAGCCCGCCGGCGTTTCGCACAAAGAGCAGCTGCCCGACGATCTGAAGAATTTCACCGCCTACTTGCTGTGGGGATGCGACCCGAGCGGCAACTGCTTGGTCGGGTCCGGCGCGAACCGTTTCGAGTCGGTTGAATCGCTGCGCGAGTTTTACGCAAGCGACGTTGCAAAAGACGCGCTCGCCCGGCACAAGGACGCCTGACTCGCAGCACACGGTTCCGAGTACGGGGTCACAAGTCGGTCGCGGTCTTCTCCAGCACCTCGGCGGCCGACCCCAGCGTCTCCGACAACGTCGGGTGAGGGTGAACGGTCATCGCGACGTCACGCGTCTCGGCGCCCATCTCGATCGCCAGCACCATCTCGGCAATCAGCTCCCCCGCGTTGCGCCCGACGATACCCGCACCGACGACGCGCTTGCTCGCGGGGTCGCGCAAGATCTTGGTCAATCCTTCACCGGCACCGGTGCCGAGCGCACGGCCGTTCGCCGCCCACGGGAAGACGTCGCGTTGCACCGGGACGCCGCGGCGTTCGGCTTCGGTTTCGTTGAGACCCGCCCAAGCGATTTCGGGATTGGTGTAGGCGACGGCGGGAATCGCCCGGGCGTCAAAAGCGGCTTCGCGTCCCGCGGCGGTCTCGGCGGCGACCTTGCCTTGATGCATCGCTTTGTGCGCGAGCAGCGGCGGGCCGACGACGTCGCCAACCGCAAAGAGCGTCGCGACGTTGGTGCGCTGTTGCGCGTCGGTCGGGATAAACCCCCGCGGGTCGAGTTGGACGCCGGCTTCGGCGGCGCGGACGACGTCGCTGTTGGGTATCCGCCCGATTGCCGACAGCACCAAGTCAAAAGTCTTTTCGGCGCTTTGGAGGTCGTTGCTGAAAGCCACCCGCAGACCTTGTGACGTCGCTTCAACCGCGCCGATTTTCGTCCGCACGAGAATCTCGGCGCCGCGTTCCTTCAGGCGCCGTTCCAGAGGTTGCACCAAATCGCGGTCGGATTCGGCCATCAGCCGGTTTTCCACTTCGACGATGGTTATCCGCGTCCCGAACGCTTCATAGACGCAAGCCATCTCGAGCCCGATGATGCCGCCGCCGACAATCAGCATCTTTTCCGGGATCTCGGTCAATGCCAGTGCGCCGGTTGAGTCCGCCAACCGGTCTTTCAGTCGGGGGTCGTTGCCGGCGAAATCCGTCGCCGGGCGGGGCCGCGACCCGGCGGCGATGATCGCCTGATCGAAGCCGATGGTTTGAACCTCACCGCCGGTGCGGCATTGAATCGCGTTCGACGAAGTGAACGCCGCGTCACCGCGGACGACCCGGACCTTGCGACGTTTGGCGAGGGCGGCGAGCCCGGCAGCGAGTTTGCCGACGACGCCGCTTTTGAAGCGGTTAACCTTATCGAGGTTCACGGTCGGCGCGCCGAAGTCCACCCCGCATTGCTTGAGCGACTCGGCGGCGGTAATCGTCTCGGCGAGGTGCAACAGGGTTTTCGAAGGGATGCAGCCGACGTTCAGGCACACCCCGCCGAGGCGGTCGTGGCGCTCGACCAGAGTGACGTCCATGCCGAGGTCGGCGGCGCGGAACGCGGCGGTGTAGCCGCCGGGACCGCCGCCGACGACGAGGAGTTCGGCATGGCGCACTTCGCTCATTTCACAACTCGAACCGTTTCGGGTCGGTCAGCAGCCGGCAGTAGTGCGTCAGAAAGCGGGCGGCGTCGGCACCGTTGATGACGCGATGGTCGTAGGAGAGGTCGAGCGGCAGCAGCAGACGGGGAATGAACCGCTCGCCGCCCCACACCGGGCTTGTGCGCGTGCGCGAGACGCCGAGCACGGCGACCTCGGGCGCGTTGACAATCGGGGAGAACCCCACGCCGCCGATGCCGCCGAGGTTGGTGATCGTGATGCAGGCACCTTCGACGTCGTCGCGACGCAGCTGAGCGTTGCGCGCACGCACGCTGAGATCGTGAACCGCGCGTGCGACGTCGAACACGCCGCGTCGGTCGGCGTCGCGCAAGACCGGAGCAATCAGCCCTTGCGACGTGTCCACCGCGATTGCGACGTGGCAATAGCGCTTGTAAATCAGCGTGTTCTCGTCTTCGTTCAACGAGGCGTTGAACTTCGGGAAATCGACCAGCGCGTCGGCGAGCGCACGAATCAGGAAAGGCAGCAGCGTCAGTTTGACGTGCTTGCTCTCGGCCTGGTTCTTCAGCGTTGCACGAAAGGCTTCGAGGTCGGTCACGTCAGCCTCGTCATGCTGCGTCACGTGCGGCACGTTCAACCACGAACGTTTG
Source organism: uncultured Chromatiales bacterium (assembly GCA_964347615.1). Lineage (GTDB taxonomy): Bacteria > Pseudomonadota > Gammaproteobacteria > Poriferisulfidales > Oxydemutatoraceae > CAYFZO01. The sequence continues at coordinate 62,132 of CAYFZO010000005.1, forward strand.
ACGCGCGCCGCCGATAGCTTGTCTATGCGCCCGACGGGAATCTCTTCGATTTCGCCGAAAGCCGAGAAGTCGGGGAGCGGAATTGCCGGTGCCGCGGCACCCTGTCCCGACGGACTCGACAGCACCTCACGGGCGAACCGCCGGACGTCTTCTTTCAGGATGCGCCCGCTCGGGCCCGAACCTTTGACCCGGACGAGGTTCACCCCAAGCTCGCGCGCGAACTGGCGCACGGCGGGACTCGCGTGCACCTCGCCGTGCGGCGGCGATGCTTCGGCTGATGTCTTGGGCGTCTTCGGCGACGCGCTCCGAGGTACGTCCCGGGGTACGTCCTGGGGTACATCCGAGGACGCATCCGGGAGCGCGGTGCGGTCTTGCGTTTCGGCTTCGCGTTTGCCCGCGGGCACGTCGCCCGAAGGCTCGACGGTGGCGAGCAGATCGCCTTCGGACACGCGATCGCTGAGCTTCACCGCGACCGACGTCACCGTGCCGGCGACGTCCGACGGCACTTCCATTGCCGCTTTGTCGCTTTCGAGCGTGACCAGCGGGTCGTCCACCTTTACCGCGTCGCCGGGCTCGACCAGCACTTCGATCACTTCGACCGACTCGAAGTCGTCGAGGTCGGGCACACGGATTTCAACGGGGGTTATATGCATAAAGTCCACATAGGCGGTTCCGGTGCGAAAGTCTACCGCACAATCCGTTATCGAAAGGCGGCATGGAAGAATCTCCAAAAAAACGAGAGCGGTTTGTCGAAGCTCAGGTACGAACCGGCAGTGCTGGGTGTCAACCCGGAGGACGTGGTGCCGACTCAGCGGGGCCGCAGCACAGAGTTCGAGATGAAGATAACCCCATCGTTGATTGTAGGTCGCACAACGACCGGCGACGCTGAGCCTTTTGAGAGAGGGCTTCGATTTTGGCGGCGGGAACGTGCGCCATCAAGTTGTCTTGAGCTCGGGCAACGCGAGAGAAACAGGTGACGAGTCGAGACGACGGCGGGTTATCGGAAACACGGCGCATCCGACTATGGCAGGGGCGGAATCGCACGGCGTAACCTTGAGAATCAAGGTGCTCTTGGAAGGCGCGCCGGAGTAACTCCTCGGTGCTGAAGCGAATTCAGTACGCCAAGTCTCACGTCCGGGCCTCACATCCAGGAAAGGCGCACTCAAGCGCGGGGTATAATCAAGCCCGGCAAAAGCTCAAACAGGCTTTCATTACCAAGAGACAAAAATGACCAAACAAGAAAAAATCCGCAGGATGCTCGAGTTGCAGAAGAAATTCATCGCCAAAGAACACGAAAGCGGTGTGACGATGGAAGAATACTTCGTGCCGGGCGACGATTCACCGCTGAGAGGCTACCGGGAAGAGTACATGAAGCTCGCGATGGAAGTGGTGGACGACGCACACGGGGAAGTCGGCTCCCACCGCTGAGGTTCAGACCGCCGCGTGCCGGCGCCGCGGCGGCGCGTGCAACCGCGCAAGCCGGATGAAGTTAAGAATCACAATCAGCGGGAAAACGTATCCGGTCGAAGTGCCGGAATCCCTGCTCGAAGAGGCACGGGACTTCTTCCGCAAGCTCGACCGCGATATGGACTGCGGCTACCAGATGAGCCGGCGGTGGGTTGAAAAGCCGAACGTCGAACAGCGCTGTCAGATCGTCGCCGACCGAATCCTTACCGCGATGCATAAAAAGAACCAGGCAATGGTCGGTCTCGGCAGTGCCTACATTCTGCAGCGTATGCCGGGCATCCGCCACGTGCGCATCGACACCTCCGGCGACATGACGCAAACGCTGTTCGAGTTCGAAGCGCCGAGCGACGATTCCGCCGGGTAACGCTTATCCGGGAATCGTCTCGCCCGCGGTCAAATCGTCGAGCGTCTCCCTGCCGCGAATCAGCCGGGCCTTGCCGTCGCCAATGAGCACCTCGGCGGGACGCGGGCGCGAATTGTAGTTGCCCGACATCGAAAATCCGTAGGCCCCCGCGGTCAACACCGCGACCAAGTCGCCTTCGTTCAGCGCGAGCTCGCGACCGCGGGTGATGACGTCGGCGCTTTCGCACACGGGTCCCACCACGTCGTAACGCCGCAGCTCGGCGGACGGGTCGGGCGCGACGGCGACGACGCGGTGGCGCGCGTCGTAGAGCGCGGGGCGCAACAAATCATTCATCGCGGCGTCCACCACCGCGAAGTTGCAGTGGCTTCCGGTCTTCAGATACAGCACGCGCGTGAGCAACACACCCGCTTCGGCGACCAACGCGCGCCCCGGCTCGATCAAAACCTCCCACGGGCAATCGCCGATTGCCGCGAGCGTGCTCGACACGTAGTCGGCGGGCGACGGCGGCTGTTCACCGTCGTAGGCGACGCCGAGACCGCCGCCGAGGTCGAGATGACGAATCTTGACGCCGCCGCTCTCGAGTTCGCGCGCGAACTCCAATACGCGCTGGAATGCTTCGGAGAACGGCCCGAGCGTGGTGATCTGCGAGCCGATGTGGCAGCTGACGCCGACTACCTCGAGCGCGCCGCTTATCGCGGCCGAACGATACAACGCCGTCGCCTCGGCAGCCGCCACGCCGAACTTGTTTTCCTTCAGCCCGGTCGTGACGTGGGCATGGGTCTCGGCGTCAACGTCGGGGTTGACGCGCAACGAGACCGGCGCGACCTTGCCCGCGTTACGGGCGCAGCTTTCAATCAGCTTCAGCTCGGAAGCCGACTCGACGTTGAAGCAGCGGATACCCGCCGCAAGCGCGCGCTCGATCTCGTCGCGACGTTTGCCGAGACCGGAGAACACGACGCGAGACGGGTCGCCGCCCGCGCGCAACACGCGCTCGAGTTCGCCGCCCGAGACGACGTCGAAACCGCTGCCGAGACGGGCGAATACGTCGAGCACCGCGATATTGGAGCAGGCTTTGACCGCGTAGCAGACCAGATGCTTGCGCTCGCCGAACGCACGGTCGAAGTCCCGCCACCGTTCGACCATCGCCGCACGAGAATAGACGTAGGTCGGGGTTGAGAACCCGCGCGCGACGTCGTCCAACGCGACGCCGTCCATCGTCACGCCGCGCTCACCGGTCTTTAATGAGGAAGGCAATGAGTCGTCCATCTTCAGCGCCGCTCGGAGGCTTCGGCGGGCGCCTCGGACGGCAGGTAAAGGTCGCCGCGCTGCCCGCACGCACAAAGCAAAACGCAAATCGCCGCGACCCGCAACCAGCCGCAAGAAGCCACCAAGGTTTTCATTATGCGGTGAGTTTATCACCGCACCTGTCTCGGTTCGTCCGGAGACGTACTCGGACGCGTTCCGTACTCCGCGAGGTTCAAAAGCCCCCTCAAATCAAACCCCTGGACTTTCCGAAACCGTGTCGTAACTTCAAGGGTGATCTGACCGGCGACCGGCGTCGGTGAAACTTCCGCGGAGTAAAAAGCGGACGGATGGACCGCCGCATCGTCGCTGAGGTTTCAGACCGCGTGAACCGCTTCATCACGTTGGATTTATCCGAGCGATAACTTGGGCTATTCATTGCAAAGCGAGAAAACTCCCGCTAACATTCGCGGAATCAGCTCGCAACGGCCATTGGAGAAATCAAGTGAACTCGACGCACAAGACCGCGGTGCTTTCGTCCGTTTTCCTGGCGACGGCGCTTGCCCAGACCGCGGCGGCAGACATGCACAGCAGAGAAAGCGCGTACGTCGGGATTGATTTAGGCGTTGCCGAACAGGAGGAGGTAACACTGAACATGCGCGACAACGACGTCCCGACCAGATGCGACCAGGTGCTGAGGGAGAGCCACCCAGGTGCAACCGGTTTTATGGACATCAGCGTCGCGTCGCTTGCTGATGAAAACGGTTGCAAACGCGGACAAGACGTGTGGAGTCGCCGGCACGACGTTGGCACCGGCTTCGTCGCCGGTCTTCAAGCGGGGCACATGTTCGGGGATTTCCGTGCCGAAGTCGAATACCTTTACCGCAACCACTCCAGCGGCGGAAGAAGAAGCAATTCGGACGTTACCCCCACAACGGCCGAACTGGTCAGCGACGAGCAGGGATTAGACGGTCTCTCAAGCCACAGTATTTTCGCCAACCTGTACTACGACCTCACGAACAGCTCCCGGTTCACGCCGTACATCGGCGCGGGCATCGGGTTCTCAAGGATCGACTACGTCTTCGACGCCTTATACCAAAGAAACAACAACCCCGACAGCTTCGGGGCGGCCACGCCCGCCGTGGCCGCCGGCACCACGACCGACACCGACGATGAGTTAAGCGACGAGGTCTTCGGCTATCAACTCATGGTCGGCTCGGACTACGCGATAGACGAAAACTGGAGCATCGGCCTGAAGCTCCGCTACCAGCATTTCGACGACCCCGAGGACTCATCCCGATGGGACCGGCTCAGAAGCCACGACTCCGAAATCGCCGACGGCCGGAGCCTGGAGAGAATAAGAAACAGCGACCCGAGCCTTGCCGACTTCGACCCCACGGTCACCTACCACGTCGAAGTGGAAGACATTGAAGTCTGGGCCGCCTCGTTGAACCTGAAATACAAATTCTGAACCGAGGCACGCATAATTCACCCTCAACAGCGCGCTCGTTCAAGCGATAATCGGGGCAACCCGTTGACAAAACACGGAAATTCCCTTTAGGATTCACGAGCTTACCCACGAACAACCACAAGGAGGAACATTATGAGCTTGACACACAAAACCAGTTTGCTTCTATCCGTTTTCCTCGCGGCGACGCTCGCTCAGCCCGCAACGGCCGGCATGCACGACAGGGAAGGCATGTATCTCGGTCTCGAGCTGGGGGTCGCCGAACAGGACGACGTTCGACTCAACGGTAGCGACAACGACGTCCCGACCAGATGCGACCAAGTGCTGAGGGCAATCCCGGGCGCAACAGGCTTCCTGGATCTAAGCAACGCTGATTGTGCCCGCGGACAAGATACATGGCACAACAGGGTTGACGTCGGAACCGGCGTCATCGCCGGTCTTCAAGCAGGTTGGATGCTCGGGCACTTCCGCGCCGAAGTCGAATACCTTTACCGTGCCCACTCCGACGGGGAGAGAAAGAACATCGCGGGGATTCTGGGCGGCAAGGACGCCGAATTGGTCGCCGGTCTGCAAGGGTTGGATAAGCTCTCAAGCCACAGCGTCTTCGCCAATCTGTACTACGACTTCATGAGCGACTCCAGGTTCACGCCGTACATCGGCGCAGGCATCGGGTTTTCAGAAATTGACTTCACTTACGATGCCTTATTCCAAAGAAACAATGACCCTGCCAAGCTCGGTCCCACGACGCCCGACGTGGCCGCCGGCACCACCACCGACACCGACGATGAGTTAAGCGACAACGTTTTCGGCTATCAACTCATGGTCGGCTCGGACTACGCGATAGACGAAAACTGGAGCATCGGCCTGAAGCTACGCTACCAGGATTTCGACGACGTCAAGGATTCAGCCCGATGGGATCGCCTCAGAGGCCACGCCTCCGTGATACAGAACGAAGACAACCCCAATCCCGAGGATTATGTCACATACAAGATCAAAACCGACGACATAGAGGTCTGGGCCGCTTCGCTGAATCTGAAATACAGGTTCTGAACCGAGACGCATGATTGACAAAGGCGCGCCGACCCCTCATAGTGCGCGCCTCGTTTTAACCCGCTTCACTACAAGTCAGGAACAAGGCAGTGGCAAATACCCCGTCAGCCGGCAAACGGGCACGGCAAAGCGAACGGCGCAGACAACACAACGCAAGCCTGCGTTCGCGCATGCGCACCCGCATCAAGCAGGTGTTGAAAGCCGTCGCAAGCGGCGAGCGCGAGCAAGCGCAAGCGGCTTACCGGCAAGCGACGTCGTTGATCGACTCAGGCGTCGGCAAAGGGTTGTTGCATAAAGGCAAGGCGAACCGTCAGAAAAGCCGTCTCAACGCGCACGTGCGCGACATGGCCTGAGCACGCCCGACCAACGCGCCAAAACCAAACCCGCCAGCACCCGCCAACCCCGCCGACCCCGCCGACCCCACCAAACTGGGGGCAAACCGGAAACGCCGCACGCGGCACCCGTCAAGACGCCGCGACGACCAGCAGGTTGTCGCGGTGGATGACCTCGGGTTCGTAGCCACCCTCGATAATCTTTCGCACTTCCTTGCTGTGCTTGCCGATGATCCTGCGCGTCTCGTCGGACGTATAGTTGGTCAGGCCGTAGGCGATGACCGCGCCGTGCGGGTCGCGGCACGCAACCGGGTCGCCGCGCCCGAAATCACCCTCGACCGAAGTCAAGCCGACCGGCAACAGGCTGTTGCCGCCTTTGGCGATCGCTTCGCAAGCACCGTCGTTGAGACTCAGCGAACCGCACGGCTTGAGGCCGGCGATCCACTGCTTGCGCGCGGCGAACGACTGCCCTTCGGCGTACAGCCGGGTGCCGACGGCTTCGCCGTGCATCGCGCGCACGATGACCTGCGCCTCCCGACCTGAGGCGATGATGGTCTCGGTGCCCGACAACGCCGCGCGTCTCGCCGCGGCAACCTTGGTAATCATGCCGCCGCGCCCGAGCGTGCCGATGCTCGGCCCCGCCGCTTCGTCCAGACACGGGTCGTTGACTTCGGCGCTTTCGATCAGCTTCGCGTTCGGGTCGTGCGCCGGGTCAGCTGCGTAAAGCCCCCCGCAGTCAGTCAGAATCAGCAGTTTGTCGGCGTCAATCAAGTTGGCGGTCAGCGCGGCGAGCGTATCGTTGTCGCCGAGTTGAATCTCTTCGGTCGAGACCACGTCGTTCTCGTTGACAATCGGAATCACGTCGAGTTCAAGCAGGGTCGACAACGTCGAGCGTGCGTTGAGATAGCGCGTACGGCTGCTCAGATCCTCGTGCGTCAGCAACACTTGCGCCGCGTGCAGGCCGTGGTCGCCGAACACCGACTCGTAAGCGTGAACCAAGCCCATCTGCCCCGCGGCGGCGGCGGCTTGCATCCGGTGCAGGCGACGCGGGCGACGTTCCCAGCCAAGACGACGCACGCCTTCGGCGATCGAGCCCGACGACACCAGAATAATCTCGCGGCCTTCGCGCTTGAGCGACGCAATCTGCCCTGCCCAGTCGCGGATAGCGGCATGGTCAAGACCGCAACCGTTGCCGGTAATCAGCGAGCTGCCGATTTTGACAACCCAGCGGTGTGCGAGATCTTCAGTCGTGCTCATCGTCGTCGCTCAGAAATTGCATCACGGCTTTCTTCAGCGGGTCGAGCCCGCGGCGGGCGGCCGCCGAGACAAAGAATATCGGTTTTTGCCAATCGAGGGCGGCGACCAGCTCGCGACGGCGTTGCTCGAGCTCGTTCTCGCCGAGCAGGTCGGTCTTGTTGCACACCAGCCAGCGCGGGCGTGACGCCAGCGCGTCGCTGAAAGCGGCGAGCTCGGCCTCGATTACGCGCACCGCCGCCACCGTCTCCCGGATTTGGTCGGGAGCGCCGCCCGCGGCGACGTCCACCACGTGAAGCAGCAGCCGCGTCCTTTGTACGTGCTTGAGGAAACGCACGCCGAGGCCGCTGCCTGCGGCGGCGCCTTCAATCAGGCCCGGCAGGTCGGCGGCGACGAAGCTTTGCCAGCTCTCGACCCGCACCACGCCGAGCGACGGGTGCAAGGTCGTGAACGGATAGTCGCCGACTTTCGGGTGCGCGGCGCTGATCGCGCCGAGCAAGGTTGACTTGCCCGCGTTGGGCAGGCCGACCAAGCCGACGTCGGCGAGCAGCTTGAGTTCAAGCCCGAGGCGGCGTTCGTCGCCTTCACGCCCCGGCGTGCTTTGCCGCGGCGTGCGGTTGGTCGAGCTCTTGAAACGCGCGTTGCCGAGGCCACGTGCGCCGCCGCGCGCGACCAACAGCTTCTGTCCGTCGTGCACCACGTCGCCGATGGTCTCGTCGGTGTCGAGGTCGGTGACGACGGTGCCGACCGGCACCGGTATCAACAGGTCGTCGCCTTTCTTGCCGGCACGCTGCTTGCCCATGCCGTGGCCGCCGCGCTTGGCTTCAAAGCGGCGCTTGTATCTGAAATCGACCAGGGTATTGAGACGCGGGTCGGCGACCATGTACACCGAACCGCCGTCGCCGCCGTCGCCGCCGTCGGGGCCGCCGCGCGGGACGAAGCGCTCGCGGCGGAAGCTGACGCAGCCGTCGCCGCCGTCGCCCGCGTGCACGGTGATTGACGCTTCGTCCACGAACTTCATCGGATGCCTCTCAAGGTCTCGGGGAAAACACTCGGGCGGAAAGCGGGAAACCGAAACCGCAAGGCGGCCCCCCGGAAATCCTAGGGGATCTTGGGGGCTCTTAGGGAGTCTTGCGGAAAAGCAGCCCCGGTCAGACCGGGACGACGCTGACGAAACGCCGCTTGCGCGGGCCTTTGCGGGCGAACTCGACGCGCCCGGCAATCTTGGCGTAGAGCGTGTGATCGTTGCCGCAACCGACGTTGGTGCCGGGATGAAAATGCGTGCCGCGCTGGCGAATCAGGATGTTGCCGGCGGTGACGATCTCGCCGCCGAACTTCTTGACGCCGAGTCGCTTGGATTCGGAGTCGCGCCCGTTGCGCGTGCTGCCGCCTGCTTTCTTATGTGCCATGAGTTGCGTCTCCGTTGCTCGTTATCTCTTCAGGTCGGTAATGAGCACTTCGGTGTACGCTTGGCAATGGCCTTGACGACGCATGTATGACTTGCGCCGGCGAAACTTGAGCACCTCGATCTTGTCGCCGCGGCCGTGGGAGATGACCTCGCCGACGACCTTGCCGCCTTCAAGATACGGTGCCCCGACGTCGAGATTCCCGTCGCTCTCGACCAGCAGGACTTTGTCGAAATCCACGGACTGACCCGCCTCCGCCTCGAGCTTCTCGACGCGGATGACGTCGCCTTTGCTGACGCGGTATTGCTTGCCGCCGGTTGCGATGACTGCATACATGAACGATGACCTGTCCTGAAGAGCGCGTATTGTAGCGGCGGCGGGCACTGAGTCAATGCGGGACGGGGCTGTCGGGTACCGAACGCGGGACTAATCATGCGCGAGGCGGAAGCCGTAGCCGACCCCGCGCGTCGGGCGGGTGTCCCAGTCCCGGTTCGCCACCCGCAGGTCTCTGGCGTTGCTGCCCCAGAAGCCGCCGCGGATAACGGCTTTCTCGCAGTCGCCGCCGTGGCTCGAGGTCCAAGCGCTGCCGTCGGTCGGGGCGCCGTCGTAATTGCCGTGCCAGCAGTCCTCCACCCATTCCCAGACGTTCCCGTGCAAGTCATGCAATCCCCACCGGTTCGGCTTATGGCTTCCCGTGCTGACCGGCCCGGCGATCCGGTCGTCATAATTGGCGTGGCGACGAAGCCTGCCCGCGTCGTCGCCGAAGTGATACTCGGTCGTGCTCCCCGCGCGCGCCGCGTATTCCCATTCGGCTTCGGTCGGCAGACGGTAACGCTTGCCGGTGCGGTTGTTCAACCAATTTATGTATGCTTGGGCGTCGCCCCAGCTGACCGAGACAACGGGGTGATCGCCGCCTTTGGATTCGGAACGCCAATCGTCTCCCGCGTCGTAGCCGGTCGCGGCGATGAACGCCTCAAACTGAAATTCCATCACTTCGTATTTGCCCAAAGAAAAGGACTCGACGTGGACGGTATGGGCGGGGGCTTCGTCGCTGTCGCCGATGCCTTGAGCGTCGCCCATGCGGAAGCTGCCCGCAGGCAAAGACACCATCTCATGGGCGGTCTCCGGGTCTTCTTCGTCTTGCTGCACCAGGCCCGAACCGTCGGATGAGGTCATACCGGTCTGTGCGGGTTCCCCCTCCTGCTGCGCCGGCGCTTTCGGGGCGTCGGGGGAAGTCATGCCAGCATCGGGCGTTGCCTGCTGCCGCGTCGCGTCCGCATCGTCCGGCGAAGCGGCATCGGGCTTTGCAGGTTCCTCTTGCTGCACCGAGGCTTTCGGGGCGTCGGAGGAAGTCATGTCGGTGTCAGGCGTTGCCTGCTGCGTCGCGTCCGTATCGTCCGGCGAAGCAGCATCGGACTTTGCAGGCTCCTCCTGCTGCACCGACGCTTTCGAGGCATCGGGCGTCGGCTGCTGCTGCGTCGCGTCCGTATCGTCCGGCGAAGCGGCGTCGGACTTCGCGGGTTCCTCTTGCTGCGCCGACGCTTTCGGGGCGTCGGGCGTCGGCTGCTGCCGCGCTGCGTCCGTATCGCCCGGCGATACGACGTCGTCCTCGACGGGCTCTCCCTTGTCCGGGAGAAACATATAAATACCGGCACCGAGAACCAGCAGCACCAATGCTGCTACCAACGCTTTTTCGCCCAACGAGAACCTCGCCGGCGAGCCGCCGCGCTTGTTCCCTTCCCCAGCTTTTCCTGTTTGATCTCTCTCCATGCTTTTACATGCTCTTCATTATTAATCCGGGATTATACATTTATAAACTCTATGTTTGGGTTGTACACAGGCCAATTGAAAGGTGCCAGCCTCTTGGCTGTCAACCTATACTTCTTTAAATCGGCTCGCGGGCTTGGCGGGGATCGTATAAGCAATAAGGTGTTGCTTCCAACGGGGCGCGAACGGCCTCGTTCAACCAGCCCGGTATGGCTTTCTTCGCAAGGGAACCTGACGCAGAAGCAAAAGAACCCGCCGCCTAAGCGCCCCCGGTTGCAACCCCGGGTTGCGACGCCGGCGACACCCAAGCCCATGGGTTGTTTCCGCTTCACGCGGCTTCTACCAGACGGAACCGTCAGGCAGATACCTAAGCGCGCTTCCCGCCGAGCGGCCAACCGCCGTGCGAATCAATCTCCTGATCGATGCGCCCCATGACCCGCGGAGTCTCGGCCAAGGCGGCGCATATCCGGCGGTAATGGGTGACCTCCTCGAACGAGAGGGTCTTGCCCTTTCGATCTTTCAGCCACCTCTCCACAGGGCGATAACCGCCGATGGCAAACGCCCAAGTGTCGGGCGCGACACCCTCGAAGCACTGCTCGCCGTTGATCCATACTTGCCCCGGTGTGTCATCGGCGGGCGAGACGTAGCGAGCCCTTTCTACGTGATTCGTGCCCTCACACGCAAAGGCGGGCTTGTCATCTGCTTCTGCCGTCATCAAGTGCAAAGCAGTAAGGCGCTGCCCCAAACCGACGAGTATCGAGAACAGTTCTTGGCTTTGGGTCAGTGGCACGCGAGGGAAATCAGACTTCAGGAAGTCAGCATAACGACGGCGGTATTCCGGGCTGTGCAATACGGCGTAGATGTAATGGAACACGTCCTCCGGGCCAAACGAAGCCTTTAAATCGCCGGCGCTTTCAGGGGTAAATTTGAGATTCAAGGCAGCACTGGCCGCTTCAATGAATTCCTCGTCGATATTAGCTTGGCGCACTCTGTTCGCTTTACCCTCTCCTTTCTCCTTATAGAGGTACAGAGGGAAAAGATGGTTGCCCTCCTTGAGAGAGGCGGCGTGAAGCTGAGCGAGGATCTGCGAAACAAAAACATGCTTCCAGCCTCCGACTATTTCTGTTGACCTCGTTGTCAAGAGACCCAAATTCTTCCCGGCCAGCATCTGCTCCATGACTTTTTTGCGAGGCCTACAAAGAAAACCGCTCGATTTCCCCGTGTAGCAGGTAAACCGATTGTCAAACGGTCTGTACAGAATTGGGACAACGTGAGTGTCAATATCAGGATGCGAGCGTAAATCTTCTTGCGCCAGCGACACTTTCCAATCATGCACGTCCTTTCCTAAGTTGTAGCGAGCACGGACTTTTTCTTCTGAGAGCCCCACGAAATCAGACGTGACGCGCCGCATGTCTTCACGCGTCCACTGAATCGTCAGCTTGTCTCGTGCGGTCGCAATTCCCACCGAGTGAACGGGGAAAACGTCGGTTATTCTGACGCCCGTCTCGTACTCGTCATTCATCTTTTCATCGCGCGGCACAAACAGGTAGAGCGGTGATTTCGGCGAGAGCGGCGTCCATTCGGTGGTTGCAACGTGGTTGGCGGCCAACCACCCGTACTTCCCGCGGTTCGGTCCGCTTTCACGCTCGCCCCACAAATCGGCGTGGAACACTTGAGCTAAAGCACCGTCGGCGTTCTTCCGCTTAACGAACAAACCGATCGCAACTCCCTGCTGAATATCAAACACGTTCTCATCCCTGCCGCCGCCCGGCGGACTTTCCTTTCTCTTGGTATTGCCGTGCAGATCCAGCAGATAAATCTCGTCGAAGGTCTGCATCAGAGTTTGGCGCATCCCGCGAAAAGTCGGGTTATCCAAGTAGCTGTGGTTGGTAACAAAACCAAGCACCCCCTCACCGGTGCGCTCAATTTTCCATTGAGCAACACGAATAAACTTGACGTAATCGTCATTCAGCCATTTGGGATTTCTCTCACCGAGCGGATGGTTATCCACCTCGAAATAATTGCCGATCCTTTCTCTGACTTGGCGGCCACGCAGCAACCCCTTAATCCATTCACCCTGATTGGAAGAATGACCGGAATAAGGCGGGTTGCCCAGCACCACCATCACCGGCTTATCACGCTTCACGGCGTCTGCGCTCGCCGCCTCACGCACGATTTCGTGAGCAAACAGCCCGAGGCCGGCTTCCCGATGCGCTTCTTCGAGCGCGTTGGTGAGAAAAACCCCTAAGCGCTGATTGGCCGGCATTTTGAATCCGCCGTTGGTTTCGCCAATCCCGAGGGCGAGCGCCAGCTTCAGATGGCAAATCGCGTAGGGAGCCATCATCAGCTCGAACCCGAAAAGGCGCTCCAGCAGATTGTCCTGCACGTAATCGGGCCAAGCGCCGCCGAGACCTTTTTCCTTGACCGTCTCGCGGATGCGAGCAACCACCTCGCACAGGAACGTTCCCGTGCCCACCGCCGGGTCGAGGATCAGCACGCGCGGACACGATTGCTGCTCTCCGGTATAAGTCTTGAACGTAACCGTGGACTTATCGGCAAGCCCGTCCTTAACGTCGAGCCGGTTACGAAGCAGGTGATCCACGCTTCGCACGATATAGGAAACCACCGGTTCAGGCGTGTAATAAACGCCGCGCACTTTACGCAGTCCTGGATCGTAGGCGGCCAGAAAGTCTTCGTAGAAGTGCACCACCGGGTCGTCGCGCCGATTGCGGCTGCCGAAATCAGCAAGGACGGCTGCCATGTCCGCCCGGTGAAGCAGCAACGCGAGGTCGTCCACGACCCACGCGATTTTTGGATGGCAAGCGGGCCCGGCGACGTTGCCGAAAACGTCCCGCAGGAAAGGTGTCGTCTCGACGAAAGTCGCGGATTGGCGCGTGAACGGCCCCGCCTGCGCAGGGTCATGCAGACAACGCGCCGCGAACAGACCATAGACGGCGGTCTGTGCCTGCAGATCGGCGAATTGAGCGGGCGACAGGTCGGGAATCAAAACTTCGCGGTAGTCGTTATGCAAGTCATGCAACGGCCCGGACCCCCTTTCCTCCTTGAGAATATCCTTGATACCGTCACGCAACATTCGAGCCTTGCTCGCCATCTGTTCGGCAAGAGCGCCGGAATTGCCGATTGGCGGCGGGTCGGCTGCAAAAAACGCACCGAACAGCTCGCCGACCTGCTCGGCTCCGGCTTTATCAAAAGCAATTCCGTCCGGGCCGGCGAGACGTGCAAGGCGTGTATCCATGCGCGGCTCGCCTTGCGCATACCAGCGAAACTCCAGATAGTCGGTCAAAATCAGGTTGGGCAAACCGTCACGATAGCGTCTCAGCTGCTCATGATTTTCGACTGAACCCAAATCAACTCCGATATCTTTACATTCGACGTGACCTACAGGAACCTCACCGCGGTTGACGATAAAGTCGGGTACGCCGAAAGCCTCTTTCGAGGGTTCATTGATGGCTTGGACACCTTGACCCCCCAGATCTTCAATCAGCTTCTGAAGCGCCGACCGGTAACTGTGCTCGGTGGCCTGTCCGGTCGCGTAGACTTTTTCCACTTTGCGGCAGTAGGCGCGAAACAGGTTTATTGACTTCTGGTCTGCCACCGGTGTTCCTCTGGTTGCTTGCGCGGACAGTTCAACGTCGACAGGCGCCGATGCCGCAACGCCGGGTTATAACGTCGGGTTATAAGGCCAAACCACCCAAGCATCCGGTCGAAAAGGACAAGCGGTGCATTATAGGGGGCGAACGTGCCGCTGCGGGCAAAACGCGCGTCCACTGGATACGCCTGCCTTCCATGGTTTACAATCGCACTTTGACCTTGCCTTAAACACGCACCCCTCGCGCCATGCCTGCGCCACGCAAAAGCTCCATAGACCGCAAGACCGCGGAGACGCAAATCAGCGTTGACCTCGTGCTCGACGGCACGGGCAAGGGCACGCTTGAGGTCGGTATCCCTTTTCTCGAGCACATGCTCGACCAACTGAAAAAACACGCCTGTCTGGACCTGACGGTCAAGGCGACCGGCGACCTCGAGGTGGACCACCACCACACGGTCGAGGACCTCGGCATCACGCTCGGGCAGGCGTTCAATCAAGCGCTCGGCGACAAGCGCGGCATCCATCGTTACGGCCACGCCTACGTGCCGCTCGACGAGGCGTTGTCGCGTACGGTGATCGATTTCTCGGGCCGCCCGGGGCTTGAATACCGCGTCGTGTATCCGCGCGCACGCATCGGCGAGTTCGACGTGGACTTGATTCACGAGTTCTTCCAGGGGTTTGTCAACCACGCGCAAGCGACGTTGCACATAGACAACCTGCAAGGCACAAACAGTCACCACGTCGCCGAGACCATCTTCAAGTCTTTCGCCCGCGCCGTCAGAATCGCGGTCGCGACGGACAAGCGCATGGGAGATGCTTTACCCTCGACCAAGGACTTGCTCTGAGCACAGGGCTGAAGCCGCGGAACTCGATCGAGGAGACGATACGACGCACGTTACTTCCGGGCCGGGCGCGGACAACGACAGCGACGCATTTAACAACCACCTTGCTGGCAAGCCCCTTACGGCATGGAACACATCGCAATCATCGACTACGGGATGAGCAACCTGCACTCGGTTCAACGGGCGCTGACGACGGTCGCACGGGACGACGCGCAGGTCAGCGTCGTCAGCGACCGCGCGGGCATCGAGGCCGCGGACAAGGTCGTGTTCCCCGGTCAGGGCGCCGCACTCGACTGCATGAACGCGTTGAACGCGGGCGGCCTCGCCGAGGCGGTGTTGCGCGCGGCGAAAGAAAAGCCTTTCCTCGGTATCTGCATGGGACTGCAAGTGTTGCTTGACCGCAGCGAGGAAAACGGCGGCACCGCCTGCCTCGGCTTGTTCGCAGGCGAAGTGCGACGTCTCTCGGGCAAGCCGCGCCCGGGACGGAAAATCCCGCATACGGGCTGGAACCGGGTCAGGCAACGCGCCCACCCGTTGTGGCAAGGCATCACCGACAACTCCCACTTCTACTTCGTGCACAGCTATTACACCGCGCCGACCGACCGGCGTCTTATTGCAGGCACAACCGACTACGGCGATAATTTCGCGTGCGCCGTCGCAGCCGACCTTGTCTTCGCGGTTCAATTCCATCCCGAGAAAAGCGCGAGCAACGGTTTGCGGCTGCTGCGCAACTTCGTGCTCTGGAAAGGCGAGCCTCCGACGTGCTGATCATTCCCGCCATAGACTTGAAAGACGGCAAGTGCGTGCGTCTGCGCCAAGGCAAGATGGACCAGGAGACCATCTTCTCTGACGACCCGATTGCGGTCGCCCGGCAGTGGGTTGAGGCCGGCGCGCGCCGGTTGCACGTCGTCGACCTCGACGGCGCGGTCAGCGGCAAGCCGGTGCATTCAGGAATCATCGCCGAAATCACCCGGAGTTTCCCCGACCTGCCGGTGCAAGTCGGCGGCGGCGTACGCGACGAGGACACGGTGCAGGCGTACCTCGACAGCGGGGTGCAGTTCGTCATTCTCGGCACGCGCGCAATCACCCAACCGCACTTCGTCAAAGACCTGTGCCTGGAGTTCCCGGGACACATCATCGTCGGCTTGGACGTCAAGGAAGACCGCTTGGCTACCGCCGGCTGGTCGAAAATATCGCACCATCAAGTGACCGACTTGGCGCAGCATTTCGAAAACGACGGCGTCGCCGCAATCATCTACACCGACATCAACCGCGACGGCATGATGTCGGGACTCGACGTCGAAGGTACCGTCAAACTCGCGGGAGCGATTCACATACCGGTCATCGCCGCGGGCGGCGTGAGCAAGATCGAAGACGTCGAGGCGTTGTGCAAGACCGACGAGGAGGGTGTCATCGGCGTCATCACCGGGCGTGCGCTGTATGAAAAAACTCTCGACCTGAAGGAGGCGCAGGCGCTGGCCGACCGGCTGTCCGCCGCCAGCCCGGACCAAACACCCCCCGACGCATGAGCCTAGCCAAGCGGATCATCCCCTGCCTTGACGTGGACGAGGGACGCGTCGTCAAAGGCGTCAAGTTCGTTGACATCAGGGACGCCGGCGACCCTGCCGAAGTTGCGGCGCGCTACGACCAGGAAGGCGCCGACGAGATCACGTTCCTTGACATCACCGCGAGTGCCGACAAGCGGCGCACGATTATTCACGTCGTCGAGAAAGTCGCTTCCGAGGTGTTCATTCCGCTCAGCGTCGGCGGCGGCGTGCGCAGCGTCGAGGACGTTCGCGCGTTGCTGAACGCCGGCGCCGACAAGGTGGCGATCAACACCGCCGCGGTCGCGGACCCCGGTTTGATCGAACGCGTCGCCGGCAAGGTCGGCTCGCAATGCGTGATTGTCGCGATCGACGCGAAGCACGACGGCGGGAAAGGCTGGGAAGTTTATACCCACGGCGGACGCACGCCGACCGGCATGGACGCGGTCGAATGGGCGCGGCGCACGGCGGACGCCGGCGCCGGCGAGATCCTGCTGACCAGCATGGACCGCGACGGCACGAAGGAAGGCTTCGATCTCGAATTGACGCGCGCGGTCAGTGAAGCCGTGCCGGTGCCGGTCATCGCCTCAGGCGGCGTCGGTACGCTGGAGCATCTGGTCGAAGGCGTAACCGAGGGACTCGCCGACGCGGTGCTCGCCGCAAGCATCTTTCACTTTCAGGAATACACCATCCGCCAAGCCAAGCAACACTTGCGCGAACGCGGCGTCGAAGTGCGCCTGTAGCCGCGCGAAGAGACGCCCGGCGCGTTGTGCGTATAATGGCGACGAGGCGGCGGCACGATGAACGACACCCATATTCTCGAACGCATAGACGCGGTCCTGACCGAGCGCAAATCAGCGCCGGCGGCGGATTCCTACGCCGCTTCGCTTTACCGGCAAGGCACGTCGGCAATCGTTGACAAGATCAGCGAGGAAGCCGCCGAAGTCGCCGCCGCGGGCACGGGCGAAAGCGACGATCGGCTCGCGTGCGAGGTCGCCGACTTATGGTTTCACTGCCAGGTGCTGCTCGCGCACCGCAACGTCGGCGTCGGCGCGGTGTTCGCCGAACTGGAAAGACGCTTCGGCAAGTCGGGTCTCGCCGAGAAAAAGGGAAGAGGCGGGTGAGTCCGCCGTTGTCCGATTTCAATCGTACCCGTGAATTCAACTTAGTGAGGAAACAGTCATGACCTGGGGCCCTCTGCAAATCCTGTTGATCCTTCTGATTGTCGTGTTGTTGTTCGGCACCAAAAAGCTGCGCAATCTGGGCGCCGACCTCGGCAGTTCGATCAAGAGCTTCAAGAAATCCATGCAGGAAGGCGAAAAGAAGAACGAGCCTTCCGACGACAAGCAGCAAACGCTCGCAGATAAAGACGACGTTCGCTGAGCGTCCGCGATGCCCACCTTCGGCTTCTGGGAACTGACGCTGGTCATGTTCGTGGCACTGCTGGTCGTCGGCCCCGACCGGCTGCCGCGGCTTGCGGCGCAGGCCGGACGCTGGATCGGACGGGTCAAGCGTCTGGCGACGAGCTTCAAGGAAGACCTGGCGCAGGAACTGCACACCGAAGACCTCAAGAACACCATCGCCGCGCCGCGGGAGGAGGTCGAAAAGCTGGGGCGTGAACTGAAGCAAACCGGCTCGCAGGTCGAGCGCGAAGTCCGCCGCCTCGACCCGCTGGTCAAAGCGATGGACGACCAGGTCGAGTCCGGACGCTTCGAGCCCGGCGACGACGATGACGACGACCGCGGCGCTTCCGGCGATACCGACGGCAAACGGGATGAAAGCACTTAAGCCCGAAGAAAAGACCAGCCTCATCTCGCACCTGGTCGAGCTGCGCGGACGTCTGCTGCGGGTGTTCATCGGCGTCGGCGTCGTCTTCCTCGCGCTGTTTCCGTTCGCCAACCCGCTTTACGAGTACCTGTCGGCGCCGCTGATGCAGCACCTGCCGCAAGACGGTTCGATGATCGCCATCGAGGTCGCCGCGCCGTTCCTGACGCCGTTCAAGCTGACGCTGCTGATTGCGCTGACCGTGTCGCTGCCTTACGTGTTCTATCAGGTGTGGGCGTTCGTCGCGCCCGGGCTGTACCGGCGCGAACGGTACCTGGTGTTGCCGCTGATGGCGTCGAGCACGTTGTTGTTCTATGCCGGCATGGCGTTCGCCTATTTCGTCGCGTTCCCGCTGATGTTCGCTTTCTTCAACGCGGTCGCGCCGGCGGGGGTGACGGTGATGACCGACATCAGCCGCTACCTCGACTTCGTCGTCAAGATCTTCATCGCCTTCGGCCTCGCGTTCGAGGTGCCGATACTGACCGTGCTGCTGGTGAGAACCGGCTTCACGACCCCCGCGCAGCTCGCCGCAAAACGGCCCTACATCATCGTCGGCGCCTTCGTCGTCGGCATGGTGCTGACGCCGCCCGACGTGCTGTCGCAGGTGCTGCTCGCGGTGCCCGTGTGGCTTCTGTTCGAGACCGGCTTGGTGCTGACGCGGCTGATGAAACCCGCCGGCGGGAACGCGGACGAGAACGCCGGAAAAGCACCGGACGCACCTTGAAAAAAACGCGCACGGCGGTGATGATAACGCTTTGGTTGAATACTTGATCCCAAGCCCGTGAACGATGCCGCCCCCCCGACCGCGACGGCGCGGCGTACGATGCTCGTCATACTCGACGGCTTCGGCGTCAGCCTGAACGAGGCCAACAACGCCGTCCACATGGCGAAAACGCCGCGGCTGGACGCGCTGTTCGAACGCTACCCGCATACCTTGCTCGAAGCTTCGGGCCCCGCGGTCGGGCTGCCCGCCGGACAAATCGGCAACTCCGAGGTCGGGCACATGACGATGGGATGCGGCTGCGTGATCGAACAGGATTTGGTGCGCATCAACAACGAGATCGAATCCGAAGCGTTCTATGAAAATCCCTCGCTGATTTACACGCTGAAACAAGCCAAGAAAGCCAAACGTCCGATACACCTGCTCGGGCTGGTCTCGGACGGCGGCGTGCATTCGCACGTCACCCACCTCGAAGCATTGATCGAGATGTGCCGACAGCAGGAAGTTGCGCCCGTGTTGCACGCCGTCACCGACGGACGCGACACGTCGCCGCGCGAAGCGATGCAGTTCATCGAACGCGTCGAGCCGCAAATCAAGAACGCGGGCGGTGAGATCGCGACGGTGATGGGACGCTATTACGCGATGGACCGCGACCACCGCTGGGCGCGCACCGAACGCGCTTGGCGCGCAATCGCGCTCGGCAAAGGCACCGAACGCGAAAACGCCGCCGAGGCGATTCGCCTGTCCTACGAAGCGGACTGCGGCGATGAGTTCATCGAGCCTTGCGTGCTGCCCGCGGCGCGACCGCTCGACGAAGAAGACCACGTCATCTTGTTCAACTTCCGCAACGACCGCCCGCGACAACTGATCAAGGCGCTGGTGTCGCCGACGTTCGACTCCTTCAACCGCGGCGACGCGCCGGTGGTCAACGTCACGACGATGACCGAAGTGGACAAGACGTTTCCGTGCCTGGTCGCGATTGCCGCGGTGAGACCGAAAATCACGCTGGCCAAGACCATCAGCGAATACGGCCTCAAGCAGTTCCACTGCGCCGAGACCGAGAAGTATCCGCACGTGACCTTCTTCTTCAACGGCGGCACCGAAGAGCCGCTGCCCGGCGAGGAACGCGAACTGATTCCGTCGCCGAAAGTGCCGACTTATGACACCAAGCCCGAGATGAGCGCGAAAGAAGTCGCCGACGCGGTGGTGCAAGCGCTGGCGAACCCGGAATTCTCGTTTATCGTCGTCAACTTCGCCAATACCGACATGGTCGGACACACCGCGGTGGCCGACCCGATCATCAAGGCGGTCGAAACCGTGGACCGCGAGACCGGCCGCCTTGTGGACGCCGCGACCGAGCACGGCTGGTCGGTGGTGATTACCTCAGACCACGGCAACTGCGACGAGATACTGAACCCCGAGACACAACAACCCAACACGCGGCACACGATGAACCCGGTGCCGTTCCTGATCGTGGACGGCGAAGACCATCACCTCGCCGGGGGATGCAACATCAGCAGCATCGCCCCGACCGTGCTGGAACTGATGGGGCTGGAAGCGCCGAAAGAGATGCTGGCACCGTCGGTGATCGTGAAGAAGAAAGGGAAGAAGTGAGCAATTCAAGGCAGGCTTGAATATGGAGACTTCTTCCCGCCATGTTAAAGGCTGGCTTGAATATGGAGGCTTCTCCCCGCCATATTAAAGGCTGGCTTGAATATGGAGGCTTCTCCCTGCCATATTAAAGGCTGCGTTCAATGCTGAATTCCAAGACACAACAATTGAACACGCGGCACACGATGAACCCGGCGCCGTTCCTGATCGTGGACGGCGAAGACCATCACCTCGCCGGGGGATGCAATATCAGCAGCATCGCCCCGACCGTGCTGGAACTGATGGGACTGGAAGCGCCGAAAGAGATGCTGGCGCCGTCGGTGATCGTGAAGAAGAAAGGGGGTGGGGTGAGCCCGAAAATAAACAATCAAACTTAACGCTTCAGGCCAGCTCCTTTATCGCCTTTTCTGCCACATCAAACAAAGCCTCTACCTTTTTATTATCGTTCTCAATATCCATAGACCGTCTTACGATTCTTACAACAGTAAAAATTGAGAAGACTAAAGTTACAACGCTTACGGAAAGCAAAAATCTTGTTCCCCAGATTACGAATGGAAAAGAAAACAGTATTCCGAGATGAGCTAATAATGCGAAACTAATAATGACAAGAAGAAATCCGCTAATGATCATGCTCCGATTCTTGTCTTCTGAAGAATAAGTCTCCATTCTATCCACTGCCTTAGAAAAATCGGCATAACAAACTTCCTCCAACATCCTCTCTCCGCCGGGCAGGCGTCTGAGCTTCTCCTCGAGCCGAGCGAAATTTTGCCTTTGATTTTCTAGGCTAATATTTATGGGGGCCTGAACCTGCCGAATAGCCAGTAATACAAACGAAGACGCGATAATGACAGCGTTTAGCGCATTGCTTGCCAGTGAATCCACCACTTATTCCTACATTAAAGGTCAGCAAGAAGCTTACTGCGAACTGCTTAAAAGCACAGGGACTTGACGCCCTAAACGCAAACCGAAAAGCTCAGCAACTACGGTTTTAAGCGAAACAGAACTAGCTCTAATTTCCGCTTGCGGTTTGTTGCGCTTGAAATTTCTCTGGGAACAACCGGTGCTTTGCGCCTGTCAGCATTTCTCCTAGAATGGGATCGTTAAAACAAGCAATTGCTTCTTTTGTTACATCGTCTTTTTCAAGACGGTACCTCTTGTCTCCGACCAAGATGAAATGAGGATAGCCTGCATAAAACTCGGATTTGACGCCTATCTTTAATTTTCCGTTATCGGACTCATCCACCGCTTTAGCAAAATCGTTGCCCTTCATATCTTCGTCGTTGGAAACCGCGACCAAAACTTCAGTTTTCTCCAATGCACTTTTGACACTATCCACCAGCTGGTTGTAAAAATCCTTATTGAGGGTTCCGCTATATATACAGACTTGCTCCTTTTTGTCTTCCGCAATCTTCAGCAAGTTGTCGAAAAGAATTTTTGCATGAGGGCGAGACAGGTTCGTTAATACATTTTCGCTCTCTTTCTTGCGATATTTCTCAACTATTTTTTCATATTTAGATTTAGTTTTCATTTTTGGTACTCTCATTATCAACTTCGTCCAGCACCACGTTTTCAGGGTGCGAACACGTACGCCCCGAAGAACAAAATCGGGGGCGTGTTAAAAAATCAAACTGTTTTCCCTGGAAGCCATTTCTGCCCCCACATCAGAAATGGGGGTAGGCAAGTGTATTACAGACGCACAAAAGCTATCAACAATTATCCTTTCCCCAAATGGAAAGCCTAGTTTCAATGAAAAAACTAGATTGTTCTTGAATCAGCCAAGCTTCCCAGTAACACATTGATAGAAAAGAAAATCGGTGTCGCCGAAACAGGCTTCTCAAAGCCACCCGCTTCACCCCCAATCAACCATCCGCCGAAAACAAGTCAAACAGCAGACGGTTGATGTAGTAATTGCTGCGTCCGATTTTCGCTTTCTCCAGGAACCCCTTCTCGACCAGCTGTTCCAGATACTTGGTCGCGGTGATGTAAGTAACGCCTAAATCCTCACTGACGAATCCTCTCTTGGTATAGACGTGCTTGAACAGGTTGTTGAGCAGGTCCTGGCTGTAAATATTCGGCAGCTCCCTGCGGATGCGGTGTTTGTATTCCTGCATCAGCGTTTTAATTTTTCCGATTAAAGAGATGGTGAAACCGGCGGTCTGTTCAACGCCGTCAAGCATGTACAGCAGCCACGGTTCCCACTCTCCGCTCGTCCGCACGTCTTGCAGCTGGCGGTAATACTCCTGTTTGTCCCGAATGATGTAACGGCTGAGATAAAGCACGGGCAAGTCGAGCAAGCCTTTGAAAACGAGGTACAGAACGTTCAGGATGCGACCGGTGCGGCCGTTGCCGTCGTAGAAAGGGTGGATGCTCTCGAAGCGATGATGAATCAACGCCATCTTCACCAACGGGTCGGTGTCGGAGTCGTCGGTGTTGATGTAATCAACCAACTCGGCCATCAGTCGCTCGACTTCCCGCGCATCCTGCGGCGGGGTGTAAATCACTTCGTCGGTTTGGACGTTCTTGATGACGGTGCCGGGCAATTTACGCAAGCCCGCGTCGTTCTTTTCCAGCACCTGCTGAAGCGACAAAATGTCCCCAAGTCGAATAATCCGGTTTTCTCGGACCGACTCAAAACCCTGTTGCAGGGCATCGGCGTAGTCACGCACTTCCTTAGCCGCGGGACCGACGCTTACTTTGGGAGAAACTCCCGCTTTGTACAACTCGTCGTAAGTCGTCACGATGTTCTCCACGGCCGAGCTGTCTTTCGCTTCCTGCAACGTCAGCGTGCTGATGAGTATGGCTTCGTTGGGAATGGTCGCCGTGGCGCCTTTCAGCTCGGCCAAACAACGGGAGGCCGAAACGACTTTTCTCAATACGGCATTGCTCTCCAAGCCGGCGGCAGACGACAAGGGGGCAAGAAGTAGAGGGTCGGTCAACATGGCAGGCTATTATATAGAAAATGCTGATTTCTATATAATAGAAAGACGACCTCTATAGATTTATCCCGTTTCTATATATATCTTTAGTCACAATAGATAGCCGTATTATATAAAAAACCCCAATTTCTATATAATAGAAAGACGACCTCTATAGATTTATCCCATTTCTATATATATCTTTGGTTACATAGATAGCCGTATTATATAGAAAATCCCGATTTCTATATAATAAAAAGCCGACCTCTATAGATTTCTCAGTTTTCTATGCAATAGGAGACCGGCACCCCGCCCGCAGGGCAAGGACGCCACGTCGCTTCGCCTGAAGCCTCCCGGCCCCTAAAAACCTACCGCCAATAATCGTTGGCGATTGCGATGGTCTTGAATTCCCTCGCGACGAGTTCCGCCGCTTCCATCAGCAGCGCGGGGTCGTCCTCATACTCCTTGCGAACCTTCATCTTGATTTCGGGGCTGCGTTGAATCGCGCCGATGGTTTTCCTCACGATCTTGATCGCAAGCATCCGCCCTTCCAGCGGCGTCTTCGTGATGAGGCTCGGCATGTAGTCCTCGCTTTTCTGCTCCTGCGCCACAGCGACCTGAGTGGACGCGGCGGCCACGACGGCGGCAAGCACCAGCAGTTTCAATGTCTTGTTCATGGCGTTCCTCCGGTTATCCGTGAAAATGAACGCACCGAGCATATCAAAAGCAAATCACGCTCGGCGGGTGCTCGCAACCGTTCGGTCACCAAACCTCTCCCCCCCACTTGAGACAACCCCCGCCGGGCGGCTAACATGCTGCACCAATGCTTCCCATCACCGAACTTCGCGGCGTCGGCGACGCGGTTGCCGAGAAACTCGAGCGCCTCGGCATCCATCACGTCGAGGACTTGCTGTTCCACCTGCCGCTGCGCTACCAAGACCGCACCCGCGTCCATCCGATCAACACCTTGAGTCCCGGCCAGGAGGTGTTGGTCGAGGGTGCAATCCAGCAGACCCGCGTCGTCTATGCGCGCCGACGCATGATGCTGGTCGCCATCGCCGACGGCACGGGCACGTTGACGCTGCGCTTCTTCCATTTCTCGACGGCGCAGCAGAACAGCCTGCGCAAGGGCGTACGTATCTGCTGCTTCGGCGAAGTCCGCAGGAGCCAGTCGCAGCTCGAAATGATTCATCCTGAGTACCAGTTCGTCAGCGCGCACGGCAACGCGCATCTGGACAGGGGCTACACGCCGATCTACCCGGCCACCGAGGGGCTAAGCCAGTTCAGCCTGCGCAAGTTCACCGGCGAAGCGCTGGCGTGGTTGTCGTCGCCCGACAACAACCTCGAGGAATTGCTGCCGCCGGCGGTGCTCGCCGAGGAGGGGGCGGTCTCGCTGCAGGACGCGATCCGTTACGTCCATCGCCCGCCCGCCGACGCCGACGTCGAGTTGCTGCAGACCGGCGAGCACCCGATGCAGAAACGGCTGGCGTTCGAGGAGATGCTGTCGCATTCGTTGAGCCTCAAGCGGATGCGCGCCGACACCAAGCGTCAACGCGCGCGGGCGTTGAAAACCGAAGGCAAGTTGCTGGCTCAGCTGAAGGAGCGTCTGCCGTTCGAGCTGACCGCGGCGCAACGCAAGGTCATAGAAGACGTTCGCGCCGACGTGCGCGAGGCGGCGCCGATGATGCGTCTGGTGCAGGGCGACGTCGGTTCGGGCAAGACCTTGGTCGGCGTGGCGGCGATGCTTGAAGCGGTCGAGGCGGGTTGTCAGGCGGCGATGATGGCACCGACCGAAATCCTCGCCGATCAGCATTACCGCAACCTCAAGGAGTGGTTCGGCCCGTTCGAAATCGGCATCGGCGCAATCCTCGGCAAGCAGAAAGTACGCGAGCACCGCAACGCGTTGCGCCAAGCACGCACCGGCGAGATAGACATCGTGGTCGGCACCCACGCCTTGTTTCAGGAGAAGGTCGAGTTCGCCCGCCTCGCGTTGATCGTCGTGGACGAGCAGCACCGCTTCGGCGTGCACCAGCGCCTCGCGCTCAAGCAAAAAGGCGAGAACGGCGACCTCCAGCCGCATCAGCTCATCATGACCGCCACGCCGATCCCGCGCAGCCTTGCGATGACGATGTACGCCGACCTCGACTACTCGGTGATCGACGAGATGCCTCCCGGGCGACTGCCGGTCAAGACTTTCGCCCTGGCCGACACCCGCCGCAACGAGCTCATCGAGCGGGTGCGCAAGACCTGCGCCGAAGACGGGCAAACCTACTGGGTCTGCCCGTTGATCGAGAAGTCCGAAACGCTGAACTACGAGACCGCCGAAGCGACCTACGACCGGCTCAAGCGCGCGATGCCCGAAATCAAGATTCAACTCATCCACGGACGGATGAAACCCGAGGAGAAAGAGGAGGCGATCGCCTTGTTCAAGCAGGGGGGAATTCAGCTGCTGGTCGCAACCACCGTGATCGAGGTCGGCGTGGACGTCCCCGACGCAAACCTGATCGTGATCGAGAACGCCGAACGCTTCGGGCTTGCTCAGCTGCACCAGTTGCGCGGACGGGTCGGGCGCAGCGGCAAGCAGGCGATGTGCGCGCTGCTTTACCATCCGCCGTTGTCGGGCACCGCGCGGCGCCGCCTTAACGTGATGCGCGAGACCAACGACGGCTTTGAGATCGCGCGCGAGGACATGAAGATCCGCGGGCCCGGCGAAATCCTCGGTACACGTCAGACCGGCGAGATGCAATTCCGCATCGCCGATCTCACGCGCGACGCGAAGCAGCTTGAGCGGGTGCTCAAGACTTCCGAGCGGATGCTCGAAGCGCACCCGGAAGTCTGCGGCAAGTTGATTCGCCGCTGGCTCGGCGAGGCGGCGCGCTACGCCGAGGTGTGAAACGGGCCACCACCGGGGCGGCTGACGGCGAGGCAGTTAAGGGAAAGCGCAATCAGGCGAACGTGCCGATCGCCATCGTAGTCAGAAAGACGACAAGCAACAGCGCCATCGCGACGACGCTGATGACGGCCACCGGGGATTTATCCTTGCTGAACAACCACCAGCCGCCTGCCGCGCAGCCCGCGACGGTGACCGAGAACACGACCCAGTAAAGCGTCCACACGCAATCGCTTTGGCAGGCGCGCGTCTCGAAAGTGCCGCCGAGCAGTTGCGACACCAGCGCGACGGTCAAGCCCCAAGCCACGATGGTCCACAGAGGAAGAACTATGCGCATTGTCGTTGAGATTGGATTCGTGGGGATTCCGTCCGTCGGCGTGAATGATACAGCTCAAATTGTATCGTGTCCCGGTTGCGACGGTGCGTGGTGCTCTCATGTAGAATGTCGCCCATGCGCGCAGAAACTTCCATCCACGGCCTCTTGTTCGAGTCCGCCACGGACGCCCAGCAGGCGTTCTACGACGCGTTCCAGCGCTGCGACGTCGATGACATGATGGCGGTGTGGGCCGACGACGAGAGCATCTTGTGCATCCACCCGGGCGGCCCGAGGCTTTACGGCCCCGACGCGGTGCGTGAAAGCTGGGAGCAAATCTTCAGGGAGTCGCAGGGCTGGGACTTTCGCTTGAGCAACGGCCAATGCGTCGAGGACGAGTTGCTGTCAATCCATCAGGTTCAGGAAAACATCTACAGCCAAGGGCGGCTTCAAGGCATCGTGATTGCAACCAACGTGTTCCACAGCACCAACCAAGGGTGGCGGATGGCGATACACCACGCGTCACCCGCGCCCGAAACGGCCGAAAGCTCGCTGGTCTTCGGCCGCAGCCTTCATTAGAAAGCTTTCGCTGGCGAAAGCTTTCCAAAGGCCACCCGGCTCACAAGTAATACAGCAGCAAGAACAGCGCGAGCAACGCGGTCAACCAGCCCACCGTCAGGCCGGTCTGCAACACCTTGACCGGCGCGTCGGCGGGGCGCGTCCAGCGCGCAAGCCCGGATTTCACCTGCTTCAACCGCGCGCCGAGCGGGGACAGCAGGCGTTCGTCGAACCCGCGGTCGCGCCACAACAGGCGGTAAAGACGCAGCCCAGGCTTGCGGTAGAACCAGTCGAAGTCGAGGCTGATGGTGCGTGTGCGCTCAAGCCACGGCAGCAGCAAAAAGAACGCGGCGCCTGAAAACAGCAGCAGTTGCAACTTTCCGACCACGTGGTCAAGCGTGTACGGCGCATAGTCGACGGGCCACGGCAGCAGCTGATACAGCAGCTGAGGGAACGCGCCGATGAGCACACACGCCGCCGAAAAGACAATCATCGCAAGACGCATGTTCAGCGGCGGATCGGCGGCGCGCAACCCGGAGTCGCGGTGAAAGAACACGAACCACGGAAACTTCACGCCCGCGTGGAGGAACACGCCCGCCGACGCCATCAGCAATGCGCCCCAAAGCCACGGCAGATGCTGCTCCAACGCGCCGGCTGAGATCATCGGCTTGGAAATGAAACCTGAGGTCAACGGAAAGCCCGAAATCGCCAGCGCGCCGACGATGGCACACACGGTGGTCAGGCGCATGCTGCGGTAAAGCCCGCCGAGGCCGGTACATTCCCTGCGCCCGGTCATCAGCAGAACGCTGCCCGCCGACATCATCAGCAGGGCCTTATAGATAATGTGTGCGAAAGCGTGCGCCGCGGCGCCGTTGAGCGAGAGCGAGGTGCCGACGCCGACGCCGACAACCATGAAGCCGACCTGATTGACGATGCTGTACGCGAGAATCCTGCGCATGTCGTTCTCGTTCAACGCGTAGATGATTCCGTAAAAAACCATGTACAGCCCGACCGGCACCAGCACGGGCTCGCCCGGAAACGTCGCAAGCAGGACGAACACCGCGGTCTTGGTCGTGAACACCGACAGGTATACCGTGCCGGCGGGGCTTGCTTCGGGATACGCGTCGGCGACCCACGCGGAAAACGGCGGTGCGCCGACGTTGAGCAGCACGCCGGCGAGAATCATCCAGGTGTAGACGTCGTGTGCACGCAGCGTACGCAACGAGACGTCGCCGGTGTCAACGGCCAGACCGAGAATGCCGCACAGTAAAATCATCCCGCCGAACACGTGCAGCACCAAGTATCTGAATCCGGCGGCTCTGGCGGTCTCGGTGGCGCCGGCGAGGATAACCGCGGTCGAAGCGATTGCCATCATTTCCCAGAACACGAACAGGCTGAGGAAGTCGCCGCACAACACCGCGCAAACCGCGCCGCCCCCGTAAACCGACGCGCTCGCAAGCTCAAACGGACGCGACTGACGCAACGCGAACAAGTGGCCGATAAGCAACGCGATGATGAACACGGTGGCGAACATCCGCCCCAACGCAGTGGGCTGAAACGGTCGTGCTTCAAAGCTGAGGAACTCGATTGCTGCACTTTCACCGGGCGCGGCGACCCAGACCAGCGCCAAAGCCAGCACCGGCGGCACAAACAGCAGCAACGTGCGTACGCCGCTACGCACCAACGGAACGAACAATGCGGCGACGACAATCAGCAGGCCGGGCGTCAGCGAGGTTTCAATCACGACGGCGACTCTCGTAGTAATCGTCCCGGCGTTTCAATACGCGCCCGACCAGCAACGCGACGACAATCAGCAGCAGGCACGCGGCGAAACCGAACCACGCGTAAAACCCGAACCAGCCGGCAATCGCCACGTGCGGATGGCGCTCGATCAAAGACTCCCACGCCAGCAGCGTCATCAACAGCACCGCGCCGAGCAACCAAGTCTGCAACCTGAACTTCATCCTATTCCCTCGATCAGGCGCACCAGCGCGTTGGCGTAGAAAAACAACAGCACCACGGCGACGGCGGGCAACACCATCGCGACCACCATCGCCGCGGGTGCTTCACGGAACGTTTGCGCGGGCGCTTCCTCGGACGTGGTTTCGGCTTCCCCCCCGGCTGTTTCCCCAGCTTCACCCCCGGCCGTTTCCCCGGCTGCTTCCCCAACCGTTTTCTCGAGTGCTTCCGCCGGTGCCTTGCGCGAGGCGTCGCCGTTTCGAACGTAGGCGGCGTACACCACCGGGGCGAAATACCCGACGTTCAGAACCGTGCTCAACACCAGAACCCCGACCGCGAAGTAATGCTCGGCGCCGATCGCGCCCTCGAGCAAGAACCATTTGCTCGCAAAGCCGGCGAGCGGCGGCAGACCGATCATCGAAAGGGCGGCGACGGTAAAGCAGGCCATCGTCCACGGCATCGAATAAGCGAGACCGCGACATTCGCTGACGCGCTGCTTGCCCGTGACACTCTGAATGGCGCCGGCGGCAAAGAACAGCGTGATCTTGCCGAAAGCGTGTGCGACGAGATGCAGCACCGCCCCGAAAAACGCGGGCTTGAACAGCGCGACGCCCAAGGTGACGTAGGACAGCTGGCTGACCGTCGAGTACGCGAGCCTTTTCTTCAGACTGTCCTGGCGCAACGCGATCAGCGACGCAATCACGACCGACGCGCCGGCGACGTACACCAGCCATCCGCTTGCAATCTCGCCCATGAACTCGAAGCCGAAGATATAGACGGCGACCTTGGCGATGGTGAACACGCCGGCTTTGACCACCGCAACCGCGTGCAGCAACGCGCTGACCGGCGCAGGCGCGACCATCGCCTCGGGCAACCAACGGTGCAGCGGCATCAGCGCGGCCTTGGCCGAACCGAACACCAGCAGCAACAGCAGCCAACCCGCGTCGTCGCGCGCGACACAGCCGTGCAAGACGCCGCCCGACGTGAACTCCAAGGTGCCGCAGGCGAGGTAAATCCAGACCATCGCCGGCAGGAACAGCAACACCGAAGAGCCGAGCAGGAACGCGAGATACACCCTCCCGGCGGTACGCGACTTGGCGTCGGCATAATGGGTAACCAGCGGATAAGTGCTGAGCGTCAGGACTTCATAGAACACCCACAAGGTCAGCAGATCGCCGGCGAAAGCGACGCCGAGCGCGCCGCCGACGGCGAGGCTGAAACAAGCGTAAAAGCGCGCTTGACGTTTGAGCGAACCGAGGTGGCAGTAAGCGAACGAATACAACATGCTGATCGGCCACAGCACCGCGACGACCGCCGCGAAAATCAGACCGAGCATCTCGAGCTCGAAACCGAGCGTGAGACCGGGAGCGATTTCCCCCAAGAACAATCGGACTTTCCCCCCGTCCGCACCGAAACGCGAAAGCAACAGCACGACACAAATCAGCACGACGAAAGGCGCACCGGTCACGATCAGTTGATACCACCCGGGGTTACGCCGGCCCGCCGCAATCAAAACCGCGCAGACAAAAGGCGTCGCCAGCGCAATCAGAAGCAGCGTTTCGTTGAGGTTCACAAGCCCGCTCCGACGATGTCCCGCGCCGCCCGCGTCGCAACCGTGACCAGGCCGGCGGCGTGAAAGCCGATATAAAGGTTCAGCGCAATCAGGATCCACACCGGTATCAGCAGCGCTTTCGGCGCTTCACAAGGCTCCGCGCCCGCTTCGGCGGGCGGCGACCGCAGGTAGGCGGCCTCGACCAAGCGCCAGACGTACGCCACGGTAATCAACGAGCCGACGAGGACGACGACGGCCAACGGCCAGAGACCGGCGTCGAGAACGGCAACGACCAACTGCCACTTGCCGATGAAGCCCGCGGTCAACGGCACGCCGATCAAGCTCAGCCCGCCGATGACGATTGCCGCCATCGTCCACGGCATGCGCCGCCCGAGCCCGGCGAAACTTTCGACGCGGCAACCGCCGACCCGATGGACGACGCAACCGATCGCAAGAAACAGCCCGCCCTTGATCAGCGCGTGGTTGAACAGATACACCAATGCCGCACCGACGCCGCTCGCCGAAACCAACCCGACGCCGAGCGTAACGTAGCCGATCTGGGAAACGCTCGAATACGCCATCATGCGCTTGACATTGTCCTGATAAACGGCGGCCACCGAGGCGAAGACGACGGCGGCGGACGACAACAGCAACAGTGCCACGTCGAAACCGGTACTTTCCCAAGCGACGTCCGCACCGAACACGCCGAAGAACAAACGCACGACGAGATAGATGCCGGTCTTGGTCGAGACCGCGGCGAGCAGAGCCGCCACCGGCGACGGCGCGAACGTGTAGGCGTCGGGCAACCACCAGTGCAACGGGAACAACGCCATCTTCATCGCGAGCCCGACGGTAATGAAAGCCAGCCCCGCGACGACGACGCGGCTCGATGCCGCTTCAGGCAGACGCAACGCGAGATCGCTCAGGTTCAGCGTGCCGGTCATCATGTACAAATATCCGACGCCGATCAGGAAAAAAGTCGCGCCGACCGCACCCATCAACAGATAACGGTACGCCGCGAGCGGCGGCGCGCCGCCGCGCCCCAGCGCAATCAGCGCATAAGACGAGAGCGCGGCAATCTCAAGAAACACGAAGACGTTGAACAGGTCGTCGGTGACGACGATGCCGAGCATCCCCGCGATGCACAGCAGGAACAGCGCGGAGAAATAACCGTCGCCGTCGAACTCGCGCGCCGAACCGCACACGGCGAACAACGCGACGACGCTTGCAATCAACGCAATCAGCAGAACGAACAACGCGCCCAGAAGGTCCACGCGGTAGGTGATGCCCCACGGCGCGGGCCAGCCCCCGAGTTCGTAGCGCCAAACGAAACCGCCGGCGGCCTCGACGAACATCATCACGGCACAGGCCAGAACGAAGACGGCGACGCCGAAAGCAAGCAGCCGCGTGAGTTCAAAGCGACGCAGCACGATGCAAAGCGGCGCGCTTAAAAGCGGCGCGACGACGACGAGAATCGGCAGGTGACGCAGCACGTGCCCGCCTTAGTGGCGCTCGTCCCGCGGCCCGATTTCCGGCTCGTCTTGTAAGGGGGGTATCTCCTCTTCCTCCAAAGTTCCCCAAGCGTCGCTGATTCGAACCACCAGCGACAGCCCCAGCGCCGTGGTCGCAATCGAGACCACGATGGCAGTCAGTATCAGCACGTGCGGCAACGGGTTCGCATAGACGCCGTCGGTCTCGCCCAGAATCGGCGGCATCGCGTCGCGGGCTGCGGCAAGCAGTATGAACAGCACGAAGACCGCGCTTTGAAGTACGCCGAGGCCGATCAGCTTCTTGATCAGGTTGCCGTAGGCAATCATGATGTAAAGCCCGATCATCATCACCACGACCACGATCAAGTATCCGTAGTGCCCCGCCGCCGCCTGAACAAAACCGCTCACGATTCGCCCTCCGTTTTTTCGGTTCTCTCCTCGGTGAACAGATAGAACACGGTAACCACGACCCCAACTATTGTGACGCCGACGCCGAGTTCGACCAGAAAAATACCGGCGTGCTGCCCCTCAAGCGGGTTTTCGGCCAACGCGTCGTAGTCGAGAAACGACCCGCCCATGAACATCGACGCAAGCCCGGTACCGGCGTAAAGCAACACGCCGAGGCAGGCGAGCACCTCGGCCGTGCGTCTTGAAATCACGCGCTTGAGGCGTTCCCGGCCGTAGGTCAAGGCGTAGATGACGATGCCGACCGAGAAGATGACGCCGCCTTGAAACCCGCCGCCCGGGCCGAAGTCGCCGTGGAACTGCACGTAAAGCGCATACAGCAGAACCAGCGGCACGAGCACGTGCGCGGTCTCACGCAACACCGGGTTGTCCTTGATGAGCGGCATCGCCCTCAGCCCGAAGCCTGCCTCGCGGCGCGCCGGCGGCGGCGCCCCGCCGCGAACACCCCGGCGACGCCGACGCCGGCGGTGAAAATCACGACCAGCTCGCCGAACGTGTCAAAGCCGCGATAACTTGCAAGCACCGCGGTAACCACGTTGGGCACGCCGACTTCCCGCGGAGTGTTTTGGAGGTAGTACTCGGCGACGTGGCGGTTGGCCGGTGCGTCGGGCGACCCCAAGCGCGGGATCTCCGGCACCGCGTACAGCAGCAACGCACCGGTCAGCAACACCAAGACGAGCGCCGACCGCTTGCGCTTGGCCGTGTAGGCGTGAAAGTGCGCGGTCGTGGCGAGGGCCGCGAGGAACAGCACCGTCGAAAAGCCGGCGCCGACCGCCGCTTCGGTGAAAGCGACGTCGGGCGCATCGAGCGAGACGAACAATCCCGCGCCCAACAAGCTGTAAATCGCCAGCAGCAACACCGCGGCGAACAGATTCCTGCTCGCCGCGACCACCGCCGCCGCCGCGGTCAGCAACGACAACAACACGGCGATAACCGCGTGTTCCATCAGCTTTCGTCGCCCCGATGGTGCCGCGCCGCGCGGGCGATTGCGTGGGTCGTGGTCGGCACCGTCACCAGCAAAAGCAGCAGTATCAGCACCACTTTCAAGGTAGCCTGCACCATGCCCATCTGCAGAGCCAGTCCCGCGAGCGGCGCGAGTACGCCGAGCGTGTCAATCAGCCCGACCGCGTGCGCACGCGTGTAGAAGTCGGGCATACGCAATGCGCCGATGCCCCCCACAATCAAGAAAAAGCAGCCGACGCCGATCAACGTCCAGCTTGCCGCGTTGATAACGACTTCATTCATGGGATTCATCGGCGTGCGTTTCGTGCGCGGGCAGCCGGCGATCCTCGAAAAACCGCAACACCGCAACCGCCGCGACAAAGTTAAGCAACACGTAAAGCAACGCAATATCCATAAGGTCGTGCTGGTCGAACTCGACGCCGAGCAGCACCAGCAACAGCACCGTCAAGGTGCCGAACGTGTTGATCGCGAGCACCCGGTTGAACAGCCCGGGGCCTTTGGCCGCGCGGATCAGCAGCATCACCATCGCGGCGGCAATCGCGGCACCCAACGCGGCAAACGGCAGCACCGTCATTGCTCCTGCCCCTCAAGCCGCGAGACCTTCCGGTCGAGCCGGGCGTGTGCGGCGGCGTCTTCTCCGAGCCCGAGGGTGTGAACCTCGATGCAGTCGTCTTCGACCTGGGTGCTCAGTGTGCCGGGCGTCAACGTGATCGAGTTCGCGTGCACCAGCTTGGCGAGGTCGTTCTTCTGCGTCATCGGCACGCGCGTGAAACCCGGGGAAATCGGCAAGCTCGGACGCAACACCGTCACCGCCACCCGTACGCACGAGACCACCACGTGCCCCAGCAGCCAGACCGTGTACCGCGGCAAGCGCAGATAAAAGCCCGGCGTGTGAAAACCCGCGCCGAAGATCCGCATCCGCGAACCGAGCCAAATCACCAGCATCGCGCTGGTGGCGCCGAGCATCGTGACGAACGGGGTGTGCTGACCCGACAGCAAAAGCCACAAGGCGAACAACAGGACGAAAAGAGTCGCGCGTACAACCATCGCCGCCTCGTCAAGCCTGATGCACCGGCTTGCCTTGCGTCGCGAGGCTCGGCCCGCCTTCGCCGATGCGCTCGAAAACAACCGCGAGTTCGCGGCAAACCTCGGCCGACGGCGCGAGAAGAAGACTCTTCTTCAAGCAGTGGCGCGCTTGGTCCCACAGGCCGGCTTGGCGGTAGATCTTGCCGAGGCACAGCAGCAGCGCCGGGTTCTCCGGCTTGCTCGCAAGCCAACGCTCGGCGTGTTGCAGACGCTCGTCAACGCCGCCCCCGACGTCGCCCTCGACGTCGCCCCCGATGTCACCATAGGCCACGATGTCGTCCTCGTCCCACTTTGCCTCGATCGCCTCGCGCAAGAGCTGTTCGGCCTCCTTGGGCGCGCCAGCGCGCGCCAGCATCCGTGCATAGTCCGCCAGCAGCGCCGACTTCACCGTCGCGCCGAGCTTGCGCCACCGACGCCTGAGCTCATCCTGGTCGGCGCGGTCGGCAGCGCGTTGCAACCGTTGCTTTTCCACCGACGCTTCGACGGCGTGCAATCTGTCGGGACGGTTTGCATGAAGTCTGCGCAGCTGCGGCAACGACTCGACGAGCGCGTCCCAGTCGCCGAGCCTCGCACACGCCCGCGCCAGCAACTCGGCAACCTTGTGGTTGTCCGGCTGACGGCGGCGAAGTTCCGCGAGGCGCTTGGCGGCTTGCTCGACCTGTCCCGACTCAAGCTGCATCTCGGCTTCAATCAGCGCCGCGCAGAACCCATCGTCCTCGTTCTTCTGGTGCACCGTTTGCAACGCGGCGCGGGTTTCCCTGAATTGGCCGTCCCGCAACGCGCAGTACGCCGCGAGCAGGGCGGCGGTCGGTGCGAAATGACCGCCATGGGCTTGCGCCGCGCGCAGGAGACGCTTGCGTGCCTGCTCCCTTCGCCCTTGCA
This sequence comes from uncultured Chromatiales bacterium, assembly GCA_964347615.1. Taxonomy (GTDB): domain Bacteria; phylum Pseudomonadota; class Gammaproteobacteria; order Poriferisulfidales; family Oxydemutatoraceae; genus CAYFZO01. The sequence continues at coordinate 97,707 of CAYFZO010000005.1, forward strand.
GATACAGCGAAACGCCTTGTACGAACGCTTGGCGCCGACTGATGAGACGACGGTCGCGCCAAACCTGCACCAGCCGAACGGGCAAACCGAGCAACGCGCCGATCAAGCGCAACACGATCAGCAAGGCGACGCCCGCGAGCAGCACCACCACGAAGTTGGTGGCGAACGACGTATCACCCCAAGTGAAGCGCACGGTCGCCCACGTGGTCTGATGGTCGGCAAAAATCAGCGCCGCGGCGATCAAGCCAAGTACCACCGCGATGAACAACAACCACTTCACGGCGTCATCTCCGCGGCAAGCGAGCGCACCTTATCGAGCGCGACACCGATGCGCGGCGGCCTGCCCGCGACGTCGAGCGCGTACAAAACCCGCAACTCGGCAACCATCGGCACGCTCTGCTCACCCTCCTGTTCGAACAGCTGCATCGCGTTGGCAACGGCGCGACGATAAGATACGGCGTCGCCGGCAAGCGCCGCGGTCCTTGCAAGCGCGAGCGAGTGTACGGCGAGGGTCCGGTTGAACCGCCGCCCCGCGCCGGCGTTCTCCTCGACCACGACCAGCCGATCCAGGCGGTCGCTCAAGGCGCCGGTGAAGCGCGACCACAAGTCGCGTCCGGCCCCGGATACGGTGGCTTGCGGCTTCGCCTCGGGCGGCTCGTCGAAGCGACGCAGCAGTTCGTCCAGCGTTGCGACCGCCTGCTCGGCTTCCCTGTTCCGATAGCCGTCCAGCAGATCGATTTCGACGTCCAACGCCCTTGCCGCCGCCTCAGTCCCGGCGATCTCGGCACCTTTCAGGATCCGTTTCGCGGCTTTCAACGCGGGCAACGCCGACTTGACGTCGGCACCGGTCTGCAAACGTGCGCCGGCTTCAACCAGATAACGTTCGGCCTCGGCGATCCACCACAGTTCATGCGACTCGATGAACGTCACCCCCGCCCGCTCGGCGGCGATTTCTTCGACGCGGCGTTCGATTGCGTCAAGACGACTCTCGACGTTGCGCAACCCGGCCATGACGCGGGCTTGCCCAGCTGCTTTCTCGGCTGCTTCCTCGGGTGTCTTCCCGGACGGCTGCATGGCCTGCTGCATCATCGGCTTGAAGCTCAGCCACGCTTGCCACGCACCGACGATTGCCAGCACGGCGGCAACCCCGACGACGGCAAACACGAGCCTGCGGCGTTTCTTGCGCTGTGGCTTGTCGGTGGACGGCTTGTCGGCGGACGGCTTGTCATCAGGAGAAGTCATTGCATCGTGTGCCGCGCCGTCGGGAGACGCGGCGGCGATATTCTAACGCCTGCGCCACGCTGTCACCGCCGCTATCACGTCGGCGTCCAACGGGCTCTGCGCGACCACCGCGTCGCGTTGGAAACCCAAGCGGCGATACAACGCCAACATCGCCCGGCTGCCGAGCACAACCGGCGTCTCCAACAGCCGCGGGCGGCTCGCCTCTTCGGTCATCTCGTAGAGGTTCTGCAGACCGTCACGACTGGTTACCAAGATCAAGTCGGGCAACGGGTCGATGAACGACAATGAAACCGCCGCCGGCTTGCGCCGCTCGTATACCTCGGCGTAATCCACCGCAAGACCGCGGGCGCGCAGTCCCACGGCGAGCACCTCCTTACCGCCGCGACCGCGGAAGATCACGACCTTGCCCGGCGCCGATAACGCCTTGACCGCGGATGTTTCGAGCAACGCCTCGCTGCTCGGCGTCGACGGATAAGCGACGCCCGACGCGCCTCCCGCTTCAAGCAACTGTGCGGTGGTGCGGCCGACCGCGGCGACCGGCGGCAAACCCGACAACGCGACGCCCGCACGCGCCAGCGCGGCAAGACCGTGAACGACGGCGTTGGCGCTGATGAAGATTGCCATGTCGTAGTCGCCGACGCGTTCGAGTACGTCGCCCACGGGGTCAACGGCGACGACTTCAATGGTCGGAAAGTTGTCGGCGATTGCACCGAGCGCATTCAGACGCGCGAGCAAGGCCGCGCTTTGGTGCGCCGGGCGGGTCGCAAGCACCCGCAAACCCTGCAACGGCTTTCGTGCGTCGTCCGCCAAGCGTTCGTTCATCGCTTATTCCGCCGCGCTGGCCAGCAATTCACCGGCGCCTTGCTCAAGCAAGGCTTCCGCCGCCGCAACGCCCGCCTGTTCCGGCTGTTCCAGCGAAGACCGCGCCTCGGTACGCAGGATTCGTTCACCGTCGGCGGAACCGACCACGGCACGCAAGCTCACCTCGCGCTCGCCGCACCTCGCGTAGGCCGCAAGCGGCAGGCGGCAGTTGCCGCCGAGACGCAGGCTCAAGGCACGTTCGGCTTTGGCGCAACGTTCGCCGGATTCGTCGTTGAGCGCGCGTACCCGCGCGTGAACTTCGCCGTCGAGACGGCATTCGATCGCCAGCGCACCCTGACCGATGGCGGGCAGCATCACGCCGAACGGCAGCCGCTCGCGGATGCGGTCGGCGTGGCCGAGGCGTTCAAGACCGGCGCAAGCGAGCACGATGGCGTCGTAGTCGCCCGCGTCGAGCTTGGCGAGGCGCGTGTCCACGTTGCCGCGCAGAGGCTTGACGCACAGCCCGCGCCGATGATGCAGCAACTGACAGCTGCGACGCAGACTCGAAGTGCCGACCACCGCGCCGTCGGGCAGCTCGGAGAGCGAAGCAAAGCGGTTGGAGACGAACGCGTCGGCAGGTTCGGCGCGAGCCGTCACCGCGGCGATGGTCAGCCCGGACGGCAACTCGGCGGGCACGTCTTTCAACGAATGCACCGCGATATCGGCGGCGCCGTCGAGCAATGCGGTCTCGAGCTCCTTGACGAACAGGCTCTTGCCGCCGACTTCGGTCAACGGACGGTCGGTAACGCGATCGCCCTGGGTGACCAGCGGCAACAGCTCGGTACGCAACGCGGCGTCGCGTTCGACCAGCGCCGCCGCGATGTGTCGAGACTGCCATTGCGCCAACGCGCTTTTGCGCGTGGCGATGCGTATGAGTTCCCCGGGCATCGGAACAGTATCCCAAACTGAAGCGGTTTATGCAGGGTTAGGCGACTGCTGGAGAATGTAGAAAATAAAGACCCGCTCAAGGTTTTTGCCGCCGAAAGGCTGTTCAACTTTGCACCACCAACGCAATCGAGAATCTCAACAGTTCGGTTCGCCGGACGATTCGGCTTCGCGGCCACTTCCCGAACGATACCGCCGCCGCGAAACCGATTTACTTGGCGCCGCGGAAGGTAGTTCAAAAATGGAAGCGTCCACCGCTTTTTTGGCATGAGGTGCGAGCGCAATTTGCCATCAAGTTTGAAAGCCAGTTTATACTAAGCAACCGATGAATGGCTTACACACAAAATTCCTGACAGTCCCGACACCCCCCCACAAAATTTCAGACACCCCCAACTCAATCGCAAAAGCTTCCAGTTCTTTTTTGTTCATGACGCTTATCTACCTCCAGTAGGTTAGGGGTTTATGATAGACGGTTTACACAGATTCCGTTACACTCTCTTACACTCTCCACTCTCTCTCATTTTTTTACACTCTCCTTTTTTACACTCTCACTCTCTCCATCCTCGCCGCAGTTGTTGCTATAGCTATCTCGAAAGAATCTTATTGACTCCTCTTTTTCTCCAATTGACTCCTCTTTTTCTTCAATTGACTTCTCTTTTCCTTCAATTTCCTTCTTTTTTTCTCCAATTTCCTTCTTTTTTTCT
>CAYFZO010000006.1:0-80806 GCA_964347615.1 uncultured Chromatiales bacterium
GCCGCCATACGAGATTGACTTCAGCCGCCGCGACGCCGACGTTGCACGGGAAAATCTCGCCTGTGGAAAACGGCTTGGTCGGTGACGGCGGCGCGTCTTGCCGCTGCTGAACCCATACAAGGCGTTGACGGAAATTCCTACATTGCTTTATAGCGAGCGACGTAAGCATTATTAACCGATTTCATTATTGGGGGAACGCATGAAACAGTTCAGCAAAACCAAGCCAATCACCAAAAACAACCTTCGTGGAGTGCCGGGCAACAAGCCCGGCGTGTACCGTATTAAAGACGCAAAGGGCAAGATTCTGTACATCGGAAAAGCAAAGGGAGGCCGATTGGATGACCGTATTTGGGAACATAGAGGTCATTTCCAGAGCGGCACACAATTTCAATACCGCACAACCAAAGACAAGGATGCCGCTGACCGTTTAGAACACAAGGAAATCAGAAAACACATACCGCGACGCAATAAGAAGAAATAGAATGGATGAAAACAGCTGCGTCAAGCAGGTCAACCGAACCCGTGCACACCCGATTTTGTCTCATATCTGCTGACCCCATACACGTTGACGGAAATTCCTACACTGCTTATAGTGGGCGACATAAGCATTATTAGCCGATTTCATTATTGAGGGAACGCATGAAACATTTCAGCGAAACCAAGCCAATCACCAAAAGCAACCTTCGTGGAGTGCCAGGCGACAAGCCCGGCGTGTACCGCATTAAAAACGCAGAGGGCAAGATTCTGTACATCGGAAAAGCAAGGGGGGGACGATTGGATGACCGTATTTGGGAACATAGAGGTTATTTCCAGATCGGCACACAATTTCAATACCGCACAACCGAAGACAAGGATGCCGCTGACCGTTTAGAACATGAGGAAATCAGAAAACACATACCGCCACGCAGCAAGAAAAGATAGAATGGATGAAAACGGCTGCGTCGAGCAGGTCAACCGAACCCGTGCGCAAGGCGTTCTGCTTGTCATCTCGAGGCAATCTCAGGGAGAAGCCAATTGAGCGTCGATCAATCGTAGGTTGGCCGCCCATCAATACCGATACAGCCGCTGCCCGCACCGGCACCGGCTTTGAGTTCCCCAATAACATATCTTGGGGCGTATCTTGGGCATCTTGGTGTCGGCACCCGATTCTGTCTCATATCTGCTGAACCCATGCAGCCTCTACCCCCGCGCGGCGGCGTGTAATATGATTGTCCGTGATGCAAACGTTCAAGCCGCCATACGAGATTGACTTCAGTCGCCGCGACCCCGCCGACGGGGTTGACGAACTGTTCCATACGCGCTGGTCGCCGCGCTCGTTCAAGAAGACCACGCTGCCCGAGGAAACGCTGCGCGCCGTGTTCGACGCCGCACGCTGGGCGCCGTCGTGCTTCAACGACCAACCGTGGCGCTTCATCACCAACACCGACGACGCCGACTTCGACCGGTTCTGCAAGCTCCTGAACGAGAAGAACCAGCAATGGGCGCGCAACGCCTCGCTGGTCGGCTTCATCGTCGCAAGGAAACACTTCAAGCATAACGGCCAGCCGAACAACTCGGCGATTTTCGACTGCGGCGCCGCGTGGCTCTCGATTACGCTGCAAGCGAGACGCTTCGGCCTCTATACCCACGGCATGGCCGGGATCAAACGCGACGAGGTGTACCCCGCGCTCGGCATAGACCCCGAGAAGTATCAGGTGATTTGCGGGTTCGTGCTCGGGGTGCTGGACACGAAAGAGAACCTGAATCAGGATTTTGTCGAGGGAGAGCAGCCGTCGGGACGGGATGCGCTGGATGTGATTTGGATGAGGGGGGAGTGGAAGGAGTGAATCAAACACCGAGAGCCTGAGCGGAAAAATTCGACACCAAAAAATCTCCGTAGACCCACCGATAAAACGTGAGGGAAAACCGAACGCCAAGAAATGGAGTAACATTCCCTCATGGCCAGTAAGCCTCGAAAAGTCGCACGCGACTACCGCCACAAAGAAAAAACTCTTTTGCGCCCCGAAAGCGGCACTCAGGACGTTTTCCCGGACTCCAAAAGACAACCGCCTAAGACTTGGCGCTACGATTCCTCTCTCTCGCCGGAACTGACGTGGGACGAAACTGAAGCTCGCAGTGAAGGCGAGCGGCTAATCCGGGAAATCATTGACAGCGACAACTTAAATCAGGCAAAGCAAGCGGCGGAAAAACTCAAAAGCCTGTCCCGACACTTCCTTAACTGGGCAGGCAAAGCCGAACGAGGCAGTTTCACGGTACCGACCCTCCCCTTGTTTGTTCATGAGCGGTTATCCACCCAAGCGGTGCTGGAAACCCTGAAACGCCGTCACCCTAAAAGAGGCCGGACTTTGGACATGTTCGGCGAGAGCGACAAAAGTATCGGCGAAAAAATTCGCGGCGCGTACGAACATTTGAACGGCTGGCAAAACCGCCTGATTCTCGGTGACTCTCTGCAGGTAATGAACTCATTGGTAGAGTACGAAAATCTCGGCGGACAAGTGCAGATGGTGTACATGGACCCGCCTTACGGCGTCAAATTCGGCGGTAACTTCCAACCGTTTGTGCGAAAACATTATGTCAAAGACGGAGATGATGGTTCACTTAGTCGAGAACCAGAAATGGTCAAAGCCTACCGTGACACTTGGGAACTCGGCATCCACTCTTGGCTGACTTATATGCGCGACCGCTTGCTTCTTGCGCGGGAGATGCTGACCGATTCCGGTTCTTGCTTCGTTCAGATCTCAGAAGAAAACGTGCATTTGCTTCGATGCGTAATGGATGAAATCTTTAGCGAGAAAAACTTTGTGAGCATGATTTCGTATAAGACGACAAGCGGAATGAGCCAAAAACAGTCTTTGAAAAGAACTTCAGATTACATCTTATGGTACGCAAGAAACTTAGAAAAAATGAAGTTCAGACGGCTTTTTGAAAGACTTCCGCTGGACACTAAATTGTTCAATCGTGTTGAGGATAGAGACACTAAAGAACGACGCCCCATGACGGATGAAGAAAGAAAGCATCCTGATTCTCTAGACGATAACTTACGTCCATTTCGCACATTACCGTTACATTCCAAAAGCGGAAATGACAGAAAGCCTCGAGAGTTTGCCGGAAAAAAGTGGAGAATTCCTTCTGGAAGTTGGAGATATTCTGAAAAAGGGTTTGACCGCCTCGTGAAAGAAAAGCGTATCGTGCAGGAAAAGACTGCGTTGGGAGCGTTATACTACTTTGATGATTTCGGATACACCGAGCTGACGAATAATTGGCAAGACACAGGACCTGAATTAAAGAAAGGGTACGTCGTACAAACGTCTCCTCGACCGATCCAACGCTGCATTCTCATGACCACCGACCCCGGTGATTTGGTGTTGGACCCGACCTGCGGCAGCGGCACAACCGCCTGCGTGGCCGAGCAGTGGGGGCGTCGCTGGATCACCACGGACGTTTCCCGAGTGCCGTTGGCCCTCACCCGCCAACGCTTGCTCACCGCCACTTACCCCTACTACCAACTGAAAGAAGAAGAACGCGGCCCGGCCGGCGGCTTTGTCTACGCCCGCAAGCAAAACAGAAAAGGAGAAGAAGCAGGCGGTATCGTCCCGCATGTCACACTGAAATCCATCGCCAATAACGAACCTCCGATGGAAGAAGTCTTGGTTGACAAACCGGAAGTCGAAAAACGAGTTACACGCCTCACCGGCCCGTTCTGCGTTGAAGCCGTACTGCCGACCCCGCTGTCGCCGGAAATCGATAAGTCGAAAGTGAGAGAACGTGACTCGTTGCCTGGCGACGAATCAAATCACATCGAACGCATGATCAGAGTGCTGAGTTTGTCTCCTGTAGTGAAACTGCCAAACAACCAAACTTTCAAACTGAAAGAGGTTCGCCCAATCGCCAAATCCCTGGAACTCCACGCCGAGGCCGAAAATGCCGACAATAATGAAGCGATCGCCGTCGTTTTCGGTCCCACCAACGGCCCCATCAGCGAACGTGCCGTGATTGAGGCCGGCAAAGAAGCAGGCGGAAAAAAGTATCACAAGTTGCTGGTCGTTGCTTTTGCGATAGAGCCGTCGGCTCGAGAAACCGTGGAACACGGCGAAGAGACGTTCGGTGTACCCGCCATTTACGCTCAGGCGAGTATGGATTTATCAATGCCGGATTTGCTGAAGAATACCCAATCGAGTGATATTTTCGCGGTCGTCGGCTTACCCGACGTCAAACTCGAAAAGATCGAAGAGCAAACGGAAGATGGGGATGATCTTTGGCAGGTAACCTTGCACGGCCTGGACGTATTCGACCCCACCACCATGGAGCCTTCCCCCCTGAAAGGCAACGACGTGCCTTGCTGGATGCTAGACACCGATTACGACGGCCAATGCTTCCGCGCCGGTCAAGTATTTTTTCCGCGCACTTCGGCTTGGGATTCAATCCGCCGGGCCGTGCAGGCGGATTTTGACGAAGCCGTGTGGGAACGCCTGCAAAGCGCCGTCAGCGAGCCGTTTGTGGCGGGAGAACAAATCGCCGTCAAAGCCCTTGACGATAGAGGAAACGAACTGATGGTCGTTAAGAAAGTTGCAGACGAGAAATGAAAATAACCAAAGTCATCATCCGCAACTTCAAGCGTTTCAGAGATGAAACTTTCAACCTCGACGGGCACGTCGTTGTCGCCGGTCCAAACAATTCCGGTAAAACAACACTGTTACAGGCAATCGCCACTTGGCATCTGGCACTGACGCGCTGGCGGGAACTGAACAGATATCAACGGCACGGCGGCGTTTACGCAAAGGCGCCGATTGCGAGACAAGCATTTTATTCGGTGCCTTTACGCGCTTTTGACTTGCTGTGGCATCAACGCAGTGCAAACAACAGAATCGAGATAGAGATCACTTTCGACGGCATCCCTGTCCCCGTTGAAATAATCAGCGACTCCAGCGAACAGGTCTTGGTGCGCCCCCTCCAATCCGTGGAGCCGGCGCAACTAAAGAACCCAAGCAACTTCCCCAACCCGGTTTTTGTCCCCGCCATGACCGGCTTGAGTACGGAAGAACCGGTATATCAACAGCCAAAAATCAACCAACTGCTAGGACAAGGAAAGCCCGGCGACGTATTACGCAATCTGCTGGTCGAAACCCACCAAAACCAAGACGCGTGGGACCGCCTAACAGCGTCATTGAAAAAGATGTTCGACTACGACCTTCTCCCGCCGAATACCGACGGCCCGAACATCATTGCGGAATATCAACACACCGGCAGCGGGACAAAATACGATATTGCCAACGCCGGCAGCGGCTTTTTGCAAGTGCTGATGCTGCTGACCTTCCTGAACTCCCGACAAGGAACCGTACTCTTGCTGGATGAACCCGACGCCCACCTGCACGTGATTCTCCAAGACAGTATTTACAGCGAGCTAAGGCTCGCGGCACAAAAGAGCAAATCTCAATTGATCATTTCCACCCACTCAGAAGTCATCATAGACACGGTCGACCCGAGAGAACTATGTGTGCTGTTGGGTACTCCCAGAAAGCTGGCAAGCAACGAAGAAAAAGCCTCGTTGATATTTTCCTTATCCTCGCTTTCCAACTTGGACATCATGCTGGCACTTGAAAAGAAAAAGGTGCTTTATCTGGAAGGACACACGGACCTCGACGTGCTGCGCGCGTGGGCTCATATCCTGGAACACCGAGCAGAAAATTTATTGGAGCAGCCGTTTTGGAAGCCCGCCGTATTTGAAACCGCACCAGGAGCAAGAGGAATAAAGGCAGAAAATCATTTCGAGGCCCTACTGCTCGTTGAAAAAGAAATCCGCGGCGTACAAGTCATTGACCACGACGGAAATCCCGATATTCCCGACGGGAATACCGCCTTTGACGGAAAGCTGCTGAAGTTGTGCTGGAGTCGTTATGAGATCGAAAGCTATCTTGTGCATCCCGACGTTCTCGCTCGATTCATTGCAGAAACGGTCGGGCCGACGGCGGAAATGGCGAACAGCGAAGCGATGAAAGAACTCATGCACGACTACCTGCCCAAGCAAGCCGCAGAAAACCCGATGCAGGAACACGGCTATTTCAAAAATACGAAAGCTCGTACCGACGTCTTGCCGCCGATTCTTGACAGGGCCGGACTGCCGGGTTTTCCTTACACACGTTACGCAGAAATCGCCGAAGTGATGCGGCAGGATGAAATCCACCCTGAGATAACGGAAAAACTGGATGCAATCGCTGACTATCTGGGACTGTAATGGCCATAAACGAAGTCGAAAACCCGATCATAAACTCGCCCTACCAAGAGCCGGCGGCGCATTGGAAAATTCACGAGCACGAACCGGCGGAAAAAATCGAGGGGCGCCGAAAACCAACTTATATATACCTGCCGCCGGGAATCCAAATAAGCAGTGAGAACGAACGTGAAGTGGGCTATGAAATAGAACTGCAACTGGTCTCCCGGATAAGGGAACGACTCGCGGAATGGCGACCGCTCGCCTTGAACGGAAGCGGCGGTGTTACCCGAACCACGATGGATCTGCTTAACTACTGGCGGCGAGACGGAAGAAAACACCCTTTGTTTTTTGCGCAGCTTGAGGCTGCGGAAACAATCATTTTCCTCAAAGAAGCACGCGCGGATTTCTTGCACGGGATCGACGTTCCTGAGGACGACCCCGGAGAAAACAAGCGGCAGCAGGGGTTCACCGCTTTTCAACGGCTGTGCTGCAGAATGGCAACCGGCTCCGGAAAAACGACCGTGATGGCCATGCTGGCTGCATGGAACGTGCTGAACAAGGTCAACAACAAGCGGGATCCACGGTTCTCCGACGCCATATTAATCGTTTGCCCGAATGTGACAATCCGTGACCGACTGGCCGAGCTCGACCCCAAGAGAGGTGAAGCCAGCATTTATCGGACCAGCGACCTCGTCCCGCCCGCGTTCATGCCTCAATTGGCGCAGGGGCGAGTCCTGACGGTGAATTGGCACGTCTTTGAACCACGCGGCTCCCAACTCGGGAGCAAGGTGGTGAAGACCGGGCAACCCGTGTCCATCCGAGAGACCGTATTGATTCGCGGTGAAACCACCACCGCGCGCGGCAGACGATACATGACCGAAGACGATCTTAGGCAGAAAGAATCTCTCGGGTTCTTAACGATTATTCCCGGCTCGGAAAAAAAAGACAAGGACGGCAATCTTGAAAAGGTGGAGATAGAAGCGAAAAAATACGTCGAGTCCGACGCTGCATTGGTGCAACGTGTCTTGGGAAATGAGCTCGGGACGCGCCGCAAGATCCTGGTATTCAACGACGAGGCGCATCACGCATACCGCCTGCGTGGAGACGACACTGAAAACACATCAGAAGACGAGCTTATCGGTGATGAAGAGGTAGCAAGAAACTATTACAAGGAAGCCACGGTCTGGGTGGACGGTTTGGACCGAATACATAAACTTCGGAACATCAGTTTTTGCGTTGATTTTTCGGCAACGCCGTATTTTCTGGGCAACGCGGGCAAGGACACCAACCGCATATTCCCGTGGACGGTAAGCAACTTCGATTTACAAGACGCGATTGAAGCCGGGCTGGTCAAGATTCCTCAACTCGCGGTGCGAGATTCTTCCGGAAGCAACGTCCCGGGATACTTTAATATCTGGAAATGGATTTTGCCTCAGCTTACATCTACCGAGCGCGGCGGAAAAAAAGGCGAAGTCAAACCGGAAGCGATTCTCAAATATGCACACACACCGATTGCCATGCTCGGCGGAATGTGGGAAGCCCTCAGGCAGGAAATGATGAACTCAGACGACCCCCGCCCGCCGGTTTTAATCATTGTCTGTAAAACCCGGAAGCTGGCGAAAGTCGTGTATGAATGGATAGCCGAAGACCAGCCGCCGAACGCCGCCATTCCGAGTGCGCAGCTGGCCGGACTGCGTAACGACGACGAGCATCAAAATACGATCTGCGTCTATTCAGACGTGCAAGACGAGATTGAAAGCGGTAACGCCAAGAGCGATGAAAACCGTTGGATGCGCCACACGCTGGACACCATCGGCAAAAGAGAGTGGCCGACAGACGGTCAGAGGCGACCGCAATACCCCGATGGTTTTGAAGAACTCGCGGAGAAAATGAGGCGCGATAAACACCCGCCGGGACGGGACGTGCGCTGCATCGTCAGCGTGGGCATGCTCACTGAAGGGTGGGATTGCAACACGGTGACACACATCATCGGCTTGCGCCCGTTCATGTCGCAACTTTTGTGCGAGCAAGTGATCGGACGCGGTCTGCGGCGCATTTCTTATGACGTCGGCGAAGACGGGCTGATGAACGAAGAAATCGCCAAGGTGTTCGGCGTGCCGTTGTCCGCTTTCACCGTTAAAACCTCTAACGGTGGCGGTAAGAAGAAACTGAAGCGCCACCATATTTACGCACTGCCCCAGAAAGAAAACTATGAGATCCGCTTTCCGCGCGTTGAAGGCTATCGGCAGGTTATCCGAAACCGCCTCGTCTGCGACGTGCAGAAAGTTGCTGAACTAGAAATCGATCCGCAGAAAATTCCAAAAGAAGTAGAAATGAAAGCAGGGTTATCCAACAACTTTGGTCGTCTTTCTCTTCATGGACCGGGGAAAATCAACCAGGCGGGCTTAGATGAATTCCGACAAGAAATGCGGCTGCAACAAAGGTTTTATCAGATGACGACCAGGTTGGCAAAGGATTATTCCCAAAATGAGGGATGCCGATTGCCGGTGGGAATTCTGTTTCTTCAACTCTACGAAATCGTACAGGAATATTTTGACGAAAGAGTTGTCGCTATTGAACCTGCAGACAAAAAAGACGCCTTTTTGTCTCCGTATTACGGGTACGTGATTGAACGTCTGTTGGAGACCATTCGTCCTGAAGAATCTTCTGGCGAAGCACCTGAGCTGCCACGCTATGAACGCATGAGGGACCACGGGTCCACCGCGGAAGTCGATTTCTACACTCGCCGCAAACCTTACTCGGTGTCCAAAAGCCATATAAACGCCGTCGTGCCGGACACCAAGAAGCTTGAGCAATCAGCTGCGTGGTATCTAGACCGACACCCGAAAGTTTTCTCATTCGCAAAAAATGAAGGAATGGGTTTCGGCATTCCTTATTTGCACGACGGCACGGTTCACGATTACATGCCTGACTTCCTTGTTCGTCTAGACGGCGAAAACGGCGAAAATCGCTATTTGATTCTTGAGACCAAAGGATACGATGAACTGAAAGAAATCAAACGAAACGCCGCAGAACGTTGGGTCGCCGCGGTTAACGCCGACGGCAAATACGGGCAATGGCACTACGAAATGATTGCCAAAGCCGAAGAAGTAAACGGTGTTCTGGATAAGATGTAACCAATTTCAGTCTTTCCCTTATCTTCTTTATGGTTACGGAGAACCCAAGAAGCAATCACCATGCCAATAACTGATGTATTTTCAAAGCGACAGAAGAAGCTTCGTGGGGAAGTTCCTGATGTGTACGTATATGATGATTTGCCACACCCACTTAGGATACAAATTGTCCGAGCCTGGGAATACTCGCTTAAGCGGCAAGAAGACAGCGGGGATGTTTCTGATTTACTACAAAGAGCTGCTCAAGAAACGATCAGAATCTTGTGTGATGAGTATGGGGTATTTGAATTGCCTGGAACTGGATACGAATATGAGGATGATTTTTCTAGGCTCTGCAACTTCTTCTTTCAAGAAGAAGATATAGAAAAAGCCCTTGACCCTGTGGAGCTACTTCCTGATGTTTTTTATCAACGATACCGAGATGAAGAACATTTTACTTCCGACCCGCCTAAACAGTCGTCGGCTAGATTGTTAGAAGAGCTAAACGCTAGATTCAAGGAGCACGGTGTAGGGTATCGATTTAGTGACGGAAAGATAATTCGTATCAGCTCAGAATTCACTCATTCAGAAATTGTAAAACCTGCTTTACAGCTGCTTCATGATCAATCTTATTCCGGTGCTCAAAAAGAATTTTGGAAAGCACACGAGCATTATCGCAAGGGCGACTTCCCAGGAGTGCTTGTTGAGTGTCATAAAGCTTTCGAGAGTGTTATGAAAGTAATCTGTGAAAAAAGAGGGTGGGATTTCGGAAAAAATCCTAAAGCAAGCAAATTGATTGAAACATGTTTCGAAAAAAAGTTAATTCCAGAGTTTTGGAAAAGTCATTATGAGTCATTAGAAAACTTTCTTAAAACCGGTACTCCTACTGCACGCAACAAATTAGGCGCCCACGGGAGCGGCTCAACTTCTCCTCCAGTGCCAGATTATCTCGTTGCCTACACGCTACATATAACTGCCTCCACAATCATTTTCCTTGTAGAAGCAGAAAAAAATCTGTCATGAACTGATATAAGCCTATTGCTTCTTCTTTTACTTACCCAAGCCAGCCGGCAGCTTTCGACTGCGGCGCCGCGTGGCTCTCGATTACGCTACAAGCGGGACGCTTCGGCCTCTACTACCCACGGCATGGCCGGTATCAAACGCGACGAGGTGTACCCCGCGCTCGGCATAGACCCCGAGAAGTATCAGGTGATTTGCGGGTTTGTGCTCGGGGTGTTGGATACGAAAGAGAACCTGAATCAGGACTTTGTCGAGGGCGAGCAGCCGTCGGGACGGGATGCGCTGGATGTGATTTGGATGAGGGAGGAGTGAGCATAAGCTTAGTTGAACGGATTTGTATGTGCCAATGAGGCCGGTGCAACGTTGCGCCGGATGTGAAGACGCCGATCGTTCTTTACGGTGCGCCTGGCTTGCTTTAATGAAGCCAGCGCAACGGTGCGCCGGATGTGTCAGCGGGGTGTCCATCTCATCGCCGGGCGTGCCGTCCCTTCAATGAAGCCGCGCAACGTTGCACCGGATATCTCATGCGTCGGCACCTGCTGATCCATGTACCAGTCACTTCAATGAAGCCACCGCAACGTTACGTCGGATGTTTGGACAACTATAACTTACACTATTTTTTACAAGCTGGCTTCAATGAAGCCGGCGCAATGTTGCGCCAGATTTAGCGGGCGGAGTATCCGCCGGATCTCGCCCTTCGTACTTCAATGAAGCCGGCGCAATGTTGCGCCGGATGTCCAGCTTCGGGGCGACCTATACCGGCTACAACTTCCCCCTTCAATGAAGCCAGCGCAACGTTACGCCGGATTTCTTGGACCGTCAATTTCCGACGCCGAGAGTGCCCCGAGCCTTCAATGAAGCCGGCGCAACGTTACGCCGGATTTCACGTACAAACTTTTGCCTGCACCCGGTGCCCCAGTTATCCTTCAATGAAGCCGGCGCAACGTTGCGCCGGATTTGACATTTACCATCACTGACGCTACCGGCACGATTACCCTTCAATGAAGCCAGCGCAACGTTGTGCCGGATTTCAAGCTTAGGATAAGCTCTTTTAATCGAGTGCGCTGCCTTCAATGAAGCTGGCGCAACGTTGCGCCGAATGTGCCTCGTCTGTACAAGGCGTTCTTCGATGGTCAGCCGCTTCAATAAGGCCGGCGCAATATTACGCCGGATGTGTTTCTTGATTGTTATCGTGTCCCCGACCTTGCCCTCCCTTTAATGAAGCCAGCGCAACATTACGCCGGATGTTTGGACAACTGTAACTTACACTATTTTTACAAGTTGGCTTCAATGAAGCCGGCGCAACGTTGCGCCGGATTTACCGCAACTCCCTGTAAATCGTCTTGCGCGTCGCCTTGCTTCAATGAAGCCGGCGCAACGTTGCGCCGGATTTCCAAGCAACTCTCGCGGCCCTGCTCGACGGGCAGGAGCCGCTTCAATGAAGCCGGCGCAACGTTGCGCCGGATTTCCGACGTAAACGGATTTGCCCTTGAGTTTTTGGTAGCTTCAATGAAGCCGGCGCAACGTTGCGCCGGATTTCATGTCCTCGGCGAGGACGGCGGATCGAAATGACGGCGCTTCAATGAAGCCGGCGCAACGTTGCGCCGGATTTGCGTGCACGGACTTGTTGGGTTGGCAAGATTCCTGAGCTTCAATGAAGCCGGCGCAACGTTGCGCCGGATTTAGCAGGCCAAGAGAACCTATCGGTCGACCTCGGTATGCTTCAATGAAGCCGGCGCAACGTTGCGCCGGATTTCTCCAGCACCACGCCGAACCACACCGAGCCTCGGTAGCGCTTCAATGAAGCCGGCGCAACGTTGCGCCGGATTTGAAGATAAACGATCTGAACTGGACATCGATACCCATGCTTCAATGAAGCCGGCGCAACGTTGCGCCGGATTTCCCTCTTTCCTGACACGTGAAAACCTTGTCATCATTCTGCTTCAATGAAGCCGGCGCAACGTTGCGCCGGATTTTCCCCGACGTCAACTCCGCTACCGCGTAGATTCCCGGGCTTCAATGAAGCCGGCGCAACGTTGCGCCGGATTTCGCTGTGCCCGCAACGCTCGCTTGCAGTCCCGCGTTGCGCTTCAATGAAGCCGGCGCAACGTTGCGCCGGATTTCTGGTATAAGCTGCTGCCATGGCTCGTAGGATGCGTAACGCTTCAATGAAGCCGGCGCAACGTTGCGCCGGATTTGTCGTTGCCGGCGGCGTCATAGGCGGTGAGCTTGTAGCTTCAATGAAGCCGGCGCAACGTTGCGCCGGATTTGGTGGCCGGTGCGGTTATCCACTGCATCAGGGATGAGCGGCTTCAATGAAGCCGGCGCAACGTTGCGCCGGATTTTGCTCCAGCCCTATCTTGTATTTGATGAGCTCCTGGCGCTTCAATGAAGCCGGCGCAACGTTGCGCCGGATTTGAGTTCCAGTCTCTCACGGCCTTGAGGGGCAAGGGGGGCTTCAATGAAGCCGGCGCAACGTTGCGCCGGATTTCCTGTCGTTGTGTCCGTGAGTGACGCCCCTGACGCTCTGCTTCAATGAAGCCGGCGCAACGTTGCGCCGGATTTCATCGCAGCGGCCCGAGGGGTTACAGCGAGGATCTGGCGCTTCAATGAAGCCGGCGCAACGTTGCGCCGGATTTAGCCGCCCCTGATTCCTTTCCACGGCGCGGCTCATTCTGACATACTTCGAGACCTGCCACGACACGCTCACGGTTTTCAACTCCTCGGCTGGCGCATCCAGCGCGGTGGTGATTAACTCGTTGCAACGCAAGAGGAAAACTTGATGCGAGCGCTCGCCGTGATTTGCCCGCCGCTGAAGCCCTCGCGGCGGATGCAGCAACGCGCCCTTCCCTCGGGAACGGCTATACGATGGTCGCTTGTCGGGTCGGTGCTTCATAGGTCTTTCCCAGACTCTCGACACGCGGGTCAACTTTCTCGGCTGGCCCCAGGTCGAGAATCAAGATGTGATCCTCCGCCGGTTGAATCAGTTTCTCCAGGCGCGTGAGCATCTCGACGCGCCGCCTGGCCGTCAGCCGGCATTGAAACACCGACAGCTGCAACCAGTAGCCGTATCCTTTCATCGACTTGAACACCTGCCGCCAGCGTTTCGGTTCGGCGATGTCGTAAGTAACAATGTAAAGATGCTCGTTGGCCATGATACATCACCGCGGAACGTAGTGCGGGTAAGTCGGAATCTCTCCTTGCAGATGGCGTGCAAGCAGTCGTGTCTGCACTTCGATCAGGCGGCGCATGGAGACACGATAACCGAAAAGCGGATGCGTTGTTTCCTGTTCCATGCGACGTTCGAAAGCGGCAATGAGCGCCTTGTTCCTGCCGGGCTTCAGCGAACAGGCGGGGCCGTTGAAAACGAAGTCGCTCGGCTTGACCTCGCCGTTGTTGACGGCTTGGATGACGCAGGAGTCGGCGACAATCGGGCGGAACGGCTCCATCAGGTCAAGCGACAGGGCCGGACGGCCGTGACGCGGGCGGTGATAGAAGCCCATGTAGGGGTCGAGCCCCACGGACGAGATCGTCGCGGTGAACGCGCGTACCAGCAGAGCGTAAGCGAGCGACAGCATCGCATTCACGGGGTCGGTGGGCGGGCGGCGGTTGCGGGTTGAAAAGGAAAACGTCGCCAGGCCTTCCTTGGCTTCCGTCGAGAGCATGTTCTCAAAACGGGCGAAGTAAATCGACGCCGCCTCACCTTCCATGCCGAGCAGCTGCTGGGCATCCCGGGCGCGGGACGTCCCCTGAGCGATCTGCTTCAACCGGTTCAGATCCTCGTTCTTGGCGCTCGTGTCCCGATCGCTTCGCCAGTTCCGCCGCAACATGGTGCGGGAGTTCCTGACTTTCGCCGCGACCAGGTCACGCGAGAAAGCGAGACAGCGACGCTCGTCGAAGGCGGTCCGATACTGCGCCTCACGCACGGCGACGTTACCGTTCCCGGTGCTGACGGTGTGCCCGAGAAACCAACCCCCGGTGGAGAACCACGCCACCGGAATCCCGTCGCGCATCAGCTCGTGCAAGGCGGGCGTGGTCACGGAAATCGGGCCGAACAACGCAACCTGGGAAACCTCGATCAAGGGAACCTCGACCACTTCCTCCTTGGTCTCGACAACCAGCCGGTCGCCGCTCTTGCGTAAGTACGCGCCGGGCGATTGCACGTAAAGAGGAAGAGCCGGATCGTCGGAAGGATTGAGCGGACGCGGCGGATGTCCCTTGCGGAACAGGTTGGTCTCATCCGGCAGACAGATGCCGGCGAGAGAGCAACGAGGACATTTGGGGCTGTTCTCAAGCGGCGGCGGACGCTTCCCGGAAACGGCGGCGGCGCGCAAACCGGAAATCGCCTCCAGCGTACGGGCGCGCAGCTCATCGCTGAGCGCAACCGGGACTTTCTCGCGTGAGCCTGCGTACCAGAGCGCTCCCTGCTTCACCTTGTAACCGTTGTCCTCCAGGATCATCGCCTGAGCGCAAACCTGAACCCGCTCCGGCTCATACGCACCCGCATCCACGTGGGGCCGCTTGCCCTTCTTGAAGTCCACGGGTATCACGGCGCCTCCATCGGCCTCCACGACGTCCATCTTGGCGATGACGCCGAGACGTTCGGACGACAGCGTAACGGAACGCGCCTGCGCCATATCTCCATCGAGGTCATCGGGCAGGGGCAGACGCCCCTCTCCCTTGTCAACCCGGGTATGGGTGCGCTTCCCCTCGGCGGTGTCCCCGCTCTCGGCCCACTCGCCCTCGACCCACTCCAGGTAGGCCAGCCGAGGGCAGTAGATCCACTCGTTGATCATCCGCGCAGGCACCAGCGAGGCGTCGGCGTCTGCAGAAGGCGGGGGAATTGCGAGGGAGAATTGGTTGTCGGGGTGTTTCCGTTTAGACATACAGATTTTCTACTACCGTTAAAGCTCCGCCTACAAAGTAAATTTTCAAGGAAGTGAATTTAGGCTAGAAATACCCTCTAGCTGAAATTTGTATGACTAACCTGTTAGTAAGATTGGTCAACTCACGCCAACAAACAACCCACCACCAAAATGCATTGTTCGGCCCAAAAGAATTGGTCCTTTTACGGCAAGAGAGAATGTTAAGCGGGCATAGACTTCAAGTCCACCACGAGGACCATGAATAATACGAAGGCACTCTACCTTAGGCTTCGGTAACCCATGGCGACCAAGTTCTACAAGTATGTCCTCTGCTACCGCCGTCTCAGGTTTTGTACGCTTGGGGTGACGCGTAGGGCGATAAGGTGTCAAGCTTTCCCAAACTCTTGCTGGGCGAAAAAGCGGATCTTCGAGGGAAACTGGCATACGGACAAGTTGCAGACGTCCTGCAGAACCAGCACGAAGCTCACTGAACTCTGCTAAAGCATCTTCTAAAAGCCCCAAGCATTCCTTGTATTCGTCACTCGGTTTATGGTGCTCCATTATGTGAGGGGAAATAACTAGTAGTCGCTGACGAGGCAAATCAGCCAAGAAAGCAATATGTCTGTGGTTGCCACCACGCAAGGGAGAGCCATTCATTTTATGGCCTGTGAAGAATGGATGTAAAGAAGCCTGTCCTCTCTTAGCTTGTACCTGAGCCATAACAGCACGCCGCAAAGCACGGGTCAGAACACTCGGAATTTTCTTTCTCAGCCCGCTAACGATAGCAAAGGCATGTATGCTACAAACCTCATCTTTATTCGGGACCATTAACCCAAGTCCCTGAAAACGTCCATCTCCTAGAATAAGCGGCCCTGACACAGGTTTCTGGAAAGTAAGTTTCACATGCCAAAGGGCGTGCTTCGAAAACCGTGTCCCCACAGCAAATGCTTCAGCTTTTGTTCCCTGAACCGCATAAGGTTCTCGTTGAACCTGTACAGCATTTGGCCTGATATTGATATTTGCATGACGAAGCGCCGAAAACACGGCGCGACAAGCAGAATCTTCCTCAAGAATTCGCTCTTTCCCTCCCTTTCTTTCATCAGCCAACTTGTCAGGATCAATTCGTCGGCGCTGAATGGGAAGCGCTAGAGGAGTCTCTGAACGCCAAATCGATGCCTCATGATAGTAACGCTCAAACATAGTATGGTTTGTCGCTGGAACCAACATTGGTAAGGTACCTTTCACTCCATCGGATTTGCTTTCTTCTGCAAGTGGGGAAATTCCATTGAAAGCCCATTCGAGATCATCCACACGAAGCGGACAATTAGCTGGAATTTCAACGGCAATACGGCGAATTGCTCGATCTCCCTGATATCTAAGTGTCGGAACAGCAAAAACACGAACTCGCCGAAAAGCATCAAGACTGCTAGCGTTACGACCGATAAGGAATTTTTCTATAGCCTCCTTTTTATCTGGCAACGAATCAATAAGTTTTTTAGCGGCAAACCGAATCACTCGCTGAACCAAAAAGCCAGCCTGAGCAGGATCGAAAGATTTTAATTGACTTTTTGTCAGAGAACGTATTTCATAGTGGAGTCGAACTGGCGGAGTGTTGTAGCGTATTTGCACAAATCTTGGCTGATTCGGAAACATCAATTCAGCTTTTCCTTGATTCGGCGAAGCTCTCAAACGATTAAGAAATGCCTCATAGCGAGACTGCAAACTATCAAGCGAACCTTCTGTGGGAGTAGCATAGCCACCTTCCCCTTCCCCTATCGGGCGATAAATTTGGCCGCCGTGCGCCGAAATCATTGCCGCAGTATCTTCTTCCGTTAAAACTTGGGTCTCTGCCCAAGCAAAATCAACACCTCTCCCAAGTTGATATAAATGATTGGCTATCGCTTTCGTGCAATCCATCATTTTTAGATTGTCTGTCTCTTCCCAAAGATAAATAACAGGGATTTCAGAATTGAATAACCACGACTGAGTGCGTTTAATGACTAGTGATTCTTTATAGGCCTTTTTATAGGCCTCTTTCGCACAGCGCGTGCTTTCTCGCGCGAGCTCTAGCGCAAGCAAGGTATCTAAATCATTATTCGGCATATAAGGATTAGACGCTTTCTGTCGTTTAGCAAAGGGGGCTAAAATTGTTGGTGGCTTTTGGCGTTCCAGCCAAAGAAGAGCTTCCCTATCGTTATTATCTATTCTTCGCCCGATAGAAGCAGCTGCAACAAATGCCTGAAAGAGCCGTGCAGGAGCAGGTGGCCAATCACCGGATCCGTGGTAGCGCCCCTCGTGAAATCTTATATGAACAGCAAGATTTTGTAACATAATTACGCTTATTGCTTATTTTTTTTACCTTTCCCTTTTTTGCTTTTATCCTCTTTTGCTTCCTCTACATCTTTCTTTGCTCGACCTTTATCAAATTCAACTGACGGAGCTTTTTTCTCAACTCCAAAAAGTTCAGCTTTTTCTTTTGCGTAACTCAGTGCATCTTGATGAGAAAGGGTGATTTTTTTTCTTGTCCCATCTCGATAAACAAGTTCGCAAACTTCCTTGTCCTTGTCCTTACAGGCAGAGTCGAGTACTAGTAAACATCCAGACCGCAAAAAACCGTCGAAAGGCACTGTGGTCGAAACCAATGCAAGTCCTAGAATATAGGTACGAAGTGCGTCTACATTCTCCCCTCTCAAACGACGTAACGCTATCAAGTTTAAAGTAACGTCACGTCTGATTTCTTCAGCGATTATTCCACCGTGCTTCCCTACTGCGGGTACAGGAACATAACCACGCCGGGCAAGATCTCCCTCCTTCTCTTTACGCTCTTCTTCCGAAAAAACGCCTAGCTCATCATAGCTCAAAGAAGGAAAATACTGTGCTGACCGAGTAAGCTCGCTCACTCCAAACGCACGAATAACCGATTGAACCAAACGAGGAAGTTTTGCCTGAGTATCACGGCTGTCCCAAACACCGAAAACTAGTGAAGTTGGAGCAAGCTTAGCAAGCTTTGTTACATCGCCTTCATCCAGCAAGCTCTTAAAAGCAGCTTGTGCTCGTTCCTTAAGATCAGTGCTACGAATAACTGCATCACCTAACCTATGATGCGCCTCTAGAATAGAAATAAATTTATCGCCCTCATAAGTAATCTCTATTTGAGGCACGAGATTTCGATATGGAGCTTGTGAGAATATTGGTTCGATTCGATTAGCCTGTGAACCTACGCTATCGATAGATGCAACTTTTGTTCCGTCTTCTAGCGTATCAATGTTATAACCAGAATCTTTCCCAGGTGCAGACGCGTAAGTGGCAGGAAAAATAGGTGCCCCTCGCCCTTCAACCGGAACTAACATTTGGCGTAAATGGAGTGCAACTGGTGCATTCTCACTATCGACATGCACCCAACTGTCACACTCTAGGCTCGTATTATTCCTATTTTTAGATGTCATTTTTTAGTCTCCTCAATAACGGTGGTTATCATGCGTATCTTGCTTCCTTGTCCAGGTTTATCAAGGAGCATTCGGAAGCGACGAAGCAGCATACCAGAAATAAATGTTTTTTTTGCACCGAGAGCAGCCCGTAGAAAAACCGGCGGAAAAAGTCGCCCCTTATGCTTATTCATCGGTACCGCATAACGATACTCTAACCTTTTTACTCGCAGTGGCCTTGCATACCTCATCCCAATTGCGGCAAGCAACTCAACCACAGGGTAGCCGATGATACTAATCTTTTTTTCCTGTTTCTTTGGAGTAAAACCAACGTCAATTTGAATATAACTCCTCCGGCAATCAAAGCCAAAGCTATTGGATTGCGGCGTAGAAAAAGCAAAAGGTTCATCCACTGCAACTTCTTTCCAATGCGACAGTATCAGCTGCTGCGCATCATGAGCAAGCATCGCACCGGGATAGCCGCACATCCCCGACCAAAATTTTGCTTTATCCCGCCTCGTTTCATCCCCCCAATAGTCAACGCAGATTTTAATATTATCTGCAGATAATTCTATTGGAAGAGTTGCTGGTTTCGTCGGATTGGGAAAAGGAAAAACGTTTTCTTGCCCGCGTTCTCTTTCCACAACCCATTTATTTTTCCATTTTTTTTGGCTTTCTGAGGTCCAGTTGGACGGTTCAAGAACTTTAATTTTGGCATCTTTCAGAAAGCGAAGCGCACTTTCAACAGGGTCTTTATCGCCAGCCGTGCGTAAGCAAAATCGAGTGGCCGGGAAATCGGACCGATCAAATCCTCCTTCTGTATCACCCATCAGCACATCAGCTATCTCGACCAAACCGAGACAAGCAAAAACCTGACCAGGGTTAAATAAATCTACTGGTATTTTTGACTCAGCCACATCCTGCCTCTTTCTTTGAAGCTATTTGATCAGCTGAACGTAATAATGCTTCCCACCAAGCGAGCCCCCATGGTCCCCATCTGTTTTGTAAACGCACATAACGCAGCGCCACTTCAAGTCCCTCATCTTCCAAAGATGAAGGCGGCATCTCATCACAACCTTGTATCGAAATCCCCGGTCGGGCATTACCATGGTGAGCGGTAATAAGGTGAAGCAAAAGATCCCTGTCCTCTTCATTAGATATGGCCTGAACTTCTGGACAATTCTTCGCAAAAAGAAAAGAGCCGAACTCATGACGATAACCTGCAAGCGCACGAGGGTTGCCTCGCAACGTCTTTGCATAAGGCCGGCCTTCGAGAGGAGCTGCCATTGCTTCCTGCCAACGCCGAGCTTTCTTTCCTTCATCATGCAACCGACCAGAAAGGGCCAGCAGGTGAATATATTTTTTCGGCAAGTCCAGCATCTTAGCAATTTTCTGAGCTTCTTGTTCAACATCAGCAGCGTGGTCAGCTAAAGAAATTGGCTTAGATGAAAGTGATGAGGTTTCATTTTCCCCTTCTTGGGGGGCTTTAAGAATTTGGGGGGCTTTAAGAATAATACTTAACCAAGAAAGCGGTTCTCCTTCAGTAAAACCTTCGATAAATCTATACGCTTCAAACTCCAAATCGTCTCCATGACTCTCACCATCTTTATCCCTAGCTTGAATTTCGAAATCTATATCTTCCCAGCTCTCATCAGCAGTGCTGAAATTCGTACCTGCGCACCGAGTACGTCGAATTTCGAAATCTATCTCTGCCCAGTTCTCATCAGTGCCAGGCCTGTCAGCGGTCGAGGCAGAATCGTCTGCATCACCACTTAAAAGACCTTCAGGGCTTAATCCACCAAGATCAGAATGAACAACTAATACCGCTCCCATGAAACTATTTTTAAAATCTTTTTTTTCTTCCTTTTCTTTTTTATTCGTGGGGCTTGCTAGCTTTAGTAATTCGCCCAGTGTCAACTGTTTCTTGAGCTCATTACGCGTAGTTAGAACATACACTACAACCTCTTTCTTCTTTTCCTCTGAAAAGTCTTCACTTTTTGATAATACTTTATCTCGTGCTTTGGCTCGCTTACAAAGCCATTCGTGAGCATGGGATGCCTCAGTTTCCAAAATCTCTCTGATGTGCAGCCTCCCATGGCGAAAAAACGTTTCAACTTCATCACTCTCCACTTTGCCATTCCTCCGTCGAGGCAAGTAAGAGCGCCAAATAATTCGTGTTTGCTGCTCCTCACTTTCCGACCAACCATAAAGCCAAGGATGCACTTCCGGACGACCAGTATGTTCCTGAAGTTCAGTCATCGCCCAAGCTTCAATCAGCGGCCGGGTAAGTTCAGGGTGAAGTGGCGGAGTGGTTGTTGCATCGCGTATTAATTCTGGTTGCGCATTCGAAACTTGCGATAAAGCATCAGGGCCGGCCTGAAAAACTCCATCCTCTACACAAGGTAGTTTTTTAAGAAGCTCTCTGACCGGTTTAAGAAGTACACCAGAGGGAGTGCTTTTCTCATTTTCATCGCAAACAACAATTTTTGCGGACCCATCCCCACAGCGATTAACTCGCCCGAGTCTCTGCACCATGCGTTCCCAGGCCACCAGATCCATCACTGCGTGATTAGCGTCAAGATCAACTCCAACCTCACCTGCTGAGGTTGCAACAAGAAAAACATTGTCCTTAGGGATTCCGCCTGCTAAAAAACCATGACAACGTAGCTCTTCGTCCGCAATAGTTCGTTCATGTACTCGCCGGGCACCAGTAAAAAGAATCACTTTCGTGTCACGCTTTTCACTCTTTTCATGCTTTTCAAGCTTGCTCTTCACTTTCTCCGCAATTTTTCGGCGGTCACAGTAGATTACACATTTCTGAGCATTGCCATCCATAATCTTAGAAGCTGCATCCACCATCTCATCTACTAGTTTTTCTTTTTCAACAGGGTGGATTGTCAAACTTTTTGTTGCCGCCATTCGGCGGGCAATTTCTGGGTTTTTACGATCTTCTTGTGAAAGAGAAAATTTTTCACCGTTGGTAGAATTAGTATGCGTGGCTGATAAAGCAAGTAGTTGCAGACTTGGTCGTGGCAGTAATTCGGTTCCTTTTAAATCCGACTTAACCACTAGTGAGTCCATTAAAGATTCGAAAGCTGGCACGAGGTGAGCCTCGTCAAGCACGATAAGCGTATCGACCCCGAGGATGCCTGCGTGCAGAGGACGCATACGCCTTGACACACCGTACCCTTCAAATAAAAGCCGCGAGCCAATCATATCCACGGTGCCTATGATAATTCCGGGGCGTGCAGGATTCGCTCTCCAGCTCCCGGTATCTATGTGTTGCCCCCTTAGTTTAGACACCGCTATTCCGTCAGAGAACAGCGAGTTTTTAGAGAATGCTTGTTTCTCAATTATTTGTTGTTCTATGCGCTCAGCTTCAGAACTCGCTTGATCTACTACCGCACGACGGTTGACCACATACACCAATCTTCGAGGAACATGATTCTTAGCAGCTAGTGCAAGTAGCCAAATGTGTATGACTTTAGTTTTTCCCAGACCCGTGGGAATATCAACGATTCTTGGGATTTGCCCCTTGCAAAACTCATAATACAGTCTCTCTTGCCAAGGAAAAGGAACAATATCATCTGATGCGTTTAGACAACGAAAACCTTCTAGGAAATTCATAGTATAAAGTTAGCCTCACTTATCAATGCCATTAAATTTTTGGGCATTATATACATAAATATGTATACCTCACTGGCGTTTACGCCGCCGCGCCTCGCGCACAAGGTAAGGCGTGCGCGGTTCCTAGTGCACCTTGAAAACCAGCGGCACGAGGTAGGATCCGGGGAGCTTACTCTGCATTCACCGCTGCCCATTGCTCCTCATTGAAAAGACAATACATATAGCCGCCCGCAACTGGCCAACAGGGCGTTGTTTCCATATCTACCCCGCATTTCATTAACGCTTCCGCCGTTTTCGGATGTACACCAGCACAACCCGTTATGGTAACGAGCGTGACGAAAGAAATAGCTAAAGCTTTTTTCATTTTTATCTCCTTGTTAATTAAAAGGTATGCGCCTTGCCGTCGACAGACATGTAGGCTTCCAACTGAACGCGCGGAGACTTGCCTTTCTGCTTCGCTTCCACGCCAGCTCGAGCAAACTTTTTCATTATTTCATTAATCTGCCATTCTTTGTACGGCTGATAGTGTTCTTTCATTGCTTCGATATAGGCCAAGATCCGGTCGGCGTCGTCTGGCCCGATGCAGCCTTTGTACTCCTTTCGCCTTGCATACCTGTCAACTTTTTCAGCAATGATTTGACTAATCTGCCTCATCAAATCTTTTCTTTCGCTGTTTCTTTTGGCGTCATGTTCTGCTGTTGCTTTTTCCCGTTGGGCTTCTTTTTCCGCCTTAAGCGAATCAATCAGTTTTGAGCAGCTTGTTATATCCATTCCCTCAAGCCAATCCTCTACGGAACCGCGACAATCGGCAGCTGACGCTCCTAGCTTTTGGAATGAATCATCCATTATGTCTGTTGGGTATCCAGCCTCCTTAAGAAGAGCAAGTGCAAAGTCCACTTGAGCCTCCGTTGCTGGTCGGGTGTCTGCTGACTTCTCTCCAGAGAAAGCCTTAACAATTCCCCATCCGATTGCAAGGATTATTACCCAAATTATTAAAGTTTCCATTTTGTGTTTACCTCTTTATTAAAAGTTGTAATGCACACCGGATATGAATATATTGGCGTATCCGTCGACCTTTACCCTACGGTATTGGCCACGGAATCCCCAATGTCCATTAAAGCTGTAGTCGACACCCGCGCCGAACGATACGTCCTCTCCATTCTCATCGATACCGATACCTTTTACCCTAACGTCCCAGAACGCCACACCGATAAATCCGAATACCGTGAACTTGTTGAACGGCTGGCGGATATAAACGGTTGGCATCCATGCGCGGGAATGCAGCTTGCTTTCAATTCGCCCCACCCCACCCCGAGAATAAAGCCGTAGCGTTTCCAGTCCAACGTATCAAGGTGGGTATAAGGTAATTCAACGGCTACATACTCGTTGAAAGCATAGCTGCCGTACAGCATATCCGTCAAGGCGTTATCAGCGACGTATTCTTCATCAACGTGCGCATTGTCGACACCGAACCCGAAGTAAGGCTGGGATACCGTGATAGGCGACACAAGCAATAGGCTTGCAGCAAGCGCAAGGTTTCTTATTCTTATGTTTTTCAAGGCCTGACAGAAGCTCATATCGTAATATGACTCCTTAGCTTGGATAAAGACATCGGCGTCGAGCAAATACATGATTAAACCGGGTATCCCAAACGCCCGCCAAGACTTGAAAAAGTCTTTGTGCTCTTTATGTCCAGCATCTTGAACGCATCCCGGTAGAGTGTACGCCCCTCAAGCGTGCTCCCTATCAACGCCCGTGCAAAACGAGATCCGACCCGCCGCTCTTCGGTCGAATAAAAATCACCTCCTCCGCTTGCTTTCCTACGTCGCGCCAACACTCCACGCAACTGCCTCATTTTATCTTCATAGGCTCTGTCAAACTCTGCGCGCGATACAGCTCTCGCATCCAGGAGCCTCCGCAAAATCACAAGCGTGCTGACTTTGAAATGCTTAGCAAGATCCGAAACGGCCTCCAAAGGCTCTTCAGACGGCAAAGCTTGACGCAATTCTTCAAGCGGCACCAACAACTCGGCAGCGACACGGTTACACCACTGTTCGACCGCTTGCTCAGGTACGGAACTCAACCTGGAGTCCGAAAGCGCCGATTTCCCGAGCCACAGGTGCGCCAATTCATGAGCCAAGGTGAACATCTGGGCGGCTTTGGTATCAGCGCCATTGATGAACACCAGCGGAGCAAAGTCATCAACCAGAGCAAATCCGCGGAATTCCTCAGGGTCAAGCTTGCGGTGAGTGTCGTTGCCGACCACACCGTTCACCATGACAAGCGCTCCTATCTCATCCGCTTGTTTGATGAACTGTCGAAACGCCTCTTCCCAAGTCGAAAGATCGCGCCGTGCTTCAAGATCAAACCTCATTTCCTCGCGCATCCGCGAAGCAGTTTCTTCAATGTCATCTTTGATGTCCGCCGACCCCACAAACTCCCTCGGTTCCTCCCTCTCGGAAAGGGCAAAATCCCGGTACCAGTCTTGCCGGCGCTGGCAGCGATAAATCGTATCAAGCAAGTCCGGGCTAGGACGGGGCAATTCTCGATTTCCTATCGTCCGGAAATCCGGAATCGGGATTGGTTCGTCCGGAGGCTCGGGCAAAAACAAATAACCGATTGGCACATGGACGGTCTTGGCAAAACTCTCAAGCTGTTTCAGCGTAGGCCGTACTTCGCCGTCTTCCCAAGCTTGGATCTTCGGGAACTTTCTCTCCAATCTCTCGCGGTTGCGTCCTGCTCGTTTCCGAGCCCAACGCAACATCGAAGGTTCAACTTGAACCCTAGGCATATCGCCTTACCTCTGAGAAAAACAATTTCTGGGGATTACCTGCCAGGCAATCCCAGATTTTCCCACGGCTGGAGAAACGCGAAAAGTCACCCCCCACAAACCTCCGGCATCTCCTTGCTCAGCTCAGCCCCGCCGAGACCCAGCGCTTCCAGCGCCTCGTCCTTGCCCCGCAGATAAGCCCGCAGGATCCCACGCGCGGGCACCTCCCCCACCCGGGTGAGTTCGACCTTGGGGTTGTCGAAGAAGTTCTGCAAATACCCGGTCTGGGTGAACCGGACGCTCTTCAGTGCCCCGCTCCCGGGATCGCGGCGTATCCTCTTGATCATGTACTGCTGGTTGCCCAGGTCAATGTATTCGTCGTTGGCCAGATAGCGTCCATACTTGTCGGCCTTCATCTTCTTCCAGCCGGAGGCGAGTCGCTTTCCGTGCAGGCCGTCGTGCAGCCGCGCCAGTCCGCCGCCGCTGTTCCAAAGTCTCTCGAACAAAGGAAAGACGTAACCGTATTCGGTGCGCTCAGCCCGCTGACAAACCTTGCGGTAGTGAACGTCCGGCTGCCGGATGAATCCGTCCAGCCGCTCTCTCACCGCTTCGCGGTCCTCCGCCTTGAACACCAACAGCGCCGCCGCGCTTCTCCCCTGCTCAAGCGAAGCAACGCGCTCGACCCAGACGATCAACGGCTCGTCCTTGTGAGCCCCGCGATACTCGCCCGCCAAGCCGGCGAACACGTCTCCCGCCCGGTCGCGTTCAGCCCGGTCGCGCTCGGCATGAACGTCCGCAGCGAAAGCCGCGCACAACGCGAACACCGACGCAGCGCACAGCCGGAACCGCCTTGCGCCCGCCGGCGCGACGCCGGTCGTGGTCACGCCCGAACCTCGTCCGTTGGCCGACGGGTCGTCACGACTTCTCCGCCGTCTCTTCCTTGAGAAACTCGACGTGGAAACGCACGGGTCGGTCAATCCGCAGGTAGTGTTTCATCGTCGGCTCGACAACGCCGGCGACGCCGGGGCGCAATTCGTGCGCTTCCTCCTCAGGCTCGACGATGTGATACGTCAGGCTGCCTTCGGTCACGACAATCCTGCCCCACACCCCGGGCTTGGTCGTGTGTGCCTTGAGGATGTTCGCGGGCGCGGTGTCCTGGTCGAACTGCGGCGACCGCTTATAGAAAACGACGTTGTCCGGAATCCGTTTCATCTTCCCTCCCTTGGTCAAATTGGGTCAACCTGGGCCAGCCCGGGCCGACCCGCTCATTCTATAGCGCAAGCGCCGGAACGAAGCCTGCGCCCGTACAACCGCCCGGGAAAACAAGCGCCGGCGCAGGAATACGTCCCGGACGCGCCTACGCCTAGGCGTCTGAGGTCTCGCCACCCCACCGCCGACTTACGCTAGACTAACAGCAGCTAGCTTTGCTCATATCCGCTTGGAGAACCGCCCGAATGACCGACCGACGCGCCAGCGATTATTTCACCGCCCGCGGCCTCAGAAGCACGACGCCCAAGACGCTGAACAAAGCGTTGCGGGTGGCGCTGGAAAGCATGGAAACATTGGTACGCGACGACGCAGCGGGTTTGGCGCGCGAAGAGCAAGCGGCGTTGCAGGCAGGCAGTTCAAGACTTGACCCCAAACCGGGAGTAGACTCGCGCACCGAAACCGCGGTCAAACACGCGGCGGTTGGCAAGCGAAGATTCACAACCAAAGCGGCGAGCAAATTTCTCAGCTCAGCCGCAAGCCACGTACGACATTTGAGAAACAAAACCGCGGTCAAATACGCGGCGGTTGACAAGCGAAGATTCATGACCAAGGCGGCGAGTAAACGTCTCGACCCAGCCGCAAGCCACATGCAGCATTTGAGAGACGAAACCGCGGTCAAACGCGCGGCGGTTGGCAAGCGAAGATTCACGACCAAGGCGGCGAGCGAACTTCTCGGCTCAGCCGCAAGCCGCGTACAGCGTCGGAAAAACATCCGAATAACCGCCCGACCCGCCAGCGACCGCTTCATCACCGCCCACAACCTCAGAAGCACGACGCCCAAGACGCTGAACAAAGCGTTGCGGGTGGTGCTGGAAAGTATGGAGCCGTTGGCGTACGGCGACGCGGCAGATTTGACGCACAAAGAGCAAGCGGTGTTGCGGGGAGGCGGTTTGAGACTTGACCCCGAGCCGGGAACAGACCCGCGTACCGAAGCCGCGGTCAAATACGCGGCGATTGTCAAGCGAAGCCTCACGACCAAAGCGGCGAGCGAACGTCTCGGCTTGACCGCAAGCCACGTGCAGCAGATGACTGCCGACCGCTCGCTTTACAGTTTCTTGATTTCCGACGTCCGCTACATCCCTGATTTCCAGTTCACCGGCGACGGGTTGGTACCCAATATCGCGCAAGTGAACAAAGCACTGCCGCCGCACATGCATCCCGTCGGCGTGTACAACTGGTTTCATCTCCCCAATGCGGACTTGTTTCCCGACGGCGACGCGGACAACCCCGTCAGCCCTCTGGAATGGCTGTGTGACGGACATGACCCGGCGGTAGCGGTAACTCTCGCGCAAGGCTTGTAGACCTCGGTGGCAAAGCCGCCGAATTCCCCGGACCCGCAACGGCTGCGGGGGCTTGCGCCGAGCCTTATAACCGTCGCGCCCAGCACCTGCGTCCATCGCATCTACCGAGGCGGGGGGGATTACCCTGTCCTGTGGAATGCGTTCCGGCATCACGGCCCAACCACCACCGCCAGATTCGATCACCATCTGCGCGACGCCGATAACAAGCCGCAACCGCAAGCGCGCGGCATCCTGTATCTTGCCAGCGACGTTCCGACCGCCGTGGCCGAAGTCTTTCAGGCAACCCGCACCTTCGACCCCAGCGAAGATTGCCGCTGGCTGGTGTCGTTCGAGATTGCCCATCAGTTGACCGATCGATTAGCATTGCTGAACTTGACCGACACCTTCCCCCTGCAGGCCGGCGGCTCGATGAAGCTCATCAACGGCCCGACCCTCGACGCGCAAAACTGTCACGCGGCTTTTACGACGCCTACAAACAAATTCACGGGCTTTACTATCCGTCGTCGCTGACCAACCGTCCTGTAATAGCGCTGTATGAGCGGGCACCGGCGGCGGCGTTCCCGCCCTCCCCGCACTTCAACCGCCCCCTCAACGACCCGTTGCTCATCGAGCCGATGAGAAACTTCTGC
This sequence comes from uncultured Chromatiales bacterium, assembly GCA_964347615.1. Classification (GTDB taxonomy): domain Bacteria; phylum Pseudomonadota; class Gammaproteobacteria; order Poriferisulfidales; family Oxydemutatoraceae; genus CAYFZO01. The sequence goes on from CAYFZO010000006.1 coordinate 28,231, forward strand.
CGCGATATCGGCTACGACTTCGTCTAAGCGTCGCGCAAACGCCCGCGGCGCACGGCGGCACCAACCGCGCGCACTTCCCCTACCGCGACACCATCGCAAACAGCAGGCCGCGTTCCTGCCACAGCCGCACTTTAAGCCATTGAGAGTGCAGCGTCAGCGGCACGGCGCCGCGCAGGACATCGGGAACCCCGCGGTGGACGCTAGGATTGTAGGGAATCTGATACACGGTGTGCATCCCTCCATGGTTGTCGTGCATCCGCAGTTGCGCCGCCGCCTTGCCTTGGATCTTGCAGACGCGACCGCCGGTCACCTGCCACGGCTTGTTCCTAATCCACAAGGGTTCGGTCAGGTTGACTGGCAGCGGTTTGAAGAATTCGCGCATCTCGTCCATGTCGCCTGGTCCCACCTCATGCAATTCTAAATTGAAAGGGTTAGTTGCAAGCGTTTCCAACTCGATGTGGTTGGTTGCGACTTCATCGGCGATATACTGGTGGGCATCGCCGGCGAAAGTGCTGAAATAGTCGAAGATGTCGAGGCTGTCGCTGATTATGCCGAACGCTACCCCCAGTCCAATGAGCGCGTTAAGGCCAGGCATGAGGCAACAAGAACGCGAAAGCGTCGTACTGCATCGCCGCCACTGCGACCGCGACGATGAGAGTGTAAAAAATGTGGCATATCTCCATGTAAATAATTATATCAAGCAAACCACAACCTACTGGAAGAAAAAAATACTTATTAAACAAAAGGTTATAAGGGGTTGCGCAATCCCCGACCCTATTAGTGTCCTTTTGAAGCCGATTGGCAAGCGGGCGAAATACGAAAACTGCAAGCCGACCGTCGAGAAATTGAGGCGCAAATGGCGACTGATGCCGAGGAAGCCCAAGCCGTGATTCGTAGATTTATGTATATAATTCCTTTCCCCTGCAGGCCGGCGGCTCGATGAAGCTCATCAACGGCCCGACCCTCGACGCGCAAAACTGTCACGCGGCTTTTACGACGCCTACAAACAAATTCACGGGCTTTACTATCCGTCGTCGCTGACCAACCGTCCTGTAATAGCGCTGTATGAGCGGGCACCGGCGGCGGCGTTCCCGCCCTCCCCGCACTTCAACCGCCCCCTCAACGACCCGTTGCTCATCGAGCCGATGAGAAACTTCTGCCGCGATATCGGCTACGACTTCGTCTAAGCCCCGCGCAAACGCCTACGCCGCACGACAGCACCAACCGCGCGCGCTCCCCCTACCGCGACACCGTCGCAAACAGCAGGCCGCGTTCCTGCCACAGCCGCACTTCAAGCCCCTGGGAGTACAGCGTCAGCGGCACGGCACCGCGCAGGACGTCGGGAACCTCGCGGTGGGCACCGGGGTCGTAGGGAACCTGATACACGGTCTGCACGCCCCCGCGGTCGTCGTGCATCCGCAGTTGCGCCGCCGCCTTGCCCTGGATCGTGCAGAAGCGACCGCCGATCATCCGCCACGGCGTATTCTCAAGCCGCGAGGATTCGATCAGGCTGAAGTTCAGCGGCTCGAAGAATCGGCGCACCGCGACCACGTCGTCCGACTGCACTTCAAGCGATTTCAACTTGAGGTGGTTGGTTGCGACTTCATCGGCGATACGCTGGTGGACGTCGGCGGTGAACGGTGCGAAGGCGCCGTACTGCATCGCCGCCAGCGCGACCGCGACGATCGAGACGGCGGCGGCGATACCCCAGTAGACCCGCACGCCGCGCGGCACCGCAACGCCGGCGTGCGCGCGCCCGGCGGTCTTGTCGGCCCGGGCGGCGAGTGCGTTCAGCTGCGCGAAGCGCCGCGCGGGCAGACGCTTGCCTTCGAGCAGCCGCGCGACCGCCTGCTTCATCGGCTCGCGCGCGCTCACGCCGCCCCCTCGGTCTGCGCCGACACCCGCTTGCGCATGCGCGAGATGCGCGACAACACCGTCCCGCGGGGCAGTTCAAGCCACTGCGCGACCTCGCTCGTGGTGTAGCCTTCCACCGCCCACAGGAACAGGATCTCGCGGTCGGTCGGGTCGAAACCCGCCCACAGCGCTTCAAGCGTGTCGCGGTCGACCATCACCTGTTCGAGCGTCGCGACGTCGAAGTCGAGATGCTTGCCGTCGTCGAAAGGCTCGGCTTGGACGCGCCGGCGGCGACGCCAGTCGTCGATGAACCGGTTGCGGATGATCCTCATCATGTAAAACTTGCTGATCTCGGCGACGCCGCGTCCCGAAGCCAGGTATCTCTCAAGCGCGTCCTGCAACAGGTCGCACGCCGCGTCGTCGTCGCCGGTCAGCGAACAGCAGTAGCGATACAGCTGGTCGAACAGCGCTTGGTCGAGCATCTCAACGCGGGGTTTCGGGGTCGGGATGGTCGGGGGCGAGACGGAACGCGCTCACCCAGCCCTTTTCGACCAGGGGCGGCAACGCCCGGTCGAGCCGCGCAAAGCGCCGCGACAAGACCCCGAGCGGCGCGCCTTTGATAATGTCCCCGAGCAGGCGGTAGGTCGTGCGCGAACAGCGCGCGACGGCCGGACGCAACCGGTCGCGGTGAACGCACAGCCGCTCGCCGCCGGCAGGCCACCCCGCGGGATACGCGCGCGTGCGCCAGATCGAAAGCAGCGGGTAATCCGAAGACACCAGCGACAGCGCACGGCTTGCCTGCAACGTGATCCGCGGGCGGTCGCGCTCGTCGACCCGCGAGAACGCCTCGAAGTCGAACCGCGCATCGTCCTCGGCGTAATGCGCGTCGTGATAGCAACGCTCCAGCCGCGCGAGGTCGGGCAGACAGGCGAGACGACGGTCGGCGCGGTTGTCGGGTTCTTCGCAATAGCGGCGCAGGAAGTCGGCGAACTGCCCGCCGTAATGATTGAGGTCGACACGGCGGCTCGGGTGGAGCCGCACGTAGCCCGCCGCGACGCCGGAAAACCGCGCGTCGCCGAGCAGCTGCGCGCACACCGGGTAAACCTCGCGCAACGCACGGATCAAGGCGCCGCGGAAGTTGCGCCGATAGACCGCGACGCTTTGCGCCCCCGACAGACCGCCCGCGGGAAGCACCTGCGCGACCAGCGCGTCGCCGCCTTCGAGCATCGCCCGCCTGAAGTTCTCCTGCAACGATTGCAAATCCACGACGTCCGCCTCTCCGCCCCGCGCGTTCAGACTACACCACCCCGCCGGCGGCGTTGTCAACGCGCAAGCCTTGCGCCGACGGCGTACGGTCCGAGCAGGCGTTCAAGGCGGGCGACGGGCGCGACGCGGCGGCGATGATCCGCCGCGCCTTGTCCGCCTCGCCGAGCAGGGTTCCGAACGCGGGCAACGCGTTGTCCCATTCGATCAGCACCGGCACGTCGCGGCGCCTTGCGACGAACGTCTCGAACAACCGCCACACCGGGTCGGCGACCGGGTGGTCGTGCGCGTCGAGCAGGAAGTCGCCGCAATCCTGAAACCCGCCCAGATGCACTTCGCGCACCCGTTCGAGCGGCAGACGTTCGAACACGTCCGAGACCCGCCAGCCGTGGTTGCGCACGTTGACGTGCCAGTTGTTGAGGTCGAGCAGGACGTCGCAGTCGGCGCGCGCGACGACCGCGGCGAGGAAATCCATCTCGTCCATCGTCGAATGCCTGTAGGTGAGATAACTCGACACGTTCTCGATCAGGATGCGCTGGCCGAGGAAGTCCTGCGCCTCGCGGATCTTGAGCGCGACGCACTCGACCGCCTCCTCGGTGAACGGCAAAGGCAACAGGTCGTGCATCGGCGCGGCGCCGACCGAGGTGAAGCACAGGTGATCCGAAATCCACAGCGCCTCGAAACGCCCGGCCAGACGCTTGACCGAGGCGAGGTAATCGTAATCGAGCGAGCCGACCGAGCCGAGCGACATGCCGACGCAATGCAGCGCCAGCGGGTAGTCGCGGCGCACCATCTCAAGGCCGTGCAACGCCGGGCCGCCCGGGGAGAGATAGTTGTCGGCGAGCGCCTCGAACCAGCCGAGCGCCGGCTTGTCGCGCAGGACGTCGGCGACGTGCGCCTCGCGCAGACCCACGCCGACCAACGCGACGGCGTCGTCAGGCCGCTGCTCGTGCGCGGGAAACCGTGGCATGGACGTCGGCATCGGATCGGGCTTTCGTTGCGGAGTTGCGTTGCGGGCTTTCATTCGGAATGCTGCACCGCGCGCCGGCATTGCACGATGCACAGGCGCTTTGCCGTCCCGGCTCGGGCGACGCGAGGAACGAACGGGGGGCGGCTTGGGCGCAAAGGTTTCACTTCCGCGCACCCCGCACGACGCACGGGTGTTTTGCCGTCCCGGCCCGGGCGACGCGAGGAACGGACGGGGGGCGGCGCGACGTGGGCGTCGTGCAAGATGCCCCGCTTCACCGCGCCCCGTCCGCCGTCTCGCGGCACCGTCTCGCAACGGATTACTTCGCGGGCTTGGTCGCGGCGACCATGCCGCCAGTGATCTTCTCGCAAGTCCCTTTCGGCACATAGACCCACTCGTTGTCGTCGTTGTCGCGGGTCGCCTGCCCGGCGCAACCGTGCTTGCCGTCCAAAGCGCCGCAATCGTTCTTGCCGGCTTTGGCCACACCCGCACACTTCTCCCACGTCTTGGGCGCATCGGGCACCGCCGCTTGCGCGCCGCCCATGAGCATCGCACCCGCCGCGAGGACGCCTGCGACCGTCGAGTTGATGAGTGTTCTTGTTTTGTCCATTGGTTTTCTCCTGTGATTGGTCGTTGATGATGCAGGGTCCGTGAGATCAGAGACCCCGGTGACAAAGACGAATCGGAGGGCCGTTTGATTGCGCGGGGTGGGGAGGATTAAGAAAATTTTGGCATACGAAAAGAAAAATTCCAGCTCCCCGTCAAAGCCCAGTCAATCAAACGACAGATCCCTGTTCCTTATCCCCTACTGAATGGTCTGATACAATCGCGCCATGCGACCAGATAAAAACATCATAGCCGCAAATTAAGTTGAGAAGTTGAGGGTGCTGTCAGAAAGCAGGAGAACTTTCGGTCGCTTCACCAAGCAATGAAAAACTGGAACTTCACATAATGGCAAAAATAGAAGGGTTCCGCATAAAAAACTTCAGGGTGCTGCAAGACGTTACTCTCGGCAGACTGTGGAACCAACGAGAGGTTAAACCCCTTAGCCCCCTAACAGCGGTTATCGGTAAAAACGGTGTCGGAAAAAGCAACTTGTTTGACGCATTTGGGTTTTTAGCTGATTGTTTAAAGCTTGGTGTTGAAGAAGCCTGTGATGCTCGAGGGCGTGGTGGCTTTGAAAAGATATTGAGCCGAGGAAAAGAAGGACCGATTGAATTCGTAGTCTATTACAAAGAAAGCGGAAACTCGCGGCCGATTACTTACGAGCTATCCGTTGATCTTGACGGTACCGGCCGCCCTTACGTTTCCAAAGAACACCTCCGACAACGGCGCACAGGAGAAAAATATGGTCAGCCACTTTCGTTTCTCGCGCTTAATGACGGAAAAGGCATTGCGTGGAAAGGCGACCAAGGAGGGTTTTCAATAGATGAAGAGCAGGCAAGAAGCAATTTGGTTTTAGCGCATATTAAAAAAAGCCGCGGAATTAGAGAAGAACCTAAAGATACGGAAGACGTGGAATTGTCAGACAACAGAGAACTAGGCATTACCACGCTCGGCTCCCTAAAGCAGCATCCGAGAATTTCCGCCTTTCGAAAATTCATTCAGAGCTGGCACCTCAGCTATTTTACGCCGGATGCGGCACGTAGCCTTCCGCTTGCGGGCCCGCAAAAACATCTTAATGCTCACGGCGATAACCTTGGAAACGTGGTGCAGTTTATGGAACGTGAACACCCCGGGAAATTTCAGAATATCTTAGACCGCATCGCCAAGAAAATACCGGGAATAGACAAAATCGACACGGAAAAAACCGAAGATAACCGCATACTTCTTCGATTCAACGACAAAGGGTTTGATGATCCGTTTTACGCTCAGCAAATGTCCGATGGAACACTGAAGATATTTACATATCTGCTGATGCTTGAACACCCGGAACCGCCGCCGTTTCTTTGCATCGAGGAACCGGAAAACGGCTTGTATCACAAGCTGCTTGAAACGCTTGCTCAGGAGTTCAGAGAGCACGCCACCGGTCACGGAAGCAGGTCTCAGATTTTTGTTACAACGCACCAGCCTTACTTTGTTAACGCTCTGGAGCCAGAAGAGGTATGGGTGCTGGAAAAAAACGCCAGCGGATTCTCCGACGTCAAGCGCGCGAGTGACGATGAAACCGTGAAGAACATGGTGTCGGAAGGACTGCCCTTAGGGGGACTTTGGTACAGTGATTATTTAGATGCGAGGTAGCTTAATGCGTCTTGAGGTATTAGTTGAAGACCAATCAGGGCAAAAAATGCTTGAGATTCTTATCCCTAAAATTGTTGGTGACGAACACACTTTCCGAGTTCATGCCTATAAAGGAATTGGCAACATCCCAAAAAATGTAGATAAGATACCTACCGCTAAAAATCGTTTGCTTCTTAATAACCTTTCAAGGTTGCTTAAGGGACATGGAAAAACTTTTCTCCAAAGCGGTAACTACCAAAAATGTTGCGTGGTCGTAGTTTGCGACTTAGATGAAAAATGTTTAAAAGAATTCCGCAGGCAACTTCTTCAGGTTCTCAACAGGTGCACACATAAACCAAGAACTCAGTTTTGCATAGCTATAAAAGAAAGCGAAGCCTGGTTCCTGGGGGATACCCCAGCCGTCAAATCCGCATATCCAAGGGCAAGAGATAGGGTGCTTGACAAATTCCAACGTGATTTTATCTCTGGCACTTGGGATTCTCTTGCCGACGCTGTCTTCCCCGGTGGCGCCAGAAAACTCCAAAATCAAGGGTGGCAGGCGATTGGCGCAGAAAAAATGAAGTGGGCTGAAAAAATCACGCCATATATGAAAGTAGACGACAATAAATCTTCCAGCTTTTGTTATTTCCGAGACAAAATGAGACAGATTCTTCAAACCAGCAATTAATTTCCCCTCACCCAATCAACTTAACGTCCGCCCCCTATTCCGCGTCAGGGCGGCAACCGTATAACCGTCAAGTGTCTCAAGGAACCGCTTGGCGGCTCCACTCAGGATGCCCTCGAGCCGGCATCCGAGCATCGGTGCAGCCCACCACGTCAAGCGTGTTTTCCGTGAGCTACTCGGCGTTTTCGCCCGCGCCGGCTGCTGATGAGAGACGCCTTTACACTGAGGGCAGGCTTACGGGATAATCGCCGCAATTCAGAAAACACGGAGACAACGATGGTTACAGAATGGACACGAAACGACGTTTGGCAGAATATGCTGGATGCGGAACGGCTTGTTCGATACTACGAAGTGATTTTAGATCGGTGCCAACGTAATTACATGCTGCCTCGTTTTATCCTGCTTCTCGGAATGACGGGCGTATTGATATCTTTGCTGGAATTGGTTCCGGAAGGTTACAAAGACGCCATCCAAGCCGTCTCTAGCGTCATGGTGATCGCGGCACTTGCTTGGGACTCTCATGCCAACTACGCAGGAAAGGCGCTGGTATTACAGCAGGTCAGCGTTGAATGCATCAAACTGCAAGTCGAATGGCGGGTGCTGTGGAACGCCATCGAGACTCATACCATTGAAGACGAGAAAGCGCGGGAAAAAAACGCTTGCTTAAGTCGCAGGATCGCTGCTGTAACCGTACGCCCCGGAGATGCCGGTGTCCGGGAAGACCGAAAACTCAACCGGAAGTGCGCCAGGGATGCATATAAAGTGATGGCGGGGCGGTATGCGGTGTAAATTAATTGGTTGCCATAATAAGAAGCTCTATGGCCCAACTTTACAATGAACAACGACGTCCCTCGCCCCGGAATGATTGCGACAGTTCGCAACCGGCGTGGTGTAATTGCCTCTGTTGAACCTTTTGACGGCCAAACTGGACGTATTCACCTTGTCGACATAGAGTACAAGGACAACTACGCGCCGGATACGGAACGCATCCTATGGGAACGTGAACCTAACCGAGATCTTCTTGAACCGACCGCATTACCCGACCCAACTCAAGACCCCATGCCTCCGAAAGAGTTCGACGCGCTTTTACGCGCCGCTCGATGGACGGCTCTTTCCCCATACCTCGACCCTGATGGTGACGGCCCCTTAGATCGAGAACCAATTTCAAGTCCATTCCACGGTGGCGTACGAGTGGAAGACTATCAGCTCGTCCCATTATTAAAAGCTCTCCGCATGCCTCGCGTGAGCTTGTTGATTGCCGACGACGTCGGGCTTGGCAAAACCGTTGAAGCAGGGCTGATTTTGACCGAACTTCTTCTCCGACGTCGTATCCGACGCATTCTAGTCCTCACACCCGCGTCTCTGCGTCAGCAATGGCAGGATGAGCTCTGGGAGAAATTCTCACTTCGATTCAAAATTATCGATCGCAGCTCAACGGAAAAATTGCGCCGAGACCGAGGAATAGATGCAAATCCATGGCGATCATTCGACCGCATCGTTGCCTCCTACCATTATTTACGTCAACCCGACGTACGCGAACAATTTTTATCAGCATGTCATACCCCGGAAAATTCACCACACCTACCGTGGGACTTGCTGATAGTGGACGAATGTCACAACTTGATGCCGTCATCGTTTGGAGAAGACAGCGAGCTTTGCAAAACGCTCGGTTTGGTCGCACCACGGTTTGAACACCGGCTGTTTCTTTCGGCGACTCCACACAACGGCCACACGCGTTCGTTCACCGGGCTGCTGGAAATGCTTGACCCGGTGCGCTTCACCCGCACCCACGAAATGAAACCTGCCATGCGTGGACGAATCAACGACATAATGATTCGTCGGCTAAAACGCCAGATTAACGCTGGCAGTGCAACACCAAGATTTTGTACCCGGCATCCGCCCAAATCTTTGGAACTCAACACAGATCCGCGCGAATCTGCCCTTTCCGAGGCTTTCGATGCCTTTCGCAGCGCTATTCGTAATCTCATCACGGAAGGAACAAAGCAGCGCCGCCGCGCTGGAATTTTTGCGGTCGAAATTCTCGGCAAACGGCTGCTCTCCTGCCCTACAACGTTTGCTGAATCTTGGAGCCGGACAAGACGGGGGTTTCGCGAACAGGATGTCTCAGATGAAACGGAATTGGCAGCCGCCGAACGGTCATTGCGTCAGGAAACCGGCGATGACAGAGAAACAGAAAAGCGCGAAGCCAATGCTGCTGCAACTATAGGTGCATGGCTTAAGAATTTTTCTGACGACGTCAAGGATGAGATCAACCGCATCGAAAAAGCGATTGATGAGCTAGGCTTTGATCTCAATGCCTCTATTGTTGAACAAACGCCTTGTGTTGACGTGCGCTTCGACACGCTTGTCTCGTTAATCGAAAATCTCCTGCGGAAGAAAAATAAGTTCCGCGATGACGAACGCTTAATCGTCTTTACAGAATACAAAACCACGCTCGATTACGTCGCTCGACGCCTGCGCGAAAAATACCCTGCCGAACGAATTTTGACGCTGTTTGGGGCCGGTGGACAGGAGGGTATGGATGAAAGCGAACGTGAAAACGTCAAAGCGGCTTTCAACAATCCGGGTTCACCTGTACGCGTTCTTATTGCGACCGACGCTGCGTCGGAGGGACTCAACCTGCACCAGACGGCACGATATTTGCTGCATTACGACTGCCCATGGAACCCGTCACGCTTGGAACAACGCAACGGCCGCCTTGATCGTTACGGTCAAGCCCGTGACGTGACCGTGCATCACTTTGTCAGCAGTACAGATCCTGATTTGCGCTTTATTGATTGCGTTATTCGTAAAGCAGATGAAATTCGAGAAGACCTTGGTTCCGTCAACGAAGTTTTTGACCGTGCAACTTATCGCCGCCTGATTCAAGGGGAAGATGCAGAATCAGTGAAAACAGATATGTATGCAGGGCTTGACGCCGCCCAAGAAAGCTCGGCTATTGAAGCCGACGAAACGGCCACGATAAAAAACGAAGCAGCGTCTGATGATGCGTTGCTTGACGCAATGTCTAAAGAGATCGACTTAGATAGTTATGCACTCGGCGATACGCTTGAAGCGGCAATGATCTCATCGAGTGGTCGAAGGCCTCAACTCGAAGTCGGTGAGGAGCCGGGATGTTATCGCGTGACAAACCCGGAACTCCCCCACTGGCGTGACATTATTGATGAAACTGTACGCCGTCCATCACTTCATGCCGCCCGCGGACCAATGCCGCAACTCGCATTTGACACTAAACAATTCATTAAGCCACTCGGATCTTTGAGTGTTTTTCTACCACGGAAAGAAGTCTTGCTTATCCACCTTGCACATCCGCTGATGCAACGTGCTCTCAGTCTCCTTACACAATGTCGCTATCCCGGTAACCGCCAAGTTTCACGATGGACGGTACGCCGAGGTGACGGAGAAATCCCAAAAGATGCTGATGCAGCCATTTTATTTAGTATTGAAGAAATTGCCGTAAATGAATTGCGCGAAACGTTTCATCGCTGGGTACGCACCGTGGTATTTCCCGTTCAGAATGGAATCCTTGGTGAACCGCTTCCACATATTCCGGCACACAGCTTTCGTGGAGCATCTGTAACGAAAAATCAAAGCGAACAAAAACAGGCAGGAGAAATCCTTGAGGAGGTTAATGGCTCACTGAGGAAATGGCTGGAACAACACCAGAAAGAACTTACCGACTCTCTCCAAAATCAACTTGAGAGTGACGGTAAAGCGGCTCGTGGACTTGAAGAGAATCGGTACAAGCAGCGGCAAGGAGAACTATCAAAACTAATCGAAGAAACGACAATAGCAAAACTTACTCGAGAAATTAAGCAACTTCAAGAAAGGCTGCGGCAAAGAAAACTTTTAGATGAAGCCGAGAAAATTATGGAGATTGAACGCTCTATCAAGAAAAAAGAAGAAGAAATAGAACGTCGCCGTTCTTATTACAAAGAGATCAAAAATCAATTGAAGCGCGAACATGAACGGACTCTTAAACATCTCCTTCCTAAACGCTTTGCAATGTCAGGCAACGCTCAAGTATTCCCTGTCACAGTTGAAATTCGTTTCCCGGAACAGCAGCCTTGAGTACAGAACAGACCAATGCCGATCTACCTGGATGGGATTCACTACGCCATGGTGGACTGTTGTTCGATGTTGCTCGGCTTAAAACACTTACCGAATTTATCCCCCCACGATTAAACGAATACGTTGAACAGCAGCTACGCCACCAGGGAAGCTCTATATTGAACGAAACCGGCGACACCTCAACTTTCGTTACTTTCGTTTTAGAGCAAGTCTGCGGACTCGATGGTTCAACCGGCACTTGGTTACGCGGCAACAACGTTCCATCATCTTGGGGACGACGGGCGATTACCGGCGAGACCGTTAAACCTCGTCATCTGTGGCAAGGACAACACGACGCGTTGCTACCAATATTCATAGACGACAAAAAACGCATCGGCATCGGCAAAGGACGTCGCACCATTAGCCAAGTGCTTGGTTGGCTTCGCGCTGGCAACAACCAACTTGCATTAATAACCAACGGTCGCCAATGGCGACTGCTGTTTGCCGGCCTCGACTATGACGCTTGGTGCGAATGGGATATGGATATGTGGTTTGAGGAGGGTGGGCTCTCGCCGCAAGTAACAGCACTGCGCACCTTGCTCAATTTTGAACTTTGGACTCCGAAATCCGAAGACGCTCCACCACTCCTATTACAAGCGATTCGAGATACACGCAAAGGCCAAGCGGAACTCTCAGAGGAACTCGGCGAACAAGTGCGTAAAGCAGTCGAAAAGTTAATTCAAGGTCACAGCGAAGCACTTCGAGAGTACCACGATTCCGTTGCTCCTGCAGATATTTACCGTGCTGCTTGCCGCGTAGTAATGCGGCTCATAGTGATCTTGTTCGCCGAATCTCGGGACCTGCTACCTCGAGAAAATGCTCTTTACCACGGTAGCTACGGACTGAATGGACTGTTCGACCAACTCGAACACAGTGCCCACCATGGCGCGGACCTCGCGAACAGCTGGGCTGCATGGCCCCGCATACTGGCTCTGTTCAACTTAGTGCGGCAAGGATCTCATCACCCCGACTTACCAGTAACAGCTTACGGTGGAAAGCTTTTCGCAACTGGGCGCCCAGATCCAGCGGATAGAGCATCCAAAGCAATCGATATCTTTGAACGCGAGAATCAAAGTGCATTATTTTCCGATCGAGACGTTCACAAGATGCTGAGATTGCTTACCCGCACGACCATCAGCATCCGCCAAGGACGTGGTGTGAGGAGGAGTAAGGCACCGGTAGATTTTTCCGATCTCTCGTCTGAATACATCGGCATTCTCTACGAAGGATTATTAGACTATGAGCTTAAGACTGCTCCTGACGACGATTCGGTGGTCTTTCTGACCGTCGGCAATCGGCCAGCACTTCCACTATCGCGTTTGGAAAAAATGGAAGACGGTGCTATCAGAACCCTTTTTAAGTCTCTCAAGAAAAAGAAAGCGGTTACAGATGACGATACTTCCGAAGATAGCGAGCAAGAGAGCAAAGACGTCGAGCTGGAAAGTAAGGTTGACGAATTGTCTTTCGATGCCAATGATGTAACGCTCTATGATAAAAATGACCAATTAGATATATCTCGGGCAGAAGCATGGGCACGTCGTGCCGTGCAAGTAGCGAAGCTAGTAAAAAAACCACTTGTCGCGCGAGTTGTCCTACCAGGCGAATGGTATCTAGTCCGCTGGGGCGGCACTCGAAAAGGCTCTGGAAGCTTCTACACTCGACCGGGACTTGCTGTGCCAACCGTACAACGCACCCTACGCCCGCTTGCCTATGACCCACCTCCAAAAGCCAATGGAGCGCCAGATACAGCAGCGCGTGCGGAAAGTTGGATTCCGAAACTGCCGGAACAAATTCTAGACGTTAAAACATGCGACCCCGCCTGTGGATCAGGCACCTTTCCACTGGCAGCGTTACGCTTCCTCACCGATGCTTTATACAAATCTCTTCAACGTCATGAACGCATCAAGCGAGACGGTGAACGTTCGGTGATACGGTTACTACGCCTTCACCATGATAAAAATTCAACAACGGCTGGTGAATCTCCTTTCCACGAAGAACTTATTCCCTGCCCCCCGGACGACGGCGACTTTGAACCTCGATTAAAGGCGGTATTGCGCCGTCACGTAGTAGAGCGCTGTATCTACGCTGTAGATCTCGATCCGCTTGCCGTAGAGCTGTGTCAGCTGTCTCTGTGGATTGAAACAATGAACCGTGAACTGCCGTTCGGCTTCCTGGATCACAAAATAAAGTGCGGCGACGCGCTACTCGGGGCATGGTTCGACCAGTTTCAACACTATCCTGTTATGGCTTGGAAAAACCGCGAGGGGGGCGATAAAAATCATTCAGAAGGCGTCCATTTTGAGAAAAACGTTCGTACGAAAAAAATCAAGGATTTTGTCAAAGATAAACTGACACCGGATCTAAAACTCTTTCTGCGAGGCCGCGATCTATTTCAGGAAGATACACTTGAAATAGCAACAACCGCTCACAAAGAATCACTTTCTGTGTTGGAGAAGATGCACAAAATGTCGGTGCAGGATACAGAGGAACGAGCGAGAATCTACCACCAGAACTTTTTGGGCAGAAAAGCATGGAGCCAAATCAAAGATGCAATGGATCTTTGGTGCGCTTGCTGGTTCTGGCCGGTAGACAAGATTGAACAGGCGCCTTTACCAAGTAACTTCGCCAAGCCACCAGGCGAGACGCTCGCTGTCGCTAAACAAACAGCGAATAAAATGCGATTCTTCCACTGGGAACTGGAATTTCCAGACGTGTTCCAAGAGCAAGGAGCAGGCTTTAGCGCGATTTTAGGTAACCCCCCGTGGGATGCTCCAAAGCCTATCTCCAAGGAGTTTTTTTCAGATATTGACCCTCTCTACCGTACCTATGGCAAACAGGAAGCTTTGCAATATCAATCCCGCTGCTTCAAAGACGGTGATGCCGTTGAACGTCGCTGGCTCGATGACAATGCCGATTTCCGTGCCCGGGCAAACTTTTTCAGATACGTCCGGGGACCGTTCGGTGATCCAGAAGAAACCACCGACGGTAAAAACAGATTTGTGGTTATCCGAGGCAAAACCAATCAGGACCTACATGAAAATTGGCGGCAAGCGCGCAACCACACTGTTAGCTTCAGCGATCCGAAACATCCATTCCGTCATCAAGGCTCGGCGGATATCAATCTCTATAAACTATTCCTCGAATCTGCCCATGCCTTGTTGGGATTTGGCGGAAGGTTGGGGTTCATCGTTCCTTCAGGGGTATATTCAGATGACGGAACACAGGCGCTTCGAAAGCTTTTTCTTGACAATTGCCGATGGGAGTGGCTGTTTGGCATTGTAAACCGTGAAAACATTTTCCCCATTCATAAAAACTACAAATTCAACCCCGTAATCATTGAAAAAGGCGGAAACACGGAAGCAATCCAAACTGCTTTCATGCAACGCAATCTCGAAAACTGGGAAAATGCCGAGAGCATCTCTATTTCTTACCCTCAAACGTGGATAAAGCAGTTCAGCCCTAAAAATCGAACTTTCGTGGAAATTCAATCACAACGTAATTTGGAAATTTTGGAAAAGATATACAACCACAGCATTCTACTAGGTGATAACAGTTCCTCTGGATGGGGCGTTCGTTACTTTCGTGAATTCGATCAGACAAACGACTCAGAACTCTTCCCACCTCGCCCAGAGTGGGAGAATAAAGGGTATAGACCCGACGAGTACAACCGCTGGTTGCGAGGCGACTGGCAGCCGATTGAAAACCTCTTGGAGTCTTTAGATATTAATCCAGCCCAGGCCGAACCAGCAGAATTAGAACTTGAAGAGTGGTTGCTTCACGAGACAAGTTCAGAACGTCAAAAAACCGAAGTCCGACTCGTACGCGGCTATTTGCTCAGACCCGGCGACGTCGCCAGGACCGTTTGGAGTCTACGCTGCGCGCAGCCACCCTACGACAAACTGCCAATTCCGCGTTCGAAAGTACCTGCTGGAATAATTCTCTCACGAGAGGGTGATACCTATATCCACGTGGATAAAATCGAAGATATAGCCCTCCCACTTTACGTGGGAAAGATGATTTACGTCGGTGATTGGAACGCATCCACGATTCAGTTAAACGAGTTGAAACAACACAGCCCCAATCCTGAATACCTTTTAGGTATAAAAGACCTCCGACATAACCGCCAAACAAACAACCGCATCGTTTTCCGTGATGTATCACATGCAACCAATGAACGTAGCTTCGTAGCGACTCTCATCCCTGGATTATTTCCCTGCGGGAACAAATTGCCGATACTAAGCTTGCCACCCTACAACCCTGTTCAAAGTCTTGAATTAATCAATGCTTTGGTAAGTTTCGGATTCGACTGGGTTGTTCGACAGCGTTTCGCTGGAAATAGCCTCAATTGGCACATTGTCGAACCTTGCCCAGTGCCGCGCCCGGGTACTAGCACCAACAGAACGATAACGCAGTTGGCAAGGTTATTACTCGGAAACATTCTCTTTTCAAGCGACTGGCTGCAACTTTCGAATCTGGTTTCGCAGCCTCATTTTTACCCGTGTACTTTCAAAGAAAGGCTTCGTATTACTATTATGCTTGACGCAGTAATGACCGCCACCATGGGGCTTTCGGGGTCGGATTTTCGACGTATCCTGGCAGGGTGTGATTACCCGGCTGGGAACATCATTGACAAGCAACTAAAAGGTTTCTGGCGCGTGGACAAAGACAAAGCCCCTGAGCTCCGCCAAACTGTCCTGTCTCTAGTTGCTTTCCAAGACCTCGAAGAGCGAATTAAAGCAGCCAATAACAACGTGGAAAAGGGGATTGATTCTTTTCTTGCACAAAATCACGGCGAAGGGTGGATGCTGCCGGAAACGTTACGCCTTGCCGACTACGGCCTCGGCCATGACAATCGCGCGAAACAACCACAACCCGTCGCCAGCCGTCTCCCCGGCCCGCGCTTCTACGATTGGCAACTCGCTCAAAGCCCCAAAGAAGCTTGGCAAGAATGTCATCTCCACGCCCGAAATTTACTCGGCGCCGATGGTTACGCCCAACACGTTCTGAAACTGATTGAACAACGCGTCTCTAACGATGAAGAGTTTCTTGACCTTCTAACGCTACCGTTTGTGCGTGATTTCATGAACGAGGATGGTTACACGACGACTATAATCAAACTTCGGGCAAAAAAAATCCTAGACGAGACCGCCTACACCCAACTTCTCGATCATCTTCGAGCACGTAACCTCTTGGACGAAGTCCGTTATCGTCGCCAACGTGAACGTATTACTTCCACGCCGGAACAGGAGCCTCTGCCGAGAGTAGCCGAGCTCCCGGCAGACTACGATACCGAAACGCCCTCAAAAGAGAATCAAACAAAGATGTTCGAATAGATAGAAAGCCAAGAGATCAGATGAAGCTGTTTCGGAACCTAACCACCAATCTCTCTGGTGAATCGATTAATTATATCTTCGTTGATGTGCGTAGGGCTAGATTCATGCATTTGGTTAGCAACCGCCAAAGCAGTATGCTGCGTAAGAACACCAGCAGTAACCAAATCCACCATTAGGGTAAGCCCGAAACGAGTTTTGACGCGATGTTTTTCGCAAAGTCGCTGAAGTGCTCTATCGTTTGTGACGCACGTCCATCCTCTTTCTTTACAGGTAACGAGGCAAAGGCGGTCATTAAATGAAACGTTTGACTCGACTTCTCCAGCTGCAAGCATTTGTTCTGTCTCAACTTCGACGACCTCGATACCATAACGACGACACTGAGACACTGATACTCCTCGGACCTCGTCGAGCACGTGCGTCAAAACGGCTATTTGCCCTACGGACTGAGTTACGAGTTTTAGAACCTCTAGCTTGGAATCACGGTAGTCTATAAGAACGTCCGCATCCGCAAGAAGCCCAGTTTGTAAGGCCCCGCGTTCAATTTGTCCACTCACGCGCCTGTTTCCTCATCTCCTCTCGAGTAATCCTCAATATTTCGGCAGCGCGCCCAAGCGAAATATGCTGCTTCTCGACCGCCCTCCGCACGAGACGCGATAGGCGATTCTCAACGAAATCGTTATAGGAAAGACCTTCTGGTTCTTCAGATCGGCGCCAGCTCCAAGCAAATTCTCCCGCTTCCAGAGCGAAAGGCTCGTCGACCTTGCGGAGGGTTTTGCCAAAGCGAGCACGATGCTGCCGTTGAAACGTACGCCAAATTTCAGATTCTGCGCGCTCCGATTCCACCAAGCGGTAAAGAACTGTCTTATAACTTACTCGGAAAATTCTCTTGACTTTAAGGACACGAATCAAAAGCGGATGTCCATAAGTTTCATTCCATTCACTGTTAAATGCTTCCTCCGGCATTAGAAACTCACTTGCGAACGCATCTGCTTCACGTTCTGTATCTGCAGAAAGATCGGTCTCATCACGTTGATACTCCCCAGGGTGAAGCAATAGATGTCCCAACTCATGTGCTGCGGTAAATATCCAACGCTCCACCGATATTCGGTCCCACCTATTGACAACAATCGCTGGCCCGCCATCTTGTTCCCCAGCGCTCAACCCAAAGAAAGAATCCCGCTTTTTGTCCAGAAGCAAGAGTTTTACTCCATTTTTCTCAAGTAATCCACAGATGTCCCGCACCGGTTCCTTAGGCCCTAACTCAGCAATCTCACGTACTTTTTGGGCAGCACTTTCAGGTCCTGCACTACGAAAAATCTCAGGGTTAAATTTGAATGGACACTGCTCGCCCAGGCTGACTTCCAGACTCTTATAGTCATCCAGCCATTTTGAAACTTCCGCCAAAATTTGCTCTCTCCCATGCACTTGGGTCTTGGCGCGAAACCGTACACTCTTGAGAGGACGTACGGGAGTCACGAGAACACCGACCGGAACCGCCAGCGCCTTTGCCAACGCAGTAAGTGTTCCCTCCCGCGGGATGACTACACCCCGCTCAATCTTGCCAAGCGCCACCCGTGAAAGCCCCGCCTTATCGGCAAGCTGTTCCTGAGTCAGCTCCCGATCCAAGCGTAACCGCGCTACGTTTGCGGCAATCCCCGCTCTGTCTTCCATCTTCGAACTTCGAAAAGCGCCCCTTGACAGGCGTTCACCAGTAAGGTATCATATCTCCCGAAGTTGTCAATATGAATACTTTCAGATTGGCAGCTATAGGGCCGAACGCTTGGCTGATTGCCGTTTTGCTGTCAGCAGGCTTCGGGATTATACAACAAGCACGGGAGGGACCAGATAATGGTTGATCCAGACAAAGTAATCCTCGAAATTGCGGCACCGAAAGGGCTGTTCAAAGGGGAGTTCGAAAAAACTGTTACCGTTCAACAGGTAATCGACGCAGTTATAGAAAAACAACAATTGCAGCGCGGCGATGTTTTTGAGCTGTTTTATAAAGGTAAGCAGCTTGAACCAGTAAAACAAACGCTGGCTGAGTTTAATCTTGCAGGAGTAGTTCAGCTCGAGCTCGTTGCTACCGGTCAAGGAGTATAGCGATCCATGGCAACGGTATCTGAGTTGATTCTCGGTGAAGAGTTCGGTCATTTGCGCGAGATAGCCGAAGCTCGTAACTGGCCTCTCAGTCAAGTCAACAAGCGTACATTTAAGCTCACGCTTACAGCACGTGATGATGCCCGCTTCAGCTTATTGGTTAGCTGCAGCGATTACCCGCAAAAACCACCGGCTTGGCACTGGTGTAATCCTGAAACGGATGCTCTGGACCAAAAAAGCGATACGCCGAAAGGGACTGGAGGATATTTTGACCAGTCGGGTTGCATTTGTGCGCCTTGGAACAGGCTCGCCTATCAGCAAGAGAACCCTGAAGGCCCTCACCCAGATTGGAATCTTGTGAACTGGAGGACAAATGATTGGACAAAAGGATGCACCACGCTGTCCGCAATGGCGTCACGTATCGCGGTCGAACTCATGAGCGATCGTTACCGAGGCCGGGAAATCTGAGATAAATGCTTGAACGAATAAAAAAGTTGTTTTTTCGTAAACGAGTTTTCAAACCTGGTCCGCCAGAACCACCTAGATTGATTTTAGCTCAATCCAGTGTGACTGCTCTACGGTCTTGCATGAAACCGGAAATTCGAAAAAAACACGAAAGTATCGCTTACCTTCTGGGTCAGACTAACTCTACGACAACTTTGGTTGTGAGTGTAATCCGACCTCAGGCCCAAACCACACCGGGGAGCTTCAAGGTCGAGTCCGTAGCAATGATACGAATTATGCGTGCAGCTGTCCGTCTTGGACTTCAGGTAGTTGGACAAATACATACCCATCCTAGGAAAGCATTTCACAGCGAAGGAGACGAGGAAGGAGCACGTATTGCCTATAGCGGCTACGCTTCGATCGTGTTGCCTGATTATGGGCGACGCCTCCCCTCGTTCAAAGGAGCAGTTGCCTACATGTTCCAGACTAACAGCGGCTTTATACCAATCGCTCCAGATTGCTTCGTGATCGTGCCGGGAAAAACATCGTGAACGGGGAAGACTGGAGAAGGGAACGTGACAGTCGTTCCTTGCTCTATGCGGGGCGAGTACTCGACCGTAATCGGTGGGTGTCGCTGTGTCCTGATCCACGTTACGTGTCGCGTTACGATGGGCAAGTGGCGCTTCTGACCGCGGCGAATCTCCTTGGTCGAATGACCCCCAGTATTGCGTTGGATATTCCTGATTCAATCCCCATCGTTGATTCTCTACCTAATGCCGGGAAGAACTTGCGTGACGTGTTGCTTGACCAGCTTCATGAAGCAGATCCTTCTGGGAGTTTCTGTCGCCGCTCATATAAACCGGATGACTACATCATCAGATTCGGTAAGACCGGCGGCGTCAATACAGTGCACGGGTCGGGCTGGAAAATGTACTGCGGCCCAAGCCCATCACCTTTGGCAGAAACCGAAACGGTAAATCCAATTGGCCCAGCAATGGCTTCTATTCTTGCTGTAAGTGAAGCTTTCCGAACAAATCTTACTTCACCTCCCGGACAATACACTTTCGATGCTCTAACTTGGACTTCTGACGTAAAAGATGAAAGTGATGCTCCACTTCCTACTCAGTCGAAGCTCGGAGAAGTTTGGGTTGTTGGTACTGGCTCAGTTGGAACAGCGGTACTCTATTTTTTGAGCCTTGCTACACGGAATTTTTCCGCGGTTCTTTTCGACATGGATATAGTCGAAATTCACAATCTGGATCGATCTCCTATATTCACGAGTAACGATGCGGATAATAAAACAAACAAAGCAATAGCGACAAAAAGATATCTAAACCAAGTAGGAGTTTCTAACGTCAAAGCCGAACCACACGCCCTTGATGAATCCGATATCTGGAAAAACCGTCAGCCAGGTACCCCCGACGTTTTAGTCCCGACCGCAAACGAGCGTAATGTGCGTTCCCTTATCGAAAGTTACTTTCCGCCAATCCAAGTTTACGGAACCACGGGGCAGAACGGACAAGCCACAATGATTCGTCATATTCCCCCGCATGATCCATGTTCGCTTTGCCTATTTCCTGACACTGACCACGCACCAACGAGTTGCGCGATCGGTAAAGTTGAGAATGAAAGTAATGAAAAGAAAATTGATGCGGCGCTCCCTTTTCTATCCTTTGCTGCAGGAGCAATGGCCGTCGCCGAAATTCTAAAACTCAGCCTGCCTGATTATCCAGCCAATAGAAGTAACCGAACAATCTTGTACACAGGCTGTCCACCCCGTTTCACATCTGGACAATTATCTTTCAGAGATGGTTGCCCATGCCGGCAACGTAACTACGACCTTTATCGAAAAATAACCGAGAACACCTGCTTTTCCCACTTGATGCGTTTCTCATGATTTCGTAGTTTAGGCACTCAATCGGCCAACAATGTATTATCGGCTGGTTTGGAACTTTCAAAGTGCTGTATTTCCAATGGCTTTAAACCCCATCGCTTACACGGAAAGCGTCGTCCGTAGTTTTCTGCGTTACCAACTTACGGCGTACCCTTTCGCTGACCAAAGATTGCACGAACAGATGTGCAAATTGCTGTCTCTTAACGAAACTCGTCAGTCTCCCCTCCTCAAAGGCCCCTACGTCAGCTTATCGCGCTCATTCCGGCAAGGCGCTTCAGTCGCGTCTTTAGTGAAAGAAAGGCTGCTACACCCTCACTTACAACAACGTATTCGCAACGAAGTTACACATCTCTATAGTCATCAAGAAAAAGCGATCCGTGCTATTGCGAAGAAGCAGACAACCCTCGTATCCACCGGAACCGGTTCAGGCAAAACCGAATGCTTCCTCTATCCCATCATTAGCCAATGCCTGAAACTCAGGGATGAAAAAGCATCCCCCGGTATTAGCGCGGTCATTGTCTATCCGATGAACGCATTGGCGGAAGATCAGCTCATGCGATTACGCGGCCTGTTGGCAGGCACTGGAATTCCATTTGGGATTTATGTAGGCAAGACACCTGAGAATGAAGCCGATGTGACTGGCGTTAAATTGCATGATGGGGCGTCACGGGATGATTACGAAACCCGGCTGAAACGAGCACAACAAGAAAGCAGCGGCGAGACGGTTTATCCAGCAGAAGAGGTTTGTTCACGGGAGGTTATGCGCACAGAAGGCAAACAGCCACGAATTCTCTTAACCAACGTGAAGCAGCTTGAGCTGCTGCTGACGCGGCAGATAGATATTCAACTGTTCGCTAATGCTCGACTGGATTTTCTGGTATTCGATGAGGCTCATACGTTCACTGGGGCGCTAGGAGCGGAAACAGCCTGCCTAATCCGGCGCCTGCGTGCATTCTGTGACATCAATATAAACCACACTACATGCGTCGCTACCTCAGCAACGATCGTTGATAAGGAAGAGCCTGACGCCGCCCGAAAATTCGCCGCACGATTTTTCGGCGTTCCACGCGAAGCAGTAACTACAGTTAATGAAGACTACGAAAAAGACGTTTGGGAAGAGCCACGGTTTGTTCCCACTGCTCCCCCTGAAAAAGCTGCCGATATTCTCAGCAACTGTATTGAGGCAGTTGAAGACGAAGACAATTCAAACGCTGAAAAAATAGAGGCAATCTATCGTGCGTTAACCGGCGAGGGCCTGCCCGAAAGAAACTGGCCGGAAGCCCTGCACAATGCTATGTCTCGCAATGATCTGGTTTTTCGCTTGAACGAGGAGCTCCATACCCCGAGGGAGCTGGCGGAATTACCAGCAGCACTTGAACGGCATATCGACCGCCCTGTAGCTGAGGAAGAAATTCTTGCTTGGCTGACGTTAGGGGCGGCAGCACGCAAGCAAGGTCGACCTTTATTACGCCCCATCGTACATAACTTCGTACGCGGCATCAGCGGCGCCGTGGTGACATTTCCTAAAGATATGAATAGCCCGAAGCTATGGCTCGCTGCAAAAGACGAGGGTGAGATTGAACCTGACACGTCTGAAGATAAACATGCGCATTTTCCTGTAACGACCTGTACTACTTGTGGACAGCACTACTTCATTGCGTTCCTAAAAGACTTCTCTTTCACCGGAAACGTGCCTGAGGGCGGTGAAACCAGCTCCACCGGCCCTTGGTGGTCTTCGAAAGAAGAAACTTTGGGTGGTAAACGCGTTGTTCTAGTAGACAAATTGATTGGAGAAAGTGACGAAGACGAGGACACGTCTCCTCATGCGAAGATGGCACCACTCTATTTCTGTCGCCGATGCGGAACAGCACACCTTGAAACACAGTCACGATGCCTTTGCTGTGGATATGAAAATGGTACGGTTCAGCTGCACGCAGTCCGCCAGAAGGAAAAAAATCCTGGCAAACTGGCCAGCTGCCTTTCTTGTGGTTCTACCAGTCGTCGACTCGGCGGGGATTACCGCGAACCAGCCCGGCCCGTGCGTGCAGTTAACGTGGCGGACGTGCACGTTCTCACCCAAGACATGGTGCACCACGCAGAACGACGTCGTCTGCTCGTATTCTGCGATAACCGGCAGGACGCGGCATTTCAAGCTGGCTGGATGAAAGACCGCGCCCGACGTTTCAGGTTACGAGCGTTAATGATGGAAAACATCAAAAAAAGCGCGTGCTCCGTAGGCGATTTGGCCGGGCATCTCGATAAGTTAATGGAAAAAGATGAAACCCTTTCACGAGCGTTGCTTCCTGAGGTATGGCGCGTTGCACGTCGAGAAGACAGCGGTACCCGCCACCAACAGGAACGCTACAAGTTTCTTCGCTTCCAAGTATTGCGCGAAGTTACACTGCCGTCACGACAAGCGGTTGGTCTCGAGCCATGGGGCCGCATGAAAATCGAATACACGGGGCTCGACGCGGTGCTACCATGGATTCAGAAGCATGCTCATTCCCTAAGCCTCCCCCCAGATGGCTTGCGGGAAGGCGTCGCAAGCGTACTCGACTACTTGAGACGAAGAGGGGTGCTGTATGACCCTGAGAATGAGATATTTACGAAATACTGGGGAAAAGGAGACCTTGAGATCCAGCGTGGGTACTTACCCGACTCTATTCGACCCAACTCCACCAAGCTACAGCGCCAAGCAGATGAAAAACGGGAAGTAATTATTCAATGGATAAGCGACAGGGGCAGCCCAACGGTACCCCAAATCGTCAAGAAATGGGGGGCAGAGAAAAACGCAATCAAACCACTTTTGGAAAGCTTGTTTCAATTCTTAAAGGAAAACAAACTACTAGTGCCTGTACGACTTAAAGGTTACAAAGGCCGCGCGCTCCCAAAGGTACACGGCGTCTACCAAGTAAATAGCGACAAATTACTGTTGACTCCGAACAAAGGCATGAGACGTTGTCGTAGCTGTCGCCGCACTACCACTCGGAACTTACCTTACGACCACTGCCCTGCCCGGAATTGCAACGGAACTTTGGAATGGGTGCCGGAAGATCCAGACAACTATGATTTGCATCTGCTCGATAGCGCATACGAAATGCTGCGTCCGGAAGAACACACTGCTATGGTCCCATCTGAGGACCGCGAACGTTTTGAGAACTTGTTTAAGGGTGAATCAGAGGCAGTAAATTGTCTGGTGTGTACCCCAACGTTGGAACTAGGAATTGATATCGGGCGACTCGACTCAGTCCTGATGCGCAACGTACCCCCGTTGCCGGCAAATTATTGGCAGCGCGCCGGACGCGCCGGACGGCGACATCGCATGGCGGTGAATGTCACCTATTGCCGACCAGTCTCACACGACCGTGCCTACTTCTCAGAGCCGCCTAAATTGCTGGCAGGCAGGATTGACCCTCCGGCATTTAATCTAAGAAACGAAGTGATGGTCGAAAAACACGTTCACGCAATAATCATCGCCTCTTTGTATCGCTATTGTCATGATAACGCTAGACCAGAAGCGGAACGTAACACGATACAGGAAACTTTGCTCAATTGTTTTCCCTCGTTTATCTCGCCTTATCTATTCGATGACAATGAAGAAGTACGGACAACGCTGTTCGGCTTCACTTCCTTACGCGATTTAGTTCAGGAAAACTATCAAGCATTGGTCACCGACGTGCAACGTGTGTTTGAGCAAGGATGGCCAGAGACGGATGCCGACGTTGTAACCCAAGAAGCTCTTTCTGCCTACGTCGCCAAATTCGCCGATAACTTGGAAAACGTCGTCAAACGTTTGCAGCGCCGTCTGCGTTGGGCTATGAACCAGATTCAGCGCCTCAATAATCACCGTCAGAGCCAGGGAACGCTTTCCCGTGAGGATGAAACGCTATTCCGCCGTTGCGACAATCTGGTAAAACGACTAAAAGGCACGAGCTGGAGACGACGAAGCCGAGCGGAAGGGCACTACGACTCGAACACGTTCAGCGTGCTCTCAGCGGAGGGATTCCTGCCGGGTTACGGCCTGGAAGTCGGCTCGATAAGAGGTGAAGCGGAAATTCCACCCTGGCTCCCCGGAGCTAAGAGTTTTTCTTTACCTCGACCGCCTGCAATCGCTCTACGTGAATACGTTCCTGGCAATCTCATCTATGCCAACGGACAACGTTTTGTCGCGCGTCACTTTCGCCGCGAGGCAGGCGAGGAATATTCAGAGATGCCGTGCTACGAAGTATCAATTGACCACCAAGCCGTTAAGCCCGTTAGTTTAAATGCACCCTCGTCATTAGGCGGATACGTCCTCCAAACAATATCCGTCTGTGATACGGACTTAATTCATACTTCACACATATCCGACGAAGAAGAATTTCGGTTTCAATTAGGCTTAGCTATTTACGGATTGGAAATCAAGCAGCACAACGGCGGAATCTCATATCGTTGGGGAGAAAAAACCATGCAACATCGCCGTGGAGTACATATACAACTTGTCAACGTAGGGGCTTTGCTCGCCATCCGCAAAGGAGAAATTGGTTATCCTGTCTGCACGGTATGCGGCCAAAGTATCTCCCCTATTTCCTCTGACAGACAGCACCAAGAGTTTGTTAAAGATCACAAGGAACGTTGTGGACGTGAGCCAAAATCTATCGGTTTCTATACCAACGTAGTTGCCGACGCGCTTTCGCTGCCTGAGTGTGACAACTTGGAAATCGCGTACAGCGTCTTAGAGTCTTTGCGCTTCGCCGCTACTAGAGTACTTGACATGCATACGGAAGACTTGCAGGTGCTTGTTATAGGACACGTTGAACGAGACGGCGTAGATGCTTTGTTATGGGATCCAATGCCTGGTGGATCCGGGCTGCTTGACCGCGTGTGTGAACGCTTTGATGAAATCGTGCAAGCAGCTAAAGAAATCGTTAGTGATTGTCCCGCAGTATGTGACTCATCCTGCATAGATTGCCTTCAGACGTTCCGCAACGCTTATTACCATGAGCACCTCAATCGCCATACAGCCCAAACACGATTGGAAGAATGGGGAGAACAGCTGGTACGCCGTCACGATATTCCACCGTTGCAACAAAACATTGCCTCCAGCAAAAATGCAATGCCGGTTAACGAGGCAGAAACCAAGCTGCGGCACCTGCTACTCGCCGCTGGATTTGACGAAGGCATCCGAGACGAACAGATTCAGTTAGATCGAGCAATAGGAACTACAACACCTGACGTAATCTACCGAACGGAAACCGATGGAACAGACGAAGGTGTATGTATTTATTTGGACGGATTGAGTGCACATATCCATGGCAACCCAAAAACCGCTGAGAAAGACAGGGAAATCCGGGATTGGTTACGCAATAGAGGATATGAGGTCATTGAAATCACCGCTAACCAGTTAGACGATGAAGATGCAATGACACGTCACTTTCGCCGCCTCGCAAGATATTTGCAGATGCCAGATACATTAAGCCGGCTGCGTGATGATCACTCGTGGTTTCGCCAATCTAAAAAGGCATCAGTTTCTCCTTTGCGATTGGTTACACCGACACCTGAAACGCGTTATGTCACCTGCGTGCCTCTAGTCCCCTTGCAGATTGCCGCAGGGACGTTTGGCGATCCCAATGCCGCTCCCGACGAATCCGAATGGCAGTGGGTAAAACTTAACTCAGTACGCACGCTGCGCCCTGGAATGTTTGTTGCTGCCGTAACTGGAAAATCTATGGAGCCAAAAATACCCGATGGCTCATACTGCCTTTTTTCCGGCCCTGTCACTGGGACGCGGCAAGAAAAAATCGTGCTTGCTCAAATGCACGACACGATTGACCCTGAAACCGGGGCCAGGTTTACTGTAAAACGCTATCGGAGCACGAAAGGGGAAAACGACGATGGCTGGCGACACATCAAAATCACCCTTGAACCTATTAACCCTGACTATCAACCGATTGAGTTAGCGACGGATAACGAGAACTCCGTCACAGTAGCCGCGGAACTGGTTAGCGTTCTTGGCCAAGACGCTCCTGTAGATGATACGGATTCTCTCTAACCCCCTCACCTATCAGCTTCAACACCCACTCCCTATTCCACGTCAGATCGGCAATCGTATAACCGTCGAGTATCTCAAGGAACCGCTTGACGGCCTCATTCAGGACGCCCTTGAGCCGGCATCCGAGCATCGGTGCAGTCCGCCGCGTCACGAGCGTCTCGTGCAATCAGCCCCCGGTCTATCCTTAATCGCGCAACGTTGGCGGCAATCGGTGTTTTGCTTGTCATCTGGCGCAACAATTATCCGCTGATTTCAGTTCACTTTTCGCGCGTTACAGCAAATACTTAGAGATATCTACATTGTCACAACCTGATTTTGCCTTCATAAACCACTTATCGCCATCCTTAGAAATCCAAATATGCCAAAACGGTCGGTCAGGCTTTTCTGTTTGGTGCACTTTCTCAAGTAACAGAAGAAAATCAGAGCGCGGTATAGCAAACAGCGTCTTCACACTGCCGCACCCTAATATGAAATAAGATTCCTCCACCTCTTCCAAAAACGCTTTGTGTCGTGCGCGAGGTGTAAACCAAAAACTTTCGCCCTGAAACTGTTTTGATACTTTGCAGATTACACCATATTTGCGGTCAGACGATGACCAAACGGCTCTCGTCCGACGAACAAGCCTAGACGGAAAATTCTTTTTTTCTTCAAAACGAGCAAGACATTCCTCGTGAAAAGAAGCAGGTTTACCACCTTTTCTCGAAGACTCACTTTCTGCATCAGGCTCCTCTTCTTCCACGTCTGTAACCACTTCCGCATCAAGCTCCTCTTCTTCCACGTCTGTAACCACTGAAAGAAGCAAATCTGAGATTTTGTCAAGCTTCGTGAACTCTTCAGGAATCAATACACTTCTTACCTTAGAAAAAACAGACTCATCCTCCATTTTTTCCTTCAACTCCGCAAGCGCCAGTAACGAGGACACGCTGATCAAACGCATATCCCAGGCATAGCGTGATCCTCGTATCTGACTTTCCAAACTATCCGTTTCGTCTCTGCCTACCACCAGTAAGAAAGAAATATCTTCCTTGCTAAAGCTTTTTTCTTTAGAGATGAGATCATCCCGATAACGAGCAAGAGTTTCGAGATTTAAGTTGTACACGTCGGTTGTCTTTACTTCGACGATAATTGATTCTCCACTCGACAATTTCCATAAACCATCATACCCCACCTCGTTTCTCACTCCCCGGTATCTCCCGTTCTCAACTTCAAAGTCCAGTCGCCGACCCACTTCGTTGATTATGTCTTGCAATGCAAATCCTAAGTTTACGTGCTTTTGCACCGGCAATAGACAACACTCTTCCGCATACTCTTTGAGTTTGGCGAGAGGGATGATTTGAAGGAACTCCCGAAACTCTTGGGATGTTCCGTTGTTGTCTGCGAGTTTGCCGTCGCCGGCAATCCCAATAACTGGTGGAAGGCGTTTCCCCTCCAACGCGCCTTCGTTCCAAAGATCAACTAGTCGCAGCATCTTTCCTCCTGAATGTCACCAACGGACTGGCACTGGCTCTACGAGAACCAAGCGAAAAACAGAAATGGTGTCCGCGGCACTGAAAATATTAATGTGCAAAGCCGTAATCCCAATCACTGTTTAAGCCAGCAATCCGTATCATAACAATGGTAGCACTCCCCCGAAATCGAGCGCGAGATACATCGGCACGCAAAGCGATAAATCGGTGCGCTTGGTCGGTTGCATCTCAGGCTCGGGGCTTCGGGCCGGTCGAATCGGTCGGCGTCATTCTTCCAGCGCGCGCAGCCATTGCTGCAACATGCGCCCTCCGTTGGCTTCGCCTCGTTCGCCCCATTCGGCGGCGTCGCGGCGCAGCTCGTCGAGGTTCGCGTTCACCTGGTCGAGTTCGCTGATGTGTCCGACCAGCCAGCGTTCCTGCGCTTGCGCGCCGACTTCGGCGTGGAACTGCAACGCAAGCACGTGGCGGCCTGCGGCGAACGCCTGATGAGGGCACAGCGCGGTCGAGGCGAGGTTCTCGGCGCCGGCGGGCAGGTCGAACGTCTCGCCGTGCCAGTGCAGCACCGGCGTCGTCAGGTGCGCGAGCGGGCTTTGCCGTCCGGCCTCGGTCAGGTTCAGCGACGACCAACCGATTTCCTTTTGCGCCATCGGATACACGCGCGCGCCCATGACCCTGGCGATGAGTTGTGCGCCGAGACACACACCGATCGTCGGCTTGTTGTTTTCGACGCGGTGCTCGATCAGCGCGAGTTCGTCGTTGAGGAAAGGAAAGCGGTGCACGTCGTTGGCGCTGATCGGCCCGCCCATGACGACGAGCAACGCCGCGTCGCGCGCGGGCGAGAGGTCGCCGGTCGCCGCGTCAACGTGTTCGCAATGAATGCCCGTGTCCTTGAGCGTCGCACCGAAACCGCCGATGGTTTCGAACGGGACGTGGGTTACGACAACGGCGTTCATCAGGGCGGGCGGGTGTCTCGGTGCTCGGGCTTGCGGCGGGTCGGCGCATTCTATGCCATGGTCATGCGGCGCCGCGTCGTGTTCGAGTCGAGGAACAACGGCACGAGCCAAGCGATCGCCAGGACGACGCCCGCGACCAGGAATCCGCGTCCCAGCCAGATCTGGTCACCGAGCAGATAGTTGTTGCACAACCGTTCGGGCGAGACCAGGTAGAGCCAGCCGAGGCGGAAAAGCATGCTGATGAACTCGATCTTGACGACGCCGCGCGCAATCGGGTGCAGACGCTGCCAGCTCCACGCGAGCGGCATCCCGACGAGGAGCACCAGGGAGACGTATTTGGCGAACGCGACGGCGGGGTCGGTCAAGGATGCGTCAAGCCAGCGCGGAATCATCCAGAACGCGAGGGCGAACGTCGCAACCAGGATGCCCGGGATGCCGCAGGCGTTGAACGGCGTAAGCACGCGCAAGAGGTACGGCTCGACTCGCGCGCCGAGGATCACGCCGACGGCGACCAGCAGGGGAATCTCGACCAGCACGTGTCCGGTCATCGTCGCTTCGAGCGCGGCGCCGACCGGGGTCAACGTGATCGCCAGCCACGCGACGACGGCCGCCGCCGCAAGGATCAGCGAGCGGGGGCGGTGGATGGTCAGCCCTGTGAAATCCGCCATTCGATCGCCTCCAGCAACGCGCCGCGGTCGTCGACGTCGTAAATGCCGACGACTTGCCCGCGGTGCGCGAGATAAACCGCGGTGTTGTGCACGAAGCCGACGTCGGGTTCGGGAATCACGACGACGCCGAGCTGATCGAGCACGGCTTCAAGGTCGCGGTCGTCTTCAAACCGTGCGGCGTTCCATGAGGTCTCGTCCGCCGAGAACCGCGACAGGTAACGCGCCAGTTGATCCGGCCCGTCGCGGGCGGGATCGAAAGTGAGGCTCAGCAGTTGCACCTTGTCCTGCAGCCCGAGGTCGGCGAGATCGCGCTGCAAGCGGCGGAACGCGGCGCCCATCGCAAGGCAGGCGCCGGGGCAGTGGGTATAGATGAAGTCGATCAGCACGACCGGACGGTCGAGATCCGCGAGCGACAGCTTGCGTTCGTGCGCGTCGAGCAACGGCGCGGGCGGCAACGGCCTGGGGTGTTCGATCACCGCGAGGCGTCTTGCGCTTTCGGACGTCCACGCGGCACCGCCGTCGGTGCCGATCCACAGTGCCGACAACCCGGCACCGAGCACGACAATCGCCGTGGCCAGCGAAAGCAGCCGGCGGTTCATGCCGTCCTGGCGTGCTTGAGGCCGGTCAGGAACCTGACGGTGAAGACCGCGGTCGCGAGCACGATCAGCACGGCGACGACGGCCGCGGGCTGGCTGAGCCCGATCCATTCAGGCAGATGCTGTGCCCAGCGGCGCGGCACCGATTGGTAGCCGCTGACCAGGAAGCTGAACGAGAACGCGATGCCGCCGACGGTGAACAGCCAGAACGCACCGGTATCGATCGGCTTCGAGGCTTTGTCCCGGCCGACCATGTAGTACATGAACGCAAAGATCATCGCCACCAGGCCGACGAGCAGGTAGGTGTGGAAGTGTCCCGGCACCCACATCGTGTTGTGCATCACGTGGTTGACCGTGATCGTCCCGTCGATGACCGCGGGAATCACGCCGACCGCCCAGCCGAACACCGACAGGAACAAGAGCCGCGAGACGACGTCCCATTGCATCCCGGAGCGATACACCAGGGTAAGTGCGCCGAACGCGGTCACCAGGAGAATCGGGAAGCCGCTGAGATAGGAAATCACCTGCCCGAGGACCAACGCCCAGGTGGGCATGGCGAAGTCCATCAGCAAGTGGTGCGGGTACACGATCAGCACCATGATCGTCGAGGCGGTCCACGCGGCGAGAAAGATCTTGCTGACTTTCCACGGACGGCCGGCGTATTCCGGCAGGATGGCGTACACCGCGATGACCGCCTGATAGATCGTCGCGTTGATGAAGACGTGGCCGAAGAAGTAGATCAGGTTCTTGGCGAGCAGCGCGTCAACCGCGAACTGCGGCATGAAAAGGTTCACGAGCATCAGCACCAGCACCACCGCGGCACCGAGGATGCCGGCGACGTTGACGATCAGCACCATCGTCGAGGCGACCACCGCGGGCGGCGGCGGCTCGTCGGTGCTCGACCCGAACAGTTGCGGCCAGCCGAGCCCTTTCGCGAGCGAGCCGTATCTCCCGATGATGGCGCGGGCGACGTCCAGGTAAAGCAGCAGGAACCCGACCCCGATGGACAGGATGCCGAGCATGTAGGACGCGGCGCCCGCCGTGCCCCAAGCGCCCATGCCGTGCGAGGGCAGCGGGAACAGGAACGTCCAGGCACCGGCGAAGCCGCCGAGAAAGATGCCGCCGAGCACCAGCACGACGCCGAGCAGGAAGAACCCGAGGTTCGCCCACAGGATCGCGGTGGTGAGCTCGACGTGGCGGCGCAGGAAGTACCACAGCACGGCGCTGCCCGCGAGACCCGAGACGCCGACCATCCCCGCGCCGTGGGCGGTCATGATCTGATAGAAGACGCCGGGGCTCACGCCGAACCACGCCGCCTGCCCCGCCCGCAGCACGAGACCGAAGACCATCAGCAACAGGTAAACCACGGCGGTGACGCCGAGGTAGGTCAGGACGCCCGCCCTGGCGTCGGGTTGAATCGGCGAAACGCCGGTGCCTGTGCTCATGATCCGCCTCCTCCTTCAGGTCACGGGGTTACGGTGAACTCGCTGATCATCACGTGGTGGGCGAGCCCGCAATACTCAAGGCACATCAGCTTGTAAGCGCCGGGCCGGTCGAACTTCAGCTCGAGCGAGTTGGTGTAGCCGGGCATCGCCTGAGTCTGCCCGATCAGGCGCATGTCGGGGTCATAGACGCCGAGGCCGTGGTTGACGTCGGCGGTGGTGACGTGGAAGACGACCGTGTCGCCGGCTTTCGCGCGTTGGCTGCTCAGCTCCCAGTACCATTGATGTCCCTTGACGTCGATCGCGACGGCATCGTCCGAGACCTTTCCTCGGGTCGCCGCGTAAGGCAGGTCCAGCGTGGTGACGATCGTGATGAGGACGCCCGCGACCAGCAGCACCCAGAACAGCTTGGAACGGAAAGCACCGGCTTTCGCCTGCGTCGGCGCGTATTCGTCGGCGCGGCGGCCGGCGTTGAGAGCGACAAAGATGAAGATCGCCGAGACAATCGCCATGAGTACGGCGGTCAATATAAACACGGTGTCGTGAATCATAAGCCATCTCCTTGAGGCCCCGCCCGGCGAGCGGTTGACTACGTACTCGGGATACATAGTTAATTACGACCGCGGCGGAATGTCAATCTCGGCGGCGACGGCTTGCGTCCCGCGCGAGCGCGGCGTTCAGGACGGGCAAACGCGACGTCCCTAAGACCGGGCAGCTCAAAAGCGCACCCGGCTTTCTCGTCACGGCGCAACCGACGCGGCGGGGCGACGCAAGCAACCGCGCTATAATCCACGCCGCCATGGGCATCGACATCAGCAGCATCAAACGCGTCGCTCTGGCAATCAAGCCGAACGAGGCGCGGGCGCTCGAATTGGCCGCAACGCTGACCGACTACCTGCTCGAACGTTTCGACGCGGTCGTCGCGGACAAGGAGTCCGCCGCCGCCGTCGGCAGCGAACGATTGACCGCGGTCGAAAAGGACGAGATCGGCGCCGCCTGCGATCTCGCCGTCGTGCTCGGCGGCGACGGCACTTTCCTCAGCGCGGCACGCGCCATGGCGCGGCACGGCGTGCCGATCGTCGGCGTCAACCTCGGGCGGCTGGGCTTCCTCACCGAAATCCCGCCCGAGGACATGCTCGCCCAGCTCGACCGCGTCCTCAGCGGCGATCACCACGTCGAGGAACGCACGATGATCGGCGTCACCTACCTCCGCGACGGGAACGCGTCGAGCCGCCAGGACGCGTGCAACGACCTGACGCTCAAGCACAAGGACTCGGTGCGCATGATCGAAGTGGACACTTCAGTTGACGGCGTGTTCCTGAACACGGTGTGGTCGGACGGGCTGATCGTCTCGACGCCGACCGGCTCGACCGGCTACGCGCTGTCGAGCGGCGGGCCGATTGTCGAACCCACGCTCGACGCGTTGCTGCTGGTGCCGATCTGTCCGCACACGCTGAGTTACCGCCCGTTGATCGTCAAGCCCGGCAAGCCGATCGAAATCCGCTACACCCGGCACAACAACGACGCCGGACTCGCCTCGGTCGACGGGCAAATCAACCAGGTGCTCAACCCCGGCGACGCGGTGATCGTCGAAACGCTGCCCTACAAGCTGCAACTGATCCAGCCGTCAAACCACGATTACCTGCGCACGCTGCGGACCAAGCTGCGTTGGAGCGAAAGGCTGTAAGCCGTCCGGCGGTTCCCGACGAGTTCGCGGCGGGGAGTGAAATCCCATGTTGAAATCGCTGGCGGTCGAGAATTTCACCATCATCGAAAAGGCGCATCTCGAATTCAGTGCCGGCATGACCACGATCACCGGTGAAACCGGCGCGGGCAAGTCGATCCTGATCGACGCGCTCGGGCTCGCGCTCGGGCGGCGCGCGCAATCCCACTACCTGAACGCCGACGCCAAGCTGTCGGTGACGCTCGAGGTCGAGCCGGTCAATCTGCCGGACGTCGTCGCGTGGCTCGAAGAGCACGACCTTGCAAGCGGCGAGGAATGCATCCTGCGGCGCACCCTCGCCCGGGACGGTCGCTCGCGCGCGTTCATCAACGGCGCGCAGGTGCCGATTGCGCAGATGCAGTCGTTGAGCGCGCGGCTCATCGAGATCGTCGGGCAGAACTCGCAACAGCCGTTGATGCACCCCGGCGGACATCTCGATATTCTCGACGCGCAATGCAACCACGACGACGCACTGGAGGCGCTCAGGACGGTACACCGCGAGTGGAGCGCGACGTCGCGGAAGCTGAAGGCGCGGCTTCAGCAAAGCAGCGAGATCGAAGACCGCGTCGCGCTGCTGAACTACCAGCTCAAGGAGCTCGATGAATTCGCGCCCGAGGACGGCGAGTTCGAGCGGGTCGATCAGGCGCACCGGCGCCTGTCGAAGAAAGAGTTGCTGCGCGAGGAGGCGCACCGGGCGCTGGCCTTGCTCGACCAGACCGAATCGAGCGACGCTTCGGCGCAGATCGCCGCCGCCGCGCGTTCGTTGCGCGCGCTGGCCGACGCCGACCCGGGGCTTGCGACCGCAAGCGAACAGCTCGACGCCGCGCTCGACCACGTGCAGACCGCGAGCCGTGAAATCCGCGACTGCCTCGAGCGCGTCGAGGTCAGCGAGGAGGAATACCAGGCGTTGGAGAAGCGCCTGCGCGGCTATCTCGACCTGTCGCACAAATACAAGACCAAGCCGGAGGCGCTCGTCGAGTTCCGACGCGGCCTGAGAAAGACGCTCGACGAGACCGAGAGTCCCGAGGCGAACCCCGAAGCGATGCAACGCCGGCTCGACGAGCTGAAAGCCCGTTACGCAACGCTCGCCGGCAAGGTCGGCAAACGCCGCAGGGCGACGGCCACCGCGCTATGCAAGGAGGTGACGAGCACCCTCGAGGATCTCAACATGCAAGGCGCCGAATTCAGCGTCGAGTTCAAACCCAACGACGACGACGCACCGAGCGCCCACGGCGGCGAGCAAGCCGAGTTCTTCGTGCGCACCAACGCGGGGCAGCCGCCCGGCCCGCTCGCGCGGATCGCGTCGGGCGGCGAGCTGTCGCGCGTCAGCTTGGCGATACAGGCGGCGTTCGCGGCGAAAAACCCGGTGCCGACGCTGGTTTTCGACGAGGTGGACGCGGGGGTCGGCGGCAAGACCGCCGAATTGGTCGGCAAGCTGCTGAAGAAAATCAGCGCGGGCGCCCAAGTATTCTGCGTCACCCATCTGCCGCAAGTCGCGGCCCAGGCCGACCATCACTTCCGGGTGGACAAGCAGGAACGCGACGGGCGCACGCGGGTAGGCGTCGCCGCGTTGTCGCCGGAGCAGCGCCGCGGCGAAATCGCGCGGATGATGGCGGGTGCCGAAATCACCGAGAAGTCGCTTGCGCACGCGGGCGAGATGCTGAACCCGCGGGGATGAGCCGCGACCGCTTTCCGGCGGCGGCAAGGCGGAAAACCTACTTGAGATCCTTGTGGTCTTCCCGGCGGTCTTCCCGGCAGTCTTCCCGGTTACAGTCCACGTACATCGTCAGTTCGTGGTCGGCGATCGAAAAGCCGTTGCTCTTCGCAACCTCGCGCTGGCGCTGCTCGATCGTCTCGTCCATGAACTCGGTGATCTTGCCGCAGCGGATGCACACCATGTGGTCGTGGTGATGCCCTCGGTCGAGCTCGAACACCGCGGTATTGCCTTCGAAGTGATGGCGGATCACCAGCCCTGCCGCCTCGAACTGGGTAAGCACGCGGTACACCGTCGCAAGCCCGATTTCCTCTCCCGCCTCGAGCAGTTTCCGGTAGAGGCTGTCGGCGGTGACGTGGTGGACGTCGGCGCGCTCCAGCAGCTCGAGGATTTTCATCCTCGGCAATGTCACCTTGAGCCCGGCGGCTTTCAGGTTCTGGTGTTCGGAGGCGCCCATAAAATCGCAACCGTCGGCTTGATCGACGCAGCTTCGGTTTCGTCCCGATATTAACACCAGCGGCGTACATTTCTCAACGCCGCGCGGGAAGCGATACAATCCGCAACGACCAAGCGTTCGCGCACGATGGAAACAACCGGGACTCACAGACACCAATCCGCCGACGACCGACGATCCGCCGGGCGGTGAAGCGACGGCGGCCCGGAAGCAGAGAACCTGGGAGCAGTAAAAGTACGGGAGCCATGACAATCCGCGCAAGACGTGAAAGCACGCCGCCCGAACCGTTGTCGGTTGCGTCCCGGAACCATACCCGGAGCGAAGCGGTTGCACCGCCCGGCCGGCGCGTGCGGATTCGTACGGCGCCGCTTCGCCGGAGAATTTCGCGGGCGACGTCGTCGCGTGTCTCACGGCACAAGTCGGGGCAAGCCGCGGCAAGCCCGGAACGGCGGCACCGCAACCACCGCCCCGCGCCGCCGGCTGCAAGACCGTCGGGACTTTTGCGGAACGGGGCTTGCGGACGCGGCGGCAGGCCGTCCGCCGGTGAAGCGTTTGACGGAGGCAAAACGCCTCACAAAACATCCCACAAAATATCTCAGGGGTTCACGTACATGAACTCCAGGACAACGCCCTCGACGGGCGCCGCCGCATCGATGCGCACCCCGAATCAGGTTTCGGCCCGGGTTTCGGCCCAGGTTTCAAGCCGGGTTTCAGGCACAGCCCGGAGCCTGTTCTTGGCTTTGGCGTTGGCGCCGCTGCTCGCGGGCTGTACCACGAAGTCCGACTTCAAGGAAAGCGGCGAATTCTTCAAGAAGATTTTCAGGAAAGAGACTTATTCACTGTATCGCCCCGATATTCAACAGGGCAACACCGTGGACCCGGCCAAGCTCGCCCAGCTCAAGCTCGGCATGAGCAAGAAACAGGCACGCTACTTGCTGGGCAATCCGATCGCCGAAAACGTATTTCACAGGAACCGCTGGGTCTACACCTACTACCTGATACCGGGCAGGGGAGAACGGCGACGTTATCAGCTGGTGTTGTTCTTCAGCGAAAATCGACTGTACAAAATCCGGAAATCGAAAGAGATCGCGGAACTTGAGAGAAAGCCGCGCAAGAAGAGCAAGCCGCGACGAAGCAAGCGCGAAGACGGAAGCTAAGCCGGAAGCTGGCCGGGATCTGGGCCGGGAGCTAAGCGTCGCGCGCCGCGCGACGGCGACGCGCTTCCATCGGGGCGCGCTTGAGCGGGCGGTAGATCTCGATGCGGTCGCCGTCGGCGGGCACCGCGTCGAACCCGACCTGCTCGCCGAAGATGCCGACCCCGCCCTTGCCGCCCGCGGGATCGACCTCCGGCGGACATTGCGTCAGGATCCCCGAGCGGCGGACGATGCCGGCGACGGTCTCGCCGGGACGCGCGCGCAACTTGATCGACACCCGGTAGCCGCGTTCGGCGTACACCACCTCGACCTTGATCGCGCCGGCTGTCACGCCCGCCCGTACACTTCACCGGCGCGCTCGGCGAAAGCCTCCACCAAGGACGACGCCACCCGCTCGAACACCGGCTTGAGCAAGCCCGCGTAGACGCGGTTGGAGAAATCAAAGTCCAGCCTCAGCTCGACCGTGCAGCCGCCGCCCTCAAGCGACGCGAACGTCCATTTGCCCCTGAGGTGCTTGAACGGACCCGCGGCGAGCTCCATCTCGATCGAACTCGGCGGCACGTTGCGGTTGAGCGTGGTCAGCGACAAGCCCACGCCTTTGTGCTTCAGGTGCAGGGTTGCGCGCGTGCGCCCGCGGTCTTCGCCTTCTATCGACGATCCGTCGCACCACGGCAGGAAGTTCTGGTACGCGGCGACGTCGCTGACCAGCGCGTACATCTGGTCGCAGGAGTACGCCGTCGTCGCCCGCCGCAGGATTGCCGCCATACCTCAAAACGGCCACACGAGGCTGACGAAGACCGCGCCGATGGCGATCGGGCTCAGATAGCGCAGCATGAAACGCCACAGGCGGTAAAAACCCTCGTTCCTGATGTTGAGTTCCTCGCGCAACACGAAAGCGGGCAGCTTCCAGCCCCCGTACAGCGCAATCAGGATGCCGCCGAACGGCAGCAGGACGTTCGCCGTCAGGTAATCGAACGAGTCGAACACGGTGCGCCCGAACACCGTCCAATTTTCCGCGTCGCTGAAGGAAAACACCGTGCCGAGACCGAGCAGCCAAGCGACGAAGCCGATGATCCACGCCGCCCCGCCCCGCCCGATGCGCCAGTTGTCGGTCAACCACGACAGCCCCGGCTCGATCAAGGACACCGCCGAGGTCCACGCCGCGACAAACAGCAGGAAAAAGAACACCGCGCCCAGCACCTCACCCCCCGGGATGCCCCCGAACACCAACGGCAGGGTCTGGAACACCAACCCCGCCCCCTGCCCGGGTTCGAGGCCGTAGTGAAACACCAGGGAAAACACGATCAGCCCGGCGACGATTGCGACCAGCGAGTCCAACGCGGCGATGACGAAAGCCGTGCGCACGATCGGGACCTGAGCCGGCAGGTATGAACCGTACACCATGATCGCGCCCAAGCCGATGCTCAAGGAGAAGAACGCCTGACCCAACGCCGCGAGCACGCCGGCGCCGGTGAGTTTCGAGAAGTCGAACACGAACATGTACTCGACAGCGGCGTCGAACCCGGTCTTGACCGCCACGTACGCCAAAAGCACCACAAGCAGGATAAACAGCACCGGCATCATAAACTTCACCGCTTTCTCGAGACCGGATTTTATGTTCCACCCCATCACGCTCGAGGTGAAGACGATGAAGAGCGTGTGCCAAGCGAGCAATTTCTCGGTGCTGCCCGTGAGGTCCGAAAAGATATGCGCGACGCCTTCCACCGTCGCCCGCTCGAAAGTGCCGGCGCCGGTGCGGAAAAAATACGCCATCGTCCAACCCGCGATGACGCTGTAGTAAGACAGGATCATCAGCGCCGCGCCCACGCCCATGAGGCCGACCCCTTTCCACGCGCGGTGCACGCCGAATTCCGCGGACAATCGTTGCATCGCGTGCACCGGGCTGCCGCACCCCCGACGCCCGATCAGGATCTCGCTGGTCATGATCGGCAAGATCAGCACCACCGCGAGCAAGTAAACCAAGATGAACGCGCCGCCGCCGTGCTGACCGGTGACGTAGGGGAACTTCCAGATGTTGCCGAGTCCGACCGCCGAGCCGGTCGCCGCCAGAATGAACACCCATTGCGACGACCACTGGCTGCGGACGTTTTGACTCAGCGTAGACATGGACGGAAAGTTTTCATCGCCCGTCGCAGCCCGGCGGGCGCGCTTATAATAGCAGACGTTCGGGAGAAGTGACGATGAAAAACACCGACAGCCTCATCGCCGACAACCCTCAGGCGCGACGCAACTATTTCATTGAAGACCGGTTTGAAGCGGGGCTTGCGCTGGAGGGGTGGGAAGTCAAGAGCCTGCGGCAGAAACGCCTGCAGCTGAAGGAGGGGTACGCCTACGTCAAGGACGGCGAGGTATGGCTGCTCGGCGCGCACATCAGCCCCCTGCCCTCGTCCAATGCCCACCCCGAACCCGTGCCGTCCCGGACCCGCAAACTGCTGCTCAACAAGACCGAGATCAGGCGCCTGATCGGCGCGGTCGAGCGCAAGGGCTATACCCTGGTGCCGCTGAAGGCATACTGGAAGAACAACCGCGCGAAAGTCGAAATCGGCGTCGGCAAGGGCAAGCACGTGCACGACCGGCGCGACGCGGAAAAACGACGCGATTGGCAAAGGGAAAAACGCCGCTTGCTCAAACAATCGGCGTAGACGCGGGCGAAGCGCGCTTTACGCGTCGCAGGAATACGCGCCGTCGGCGTAGCCTTTCTCCCGGACGTGCTGCATCGCCTTGTCCACGCACTCGTTGTAGGTGCCGAACTTGCCGATCATCTCGGTCTTCGCTCCCGGCCCCTGCGACGAATAAACGGTGGCGCTCCACTCCAGTCCGTTGGACGTCGCTTTTTGCTGCTTGGCCTGGTGCTTCTTCGTCCCTTCTTCGGTGACGCAAGCCGACAGCAAAAGCGCGCAGATCACTATGAAAAACAGCTTTCTCATGCTTTTTGCTCCTTGTTTGTTTGACAAAAGGCGCCTTGCGCCCTCGCTTCTCGGAACGGCGTTTGAAACAGGTCTCCGTTCCCTTAAAGTTTAGCCCGTTTCGGGCGTGCAAAGTAACGTTGCGCACGACCCGCCGGGCGACGATTGGGCCATCAGGGACTCGAACCCCGAACCTGCTGATTAAGAGTCAGTTGCTCTACCATTGAGCTAATGGCCCACCGACCGCACATAATGCGACGCCGAATCCGGGGTGAGCGATGGGGATCGAACCCACGACCTCAGGAGCCACAATCCTGTGCTCTACCAACTGAGCTACGCCCACCAAAGCGGCGGATATTATAGAGGAAAGCCGCAACGGCGCATTGTCCGCGCGAGCCGCTCTCCCTTAGCCCCGACCCTCAGCGAATAAAGAACCTGTAGAACAAAACGGCGAAAGCACTCACAGCCGCGAGGGCCGTGGCGGCAAACCCGATGAAGAAGCCGGGCAGACGTTTCTCGGAAGCCGTGGAATAACCGCGGATGTAGACCATCCTGCCGACAAGAAAGACAAGCCCCACGGCCGACGCCACGAGGTCGCCGCGACGGGACCCGATGCTCAAGGCGAGCAACCAGAGCGCGGGCAGAAACAACACCAGCTGCTCGGTCGTGTTGGCCTGCACCCGCAAAGCACGCTCGAACCCTTCCGGACCCGTCATCTGAGGCGGTTTCACGCCGTACTTCTTGCGCGCCCGCCCGACCCCGCGCATGGTCCAGAAGTACATCAGCAGACACAGGATTGTGACCATACCGGTCAAGGAATAAGCAAAAACTCTCATGGCAATCTCCTTTGGTTCAGGTTGGAAGCTGAATGATAACGCGCCCGCGCGACGCAGGGCGAGTTCGGAAACAACGCGATGGCGCGCCTGGCAGGACTCGAACCTGCTACCCTCGGCTTAGAAGGCCGATGCTCTATCCGGATGAGCTACAGGCGCACCGTGAAACTGGTCGGGGCAAGAGGATTCGAACCTCCGACCCCCTGCTCCCAAAGCAGGTGCGCTGCCAGACTGCGCCATGCCCCGACGGTTCAACCCGATTGTCCGGTGACAATACGAAGCGCGTCAACCTGCGTCAACCGGGAGCGCGACCGCGCGTGATAAACTTGCGCTTTCACCTGCCGCTTCCAACCGTTCCCTTAACGTCAACCGAGGTATCTTAATGAACAAACTCGCCAACCCGCTGAACCTTTCGACGGCGACGCTCATCACGGCGACCCTTTCCCTGGCCGCCGTCACGACGACAAGCTGCGCACAATCCAAGAATCCGTCGAAAAATCCGCAGGTCACTTTCGAGACCACCGTCGGCAACTTCACGCTGGAACTGTATCCCGACAAGGCGCCGGTCACGGTGAAGAACTTCCTGACCTACGTCGAGGAAGGCTTTTATGAAGACACGATCTTCCACCGCGTCATCGGCAACTTCATGGCTCAAGGCGGCGGTTTCGATGCCAAGATGAAGCAGAAGAAAACGCACAAGCCGATCAAGAACGAGGCCGACAACGGCCTGAAGAACGACGTCGGCACGGTCGCCATGGCGCGCACCAACGACCCGAACTCGGCTTCGTCGCAATTCTTCATCAACTTCAAGAACAACGACTTCCTGAACCACCGGGACAAAAGCACGAACGGCTGGGGCTATTGCGTGTTCGGCAAGGTGGTCGAGGGAATGGACGTGGTCGCCAAGATGGGGAAGGTCAAGACCGTCACCGTCGGCCCGTTCCGCGACGTGCCGAAAGAACCCATCGTGGTCAAGAAAGTCACGCTCAAGAAGTAGACAACCGGGCAAGCGCGGCCATGGCGCAGACCTTCTTCATCTCGGACTGCCACCTCGACGGAAGCCGCCCTCAGCTGATCGACGTTTTCACCCGCTTCCTGCGCGAGCGGGCGCCCGCGGGCGACGCGCTCTACGTCCTCGGCGACCTGTTCGACTACTGGGTCGGCGACGACGCGCCGCTCGGCGCGTTGGCGCCGGCGGTCGAAAGCCTGCGCGAGACCGCCGCGCGCGTGCCGATCTACTTCATGCACGGCAACCGCGATTTCCTGATCGGCGAGCGGTTCGCGCGCGACAGCGGCTGCCGGCTGCTCGGCCCCACCGAGACCATCAGCCTGCACGGGCGACGCACCTTGCTCATGCACGGCGACCTGCTGTGCACCGACGACCGCGCCTACCAAAACTACCGCAAACTCGTGCGCAACCCGGTGTCGCGCACCTTGATCGCAAGACTGCCCCTCAGCTCGCGGCTTGCGCTGGCGCAGCGTTTGCGCAGCGTCAGCAAGCGGGCGATCGCGTCGAAGAAGCCCGAGATCATGGACGTCAACGGCGACACGGTCGCCGCCTACGTGCGCCGCTTCGAAGTGGATCAACTGATTCACGGACACGTGCACCGCCCGGGGATTCACACCGCCGAGACCGGCGGGAGACGGTGGCGGCGAATCGTGCTCGGCGACTGGTACGAACGCGGCAGCCTGCTGGTGGTCGAGGACGGCGAGCCGAGGTTGGAAAGCGTGGATTGATTAGCTCGCGCCGGGAACTTTCAGGCTGATCATCAAATCCATCACGTTGGTACCGGTCGGCCCGGTCGTCACCAGGTCGCCCGACGCTTCGAGAAAGGTCCCGGCGTCGGCGCGACGCAGCCGGTCGCCGGCGTCGAATCCCCTTTGTTCGCCGCGCTCGACGGTGGCACCGTCCACCAGAGCGCCGGCGTCGGCGGTCGGCCCGTCGGTGCCGTCGGTGCCGACCGACAGGAAATACACGTCCGGCTCACCCTTGATTTTCATCGCGACGGCCAGCGCGAGCTGCTGGTTGCGCCCGCCGCGACCGGGCTTGGCGGGCAGCTTCACGGTCGGCTCGCCGCCCCAGATCCGCATCCCGCCGGACGCAACATCGGACAATGCGCCAATCTCCCGGAACAACCTTTCCGCGACTTCCTCGACGTCGCCGGCGATGAACCTCGGGGACACGCTCGCGTCGGCGTATCCCAAACGCAACGCTTCGTCGCGGCAGGCCGCTTTTGCGTCGTCGAGGCAGGCGACGATATGCGACTCGATCGAGTCGAACTCGGCTTGCTCGGGTACCGGCACCAGCTCGACGCATCCGAGCAGCTCGCGCACCACGTCGGGATAGTCACCAGGCTCGACGCGCTCGCGCACCGGCGTCAACAGACCGGAGCCGATCACGCCCGGGTCGTCACCGGGGACGTCGGAGATCAGCAGGCTCAAGGTCGGGCGCCGTCCCAGATGCGCGGCGAGCCGCCCGCCTTTGACGCCGGACAAGGCGCGGCGCACCCGGTTCATCTCGGCGATGTCGAGGCCGCTCGCGAGCAACGCCTCGGTCAGACGGCGCAGGTCGGCAAGTCCCAGCCCCCGAGGCAACACCTCGACCAGGCTCGACGCACCTCCGGACAGCAGGAACAGGAACCCGGCGTCGCCCCCGGTGCGCTCGGACAGGTACGCCAGCAACCGCTCGCCCGCGCGCAACGTGTCGGCGTCGGGCACCGGATGATCGGACTCGATGCACTCGATCCGCGGTTCGGCGGCGAGCTCGGCTTCGACGTGTCCGTGCTTGGTGACGACCAGCCCGTCGGCGATCCGCCCGCCGAGCACCTCGAGGGCGCCGCGCGCCATCGCCGACGCGGCCTTGCCGACGGCGACCAAACGGACCTTGCGCGGCAAAGCCTCGGTGCGGCGCTCAAGATAATCGCGCACCGCGTCGAACCCGCGTACGCGGCGCACGCCGGCTTCATAAACGCTGATCAAATCGCGGCGCGGATCACCCATTCAAGTCTCCACGACGCCTCCGGCAGGTTCCGCCGCGCGCGGGCGTCCGTCGATCAGGCACACCAGCGAATCCTCGGCGAGCGCGTCGAACAGTTCGACGACGTCGACGTTGCCCATGCGCACGCAACCGATCGAGGAAGGCCGTCCGAGGCGCCGTTCGTCCACCGTGCCGTGGATGTAAATGCAACGTCGGGCGCTGTCGAAGCAGCCGCCGCGGTTGCGCCGGGGTTCGAGGCCGTCGAGCCACAAGACGCGGGTGCACACGGCGTCGCCTTTGCTGACGGTCGCCAGCGGGTTGAGCGTCGCGCGCGCGCGCGTTTCCCTGCGCCCCTTGAATAGCGTCAGCGGCTCGCGGCCGGTGCCGATTTTCCCGCGTACCCGGTGCGCGCCGAGCGGG
Source organism: uncultured Chromatiales bacterium (assembly GCA_964347615.1). Taxonomy (GTDB): domain Bacteria; phylum Pseudomonadota; class Gammaproteobacteria; order Poriferisulfidales; family Oxydemutatoraceae; genus CAYFZO01. The sequence goes on from CAYFZO010000006.1 coordinate 72,477, forward strand.
GTGCGAAACGAATGTTGTTTCGAGCCGACGCCGAAACGCGAAGTCGAGACCGGGTAGTCGGCGACGAGGCGACGGCGCTCGACCAGGTACAGGCGCTGCGAAGCGACGCTGACCACGGCGAGCGGCAGATGCGCGCGGCGCGGGTAGCGCCGGCGCAAGCCCCGCACCAGCGTCTCCCACTTGAACCGCGGCCGGCTCAGCGGCCCGCGCGCGGGCATCGCTTACACCGCGCCGCCGGCGGCGGCGACGTCCTCACCCCCGGCGCGTGCGGCGTCCTCGTTGCGGTTGCGGCCGAGCTCCTCAAAAAGCCGTTCGTCGAACTTGTGGATGTAATCACCGTCGAACACCGAACACTCGAACCTCTTGAGAGCCGGATTGCCTTCGCTCACCGACCGCACGAGGTCGTCCAGGTCCTGATAAATCAGGCGGTCGGCGCGGATCGCCTCACGCACCTCCTCGACGGACTTGCCGTGGGCGATGAGCTCCTCCCTGGTCGGCATGTTGATACCGTAGACGCTGGGATATCTGATCGGCGGCGAAGCCGAAGCGAAATACACCTTGTTCGCGCCCGCGTCGCGCGCCATCTGCACGATCTGGCGTGAAGTGGTACCGCGCACGATCGAGTCGTCCACCAGCAGCACGTTCTTGTCCTTGAACTCGACGCGCAGCGGGTTGAGCTTCTGTCTCACCGACTTTGCGCGCAGGGTCTGCTGCGGCATGATGAAAGTGCGCCCGATGTAGCGGTTCTTGATGAAGCCCTCGCGGTATCTGACGCCGAGGTTCATCGCCATCTCCAGGGCGGCGGTGCGGCTGGTGTCGGGGACCGGCATCACCACGTCGATATCGTCCCCGCCCCATTCGCGCCTGATCCGCTCGGCGAGCGCGACGCCCATGCGCATCCGCGCCTTGTGCACGAACACGTCGTCTATGATCGAGTCGGGACGCGAAAAATACACGTATTCGAAGATGCAACTGCGGTAGCCCGCATCGTCGGCGCATCGCCGGGAATGCAATCCGCCGTTCTTGTCTATGTAGATCGCTTCCCCGGGGCCGACGTCGGACACGATCTCAAACCCCAGCGAATCGAGCGCCACGCTTTCCGACGCCACCATGTATTCGACGCCTTGCTCGCCTTCGCGCTTGCCGTAAATCAGGGGGCGGATGCCGTGCGGGTCGCGGAACGCGAGCAGGCCGGCGCCGGCGAGCAAGGCGACGACCGCGTACGCCCCCTCGCAACGCCGGTGCACCTGCGACACCGCCTGGAATATCTGATCCGGGCCGAGCACCAGCGTCCGCCGGCTCAGCAACTCGTGCGCGAGCACGTTGAGGATGACTTCGGAATCGGAACCGGTGTTCAGATGGCGCAGGTTCTGGTCGAACAGCTCGCGCATCAGCTGCGGAAAGTTGGTCAGGTTGCCGTTGTGTCCGAGCGCGATGCCGTAGGGGCTGTTGACGTAGAACGGCTGCGCCTCGGACGCGCCCGTGGAACCCGCGGTCGGATAACGCACGTGGCCGATGCCGACCTGTCCGGTCAGGCGCGCGACGTGGCTCGCGCGGAACACGTCGCGAACCAAGCCGGCGCCCTTGCGCTGGTAAATATGCCCGGTGTCGAGGTTGCAAGTGACGATGCCGGCGGCGTCCTGACCGCGGTGCTGAAGCAGGGTCAGCGCGTCGTACAGACGCTGGCCGAGGTGGCCGCCGCCGTAGAGGCCAACTATGCCGCACACGACGGGCCTCCGGGAAAATGCTCCGGCACTCGGGTCACGGCTCCATCGGCTGCGTCTTCGCGCAGACGTAATGCGGACTTTGATAACTCTGCGGCACGTAACACATCACGTACCGCGCCGACTGCTCGAACGGCGGAATCAGCGCCGACGTGCGCCACCGCTCGGCGAACGGCAGTTGGGTGAGTCCCGCAAGCAACACCAGCGCCAGCACGATGACGCCGCCGCGGGCGAAACCGAATACCGCACCGAGCACGCGGTCGAACCAGTTCATGAAACTGCGCCGCACCGCGCCGGAAACCGCTTTCTTGAGGAGACCGCCGACCACCAGCACCGCGACGAGCAACAGCGAGAACACCAAACCGATCTGCAGATCGGACCCGGTCAACAGGTAGTTGCCCAATTCAAGGTCGGGCAGCCACACCTCGGGCAATTCGGAAAACTTCACCGCGACGACCAGTGCGGTCACCAGGATCGCCAACGACAGCACTTCCCTGACCAGCCCGCGGTAGACGCCGATCGATACCGACGCCGCCAATACGACGATGATTGCGATGTCGTACGCCGTCATGCGGATTGTCACCGCCGGGCCAGCGAGGTCTTGAACCCGTATTCTCGTTTGATTCGCGCCGCGAGGTCTTCGGCGCCGGTCTTGTCGCCGCCCGCGTCGACTTCAACCTTGAACGCCTCGTCGCCGTCTTTGACCACCGATTTGTACGCCGCCTTGTAACCACGTGCGGACAAGCGCTTGACCAGATCCGCCGCCGCCTCGGCGTTGTCGAGTTCGGCGACCCGTACGAACCAATCACCGGCCGCGGGCGGGTCGGCGGCGTCCATCCGCCCGCGCGTAACGACCATCGCCGGGGAATGCTCGATCAACTCGGGGAAGTTCTGCTCGAACGACATGCGCGGTCGCTCGGGGACGTCGATCTCGACCCTGGACAGCTGCCGGTATCCGTCGCCGTCGAAAATAGCCGGCAGGAAGATAACGGCCAAAGACACAATCACCGTGGCGCCGAGAAGCCGTTGTTTGAGGTGCTGCTTCATGTTTGCGTCATAATGCGCCGCCGCCTGCGCTTGAACGCGACATTATAAGTCCGAATTCAAAGCTTCCGCCACCGTAATCGTCGAGCCGAATATCAACAGCCGGTCGCGCCCGGTCATCCTCGCCAGTGCGCCGCGGCAGGCGTCGGCGACCGACGGATACTCTTCGGTGGACGCCGAAGGCACGTTTTCCCTCACTTGGTCGTGCAGCACGTCAAGCCTCAACGCGCGGCTTGCCCGGACCTCGGCGAGATGCCAGAAATCCACCAGCGGCGCGAGCTTGCCGAGGATGCCCTTGACGTCCTTGTCGGCGAACACCGAGAACACCGCGTGGGTGCAGCCGGTCGTCGGGAGACGCAGGAGGTTGTCGGCGAGCACCGCGGCGCTGTGCGGGTTGTGGGCGATATCGAATATCAGCGTGTGGCCGTTGCCGCGCACTTGAAACCGCCCTTCCAACCTGACGTTCTCAAGGCCGGCGACAATCGCGTCGCGCCCGACCGGCAGCCGTTCACGCAGGCATTGCAGGGTCATCAGGACGCACGAGGCGTTGCACAGCTGGACGTTGCCGAACAGCGCCGGCATCGGCAGATCGCGCATCTCGCCGCCGTCGTGCACGAACCGCCAGGCGTCGCCGCTGTATTCGGGACGGAAATGCTCGCCGATCTGATACAGCACCGCGCCGGTGCTCCTCGCCGCATCGGCGATGGCGCGCGGCGGCGCACGGTCGCCGCAGATGACCGGCCTGCCCTCGCGCATGATGCCGGCTTTCTCCTTTGCGATGTCTTCGCGGCTCGTCCCCAGCCACTCGGTATGGTCTATGCCGATGCTGGTGATGACGGTGACGTCCAGGTCGGCGACGTTCACCGCGTCGAGGCGCCCGCCGAGGCCGGTTTCGAGCAGGATGACGTCGAGCGGGCGACGCCTGAAGCAATAAAACGCGGCGAGCGTGCCGAACTCGAAGAAGCTCAGGCTGACGCCGCGCCGGCGGCGGTCTATGAAGTCGAACGCCTCGCACAGTTCGCGGTCGCTGACCGCCTCGCAGTCTATGCAGACGCGCTCGTTGTAACGTCTCAAGTGCGGCGAGGTGTAAGCCCCGACCTTGTAGCCCGCGCGGTACAGCGTTTCCGCAAGCAGTGCGACGGTCGAACCTTTGCCGTTGGTGCCGGCGACGCCGATGACCGCGCGCGCGCGCGGCAGGACGTCGCAGGACTCGCCGACCATGCGCACGCGCTCGAGTCCCAAGTCGATCGGCGTCGGGTGCAGTCTTTCCTGCCACTCCAACCAGTCCGACAACCGCCTGTAACGCATGAAACCATCCGCCGTGGCATCAACGGGGGGAGACGCCGCCACCTTAGCGGTGCGTCAAGATCTCCAACACGTTGGAGACGGTCGGGCGCAGCCGCGAACGCGGCACGACCATGTCGATCAACCCGTTCTCGAGCAGAAACTCGCTGCGCTGGAACCCTTCGGGCAAGGTCTGGCGCACCGTCTGCTCGATCACGCGCGGGCCGGCGAACCCGATCAACGCACCCGGCTCGGCGATGACCACGTCGCCGAGCATCGCCAAGCTCGCGGACACGCCGCCCATGGTCGGGTCGGCCAGCACCGACACGAACGGGATGCCGCGGTCGGACAGCCGCGCAAGCAAGGCGCTGACTTTCGACATCTGAAACAAGGACACCAGCGATTCCTGCATCCGCGCCCCGCCGCTGGTCGAGAAACACACCAGCGGTACGTTGCGCGCAAGGCAATGTTCGACGCCTTCGCGGAAACGCTCGCCGACGACCGACCCCATCGAACCGCCGATGAACCCGAACTCGAACGCCGCGGCGACCAGCGGCTTGCTCGACAACCCCCCCGCCATCACCACCAGCGCGTCTTTCTCGCCGGTGGTCTTTTGCGCGGCGGCGAGACGATCCTTGTACTTGATCCGATCCTTGAACCCGAGAAAGTCGGTCGGCCTGATGTCCCCCCCCAACTCGTGACGGCTGCCCTCGTCGAGGAACATCTTGAGGCGCTTGCGCGCCGGCACGCGGAGGTGGCTGTTGCAGCGCGAGCACACGTAGAGGGTGCGCTCGAGCTCGGGCTGGTAGATGACGCCCGAACATCTGTCGCACTTCACCCACAAGCCTTCCGGAACCTTGCGCGAGGCGCGCGAGGTGCGGATGCGGGACGGCAGTAATTTCTTGTACCAACTCATTCGGGACTCAGTTCGCCGCGGTTTTCAGGGCCGCGCCGGCTTCGAGCGCGGCGCGCAACGGGCGCAGGAAAGAGACGACCGCCGCACGGCACGCTTCGCTTCCGGCATCGCCGTGACCGTCGCTGTATCGGGAAATCACGTCCACCAGCGCGCTGCCGACGACCACCGCGTCGGCGACCTCGGCGACGGCCGCGGCCGAAGCGGCGTCCTTGATGCCGAAGCCTACCGCAATCGGCAGCGACGTGTGCCGACGAACCAGCGCAAGACGCGCCGCAACCTCGGCGGCGTCGAAGTGACCGGCGCCGGTTACGCCCTTGAGCGAAACATAGTACACAAACCCCCGCGCGACGGCGCAGATGCGCTGCACGCGCTCCTCGGAAGTGGTCGGCGCGAGCAGGAAGATCGGCGCGACGCCGGCGTCCTCGAGCGCGTCGAGCATGCCTTCGGCCTGTGCCTCCTCCGGCGGCATGTCAACGACGATGACGCCGTCAACGCCGACTTCGGCGGCGCGCGCGGCGAACCGGGTCGGCGTCATCGCCTCGATCGGGTTGGCGTAGCCCATCAGGACCACCGGCGTCTCGGCGTCGTCGCGGCGGAACTCGGCGGCCATGTCGAGCACGCCGGCGAGTCCGACGTCGTGCTTGAGCGCGCGTTCACACGCGGCCTGTATCACCGGCCCGTCGGCCATCGGGTCCGAGAACGGCACGCCCAGCTCGACCACGTCGGCGCCCGCCTCGACCAGGGCGTGCATCAACGCGGCGGTGTCTTGCGGTCGCGGGTCGGCGGCGGTGATGTACGGCACCAGCGCGGCGCGCTTGGCGGCGCGCAGGCTCCGGAAACGTTCGGTGAGACGGTTCACAAGTCGATCCCCTCGATTGCGGCGACCGTGTCGAGATCCTTGTCGCCGCGACCGGACAGGTTCAGCAGGATACCGTCGCGGTGCGCGTACTCCGGCGCAAGCCGCTCGACGAAAGCCAATGCGTGGCTGGTCTCGAGCGCGGGGATGATGCCCTCCCAGCGCGTCAGCGCGTGAAAGCCGCGCAACGCTTCCTTGTCGTCCACCGCGACGTAACGGGCGCGGTTGGTGTCCTTGAGCCACGCGTGCTCGGGACCCACCCCGGGATAGTCGAGCCCGGCGGCGACCGAATGGGTCGGCATGATCTGCCCGTCGTCGGTCTCGAGCAGATAGGTGCGGTTGCCGTGCAGCACGCCGGGCCGCCCGGCGACAAGCGACGCCGCGTGGTCGTCGCCGTCGAGACCCAGCCCCGCGGCCTCGACGCCGTACATCTCGACGCCTTCGTCCTCGAGAAACGGGTAGAACAACCCCATCGCGTTCGAGCCGCCGCCGACGCAGGCGACCAGAGCCCGCGGCAACGCGCCGGTCGTCTCGAGCACCTGCTTGCGCGCCTCGCGCCCGATCACCGACTGGAACTCGCGCACCATCTCCGGATACGGGTGCGGCCCCGCGACGGTGCCGATGACGTAGAACGTGTCGTCCACGTAGGTCACCCAGTCGCGCAAGGCTTCGTTCATCGCGTCCTTGAGCGTCTGCGAGCCGCTCGCGACCGGCGCGACCTCGGCACCGAGCAGCTTCATGCGATAGACGTTCGGACTTTGCCGACGAATGTCCTCGACGCCCATGAACACCACGCATTCAAGACCGAAGCGCGCGGCGGCGGTCGCGGTGGCGACCCCGTGCTGTCCGGCGCCGGTCTCGGCGATGATGCGCGTCTTGTTCATGCGCTTGGCGAGCAGCACCTGCGCCAGCGCGTTGTTGATCTTGTGCGCGCCGGTGTGGTTGAGGTCTTCGCGCTTGAGATAGATCTGCGCACCGCCCAGATGCGTGCTCCAACGCCCGGCGTGATACAGCGGACTCGGCCTGCCGACGTAATTGGCAAGGCTGTCGTTGAGTTCGGCCTGGAACTCGGGATCGTCGCGGTAACGCCGGTAGGCGCGTTCTAGTTCCTCGAGCGGACGGATCAGGGTCTCGGAAACGAAGCGCCCGCCGTAAGCGCCGAAATGCCCGGCGGCGTCGGGGCGGCTGTCTGAGCGCCGGGCGGAGGCGGGCTTACGCGGCGGCATCGCCGCCTTCCCTGCGGTCTTGCCCGGGGTTTTGGTCGGGGTTTTGGTCGGCGCGCGCGTCAGCCGCGCGCACCGCGGCGACGAACTCCCGCATCAGGCGATGGTCCTTGACGCCTTTCGCCGACTCGACGCCGCTCGCGACGTCCACCGCGAGCGGATGCAGACGACGGATGCCTTCGCCGACGTTGTCGGGCGTCAGACCGCCGGCGAGAATCAACCGCAACTCGTCCGCGCGGGCCAGCGCGTTCCAGTCGAACCGCTTGCCGGTGCCGCCGACTTCTCCCGCACGGTTTGAATCGACCACGAACGCACTCGCGGTGTCGCGGTAAGCCCGTGCGTAAGAAACGGCGTCGGCGACCGAACCCATCGGCACCGCCTTGACGTACGGCAAGCCGAAAGACGCGCAGAAATCCGGGCTTTCGGAGCCGTGAAACTGGAGGTAATCCACCGCCACTTCGTCAAGCACCGCCCGCACCCGGTCACGATCCGCGTCCATGAACAGCGCGACCACCGACAAGAACGCCGGGCGCCGACGCAGCAACGCCGCCGCCGCCGCGGGTTCGAGCCGACGCGGGCTTTGCGCCTGAAACACCAAGCCGACCGCGTCCACGCCGAGAAAAGCGGCGTATTCGAGATCCTCGCGGCGGGTCAACCCGCAAATTTTGACGCGCGTGGGGCACTTGTGCATGAATCGTCCCGGTCCAGGTTCGCCAAAGTCCGATGCGCCCATTATATAGGCAGAACCAAGCGAGCCGTTGCGCGACGCGCCCGCAGGGAACGCTCTGCGGACTGGTGTGACATCGGTCCGCCCATGAAGCGTCAAGTCGAGACACGATATCCGCTCGTGAATTTCCGTAAACACCCCCACAACGTCGTTCGCCGACCACCGACGTCCCCTTGGCGACGGCACCTGCCGACGGCAGCCGAATCCGGCGCTAAGGCGCGTCCCGTTTCAAACCGGACGGCAACCCGTAGCGTTCGTCGTATTCGGCGCCGAGCAGGTACAGGCCGCCGGCGTCGGCGGTAACGCCGCCGCGGGTGCGGTCGCGGGACGCAAGCACTTCACCCGCCCACGCCTCGGGGCGCGCGCCGACGCCGATCGCAATCAGCACGCCGGCGACGTTCCTGACCGCGTGTTGCAGAAAGGCGTCGGCGCTAAGGCGCGTCCTGTTTCAAACCGGACGGCAATCCGGAAGCCAAACCGGAAGTCAGCTCGGGCGGCAATCCGTAGCGTTCGTCGTATTCGGCGCCGAGCAGGTACAGGCCGCCGGCGTCGGCGG
>CAYFZO010000006.1:80906-86674 GCA_964347615.1 uncultured Chromatiales bacterium
GCAATCAGCACGCCGGCGACGTTCCTGACCGCGTGTTGCAGAAAGGCGTCGGCGCATATAGTGATTTGCACGAACTCGCCGTCGCGGCGCACGGCGACGGAAAACACGCGGCGCACCGGACTGCGTGATTGGCAACCGGCGGCGCGAAAGGCGCTGAAGTCGTGTTCGCCGACCAGGGCTTGCGCCGCGCGGTGCATCGCGGCGACGTCGAGCCGACGGTATTCCCAAGCACTCCTGTGACGGTGCAGCGCCGAGCGCGTCGGGCGGTTCAGGATGACGTAGCGATAGCAACGCCGCCGCGCGCTGAAACGCGCGTGGAAATCATCGGCGACCGGCTTGATCCAACGTACCGCGACGTCTTCGGGCAGGTTGGCGTTGGCACCGCGCAACCATTCGATCGTCTCCCTGTGCGCGCCGGTCTCGAAATGCACGACTTGACAGAGCGCGTGCACCCCGGCGTCGGTGCGTCCCGAGCACGTGACTTCGACGGTCTCGTCGGCGACCTTCGAGAAAGCCGCCTCGACGCAGTCCTGAACGTTGCGCGCGTGCGACTGGGTCTGCCAACCGTAGAAACAAGCGCCGTCGTATTCAATCCCCGCCGCATATTTCATGCCGGCTCACAGATATTCGCGCAACAGAAGCTCGGCGATCTGTACGCCGTTGGTCGCCGCGCCCTTGCGCAGGTTGTCGCCGACGACCCACAGGTCGAGCCCCCGCGGATGCGAGAGGTCCTTGCGGATGCGTCCGACGAAGACCAAGTCGCTGCCCGCCGCCTCGGTCGCGGCGGTCGGGTAGCCGCCGTCCCGGTGCTCGTCGAGCACGCTGACGCCGGGTGCTCGGGACAGCAGCTCGCGGGCTTCGGCGACCGTCGCTTCCTCGGCGAACTCGACGTGCACCGCTTCCGAATGACCGTAGGCGACCGGTACGCGCACGGTCGTGGGGTTGACCATGATCGAGTCGTCGTTGAAGATCTTGCGCGTCTCCCACACCATCTTCATCTCTTCCTTGGTGTAGCCGTTGTCCATGAACGCGTCTATGTGCGGCAGCGCGTTGAACGCGATCTGCTTCGGGTACACCCGCGGTTCGGCGCGCTTGCCCGCGAGCAGCGCGCGGCTTTGCTCGAGCATCTCCTCGATCGCCGCGCGACCGGTGCCCGACACCGCCTGATACGTCGCGACGTTGACGCGCCTGAGGCGAAAGCGGTCGTGCAGGGGCTTCAGCGCGACCACCATCTGGATGGTGGAGCAATTCGGGTTGGCGACGATGCCGGTGCGGGCGTAGCGCGCAATCTCCTCGGGGTTGACCTCGGGCACGACCAACGGCACCTCGTCGTCGTAACGGAACTGTGAAGTATTGTCCACCACGACGCAGCCCGCCGCCACCGCGCGCGGCGCGTGCTCCTTCGACACCGACGCGCCCGCCGAGAACAAGGCGAGCTTCACCCGGGAGAAATCGAACGCCGCGAGCTCGCCGACCTCGAGCTCACGTTCCTTGAAGCGTACGCGCTTGCCCACCGAGCGCGCACTCGCGAGCGGGTACACCTCGGCGACGGGAAAGTCGCGCTCGGCGAGCACCTTGAGCATCTGTTCGCCGACCGCGCCGGTGGCGCCGGCGATTGCGATGTTGACGGGGGCGTCCATGTTCCGCGGTTCAGTCTACTGAAAACCCGGCGATCAAATCACCCATCTCGGCGGTCGTAACCCGCGGCGCGGGCGAGTCGAGGTCGGGCGTGCGGGCTTGACCGAGTGCCTTTTGCACCGCGCCCTCGACGCGGTCGGCGGCGGCGGGCTGGTCGAGCGAATGACGCAGCAGCATCGCGAGCGAGAGAATCGCGGCGACCGGGTTGGCCTTGCCGCTGCCGGCGACGTCGGGTGCCGAGCCGTGCACCGGCTCGTACAGGCCCTTGCCTTCGGCACTCAACGACGCCGAAGGCAGGATGCCGATCGAGCCGCTCAGCATCGCGGCCAGGTCCGACAACACGTCGCCGAACAGGTTGGAAGTCACGATCACGTCGAACTGCGTCGGCTTGAGTACCAGCTGCATCGCGGCATTGTCCACGTAGAGGTGGCTCAATTCGACCTCAGGGTAGTCGGCGGCGAGCGCCGACACCACGTCCCGCCACAGCCGCGAGACCTCCAGAACGTTGGCCTTGTCCACCGAACACACCCGTCCGTTGCGTTTTTGCGCCGCCTCGAACGCGACGCGCGCGACGCGCTCGATCTCGTCCTCGGCGTAACGCATCGTGTTGAACGCCTCGCGCTGACCGCGTTCGTTGTTGCGCTCGCCGCGCGGTTCGCCGAAGTAAATCCCACCGATCAGCTCGCGCACGATCAGCACGTCCAGCCCGGCGACGACTTCGGGTTTCAAGGACGACGCTGAAGCGAGCTCGGTGAACAGCCGCGCCGGGCGCAGGTTCGCAAACAGACCGAGCGCCTTGCGGATGCCGAGCAAACCGGCTTCGGGACGCAGCGCCCAGTCGAGCGCGTCGTAGCGCGGCCCTCCGACCGCGCCCAGCAGCACCGCGTCGCATTCGCGCGCGAGTGCCAGCGTCGCCTCGGGCAAGGGGGTTCCCTCGGCGTCGTACGCCGCACCGCCGATCAGCCCGCGGACGGTTTCAAGCGCGAGGCCGTCGCCGCGCAGGGCTTCGATCACTTTCTCGGCCTCGGCGACAACCTCGACGCCGATGCCGTCGCCCGGCAGCAGCAGGATCTTCTTGCCGGCCACGACGACGCCCCTCAGGGGTCGAGGAAAAGCCACGGCGCGCGCTCGGCGCGGCGGCGTTCGTAGTCCCGGATGCGGTCGGCGAGCTGGAGGGTCAGACCGACGTCGTCCAAGCCCTCGAGCAAGCGGCGTCTGTAGGCCGGCTCGATCTCGAACGACCAGGTCTCGCCGTCGGCGCACACGCGTTGCGTTTCGAGGTCGACGGTCGCGGCGAACCCTTCGCGCGCGGCAACGCGCTTGAACAGCTCGTCCACCGCCTCGCCCGGCAACGCCACCGGCAACAGGCCGTTCTTCAGCGCGTTGGTGTAGAAGATGTCGGCGAACCCCGGCGCGATGACCGCGCGAAAGCCGTACTCGAGCAGCGCCCACACCGCGTGCTCACGCGAGGAGCCGCAACCGAAGTTGTCGCGCGTGAGCAGAACGGTCGCGCCGCGGTAGCGCGGGAAGTTCAAGACGAACTCGGGATTCGGGCGGCGCTTGGAATGGTCGGTACCGGGCTCGCCGGGGTCGAGGTAGCGCCAGTCGTCGAACAGGTTGGCGCCGAAACCGGTGCGTTTGACCGATTTCAGGTACTGCTTGGGAATGATCGCGTCGGTGTCCACGTTGCCGCGGTCGAGCGGCGCGACGACTCCGTGATGGACGTGGAACGCTTCCATCGCCGGTCAAGGCCGGCCGGTCGGCGGTTCGCGCACGTCCACGAAATGCCCCGCGAGCGCGGCGGCGGCGGCCGTCACCGGGCTGACCAGGTGCGTGCGCCCGCCCTGCCCCTGGCGTCCTTCGAAGTTGCGGTTGGAGGTCGAGGCGCAACGTTCGCCGGGTTGCAAGCGGTCGTTGTTCATGCCGAGACACATCGAGCAGCCGGGCTCGCGCCACTCGAACCCTGCGGCGGTGAATATCCTGTCGATCCCTTCGTCCTCGGCTTGGCGCTTGACCAGCCCCGAGCCCGGCACGACCATCGCCTGCTTGATCGTCGGCGCGACTTTCCCACCACGCACCGCCGCCGCCGCCGCGCGCAAGTCTTCGATGCGCGCGTTGGTGCACGACCCGATGAAGACCTTGTCGAGCGGGACGTCCTGAATCGCAACGCCGGCTTCCAGATCCATGTACTCGAGCGCGCGGCGCATGTTGTCCGCCTTGACCGCGTCGGCTTCGGCGTCGGGATCAGGCACGCGGGCACCGACGTCCACGACCATCTCGGGCGAGGTTCCCCAGGTGACCTGCGGCGCAACCGCCGCGGCGTCCATCACGATCTCGCGGCTGAAACTCGCGTCGGCGTCGGAGCCGAGCCGTTCCCACTCGGCGAGCGCACGTTCCCACAACGCACCCCGCGGCGCGCCGGGGCGGCCTTCGAGATAAGCGGCGGTGACGTCGTCGAACGCGATCATGCCGGCGCGGGCACCCATCTCGATCGTCATGTTGCACAAGGTCATGCGCCCTTCCATCGTCAACCCGCGCACCGCGTCGCCGGCGTACTCGACCGCGCAGCCGGTGCCGCCGGCGGTGCCGGCGTCGCCGATGACCGCAAGCGCCAGATCCTTGGAGCAGACACCGGGTTGCAAGGCGCCGCGGAACGTGACGCGCATGTTGTCGGCCTTTCTCGTCAGCAGGCACTGCGTCGCCAAGACGTGCTCGACCTCCGAGGTGCCGATGCCCATCGCCAGGGTCGCAAACGCCCCGTGGGTCGAAGTATGCGAATCGCCGCACACCACGGTCATGCCGGGCAACGTCGCCCCCTGCTCGGGGCCGATGACGTGCACGATGCCCTGACGAGGGTCGTTGAGATCGTAGAACCTGAGCCGGTGCTCGCGGCAGTTGCGTTCAAGCGCCGCGAGCTGCTCGCGCGACACCGGGTCTTCTATGCCCCGATCGCGGGCGGTCGTCGGCACGTTGTGGTCGGGCACCGCCAAGATCGATGACTTGCGCCACAGCTGCCTGCCCGCGCGGCGCAGCCCTTCGAACGCCTGCGGCGAGGTCACTTCGTGGACCAGGTGGCGATCCACGTAAATCAGGCAATAACCGCCGTCTTCGCGGTGAATCAGGTGGTCTTGCCACAACTTGTCGTACAGCGTCTGTGCAGGCATCGCGTCTTCCGAGAACTTTGGTCGGCGTAGCTGTGTTTTGCCGGAATTATATAGGAAAGTCGGCAAGCAGGCATTGAAATAACGCGATGAAGATTCACCGGACAATCCGTTGTCGCGGTCACCCGAAGAGTGAGTCAAAGGCGAAGAGGTTGACGGCGCAGGCGGGTACTTGCCGCTGAGCATGGAATCGGTTTGCGGAGAAGTTGCGCGGCGATTATGCCGACCGTGGTTCGTGCAATCCACGTCGCACGGGCAAGCGGAACAAGCAAGGGCCGGCAGGAACGTCGGTCGGTCAGCGACGTCGGAGGGGACGACTTGCACGAGGCGGAATCCGGAGATCCTTGAGGCGCGTCGTCGTTATCGGCGAATGACGTCTCGTCGTGACTCCGGCTGCCGGAAGACACGCAGCCCACCGGTCCCGCCGCGACGCGCGGGCGAAGTCGCTGCACCGGAAGACGCACAAGAAGTCGGTTCACGCAACGGGCTGGCCGGTGTCGTCAAGTCTCTCGTGAGACGGCACGTACGACGCAGCGTGTTCGGGAGATTTGAACGTCGGGGGTACGGCCGCGAGCGCAAAAGGGGCGTTGGATGATCCGGGCAAGGGAACCGGTCGGCACTCAGGCTTGAACAAGGCGATGCCGGACGCGGGGCGGCAGACGTCGGCAGAGAAGGTTCCTGCGGCTTACGCGGGGCGGCGTTGCGGTGTTTGCGGCGCAACGGGCGGACCTGGGCGCACCTATTCGAACGCGCACGCGCGGCGCACTTCGTCGAGGGTCGCCTCGACGCTGACGACGACGTCCCGAGCTTGCGCAATCGCGACGTCGGGGTCTTTCAAGCCGTGGCCGGTCAAGGTGCACACGACGCTCGCGCCTTTCGGAAAAAGAGGGCGTCGGATGATCCGGGCAAGGGAGCCGGTCGGCACTCAGGCTTGAACAAGGCGATGCCGGACGCGGGGCGGCAGACGTC
>CAYFZO010000006.1:86774-95762 GCA_964347615.1 uncultured Chromatiales bacterium
CCGGTCGGCACTCAGGCTTGAACAAGGCGATGCCGGACGCGGGGCGGCAGACGTCGGCAGAGAAGGTTCCTGCGGCTTACGCGGGGCGGCGTTGCGGTGTTTGCGGCGCAACGGGCGGACCTGGGCGCACCTATTCGAACGCGCACGCGCGGCGCACTTCGTCGAGGGTCGCCTCGACGCTGACGACGACGTCCCGAGCTTGCGCAATCGCGACGTCGGGGTCTTTCAAGCCGTGGCCGGTCAAGGTGCACACGACGCTCGCGCCTTTCGGAATACGGCCGGAACGGGCGTCTTTGCTCAGCCCCGCGATCGAGATCGCCGACGCCGGTTCGCAGAACACGCCTTCGCACGAGGCGAGCAGCTTCTGCGCCGCAAGGATTTCCTCGTCGCTGCACTCGGCGAACCAACCGTCGGATTCACGCACCGCGGCTTCGGCCGGCTCCCAGCTCTGCGGATTGCCGATGCGGATGGCGGTCGCGACGGTTTCGGGGTTGTCAATCTTGTGTCCGCGCAAAAACGGCGCGGCACCGCTCGCCTGATAGCCGGCCATCCTGGGGCGCTTGGAGGTGAACGCGCCGCCGGCGCGGTACGCGTCGCCCAGCGCGCGGCGCGCGTAGTCGGTCGCTTCGCTGTCTTCGCCGGCGGCTTCGCAATAGCCCATCCAGTACGCGGTGACGTTGCCGGCGTTGCCGACCGGCAGGCAGTGGTAGTCGGGCGGCCCGCCGAGCGCCTCGATGATCTCGAACGCCGCGGTCTTCTGACCCTGGAGACGGTACGGGTTGATCGAGTTGACGATTGCGAGTCCGGTCTCTTGTGCGATTTCCTTGACCAACTGCATACCCCGATCGAAGTTGCCTTTGATCTGGATCACCGTCGCACCCTCGATCATCGCCTGCGCCAGTTTGCCGAGCGCGATCTTGCCGTCGGGTATCAGCACGAAAGCGGTCAGCCGCGCGCGCGCGGCGTAGGCGGCGGCGGACGCCGAGGTGTTGCCGGTCGAGGCGCATATCACCGCGCGCTTGCCTTCGTGCAGCGCCTGGGTGACCGCGACCGTCATGCCGCGGTCCTTGAACGAGCCGGTCGGGTTGAGCCCCTCGTACTTGACGAAGATCTCAAGGTCGATGCCGAGCTCTTCAGGCAGATTGTGCAGACGCAGCAGCGGCGTCGAGCCTTCGTCGAGAGTGACGACGCGCGCGTCGTCGGCAATCGGAAGACGGTCGCGGTAGCGGGCGATGAGGCTGGCGTCGTTCAATCCAAGGTCTCCACCCGGATCTTCACCGCGGGCGCGGTCACCGCGTCGAATCTTTCGATCTCGGCGAGCGCCGCGTTGAGGTTGCGTTCGCGTACGCGATGGGTAAGCAGCACCACCGGCACCGCGTCATCGGCACCGCCGGACTCCTTCTGCAGCACCGCCTCGATGCTGATGTCGTGCTCGGCGAGCGAGCGCGTGACCTCCGCCAGCACGCCGACCCGCTCCTTGACCGTCAGGCGCAGGTAATACGCGGTCACCACGTCGGCGACGTCGATGACTTCGAGCTCGGACAACGCGTCGGGCTGGAACGCGAGATGCGGGACGCGGTTCTCAGGGTCGGAAGTCAACGCCCTGACCACGTCCACCAAATCGGCGACGACCGCCGAAGCGGTCGGCTCGGCACCCGCGCCCGCGCCGTAATACAGCGTCGGCCCGACCGCGTCGCCGGTGACGACCACCGCGTTCATCACGCCTTCGACGTTGGCAAGCAGACGTTTGCGCGGCACCAGCGCCGGATGCACGCGCAGCTCGACACCCTCGTCGCTGCGCCTGGCGACGCCGAGATGCTTGATGCGGTAACCGAGTTCGTCGGCGTAGACCACGTCCTGCGGGTCGAGGCCGACGATGCCCTCGACGCAGACGCGCTCGAACTGCAACGGAATGCCGAACGCGATCGACGCCATGATCGTCAGCTTGTGCGCGGCGTCTATGCCCTCGACGTCGTAAGCCGGGTCGGCTTCGGCGTAGCCGAGCAGTTGCGCGCGCGCCAACGCGTCCTCGAACGAGCGACCCTCACTGCGCATCTCGGACAGGATGAAGTTGCCGGTGCCGTTGATGATGCCGACCAGCCACAGGATGCGGTTGCCCGACAGCCCCTCGCGGATCGCCTTGATGATCGGCACGCCGGCGGCGACCGCGGCTTCGAAAGCGACCATCGCGCCGCGCTCGGACGCCGCGGCGAAGATCTCGTTACCGTACTGCGCGATCAGCGCCTTGTTCGCGGTAACCACGTGTTTGCCCGAGGCGAGCGCTTCAAGCGTCAGCTCACGCGCGGGACGCGAGCCGCCAATCAGCTCGACGACGACGTCGAGCGAGTCGTCGCGCACGAGCTCGAACGGGTCGCTGCAGACCTCGATGCCGTCGAGCGAGACCGGGCGGCGCTTGTCCGGGTCGCGCACCGCGGCCTTGACGACCTCGATGCCGCGCCCGGCGCGGCGCACGATCTCGTCGGCGTTGCGCCGCAGAACCTCGAGCGTCCCGCAGCCTACGGTGCCCAGACCCAAGATGCCGACTCTAACGGGTTTCATGATTCTCCGGAAAAGTTGCCGCCGCCGTTGCCGCCGTCGTCATTGATGGGATTCCCGAAACATGCGCTTGACGTTGCGCAACGCCTGGCGGATACGATGCTCGTTCTCGATCAGGCTGAAGCGCACGTGCCCGTCGCCGTGGCTGCCGAAACCGACGCCCGGCGACACCGCGACCTGAGCGCGGTTGATCAGATGCTTGGAGAACTCGAGCGATCCCATCGCACGATAAGGCTCGGGTATCGGCGCCCACGCGAACATCGTCGCGCGCGGTTTCTCCACCGCCCAACCGAGGTTGTTGAGTCCGTCGCACAACACGTCGCGCCTTTTGCGGTAAGTCTCCTTGATTTCCTCGACGCAATCCTGCGGCCCTTCAAGCGCCGTGATTGCCGCCACCTGAACCGGCGTGAACAGGCCGTAGTCCAGATAAGACTTGATCTTCTCAAGCGCCGCGACCAGCTCGCGGCAACCGCACGCGAAACCGACCCGCCAGCCGGGCATATTATATGTCTTGGACAACGAATAGAACTCGACCGCGAGCTCGTCGGCGCCCGCCACCTGCAGGATCGAAGGCGCACGGTAGCCGTCAAAGACGATTTCGGCGTAGGCGACGTCGTGCACCACCCACAGGCGGTGCTCGCGTGCCAACTCGACGACCTTGTCGAAGAAAGGCAGCTCGACGCAACGCGTGGTCGGGTTGCTCGGAAAATTGAGAATCAGCATCTTCGGCTTCGGCCAGGCGTCGCGGATCAGCTTCTGCAAATCGGCGAAGAACGTCTCCTCCGATGACAACGGCACGTACAGAACGTCGGCACCGGCGATCACGCAGCTGTAGGGATGAATCGGATAGGCCGGCGCCGGCACCAGCGCACAGTCCCCCGGTTTCAGCGCCGCGAACATCAGGTGCGCGATGCCCTCCTTCGAACCGATGGTGACGATGGCCTGTTCCTCGGGGTCGAGCTCGACGTCGAAACGCCGCCGGTACCAGTCGCAGATTGCGCGACGCAGACGCGGGATGCCGCGTGAACTCGAATAGCGATGGGTATCGCTTCTTTGCGCGACCTCGACGAGTTTGGCGACGACGTGCGCCGGCGCCGGACGGTCGGGGTTGCCCATGCCGAAGTCAATCACGTCGTCGCCGCGCGCGCGCGCCTCGGCCTTCAACCGGTTGACGATTGAAAACACGTAAGGCGGCAGACGCTCGACCCTTTCGAAACCGCTCACGGAGTCACCTCAACCGCCGTCGGACGTCGCCGTCGATGGGACGTGTCGTTGCGCCGGACGGCTTGGCAGGAAAAAACGCACGTCGTCGAAGCTCGAAAGAGTTCATATCCAATAGTACAGCAAGATGGCCGCGGAGAAAGCGGCGACGGTCAGCCAGCCGTACAGATGAACCCGACGCTCGACCGCCGGCAGTATTTTCGGTCCCGCCCATCTGAGCAGCAACGCGACCAGAAAAAAGCGCGCGCCGCGCCCCACCAGCGACGCGACGACGAAAACCATGAAATTCTGTTCGAGTACGCCGGCGGCGATGGTGAAAATCTTGTACGGAATCGGGCTGAAACCGGCGATGACGACCACGCCGGCGCCCCATTGGTCGAACCAAGCCCGGGCCTGCTCGTAACCCTCCCGGAAAGCGCCGCCTTCAAGCCACGAGGAAATCAAGTCGAACGCGAAATAGCCGATTGCGTACCCCGCAACGCCGCCGGCGACCGAAAACAAGGTCGTCATCGCCGCAAGGTACATCGCACGGTGCGGACGCGTCGCGCACATCGGCGCGAGCAGCACGTCCGGAGGCACCGGAAAGAAAGACGACTCGGCGAAACTCAACGCGAACAAATACTTGTCGGCGTCGGGGCGCAACGACCAATTCTTGACCTTATGGTACAGGAGCGTGAACAAGGGCTTAAACGCCGAACGCGGAATTCGGCACGGTCAATGCAGCCTGTTATAGGAAACGTCAATCAAGGAGAATCTTCTGTCGGATCTCACCGGGAAAGGGTAATAACAGAGAAGCTCGATCACGTCCGGGGTTACAAAATTGTCCGTCGAGATGATGGGCTTACGGTGTGCCGCCTCAACCAATCTGCACGCGCCTTCAGGCTTAATCATATAGCAGCAGGTTCCGGGCGCCATGCCGAAAGGAGAATAAATCTCTCTCCCTTCGGGATTTCCAAGCAGGCGGAAAACGCAACGAGCGATGCGGGTCATGAATCCGTCATTCGCGGCAAGGGAGATATGGTATCTGAATCTGAGCGGCGGAACCGGAGCAAGAAACTCGGCGTCGTGCTCAAGTATCATGATCGGCTGCCCCAACTCGATACATCGCAGCCACAGTTTATAGTGGGACGCAAAACACCCCGAGAGCGCGAGAGGATCGTTCAAACGCTCCTGCCAGTGCGCTCTTGTCAAGCCGTGCTCAAAGAAAAACTCCCGCGACTTATGCCTGTCTACACCGGGAAAGATCTCAAGGTTGTCGTCTTCCCCGTGTCGCTTTGCGGACTCGATGCAGCGTCGAGCGGCCTCGACCGAAGCCGGCACGTCGGTCAACGTGATGATGTATTTCTTGGCGGGCTTGACCGGTTTGACCGCGCGCAAACGAACGCGGACGATGGTGGTTCTGACCCAAACCCCTAGAATGCGCCTAAGCAGACGGAACAACCATCTTACGTCCTGACTGAAATTCATGCTGCGTTTTATCGTCTTGGGGAGCGAGGTTGAGTACAGCTTCATGCTTTCACGTCTTATGCTTTCACGCCAACGCCGAACGCGGAATTCGGCACGGTCAATGCAGCCTGTTACGCGAAACGCCAATCAAGGAGAACCTTTTGTCGGGTCTCACCGGGAAAGGGTAATAACAGAGAAGCTCGATCACGTCCGGGGTTATAAGATTGTCCGTCGAGACGATGGGCTTACGGTGTGCCGCCTCAACCAATCTGCGCGCGCCTTCAGGCTTAATCATATAGCAGCAGTTTCCGGGCGCCATACCGAAAGGAGAATAAATCTCTCTCCCTTCGGGATTCCCAAGCAGGCGGAAAACGCAACGAGCGATGCGGGTCATGAATCCGTCATTCGCGGCAAGGGAGATATGGTATCTGAATCTGAGCGGCGGAACCGGAGCAAGAAACTCGGCGTCGTGCTCAAGTATCATGATCGGCTGCCCCAACTCGATACATCGCAGCCACAGTTTATAGTGGGACGCAAAACACCCCGAGAGCGCGAGAGGATCGTTCAAACGCTCCTGCCAGTGCGCTCTTGTCAAGCCGTGCTCAAAGAAAAACTCCCGCGACTTATGCCTGTCTACACCGGGAAAGATCTCAAGGTTGTCGTCTTCCCCGTGTCGCTTTGCGGACTCGATGCAGCGTCGAGCGGCCTCGACCGAAGCCGGCACGTCGGTCAACGTGATGATGTATTTCTTGGCGGGCTTGACCGGTTTGACCGCGCGCAAACGAACGCGGACGATGGTGGTTCTGACCCAAACCCCTAGAATGCGCCTAAGCAGACGGAACAACCATCTTACGTCCTGACTGAAATTCATGCTGCGTTTTATCGTCTTGGGGAGCGAGGTTGAGTACAGCTTCATGCTTTCACGTCTTATGCTTTCACGCCAACGCCGAACCGGTGAAGCCGTGGCAAGGCACGAAACAAGGAGAACGCAACAAGCTCAACGTAATTCGGCCGACGTGATTCGCCCGAAGTGACTCGGGGACCCATTCTACCAAAAAACCGCAACTAGACGGATGGACTTAGCTCGTAAGCAGACGATGATTCCGGTCTCCCGGAAATACATGAACGTCCACGCAGCGCCAACCGGACGCCGCGACGATGAAACTCAGGGGAACGATGACCCCGATGGTCAAATCGGGTCAAATTGGGTCAAACCGGCTCAAACCGGCTCTTGAGAAGAATCCGATGTTTCAATCGTAGAGATTCTTTCGTCCGGCACCACCGGGGAGGGATGATAATAAACAAGGTCCACGTTTTCCCTGCTCATAAAGCAATCCACTGCCGGGACGAATTGGCGAGACGCCGCTTCAACCAGTTTGCACGCACCTTCCGGCTTGATTGCGTAACAAGCGGTCCCCGGTATATACGGCCAAAGGTGAAGGACTTCCTTTCCTTCAAACTCTCTGAGCGCGTGAATAAATCTAAGGGTCGGGCGCAAAAATACCTCATTCACGCTGAGTGTGATCACGTGCTTGAACCTTAACGGCGGAATGAAAGTACGGAACACGGCGTCGTGCTCAAGCACGATAATCGGCTCTCCCAATTCGAGGCAACGCAGCCACAGCTTGTAGTGAGACGCAAAGCACCCGGCGGCGGCGGAAAGGTTAACCGGACGCAGCAACCGTCCTTGCGTTAAGCCGTGCCGAATGAAGAAGTCACGCACTTCACGTCTGTCTACGCCTGCGAAAATCTCCAGGCCGTCGTCTTCCCCGTGTCGCTTCGCGGACTCGATGCAGCGTCGCGCGGCTTCGACCGAAGCCGGCACGTCGGTCAACGTGATGATGTATTTCTTGGCGGGCTTGACCGGTTTGACCGCGCGGAGGCGAAAACGAACGGCAAGGGTCCTGGCCTTCCTAACCCACCCGGTTTTGAAAAAAAACTTCTTGACGTGCCGCCATAACGGGATTTTTACTCTGCCTTTAAGTTCGCGCCACAGCTTTTCGTCGCTTGCGGGAGCGCCCAGCAAGCTAAATTCACGACTTAAATTATTGCGCCAACGCTGCACCCGGTGCAACCGCAGCAAGAAATGGAACAGAAAGGAGGACAACCTCAACATAATTCAACTTCTATTTTACAAAAAGCTGCAACTTGGTTTACGCGCAAGCGGTAATCTCCCGACGTGATCTATAGAAACCAAAAGCCTCCGCTCATCGAAAGCTGAGGCACTCGACTAAAGTTCAGGTGTACGCCGATTCATGGCGGCTATTCGCCAGACCAGACCAATGGTGCAGAACATCGTTTTCCATGCAAATATCCCCAACGGCCGAAACAACGTCAAAGAAAAAGGCAACGGCTTGGATGAAAGCCACCCAGTTATTTTTTTTGCACAGTCCCAACTTTCCTGTTTGGAGTAAGGCAGCACGGCATAGTCAATGAAACATTCCAGCTTTACACAAAGATAAAGCAACCCCCTAAAAAATCGGAGGCTAAGACCGGATGACTCATCATGGAACATCTTCTTTGGAAAGGTATCGTGGTAGAGTCGCAGCTGCAACGATTCAAACAACAACCTAGACAGTAACGGCCGATAAGGCAAGCATACGTACCCCCCGGTTTTCGAATTCCAAGCCTTGACCGCTTGATGTAAATCTTTTTGGTCGATAAACCATACGTTTGTCTTCCCCCGGTATTCTTCATAAACACTAATCAACTTTTCGGAAACGTCTTCCGCCGTGCGGACACCGAACACGTCTCCCCAAACCCTTGAGCTAGCAACGTTATAGGCAATCGGAATTTGCTTAAGAATCCCTGTTCTTCTTTCCATTTCCCGCAGCTCGGTGACATTATCATCGGCAAAAGTTTGAAACCACCGAACAAGATGTTGATAAGGTTCCTTATCGCTGACAAATGCATTGTCTGCAACGTGGCAAATACTGTCGTTGAAAATACGCCGGTTCATCGGCAGCAAGTCAACGTCGGTAATCATTACACCGCCTTCTTCGTTCAAAACGGCAGGGTACAACAATCGGATGTATTGACTGGTGAACTTAATCGGCACGCCCAAGAGAGGCGGAAAATGAATAAGATGCTCGCGATAAGGTTCAAGCTCCGCCGGCAACGTTTCGTGTATGAAAACCACCTTGACTTTGACCTCAGGGTACAGTTTTCGCCAAGTCTGAATAAACAGGGGCAAGCACCCGTAATAGGGTTGGTCAATGGTGCAGCTGGTTAAAACACAGGCTAGCTTCACGTTCTAACCTCCTAGAGCATCCTTCAGCCTAAAAGGATGGATCGGGGAATGGGAGGGAACGTTATCATGTCACTGCGAAATTGGTACAATACTATGCACCATTTTCAAGAGGCGACCACATCAAGTACAGTACATACATGTACTGTACTTGCATAAAACTCTTATCTAAATTGGTAAGCCTGACACATTACTAGTACATAGTTTCACTTTTCATTTCTGGAATGTGGCAGGATTGTATTTCAGTGTGGGTCATGCATTGGGGGATTCCTTTTGGTTGCCATGGTGATGTGCTTGGGACTTCCCTTTGGTTGCCATGGCAATGTGCATGTACATACGTACATGTACCTACAGGATGACAATCACACAACAGCATCATCCAAAGAATAAATCGATTGAGAATCACAACTTCTAGGCCACAAGTGGCCCTCAGGTCTCAGTTATGAACAGTGTGAGTATTTCCTTGTGTGTTGTATGCATGTATAATCCAGTTATGGAGACAAGGCAAATGCAAGCAA
>CAYFZO010000007.1:0-54927 GCA_964347615.1 uncultured Chromatiales bacterium
CGACGGAATGGCGCCTCGGGTGGCAACGATCCGGTTCACCTCGACCCCGCAAGACTCACAAGACCCGGGCGGCTACGTCGAGGGGGAGATAATCAAGGTTGACGTGGTTTTCGACCGAGGGCTGGTGATAGACCCACCGATCACGGAGGGGGCTTCCTCCTCGCCGACGTTGGCGTTGCAGGTCGGAAACAGCCGACGCACCGCGACTTACGTGGTGGGAAGCAACGCCGCCGGCGGCATACTGAGTTTCGTCTACGCGGTCACAGTAGGCGACCTTGATGACAACGGCGTCAGCGTCGTGCGAGACGGCTTGGAGCTGAACGGCGCGACCCTCACCGAGCCTGTAAACGACAACCCTGCGAACCTGAACGTGGATGATTTTCTTGCCGATTTTCCGGAGCAAAAGGTCCGGGCTTTCCCTACCATATCGTTTGAAGAGAGCACAATTCAACCTGATGAGGGGGCAACGGTGAACGCGGTCTTCAACCTCAACGCTGCTGTGCCGTGGCCGACCACCGTCCGTTACCGTCTTACGCCCGGTACGGCCGGCGCTGCCGACTACGTGGACGTGGCCGGCAACGGCGAGGTCGTCGTGCCTGCAGACGCGACCAGCGGAACCATCCGGATCTTCATCGTGGACGATGACATTATCGAGCATATGCGCGATAGATTCAGCCTGAACCTGGTTGGTTCCGACGGCTATGCACTGGGTTCACAGACCGAGATCGAAGTCGTTATCAGAGAGGGCGTCTGCGACAGGACAAGTGACATACGTAATACATTCTTACGCTTTCTCCCCGGAACAAATCATTGTTCCGACGCAGACCGTACACCCGGATTTTCATCGATAACGTTTCCGGGAGGTTCAGTTCCAGCGTACAAAAGGGATGACTTCACCGACCATAATTTGAATAAACTATCCTTACGTTCATTGGAAATAAGGGGACATTATAGATTGACTACGCTGCCGGCGGGCCTGTTCGGCAATCGCCTTGAACGTTTATTGCTGCAAAACAACGCATTGGCCGCGTTGCCGGAGGATCTGTTCGCCGGTCTCGTTAAGCTTCAGGAGTTGCGACTGGAGGGCAACGATTTGACCACGTTGCCGGAGAATCTGTTCGCCGGTCTCGTTAAGCTTCAGCAGTTGCGGCTGTACGGCAACGATTTGACCACGTTGCCGGAGAATCTGTTCGCCGATCTCGTTGATCTTCAGCGGTTGCGGCTGGACGACAACGATCTGACCACGTTGCCGGAGGGCGCGTTCTCGGGACTTTCGAGCCTGAGATCGCTTCAGTTGCATGACAATCCCGGCGCTCCTTTCAGATTGGCGTTGGGTTTGGAACCGGCCGACGAAGCACCCGACGTCAATCCGGAAAGGCTGTCAAGCTTGCTTTCAACGTTCGAACCCGCGACGGTCGTCCTCACGCTGCGCAAAGGTGCGCCGTATCCGCTGACGCTCGCGCTGACGCCATCCGGCGTTGAACTATCCACCGATTCGGCGACGATTCCCGCGGGCAGCACGCAGAGCGTGGCGTTTGCCGTGACCCGAATCATGGGTGAAGATCGAGTCAGGGTTGATATTTCCGAGCCACCGCCGCCGAACGACTGCGATGGGAGTTGGAAACATCAAGGGCAATGCTTCACCGGTTTCGAAATCGTGGGCGGGCCGATAATCGATTTTGTCTACACCCGTAATGCGCCTCAGGTGTCAACGATCCGATTCGCCTCGGCCCCGCAAGACCCGGATGGCTACGACGAGGGGGAGGTAATCCAGGTTGACGTGGTTTTCGACCGAGGGCTGGTAATCTCACCGATCACGGAGGGGTCTTCCTCACCGACGCTGGCGTTGCAGATCGGAGCCGACCGACGCACCGCGACTTACGTGGTGGGAAGCAACGTCGTCGGCGGCATCCTGAGCTTCGTCTACGAGGTCAGAATAGGCGACTTTGATGACAACGGCGTCAGCGTCGCGCGAGACGGCTTGGAGCTGAACGGCACGACCGTCACCGACGCTGTATTCAACGAACCTGCGAACCTGAACGTGGATGATTTTCTTGCCGATTTTCCGGAACAAAAGGTCCGGGCTTTCCCCACCATATCGTTTGAAGACAACGACATTCGACCTGCTGAGGGGGCAACGATGAACGCGGTCTTCAACTTCAGCGACGCCGTGGCGATGCCGACCACCGTCCGTTACGCCCTTGATCCCGGCACGGCCACCGCTGCCGACTACGTGGCCGGCAGCGGTGAGGTCATCGTGCCCGCGGACGCGACCAGCGGAACCATTCAGATTCCCATCGTGGACGATAACATTATCGAGCGAGTGCGCGATAGATTCCGCCTGAACTTGGTTGATTCCGAGGGCTATGAACTGGGTTCACCGGCCAGGGTTGAAGTCCGTATCAGAGAAGGCGTCTGCGACAGAACGCCGCCGGTCGCTGAGGCGATAAGAAAAGCTCGCGGCCGATCTCATTGTTCCGACGTAAGCAACGTGAACCCAATTACAACACTGACAATTCGGGGAGAGTCCGTTTCAATGTATAGAAAGGATGACTTCGCCAACAACGATTTGAATATACTCTCCTTACGTTCATTGGCAATAAGCGGACATCCTAGATTGACTGCATTGCCGGTGGGCGTGTACAGAAATACCCTTCGACAGTTGCAGCTGTACGACAACGCATTGGTCGCGTTGCCGGAGAATCTGTTCGCCGGTCTCGGTAATCTTTTGCGGTTGCGGCTGCACGGCAACCGCTTGACCGCGTTGCCGCCGGGCGCGTTCTCGGGACTTTCGAGCCTGAGATCGCTTCAGTTGCATGACAATCCCGGTGCTCCTTTCAGATTGGCGTTGGGCTTGGAAGCGGCCGACGTCAATCCGGAAAGGCTGTCAAGCTTGCTTTCAACGTCCGCCCCCGCGACGGTCAAACTCATGCTGCGCGAAGGCGCGCCGTATCCGTTGGCGTTTGATCTGACGGCATCCGGCGTTGAACTATCCGCCGATTCGGTGACGATTCCCGCGGGCAACACGCAGAGCGAGATGTTCACCATGACCCGAATCACGAGTGACGATCGGGTCACGATCGCCCTTTCCGAACCGCCGTCGCCGCCGAACGACTGCCAGAGTCATTGGAAACACCAAGGGCAATGCTTCACCGGTTTCGAAATCGTGGGAGGGCCAATAATCGATTTTGTCTACGACGGAATGGAGCCTCAGGTGTCAACGATCCGATTCACCTCGACCCCGCAAGACCCGGACGGCTACGTCGAGGGGGAGGTAATCAAGGTTGACGTGGTTTTCGACCGAGGGCTGGCAATCTCACCGATCACGGAGGGATCTTCCTCACCGACGCTGGCGTTGCAGATCGGAAACAGCCGACGCACCGCGACTTACGTGGTGGGAAGCAACGCCGGCGGCGGCGTACTGAGTTTCGTCTACAGGGTCAGAATGGGCGACTTTGATAACAACGGGGTCAGCGTCGTGCGAAACGGCCTGGAGCTGAACGGCGCGACTGTCACCGAACCTGTAGGCAGCAGCCCCGCAAACCTAATATTGGAGGGTGGTCTTCTTGCCGATTTTCCGGGACACAAGGTTCCTGGGAGCTTGCCTTCGGTATCGTTTGAAGAGAGCGACATTGAACCTGCTGAGGGGGCAACGGTGAACGCGGTCTTCAACTTCAGCACCCCTGTGGCGATGCCGACCACCGTCCTTTACGCCCTTACGTCCGGCACGGCCGACGCCAACGACTACGTGGCCGGCAACGGCGAGGTCGTCGTGCCCGCAGGCGAGACCAGCGGAACCATCCGGATCTTCATCGTGGACGATGACATTATCGAGCACCCGCGCGATAGATTCGACCTGAGCTTGGTTGATTCCGACGGCTATGCACTGGGTTCACCGTCCAGGATTGAAATCACCATCAGAGAAGGCGTCTGCGACAGAACCCCGCAGGTCGCCGAGGCGATAAGACAATCTGGCGGCCAATCTCATTGTTCCGACGTAAGCGACCCCAGCGCCATTACACGGCTATCGATAGTCAACAACCCAGGTCTTACAACCCTGAAAGGAAGGGACTTCTTCGACCTCGACGGCCTGCAGCGTTTGGAACTGAACAACAACGGTTTGACCACGCTGCCGGCGGGCGTGTTCGACGCTCTCGGTCTCCTTACGGAGTTGCGGCTGAACGACAACGATTTGACCACGCTGCCGGCGGGCACGTTCGCCGGGCTGCAGGCGCTGAGGACCTTGCAGTTTCAGAACAACCAAGTGGTCACGTGGCCGGCGAGTATTTTCAACGGGTTGAGCAATTTGCAAACGATAGATTTCGGAAGCAACGGGATAACGCAACTGCCGGACGATATCTTTGCGGACAACGGTAATTTGCAAACCTTGAGTCTGGGCGGCAACCGGCTCCGGGAAGTGCCGGAACAAGTGTTTTTCGGGTTCCCGCAGATGCGGAACCTGGCTTTCCACGGCAACCTATTGACCGAAATACCGGCGGGGGCTTTTCCCGGTTACGAGTTTCTGAATTGGTTGCGTTTTTCCGATAATCTATTGGAATCTCTGCCGCTGGGTGTGTTCTCGGACCTCAAAAGAGTAACTTGGTTGCGGTTTCACAACAATCGCTTGGCCTCGTTGCCGCCGGGCACGTTCTCGGGAGTACCCTCCAATCTCGCGGCGCTTACCCTGGACGGAAACCCCGGTGAGCCTTTCCGACTGAAGCTGAGATTTGAATTCGCCGGCGAGGAACAGGCACCGACGTTGACGGACGATCCGGTGGTTCTCCGGGCAACGCTGCGTGAAGGCGCGCCGTACGCTTTGGAAATCGGCCTTCAGGCGGCCCACGGAACGTTGTCCTCCACTGAAGTAGCGATCGAGGCCGGCAGCACGCGGAGCGGCACGTTCACGGTGACTCGCCTCCAAGGGGAGAATTCGGTGGCGGTGTCGTTTGCCGACGTATCTCCACCGCCGCCGCCCAGCAACTGCGCCAGTTGGCAACGACGTCGCGGGCAGTGCTTCTCCGGCTTTGAAATCGTTTCCGACGCCGGGTTCGCCCTGGACGACCAGCCTCTCTCCGCCGTGTCGGGCGTCGCAATCACTTCGGCCCCGCTCTCAGGCGATACCTATGCGGCGGGTGATCCCAACGAGGAAATCGTCGTCGAGCTTCAATTCAGCGGGGAAATCGACGTGATCCAGGCGAACGACGGAAGCTGGCCGTCGCTGGCGTTGGAGGTGGGTAACGAAACGCGGTTTGCGGTCTACGACGACGCAGAGAGTTCCACCGACAGATTGGTGTTCCGCTACAAGCCGCAGGACGACGACGTCGACGATGACGGCATCAGCGTTCCTGTTGGAGCGTTGCGTCTCAACGGTGCGCTCATCCTCGACGCCGGCGTCCCCGTGCCCCTGAGTTCCCTAGGTTTGGGCGCCCATGCGATCCGGAACGCCCCGAACCATAAAGTGGACGTGCGGAACCTGCGGTTGTCGTTCAATCCGGCGGAAGTGACTTTGAGAGCGGGCGGCTCACCCGAGGTCGTGGCGTTGACGTTGGAAAGGGATGATTTGCTCCAGCCGGGCGAGACGGTGGTGGTGACGCTGACGCCGAGTCCGGGTCTCGAGGTGAGGTCGGAGTCGGGAGAGAGCCTGACGATGGTGACGCTGGGTCGCGGCGCCGAAGCGACCACGCGCGTGCGGGTCAGCGCGAACCGAGACGCCGACCACGCGACTCCCGACGCGGAAAGGCTGAGCGCGACGGCGCCGGCTTTATTGGACGACTCGCGGGTGGCTGAAACCACGCTGAGGGTCACGGTGGAACAACGCGAAATCAGGGTGTTGTTCGAGCCGGGACGGATTACATTGGTGCGTGGCGGCGCGGCGGCGGGAAGGACTTCGAGTGCGGTGACGATGAGAACCGAGCCTGAGTTGCAGAGCGGCGAAGCGTTGGTGGTCTCGTTGAGCGCGGACGGCGTGACGCTGGTGAGTCCGACGGGGCCGGTGAGGTTGACCCCGGCAAACAACGCCGTGACCGTGACCCTTGCAGCGACGCGCCCGCTAAGCGCGCTCGGCGCGGTGTCCGCGACGCTGGACGAGGGCGCGTCGTTGCTCGGGAACGCACGGGTGACGACCGAGGTTCTCGCGGTCGAGGTCGTTCGCGGCGTGAACCTGTCGCTCTCCGGCCTCGCGGGTCAAGACTCGGTGAGGTTCGCCGCCGGCGACACGGCCGAGTTCAGGGTGACGACAGACCCGGTGCTCGAGGGGGATGAGCGGGTGACGGTGACCTTGAGCGTTGACCCGCGCCTGAGTTTGGAGAGCGCCGGTTCGGCGTTGATCGACGGCAATAAGCTGGTTTTGAATGCGATGAACCCGAGCGCCATGGTCGCTGTCGCCACGGATATACCGGAACTGGATCTGGTCAACGGGGTTTCGGCGTCGGGCGCGGGCGAAAACGTCGGCGTCGTCGGCGAATTGCCGTCGCTTCAAGTGATAACCGACGCGGTGGATGAAGTGACGCTGGTGCTTTCGCCGCCGGTGGTCGAGGTTCAACAAGGCGGCAAAGCGCTGCTTCGCGTGACGACCGACCCGCAGTTGGGCATGCATCAGAGAACGTGGGTAACTCTGATGATCGAGCCGGCCGACGCAGGATTCAGTTTTGTCACCGACAGAAAATACTTCTTTCGCAACGCGAGCTCTTCGACTATGACGGTGCTCCTGAGCCGAGGGCAACCGATCCTTGAGATCGACGTGGTGTCGGCTTCGGACGCGGTCATCGGAAATACCGCCCAAGTCGTCCCCTCGTCGATGTTTGATAATAAAGGGGTGGAAGTCAACGTTGACAGACAGTCTCGCGTGACGCTGGAGGCGACGACGCCTCAGGTGGCTCTCAGCTTCACGCCCGCCGGCGTTTTGAAACTGGATCTGGACGAAGGCGCAAGCGGGATGGTGGAGCTAGGTTTCGACGGCTTTACGTTGCGCGGGAATCAGACGGCGGAGCTCGAGGTGTCGGTCGAGGGCGCAGGGCTGAGCCTGCAAGGCGGTTCGCCGAACCTGCAAGTGAGTTTGAGCACAGTCAACGTGACAGCGGAAGTGACGGTGTCGGCTGCGGCCGATGCGGTGCCGGTCGGGCATCTGGTGGTTCGGCCGATCAGCGGTGTCGAGTTGGTGGGCGGTATGGAAACGGCGTCGTTGCCGATCGAAGCGCAACAATTGGTGCGTTTGGGTTTCGATCCGGACGTGGTGGAGATTCCTCGGAGCCGCAGTACGCAGTTCGAGGTGGTGATCGACCCGCCGTTGGTTGGAGATCGCCAGACGACGGTGACGCTGGAGATTTCAGATCCGGGTTTCACTTTCGACGGCGGAGGTACGCAGCATGAAATCAGGTTCGACGCGGGCAAGTCGAGCGAGACGGTGACGGTGGCAACGACGGCGGCGCCCGGCTCGCCGGCGGCGGTGTCGGTGGAGGTGACCGCGTCCTCGGGCGTTCTGACTATAGGGCTGCCGAGTTTAAATTTGCGAGCGACGGTGCCTCGTGCGGCCCTCGACCTCACCCCCGACGGCGGTGCGCCTGGAGACGAGTTGGTACTGAATACGGGCATGGACAAGGCGGTGACGTTGAGCCTGCCGGACTTGACGCTGTTGGGCGACCACGTGGCGGTGTTCGGGGTGTCGGTCGAGGGTGAAGGGCTGAGTCTGCAAGGCGGTACGCAAGTGAGTTTGAGCGCAAGGAATATGACGGCGGAAGTGACGGTGTCGGCTTCGGGCCGGGCGGCGTCGGTCGGACGTCTGGTGGTCAGTCCGGTCAGCGGTATCGAGTTGTCCGGGGGAGCACAAGCGGCGACGTTGCCGATTCGCGTGTTGCAACGGGTGTCGTTGCGTTTCAATCCGACGGAGGTGAGGATTCGGCCGGATCGCACCGCGCGGTTCAATGTGGAGATCAGCCCGCCGTTGGCTGCGGATCGCTGGACGGTGGTGACACTGGAGATCTCAGGGCAGGATTTCACTTTCGGCGACGGAGGCACGCAGCATGAAATCAGGTTCGACGCGCGCAAGTCGCGCGAGACGGTGACGGTGGCAACGACGGCGACGCCCGGCTCGATGGCGTCGGTGTCGGTAGTAGCCACGCGCACGGCTTCGGGCGTTGATTTGGCGACGACGACGCCGAGGCTGTCGCTGACGGTGACTGAGGAGGCATTTGGCGTGATGTTGAGGATTCGGGTGTTCCTGGAAGGCGCGCTGGAGTAGCCTCTCGACCCGCGGCGGGGTTTGCCTTCCCCGGTTTGTCTCCCCCTCCCGGTTTGCCCCCCGGGAGAGACACGAAGATAAGAGGAGACATATTATGTGCTCCTTACACTCGCCCGCCCTGAAATTGACACCAAAATTGACACCGATTAGCCGGCTGGGGTAGCCTGAATCCTTGAAACAGCTGCCAGCCAATACGGTTTTGTGTGCTTGACGTACAGCGAGATTGATGAAAGCGCTTCCTCGAGAGGCCAGCTTTCTGATTTGCCGTTTGCGTGCCGTCGTCATGATTCCACGTACTCTCCTCTTCTTCGACAATCGAAGCTCATGCGCCGGCGGAACGACGGTCTTAGGTATCCCCGCTGGCTTACTGGCGGTCGCACTGACGGCGACGACTTTTTGCACACAAGCTCAACGGCGGTGATATCGTCTGAAGACGTCGTCGAATTCGTCAAGATGGAGGCAAGGAACGAACGCCGCGTTGGTGTCTTCCGGTGCTCGTTTGAACTCTTGAACGTCGCCCCCTCCTATCTGTAGGAAGAAGAGCCTCATCCGTCTACGTCATAATGATTTCTCGGTGGGGTTTTTCTTGGCGCTCAAGCGCGGTTCTCTACGCGATTTCGCTGGCGACAACGTCAGCGGCGTTGATTCTTGCGGCGCCGGCTCACGCGCAACCAGTACCCCCTGTGTGCGACAGGACGCCGCAAGTTCGAGACGGGATTTTGGAGTTAATCCCCGGCGTCAGCGACTGCGCCGATGTGACGGATAGCCATTTATCCGGGATAATGGAGAAGTTGTCTTTAGGGAAGGACAATATTGATGGAAGCATTGCTACTCTCAAAGCCGGTGATTTTTCAGGTCTCGTCAACTTGCCGAAATTGGGATTCTGGGACAATGAACTGAGTGCCTTACCGGCAACCGTGTTTTCAGGTCTCGCCAACTTGATGAACTTGGGACTCCGGGACAATCAACTGAGCACTTTACCGGCAGATGTATTTTCAGGTCTCGGCAACTTGAGGAAGTTGGTTCTCGGTGGAAACCAACTGACCGCCTTGCCGACGACTATATTTTCAGGTCTCACCAACTTGCAGGAGTTGGACCTCGGGACCAATCAACTGACCACCTTGCCGCCGGGTGTGTTTTCAGGTCTCGACAACTTGGGCGGGCTGTTTCTCGCTGAAAACCGACTGACCACCTTGCCGCCGGGCACGTTCTCGGGACTTTCGAGCCTGAGAGCACTTCAGCTGGAGAACAGTCCCGGCGCTCCTTTCAGCTTGAAGTTGCGTTTGGAACCGGCCGACGAAACGAAAGAACTGGCGGACTTGCTTTCAGCAAACACCCCCGCGATGGCCAAATTCACGCTGCGCGAAGGCGCGCCGTATCCGTTGACATTCGCACTGACGGCATCCGGCGTTCAACTATCCACCGATCAGGTGACGATTCCCACGGGCAACACGCAGAGCGTGGCGTTCACCATGACCCGAAACGCGGGTGAAAATCAAGTCAGGATAACCCTTTCCGAGCCGTCGTCGCCGCCGACCGACTGCAATGATGATTGGAGATCCGGAACGGGGGATTGCTACACCGGTTTCGAAATTGTCCACGACCGAACGGGACCTAGGGCGGCAACGATCCGGTTCACCTCGACCCCGCAAAACCCGGACGGCTACGTCGAGGGGGAGAGAATCAGGGTTGACGTGGTTTTCGACCGAGGGCTGGTAATAGACCCACCAATCACAGTGGGCTCATCCTCCTCACCGACGCTGGCGTTGCAGATCGGAGCCGACCGACGCACCGCGACTTGCGTGGCGGAAAGCAACGTCCTCGCCGGCATACTGAGCTTCGTCTACAGGGTCGGAGCAGGCGACTTTGATAGAAACGGCGTCAGCGTCGCTCAAAACGGCTTGCAGTTAAACGGCTCGACCATCACCGACGTATTCAACAACCCCGCGACCGTGGAATTGGAGGGTGGTCTTCTTGCCGATTTCCCGGAACAAAAGGTCGGTAGGGACTTGCCTTTGATATCGTTTACGGATGGTGACAATCGGATTTGGGGCGATGAGGGGGGAACGGCTGAGGCGGCCTTCAGTCTCAACCCGGCGCCGGCGATGCCGACCACCGTCTATTACGCTTTCGACCACGACACGGCCGACGCTGACGATTACGAGGCCGGCAGCGGCGAGGTCGTCGTGCCCGCCGACGCGACCGCCGGAACCATCGAGATCCCTATCATGGACGATGATGATATCGAACCGGTGCGCGAACGCTTCTACGTGAACTTGGTTGATTCCGCTGATTACGTGCTGGGGAGCCGAACAAGGTTGGAGGTTTTTATCGCGGAAGGGGTTTGCGACAGAACGCCGCAGGTTCGTGACCGTATACGAGGAAGCAGTTCTTGTAGAGATATAAGTACCGGCACCATAAATGGTATAGGGCGACTGGTTCTCAGCGCCCGAGGCATAGAGGAACTTAAAGAGAAAGACTTCCTGCAATTGACGATGCTTGAGGATTTGTACCTGCGCGACAACGAATTGACCAGCTTGCCGGAGGGGGTGTTTGCCGGTCTCGGCGACCTTGAAATACTGACCCTGCACGGCAACGAATTGACCACGTTGCCGGAGGGGGTGTTTGCCGGTCTCGGCGACCTTGAAATACTGACCCTGAACGGCAACGAATTGACCACGTTGCCGGAGGGCACGTTTGCCGAACTCGGTTCCCTTGGACTGCTGACCCTGTACCGCAACCGGTTGACTACGTTGCCGCCGGGCGCGTTCTTGGGACTTTCGAGCCTGAGATCGCTTCGGCTGCACGACAATCCCGGCTCTACTTTCAGATTGACGTTGGGTTTGGAACCGGTCGACGAAGCGGCCAACGTCAATCTGAAAAGGCTGACAAGCTTGCTTTCAACGTCCGAACCCGCGACGGTCAAACTCACGCTGCGCGAAGGCGCACCGTATCCGTTGACGCTCGCGCTGGCGGCATCCGGTGTTGAACTATCCACCGATCAGGTGATGATTCCCGCGGGCAGCACGCGGAGCGTGGCGTTCACCATGACCCGAAACATGGATCGGGCCAGAATTGACTTTTCCGAGCCGCCGTCGCCGCCTGACGATTGCCCGACCGGGGGTGACTGGAACCATGAGGGGCCATGCTTCAGCGGTTTCGAAATCGTGGGTGCGCCAACAATCTATTTTGTCTACGATGGAATGGCGCCTCAGGTGGCAACGATCCGGTTCACCTCGACCCCGCAAGACCCGGAGGGCTACATCGAGGGGGAGGTAATCAAGGTTGACGTGGTTTTCGACCGAGGGCTGGTAACTTCACCGATCACGGAGGGATCTTCCTCCTCACCGACGCTGGCGTTGCAGATCGGAAACAACCGACGCACCGCGACTTACGTGGTAGGAAGCAACGCCGCCGCCGGCGTACTGAGCTTCGTCTACACGGTCGGAGCAGGCGACCTTGATGAAAACGGCGTCAGCGTCGCGCAAGACGGCTTGGGGCTGAACGGCGCGACCGTCACCGAACCTGTAGGCGACCGCCCCGCGAACGTGGCGTTGGAGGCTGGTCTTCTTGCTGATTTTCCGGAACAAAAGGTCCGGCGCCTGCCTTTGATATCGTTTGAGGATAACCAAATTGAACCTGCTGAGGGAGAAACGGTAAACGCGGTCTTCAACTTCAACGATGCCTTGATGAGGCCGACCACCATCCATTACACCGTTGATCCCGACTCGGCCGACGCCAGCGATTACATGGCCGGCAGCGGCAAGATCGCCTTGCCCGCAGACGCGACCAGCGGAACCATTCAAATCTTCATCG
Source organism: uncultured Chromatiales bacterium (assembly GCA_964347615.1). Taxonomy (GTDB): domain Bacteria; phylum Pseudomonadota; class Gammaproteobacteria; order Poriferisulfidales; family Oxydemutatoraceae; genus CAYFZO01. Next base: position 12,053 of record CAYFZO010000007.1, read on the forward strand.
TGGACGATGACATTATCGAGCCGGCGCGCGAGACATTCAGCCTGAACTTGGTTGATTCCGACGGCTACGCACTGGGTTCACCGACCAGGATTGAAGTCCGTATCAGAGAAGGCGTCTGCGACAGGACAGGGCCCGTACGTATAGCAATCGAAAACGCTATCGGGGCGAATCATTGTTCCGACGTAAGCTCTGTGCCTAAATCTCCAAGGATATCCCTTACGAGATGGGACACAGTTACAGCGTATAAAAGGGATGACTTCACCGACGAAAATTTGAATAAACTCCCCTTCCGTTCAGTGGAAATAAGCGGACATTCTAGGTTGACTACGCTGCCGGCGGGCCTGTTCGGCAATCTCCTTGAACATTTATTGCTGCAAGACAACGCATTGGCCACGTTGCCGGAGAATCTGTTCGCCGGTCTCGTTAATCTTCAGCGGTTGCGGCTGGACGACAACGATCTGACCACGTTGCCGAAGAATCTGTTCGCCGGTCTTGTCAATCTTCAGTGGTTGCGGCTGGACGACAACGATTTGACCGCGTTGCCGGAGGGCACGTTCACGGGGCTTTCGAGCCTGAGATCGCTTCAGCTGCACGACAATCCCGGCGCTCCTTTCAGATTGGAGCTGGGTTTGGAACCAGCCGATGAAACGACCAACGTCAATCTGAAAAGACTGGCAAGCTTGCTTTCACCGCTTGAACCCGCGACGGTCAAACTCACGCTGCGCAAAGGCGCGCCGTATCCGTTGGCGCTCACGCTGACGCCATCCGGTGTTCGACTATCCGCCGATCAGGTGATGATTCCCGCGGGCAGCACGCAGAGCGTGGCGTTCACCGCGACCCGAATCGCGGGTGAAAATAGAGTCAGGATAGCCCTTTCCGAGCCGCCGCCGCCTAACGACTGCCCGAATAATTGGAAACACCAGGGACAATGCTTCACCGGTATCGAAATCGTGGGCGGGCCGACAATCAATTTTGTCTACGACGGCATGGCGCCTCAGGTGACAACGATCAGGCTCACCTCGACCCCGCAAGCCCCGAACGGATACCGCCAGGGAGAAACCATCAAGGTTGACGTGGTTTTCGACCGAGGACTAGTCATCTCACCGATCATGGAGGGGCCTTCCTCCTCACCGACGCTGACGTTGCAGATCGGAGCCGACCGAGGCACCGCGACTTACGTGGTGGGAAGCAACGTCGCCGCCGGCGTACTGAGTTTCGTCTACACGGTCACAGCAGAGGATTTTGATGAAGACGGCGTCAGCGTCGTGCAAGACGGCTTGGAGTTAAACGGCGTGACCCTCACCGAACCTGTAGGCGACCTCGACGCGAACGTGGCGTTGGAGAATCGTTTTCTTGCCGATTTCCCGGGACACAAGGTCTCTGCGAACTTGCCTTCGGTATCGTTTGAAGAGAGCGAAATTGAATCCGATGAAAGGGGAACAATCAACGCGGTCTTCAACCTCGACGTCGCCGTGGCGAAGCCGACCACCGTCCTTTACGCCCTTACGCCCGGCACGGCCAACACTGACGACTACGTGGACGTGGCCGGCAGCGGCGAAGTCGTGGTGCCCGCGAGCGAGACCCGCGGAATCATCCGAATCTCCATCGTGGATGATGAGCTCATCGAGCATGCGCGCGATACATTCAGCCTGAACTTGGTTGATTCCAACAACTATGCACTGGGTTCACCGACCAGGATCGAAATCTCCATCAGAGAGGGCGTCTGCGACAGAACCCCGCAGGTCGCTGAGGCGATAAGAGACGCTCGCGGCCAATCTCATTGTTCCGACGTAAGTGACCCCAGCGTCATTACACGGCTATCGATAGTCGACAACCCAAGTCTTACAACCCTGAAAGGAAGGGACTTCTTCGAACTCGACGGCCTGCAGCGTTTGGATCTGAACAACAACGGTTTGACCACGCTGCCAGCGGGCGTATTCGACGATCTCGGTCGCCTTACGGAGTTGCGGCTGAACGACAACGAGTTGACCACGCTGACGGCGGGCACGTTCGCCGGGCTGCCGGCACTGAGGACGTTGCTGCTTCAGAACAACCGAGTATCCACGTTGTCGGCGAGTATTTTCAACGGGTTGAGCAATTTGCAAACGATAGACTTGGGAAGCAACGGGATAATGCAACTGCCGGACAATATCTTTGCAGACAACGGTAATTTGCGAAACTTGCTTCTGGGCGGCAACAGTTTGACCACGCTGCCGGCGGGCGTATTCGCCGGGCTCGGTCGCCTTACGGAGTTGCGGCTGAACAACAACGATTTGACCACGCTGACGGAGAGTGTATTCGACGCTCTCGGTAGCCTTACGGAGTTGTGGCTGGACGGCAACGATTTGACCGCGTTGCCGGCGGGCACGTTCGCCGGGCTGCAGATGCTGAGGACCTTGCGATTTCAGAACAACCAAGTGGTCACGTGGCCGGCGAGTATTTTCAACGGGTTGAGCAATTTGCAAACGATAGATTTCGGAAGCAACGGGATAACGCAACTGCCGGACGATATCTTTGCGGACAACGGTAATTTGCGCAACTTGCTTCTGGGCGGCAACCAGCTCCGGGAATTGCCGGAACAAGTCTTTTTCGGGCTTCCACAGCTGCGGAACTTGGCTGTCAACGGCAACCGATTGACCGAATTACCGGCGGGGGCTTTTTCCGGTTACGCGTTTCTGGGGGATTTGCGTCTTTACGATAATCGATTGGAATCCCTGCCGCCGGGCCTGTTCTTGGACCTTGAAAGAGCAGGTCGATTGGGATTTCACAACAATCGCTTGACCGCGTTGCCGCCGGGCGCGTTCTCGGGAATATCCTCCAATCTCGGGGCGCTTACCTTGGGCGGAAACCCCGGTGAGCCTTTCCAACTGAAGCTGAGACTTGAATCCGCCGACGAGGAACAGGCGCCGACGTTGACGGACGATCCCGTGGTTCTCCGGGCAACGCTGCGTGAAGGTGCGCCGTACGCTTTGGAGATCGACCTTCAGGCGGCCCACGGAACGTTGTCCACCACTGAAGTGACGATCGAGGCCGGCAGCACGTGGAGCGGCACGTTCACGGTGACTCGTGTTCAAGGGGAGAATTCGGTGGCGGTGTCGTTTACCAGCGTATCTCCGCCGACGCCGCCTAACCGCTGCCCCGGTTGGCAACGATATAGAGGACAGTGCTTCGCTGGTTTTGAAATCGTTTCCGACGCCGAGTTCGCCCTGGACGACCAGCCTCTTTCCGCCGTGTCAGGCGTCGCAATCACTTCGACTCCGATCTCAGGCAATTCTTATACGGCGGACAACCCCAACGACGAAATCGTCGTCGAGATTGGATTCAGCGAGGAGATCGACGTGGTCCAGGCAAACGACGGAAGCTGGCCGTCGCTGGCGTTGGGAGTGGGAGACGTAACGCGGTTTGCAGTCTACGACGACGCAGAGAGTTCCACCGACAGATTGGTGTTCCGCTACAAGCCGCAAGCCGCCGACGTCGACGATAACGGCATCAGCGTTCCTGATGGAGCGTTGCGTCTCAACGGTGCGCTCATCCTCGACGCCGGCGTCCCCGTGTCTCTGAGTTCTCTGAGCTTGGGCACCCATGCAATCCGGAACGCGCCGGGTCATAACGTGAACGTGCAGGTCGGACGGGATCTGCAGTTGTCGTTCGATCCGGCGGAAGTGACTTTGAGAGCGGACGGCCCGCCTGAGGTCGTGGCGTTGACGTTGGGAGGGAACGAGTTGCTCGAGACGGACGAGACGGTGGTGGTAACGCTGACACCGAGTCCGGGTCTCGAGGTGAGGTCGGAGTCGGGAGAGAGCCTGACAATGGTGACGCTGGGGCACGGCGCCGACGCGACCACGCGCGTCCGGGTCAGCGCGAACCGGAACGCCACTGACCCGGAAAGGCTGGACGCGACGGCGTCGGCCTTACCGGACAACGTTCGGGTGGCTGAAGCCACGCTGAGGGTCATGGTGGAACAACGCGAAATCAGGGTGTTATTCAATCCGGGGCGGATTACATTGGTGCGTGGCGGCGCGGCGGCGGAGATGGTTTCGAGAGCGGTGATGATGAGAACCGAGCCTGAGTTGCAGGGCGACGAAGCGTTGGTAGTCTCGTTGAGCGCGGACGGCGTGACACTGGTGAGTCCGACGGGGCCGGTGAGGTTGACCCCGGAAAACAACGCCGTGACTGTGACCCTTGCAGCGACGCGCCCGCTAAGCGCGCTCGGCGCGGTGTCCGCGACGCTGGACGAGAACGCGTCGTTGCTCGGGAACGCACGGGTGACGACGGAGGCTCTCGCGGTCGAGGTCGTTCGCGGCGTAAACCTGTCGCTCTCCGACCTCGCGGGTCAAGACTCGGTGAGGTTCGCCGCCGACGCAACGACCGAAGTCAGGGTGACGACGGGGCCGGTGCTCGAGGGGGACGAGCGGGTGACGGTGACCTTGAGCGTTGACTCGCGCCTGCGTTTGGAGAGCGCCGGGTCGGCGTTGCTCGACGGCAATAAGCTGGTTTTGAATGCGATGAACCCGGACGCCACGGTCGCTGTCGCCACGGATAGACAGGGACTGCGCTTAATCAGGGGGATTTCGGCGTCAGGCGCGGGCGAAAACGTCGGCGTCGTCGGCGCTGCGGCGCTTCGAGTGATAACCGACGCGGTGGATGAAGTGACGGTGGTGCTTTCGCCGTCGCCGGTGGTCGAGGTTCAACAAGGCGGCAACGCGATGCTTCGTATGACGACCGTCCCGCGGTTGGCCCCGGGGCAACAAGCGGTGGTATCTCTGACGATCGAACCGGACGACGCGGGATTGAGTTTTTTCACCGCCATAAGAGGCCCCATTCGCGAGGCGAGCTCTGCGACTGTCACGGTGTACCTGCACCAAGCCGGTTCGGGCGTTGACGTCGGGGTGGCGGCGGCTCCGGACGCGGTCATCGGAAATACCGCTCAAGTCACCTTGACGGTGTTGGAGAATACCCTGGTGGAAGTCAACGTTGACGGCCGATCTCGCGTGACGCTGGAGGCGACGACGCCTCAGGTGGCCATCAGATTCGACCCCGCTCCTTTGGCGCTGGATCTGGGCACAAGCGAGACGGTGGAGTTGAGCCTGACCGACTTTACTTTGGCGGGGAATCAGACGGCGGAGTTCGAGGTGTCGGTCGAGGGTGAAGGACTGAGCCTGCAAGGCAACGTGCAGATGATTCGGGTGTCTTTTGCCGCGGGCGAGATTACGAAGTCGATATCGGTCATGGCTTCGGACGATGCGGCGCCGGTCGGGCGTCTGGTAGTCAGGCCGGTCGGCGACGTCGAGTTGGCGGGCGACATGGAAACGGCGTCGTTGCCGATTGAAGCGTTGCAAGAGGTGAATGTGCATTTCGAACCGAATTTGGTGCTGATACCTTGGAACCGCAGTACGAAGTTCAAGGTGATGATCGACCCGCCGTTGGTTGGAGATCGCAAGACGACGGTGACGCTGGAGATTTCAGCCCAGGGTTTTACCCAGGGGTTTGCTCAGGGTTTCGCTTTCGGCGCCGGTCGCACGCAGCGTGAAACCATCACGTTCGACGCGGGCAAGTCGAGCGAGACGGTGACGGTGGCAACGACGGCGGCACCCAGCCTGACGGCGGCGGTGTCGGTGGAGGTGACCGCGTCCTCGGGTGTTCGGACTATGGGGCTGCCGATTTTGCGTTTGCAAGCGATGGTGCCTCGTGCGGCCCTCGACCTCACCCCCGACGGCGGTGCGCCTGGAGACACGCTGGTACTGAATACGGGCACGGGCAAGGCAGTGAGGTTGAGCCTGCCGGACTTGACGCTGTTGGGCGACCACGTGGCGGTGTTCGAGGTGTCGGTCTCCGGTGGCGGGTTGAGTCTGCAAGGCGGTACGCCGACCTTGCCCGTGCGTTTGGACGCAAACAACATGACGGCGGAAGTGACGGTGTCGGCTTCGGATAGTGCGGTTTCCACCGGGGAGTTGCGGGTGAGGGCGTTGAGCGGGGTCGAATTGTCCGGGGGGGCACAAGCGGCGACGTTGCCGATTCGCGTGTTGCAACGGGTGTCGTTGCGTTTCAATCCGACGGAGGTGAGGATTCGGCCGGATCGCACCGCGCGGTTCAATGTGGAGATCAGCCCGCCGTTGGCTGCGGATCGCTGGACGGTGGTGACACTGGAGATCTCAGGGCAGGATTTCACTTTCGGCGACGGAGGCACGCAGCATGAAATCAGGTTCGACGCGCGCAAGTCGCGCGAGACGGTGAGGGTGGCAACGACGGCGACGCCCAACTCGATGGCGTCGGTATCGGTAGTAGCCACGCGCACGCCTTCGGGCGTTGATTTGGCGACGACGCCGACGTTGAGGCTGACGGTGACTGAGGAGGCACTCGGCACGACGTTGAGAATCAGGGTGTTCCTGGAAGGCGCGCTGGAGTAGCCTCTCGACCCGCAGCGGGGTTTGCCCTCGGTTTATCTTCCCCGGTTTATCTCCCCGGGCTGCCCTCCCGGTTTGTCTCCCGGAAGAAACACGGAGAATAAAGGAGTACACGTTATGTGCTCCTTACATTCGCCCGCACCAAAATTGAGCCCAAAATTGACACCGATTAGCCAGCTGGAGTAACTTGAATACTCCATGGAACAGCTGCCAGCCAATACGGTTCCGTGTACCCGACGCACAGCTGGCTTGATGGAAACGCTTCCTCGAGAAGCCAGCTTTCTGATTTGCCGTTTACGTGCCGCCGTCATGATTTCACGTACTCTCCTCTTCCTTGATGATCGAAGCTCACGCGGCGGCGGAACGACGGTCTTGGGCATACTCGCCGGCGTCCTGGCGGTCGCACTGACGGCGGCGACTTCTTGCGCACAAGCTCAAGAACCGGTGATATCGTTTGAAGATAACGACATTCGACCTGCTGAGGGGGAAACGGTGAACGCGGTCTTCAACTTCAGCGACGCCGTGGCGATGCCGACCACCGTCCGTTACCGCCTTACGCCCGGCACGGCCACCACTGACGACTACGTGGCCGGCAGCGGCGAGGTCATCGTACCCGAAGGCGCGAGCAGCGGAACCATCCGGATCCCCATCGTGGACGATAATGTCATCGAGCGAGTGCGCGATAGATTCGACCTGAGCTTGGTTGATTCCGACGGCTATGTACTGGGTTCACAGACCAGGATTGAAGTCCGTATCAAAGAAGGCGTCTGCGACAGAACGCTGCCGGTCGCTGAGGCGATAAGAAAGGCTCGCCGCCGATCTCATTGTTCCGACGTAAACAACGTGAACGTACTTACAACGCTGACACTTCAGGGAGAGTCCGTTTCAATGTATAGAAAGGATGACTTCACCAACAACGATTTGAATATACTCTCCTTACGTTCATTGGAAATAAGCGGACATCCTGGATTGACTGCGCTGCCGGTGGGCGTGTACAGCAATAACCTTCGGCAGTTGCAGCTGTACGACAACGCATTGGTCGCGTTGCCGGAGAATCTGTTCGCCGGTCTCGGTAATCTTTTGCGGTTGCGGCTGCACGGCAACCGCTTGACCGCGTTGCCGCCGGGCGCGTTCTCGGGACTTTCGAGCCTGAGATCGCTTCAGTTGCATGACAATCCCGGTGCTCCTTTCAGATTGGCGTTGAGCTTGGAACCGACCGACGAAGCGGAAGAATTAACAAGCTTGCTCTCAACGTCCGAACCCGCGACGGTCAAACTCACGCTGCGCGAAGGTGCACCGTATCCGTTGGCGTTTGATTTGACGGCATCCGGCGTTGAACTATCCGCCGATTCGGTGATGATTCCCGCGGGCAACACGCAGAGCGAGACGTTCACCGTGACCCGAATCACGGGTCAAGATCGAGCCAGGATAACCCTTTCCGAGCCGCCGTCGCCGCCGAACGACTGCCAGAGTCATTGGAAACACCAAGGGCAATGCTTCACCGGTTTCGAAATCGTAGGAGGGCCGATAATCGATTTTGTCTACACCCATAATGTGCCTCAGGCGACAACGATCCGGTTCACCTCGACCCCGCAAAACCCGGGGGGCTACGCCGAGGGGGAGGTAATCAAGGTTGACGTGGTTTTCGACCGAGGGCTGGCGATCTCACCAATCACGGAGGGCTCATCCTCACCGACGCTGACGTTGCAGATCGGAGCCGACCGACGCACCGCGACTTACGTGGTGGGAAGCAACGTCGCCGCCGGCATACTGAGTTTCGTCTACGCGGTCACAGCAGGCGACTTTGATGACAACGGCGTCAGCGTCGTGCAAGACGGCTTGGAGCTGAACGGCGCGACCGTCACCGGCGCCGTATTCAACGACCCTGCGAACGTGGGATTGGGGGATGATTTTCTTGCCGATTTCCCGGGACAGAAAGTCCTCGGGGGCTTCCTGCCTTTTGTATCGTTTGAAGATAGCGACATTCAACCTGCTGAGGGGGAAACGGTGAACGTGGTCTTCAACTTCAGCCGCGCCGTGGAGATGCCGACCACCGTCCGTTACCGCCTTACGCCCGGCACGGCCGACGCTGCCGACTACAGGACCGGCAGCAACGAGGTCGTCGTGCCCAAAGGCGCGACCAACGGAACCATTCAGATCTTCATCGTGAACGATAATATTATCGAGCATACGCGCGATAGATTCAGCCTGAACTTGGTTGGTTCCGACGGCTATGTACTGGGTTCACCGAACGAGATTGAAGTCGTCATCAGAGAAGGCATCTGCGACAGGACAAGGTCCGTACGCCTAGCGTTCGAAGACTCTCTCGGGGCAAATCATTGTTCCGACGTAAGCTCTGTGCCCGCATTTCCAGAGATATCACTTACGAGATGGAACACAGTTACAATGTATAAAAGGGATGACTTCACCAACGCAAATTTGAATAAATTGCCCTTACGTATATTGACGTTGACCGGACATGGTCGATTGACTACGCTGCCGGCGGGCCTGTTCGGCGATCGCCTTGAAGTGTTGAATCTGTGGAGCAACGCGTTGGCCACGTTGCCGGAAAATCTGTTCGCCGGTCTCGATAGGCTTCAGCGGTTGCGGCTGGACGGCAACCGCTTGAACACGTTGCCGGAGGGCACGTTCTCGGGACTTTCGAGCCTGAGATCGCTTCAGCTGCATGACAATCCCGGCACTACTTTCAGATTGACGTTGGGTTTGGAAGCGGCCGACGAAGCACCCAACGTCAATCTGAAAGGGCTGATGGACTTGCTTTCAGCAAACACCCCCGCGACGGTCAAACTCACGCTGCGCGAAGGCGCGCCGTATCCGCTGGAGTTTGATGTGACGGCATCCGGCGTTCAACTATCCACCAATCAGGTGACGATTCCCGCGGGCAGCACACAGAGCGTGGCGTTCACCGCGACCCGAAACATGGATCGAGTCAGGATTGACTTTTCCGACCCGCCGTCGCCGCCGAACGACTGCGTGGAGGGTTGGAAACATCAAGGGCAATGCTTCACCGGTTTCGAAATCGTGGGCGCGCCGACAATCAATTTTGTCTACGACGAAATGGCGCCTCAGGTGACAACGATCCGGTTTACCTCGACCCCGCAAGAACCGGACGGCTACGTCGGGGGGGAGGTAATCAAGGTTGACGTGGTTTTCGACCGAGGGCTGGCAATCTCACCGATCATGGAGGGATCATCCTCACCGACGCTGGCGTTGCAAATCGGAAACAACCGACGCACCGCGACTTACGTGGTGGGAAGCAACGTCGTCGCCGGCGTACTGAGTTTCGTCTACACGGTCAGAATGGACGACTTTGATGACAACGGCGTCAGCGTCGTGCGAAACGGCTTGGAGCTGAACGGCGCGACCCTCACCGAACCTGTAGGCAGCCGCCCCGCGAACCTAAGATTGGAGGATGGTCTTCTTGCCGATTTCCCGGGACACAAGATCCCTGGGAGCTTGCCTTCGGCATCGTTTGAAAAGAGCGAAATTGAACCTGCTGAGGGGGAAACGATCAACGCGGTCTTCAACCTCGACGTCGCCGTGGCGAGGCCGACCACCGTCCTTTACGCCCTTACGCCCGGCACGGCCAACGCCGACGACTACGTGGCCGGCAGCGGCGAGATCGTCGTGCCCGAAGGCGAGACCAGCGGAACCATTCAGATCTTCATCCGAGACGACGATATTATCGAGCGGGTGCGCGATACATTCAGCCTGAACCTGGTTGATTCCGACAACTATGCACTGGGTTCACCGACCAGGATTGAAATCTCCATCAGAGAAGGCGTCTGCGACAGGACCCCGCAGGTTCAGGATGCGATTCTGGGCAGACTTGGCAGCGTGGATGACTGCGCCGACGTGACCGACGGGAACTTAAGCGGAATACAAGGAAATTTGTCTCTCAATAACAAATCGATAACCAATCTCAAGGAAAAAGATTTCAGCGGGTTGACAAGATTGGAAGAGCTGAGATTGCAGGATAACGATCTGAGGGGAACCTTGCCGGCGAACCTGTTCGCCGGGCTGCAAGCGCTGAGGACCTTGCAGTTTCAGGACAACCAAGTGTCCACGTGGCCGGCGAGTATTTTCAACGGGTTGAGCAATTTGCAAACGATAGACTTCGGAAGCAACGGGATAACGCAACTGCCGGACGATATCTTTGCGGACAACGGTAATTTGCAAAACTTGCTTCTGGGCGGCAACCGGCTCCGGGAATTGCCGGAACAAGTGTTTTTCGGGCTCACACAGCTGCGGAACTTGTCCGTCAACGGCAACCGATTGACCGAATTGCCGGCGGGGGCTTTTCCCGGCTACGAATTTTTGGCAAGGTTGCGTCTTTCCGATAATCAATTGGAATCCCTGCCGCCGGGCCTGTTCTCGGACCTTGAAAGTGCAAATTGGGTGACATTTCACGACAATCGCTTGACCGCGTTGCCGCCGGGCGCGTTCTCGGGACCGCTCTCCAAGCTCGGGGCGCTTACCTTGGGCGGAAACCCCGGTGTGCCTTTCCAACTGAAGCTGAGACTTGAATTCGCCGACGAGGAACAAGCACCGACGTTGGCGTCCGAGCCGGTGGTTCTCCGGACAACGCTGCGTGAAGGCGCACCGTACGCTTTGGAAATCGAGCTTCAGGCGGCCCACGGAACGTTGTCCACCACTGAAGTAACGATCGAGGCCGGCAGCACGCGGAGCGGCACGTTCACGGTGACCCGCCTTGAAGGGGAGAGTTCGGTGGCGGTGTCGTTTGCCGGCATATCCCCACCGTCGCCGCCTAGCAACTGCCCCAGTTGGCAACAGCATGATAGGCAGTGCTTCTCCGGTCTTGAAATCGTTTCCGACGCCGAGTTTGTCTTGGACGACCAGCCTCTTTCCGCCGTGTCGGGCGTCGCAATCACCTCGGCCCCGATCTCAGGCAATTCTTATATGGCGGACAACCCCGACGACGAAATCGTCGTCGAGATTGGATTCAGCGAGGAAATCGACGTGGTCCAGGCGAACGACGGAAGCTGGCCGTCGCTGGCGTTGGAGGTGGGGAACGAAACGCGGTTTGCGGTCTACGACGACGCAGCGAGTTCCACCGACAAATTGACGTTCCGCTACAAGCCGCAAGCCGCCGACGTCGACGATGATGGCATCAGCGTTCCTGATGGAACGTTGCGTCTCAACGGTGCGCTCATCCTCGATGACGGCGTCCCCGTGCCCCTGAGTTCCCTGAGTTTGGGTGCCCATGCAATCCGGAACGCCCGGAACCATAACGTGAACGTGCAAATCGAACAGGACCTGCAGTTGTCGTTCGATCCGGCGGAAGTGACTTTGAGAGCGGGCGGCTCGCCCGAGGTCGTGGCGTTGACCTTGGAAGGGCTCGAGCAAGGCGAGACGGTGGTGGTGACGCTGACGCCGAGTCCGGGTCTCGAGGTGACGTCGGAGTCGGGAGAGAGCCTGACGATGGTGACGCTGGGGTACGACACCGAAGCGACCACGCGCATCCGGGTCAGCGCGAACCGGGACGCCGTTGACCCGGAAAGCCTGAACGCGGCGGCATCGGCCTTACCGGACAACGTTCGGGTGGCTGAAACCACGCTGAGGGTCACGGTGGAACAACGCGAAATCAGGGTGTTGTTCGAGCCGGGACGGATTACATTGGTGCGTGGCGGCGCGGCGGCGGGAAGGACTTCGAGTGCGGTGACGATGAGAACCGAGCCTGAGTTGCAGAGCGGCGAAGCGTTGGTGGTCTCGTTGAGCGCGGACGGCGTGACGCTGGTGAGTCCGACGGGGCCGGTGAGGTTGACCCCGGTAAACAACGCCGTGACCGTGACCCTCGCAGCGACGCACCCGCTAAGCGCGCTCGGCGCGGTGTCCGCGACGCTGGACGAGAACGCGTCGTCGTTCGGGAACGCACGGGTGACGATGGAGGTTCTCGCGGTCGAGGTCGTTCGCGGCGTGAACCTGTTGCTCTCCGGCCTCGTGGTTCAAGACTCGGTGAGGTTCACCGCCGGCGAAACGACCGAGGTCAGGGTGACAACGGACCCGATGCTTGAGGGGGACGAACGGGTGACGGTGACATTGAGCGTTGACCCGAGCCTGAGTTTGGAGAGCGCCGGTTCGGCGTTGATCGACGGCAATAAGCTGGTTTTGAATGCGATGAACCCGAGCGCCATGGTCGCTGTCGCCACGGATATACCGGAACTGGATCTGGTCAACGGGGTTTCGGCGTCGGGCGCGGGCGAAAACGTCGGCGTCGTCGGCGAATTGCCGTCGCTTCAAGTGATAACCGACGCGGTGGATGAAGTGACGCTGGTGCTTTCGCCGTCGCCGGTCGAGGTTCAACAAGGCGACAGTACGCTGCTTCGCGTGACGACCGACCCGCGATTGGGCATGGGTCAGAGAACGTGGGTAACTCTGATGATCGAACCAACCGACGCGGGATTCAGTTTTGTCACCGGCGCCGGCGGCTCATCAAAGACCACGGTGAGGCTGAGACAAGGTCAACCGTTCCTTGACGTCGAGGTGGCGGCGGATTCAGAAGCGGTCATCGGAAATACCGCTCAAGTCACCTCGATGGTGTTGGAGGATACCCAGGTGGAAGTCGGCGTTGACGGCCGATCTCGCGTGACGCTGGAGGCGACGACGCCTCAGGTGGCCATCAGATTCGACCCCGCTCCTTTGGCGCTGGGTCTGGACACAAGCGAGACGGTGACGCTGGGTTTCGACGGCTTTACGTTGAGCGGGAGTCAGACGGCGGAGTTCGAGGTGTCGGTCGAGGGTGAGGGGCTAACGCTGGAAGGCGACGTGAGACCTATCCAAGTGTCTTTTGCCGCGGGCGAGATTACGAAGTCGATATCGGTCATGGCTTCGGACGATGCGGCGCCGGTCGGGCGTCTGGTAGTCAGGCCGGTCGGCGACGTCGAGTTGGCGGGCGACATGGAAACGGCGTCGTTGCCGATTGAAGCGTTGCAAGAGGTGAATGTGCATTTCGAACCGAATTTGGTGCTGATACCTTGGAACCGCAGTACGAAGTTCAAGGTGATGATCGACCCGCCGTTGGTTGGAGATCGCCAGACGGCGGTGACGCTGGAGATTTCAGCCCAGGATTTTACTCAGGGGTTCGCTTTCGGTGCCGGTCGCACGCAGCATGAGATCAGGTTCAACGCGGGCAAGTCGAGCGAGACGGTGACGGTGGCAACGACGGCGGCGCCTGGCTCGACGGCGGCGGTGTCGGTGGAGGTGACCGCGTCCTCGGGCATTGCTTTGGCGACACCGCCGAGTTTGCCGCCGAGTCTGCCGCCGAGTTTAAATTTGCAAGCGACGGTGCCTCGTGCGGCCCTCGACCTCACCCCCGCCGGCGGTGCGCCCGGAGACGAGTTGGTACTGAATACGGGCACGAACAAGGTGGTGACGTTGAGCCTGCCGGACTTGACGCTGTTGGGCGACCACGTGGCGGAGTTCGAGGTGTCGGTCTCCGGTGACGGGTTGAGTCTGCAGGGCGGTACGCCGACCTTGCCCGTGCGTTTGGACGCAAACAACGTGACGACGGAAGTGACAGTGTCGGCTTCGGACCGTGCGGTTTCCACCGGGGAGTTGCGAGTGAGAGCGTTGAGCGGGGTCGAATTGTCCGGGGGGGCACAAGCAGCGACGTTGCCGATTCGCGTGTTGCAAGAGGTGTCGTTGCGTTTCGACCCGGGTTTGGTGGAGATTCAGCGGGGGCGCAGTACGCGGTTCGAGGTGGTGATCGACCCGTCGTTGGTTGCGGATCGCAAGACGACGGTGACGCTGGCGATTTCGGATCCGGGGTTCGCTTTCGGCACCGGTCGTACGCAGCATGAGATCAGGTTCGACGCGGGCAAGTCGCGCGAGACGGTGACGGTGGCAGCGACGGCGGCGCCCGGCTCGATGGCGTCGGTGTCGGTGGACGTGGTTCCGTCCTTGGGCGTTGATTTGGCGTCGTTGCCGAGTTTGCCGCCGAGTTTGAATCTGCAAGCGACGATCCCGCAGGTGACGGTGGCGTTCTCTCCCATCGATGGATTGCGGTTGACGTCAGGCGACGAGGCGTCGGTGGAGTTGAGTCTGGCGGATTATTCGCTGGCCGGAGATCAGGCGATAGTGCTCGACGTCTCAGCGGACGACGTCGAATTGGGAGTGAGTCCGTCGCGCGTGACCTTGACCGAGGCGACGCCGACGGCGACGGTGCGGGTGAGCGCGTCGCGCAGCGCGGAATCCGGGAACCTGGTGGTGTCGGCGGTTAGCGGCGCGGAGTTGGTCGGCGGGTCGCAGTCGTTGCCGGTGTCGGTGTCGCCGCGTCAATTGGCGGTTTCGTTTGAACCGAGCATGGTGAGGCTGGTTCGCGGCGGCGCGGCAGCTGAGACGACCTTGACACGAGTCTCGCTGAGCGTGGCACCTGCGCTGGAAGGAAACGAACGGTTGGTGCTGGAGTTGACCTCAGGCTTCGGCAACCTTGAGGTGAGTCCTGGTGAGGCGACGTTGAGTTCAGCGGCGAGGACGGTGGACGTGTCGGTGACCGCGGGCCCCGGTGCGGTTTCGACGGAGGTTGTGGCGCTGGAGGGACCGGGCACGTCGATCGGGAACGCGAGGGTATCGTTCACGCCTTTGACGGTCGAGGTGGTTCGCGGCGTGGAGTTGTCGCTTTCCGACCACGCGGGTCAAGCGGTGGAGACGGTTACGATCGTGGCGGGAGAGTCAACCGAAATCACGTTGGCGACGTCTCCGACGCTTGTAGGGGACGAACGGGTAACGGCGACGGTGAGCGTGGCCGAGGGGTTGTCTGTAGAGGGCGTTGATTCGGGGTTGATCGGGGGGAACACGCTGGTTTTGACTTCAGAGGCGAACTCAAGCGCCCGGGTCAGAGTGAGCACGTTGATTCCGGGCTTGGAAGGCGGAATATCCGCTTCGGGCGAGGGTGAAAACGTCGTCGTTGTCGGCGAGTTGCCGTCGCTTGGAGTCATCACCGAAGTCGCGGCCGAGGTCGCGGTGGCACTTTCCCCAGCGCAAGTCGAAGTCCAGCAAGGCCGCAGCGCGATGCTCCGCGTAGAAACCAATCCGCTGCTGGGTGTGGGGCAGGCGGTGACGGTGCGTCTGACGATAAAGCCGGCTGACGTGGGTTTAAGTTTTGCCGGTGGTTCGTCGGTTACGGAAGTGGAGCTGGGAGAAAACCGGCGAAGCGTTGACGTCGAGGTGACTGCGTCGACGAACGTGGCAATCAGAAGCGAGTTTGAGGTCGCCTCGACAGTGGTAAATGCTTCCGTTGGGTTGGGGGTGACCATTGACGCCCGTTCTGAGGCGACGCTTGAGGTGACGACGCCTCGGGTGGTGCTCGGATTGAGGCCCGCGGGCGGTGAGATCGGAGAGGTTTTGATGCTGGATCTTGGGGAGAGCAAGGCAGTGGAGTTGAGCCTGACCGACTTTACTTTGTCGGGGAATCAGACGGCGGAGTTCGAGGTGTCGGTCTCCGGTGGCGGGTTGAGTTTGCAAGGCGGTACGCCGAACCGGCAAGTGAGTTTGGACGCAGTCAACGTAACGGCGGAAGTGACGGTGTCGGCTTCGGGTAGTGCAGATTCCACCGGAGAGTTGCGAGTGAAGGCGTTGAGCGGCGTCGAGTTGGCAGGCGGCGTGCAAGCGGCGACGTTGCCGGTCGAGGTGTTGCAATCGGTGTCGTTGGTTTTCGACTCAGATTTGGTATTGATTCAGCGAGGTCGCAGCACGGAGTTCAAAGTAGCGACCAGCCCGTCGTTGGTTGCAGATCGCAGGACGACGGTGACGCTGGTGATTTCAGACCAGGGTTTTGCCCAAGGGTTCGCTTTCGGTGACGAAAGCACGCGGCACGAAGTCGCGTTCAACGCGGGCAAGTCGTCACAGACGGTAGCGGTGGCAGCGACGGCGACGATTGGCTCGATGGTGTCGGTGGAGGTGGACGTGATCCCGACCTCGGGCGTTCGGGCTTTGAGGCCGTTGCCGAGTTTAAGTTTGCAAGCGACGGTGCCCCGTGCGGCCCTCGACCTCACCCCCGCCGGCGGTGCGCCCGGAGACGAGTTGGTACTGAATACGGGCACGAACAAGGTGGTGACGTTGAGCCTGCCCGACCTGATGCTGTCGGGCGACCACGAGGCGGTGTTCGAGGTGTCGGTCGAGGGTGAGGGGCTGAGTCTGCAGGGCGGAACACCGACCCTGCGCGTACGTTTGAGCGCAAGGAGTATGGCAGCGGAAGTGACGGTGTCGGCTTCGGCCGAGGCGGCGCCGGTCGGGCGTCTGGTGGTCAGGCCGGTCGACGGCGTCGAGTTGGTTGGAGACACAACGCTTCCGATTACGGTGAGATCGCCGTCGGACGGCACGACGTTGAGAATCAGGGTGTTCCTGGAAGGCGCGCTGGAGTAGCCTCTCGACCCACAGCGGGATTTGCCCTCCCTCCCTCTCGATTTGCCCCCCCGGGTTGTCCCCTTGGGGTTTACCAAGCGGTCTTGCCGCTGTCCCGCCCCACGCCCCCTGCCCGTCCCCACGTCCACCTTGGGCACAACGCGGGAGAGGCGAGAGGAACGAGACCAAAGCACGCCCCTAGCCGTTATCAAAAGTGGTGGTCTAAATCAGCCAACCCAAACCTAGCGGCTAGCCGTTACCTCTTGAGTTGTTGCATATCTGCAAGATGACCGTCTTCAGGAACAATTTATTAACGTATGGATACGCGTATACAAACGTGCGCATAGCGCGGTCACAGGTTTTCTGCTTCATCTGTTCGTTCCTTATTCCTTGTCCTTTTGGAACGCAGACAATGGCAGATTCAATACGCGCTGCTTAACTTCTTGCGGGCTGATCGGATCTTTCTGCACACGCTTACAGAGTTGCACAAGGTGCTGGCGCATTTCCTCAACCGGATGGTTGTTTCGTATTTGGATCAGGCGAACACCACGATCGTGCGCTGTATTGTACGCGGTGCTGTTTTCCGGGATCATATCCATCAGTATTATCCCATGACGGTTCATCCGTCCCACCTTGTCGTTGATCACTTCCGAGTTCCCTTTTCCGATAAGTCCGACTTCTATCCTGATCCAGCCCCGAGGTGTCTTCACTTCCGCATCCGTTTCCCGGCCTACCTCCCTATCCGCACCAACGTTCAGCCTGTAGTCTTCTGCTTCGCGCAGGCCGATAACCGTGAGCGCAGCTCCTGCGACGGCTCTTTCCAGCAATTTTCCGATCTTAGCTTTCCGTGATCCGCGAATGGTCAGTGTGGCGGTACCGCACCAAAGCAGCAAAGCCATCTCCCTCTTTTCCTGTGGGCGCGAAGCCTTCTCTATGCTAGACATTACGTCGTCAAAGACTGATGGATAGTCGCTCTCCTGAATGCCAAGGTTCGTCGCGGTCTTTTTCGTCAGACCGATAAGCCATTGGCGCATTCTCCTGTCTTCCATATTTCCGGTCTCGACCATTTTTCGCAGTTGCGCTCGCCATTTTTCATCGTCTTTGGGGTATATCTTGGCCAATTTCGCCAGTTCGCGGTAAGTTTCTATCAGTGTTCGCCGTGTGGCATCCTCGAAGAACAGGCGGTAGTTGCCCCCCGTGAGAATCTTGGCGGTCACTTCACGCAAGCCACGGGGAGTGAAAGGATCCCAGCAAGGGTGTGTTCCCGAGCCGGTTGTCACTTGCTTAATCCGAACACGCAAAAAATTCCCAGTCGAGAACGTCCGGGGAGTGTTCCATGATCTCTCGATCTTGGCACTGTATCCTGAAGTATCTTGCGTTTTTCTCGACCATCATAAACCGGCGGCCAAGGAAGCTGGCGACTCTCCCCGTGGTTCCCACCCCGGAGAAAGGATCAAGCACCATATCGTTGACGAACGAGTAATAACGAATCACACGCTCCGCCAATGCCTCGGGAAATACAGCGGGATGCTTCTTGTGATGCGCCGGATGCAACCGCCATATATTTGTTCGCTCATAGTCGTCTCCAATCAGAGATTGGTGCAGAGCTTCCTGGTCCGGGTGGTGGCGCAAATTCCAGTCAATCAGTTTATCCGTCCTTTTCCGGTAGACGACGACGCTTTCCGTTATGCACACGGGCTTGTATTGCAACGGTTGCCTGTCGGCGGCAAAGCGACGTCCTCGGCCCAAATGCCAGCCCGCACCCTCCGGCTTTTGCCAGATGATGTCATCCACGAACTCGAAACCGATCTTATCCAACACCGTGTGCAAGTCGAAGGTTATCGGCAAGCGCCTGCTGGCGGCATTCCGATGAGGGCGACGAACTAGCACTGGGCTCGTATTCACCACGAGAAAGCGACCTTCGGACAGTACATGATGGCACCGCGAGAAGACCTCCCTCAGCATTCCCAAGTAATCCGAATAACTTTCGCTCTCGTGATACTCGGGCTTGGCGTTGAAATACGGTGGAGACGTAAATACCAGTTGCGCCGATCCCGGAGGATAATCGGCCAGTGCATATCGCGCATCCCCGAGCACAATGCGCGATGGTATCGGTCTGAAAGTTATCTCGGCTAAATGCCTGGTTTTCGGCGAGCGGCGGCGGGAAGATTGCTTTTCCTTTTCGCAACGCTGAACTGCCAGCGACAGGTTCGTGCTAAATACCACTTTCCCCCCGGCCACCCGCACTTCCCCGACCGACTCCTTACCGTTATAGCGAGCCAATAGCGCGACGCGCCACTGCTCCAGCCTGTCGTCATATTCGGGCAGACCGAGGGCAACGTCTATTCTGTTCGCAAGCCAATCCCTGACGATTGAGCGGACAGTCGCTGCGTTCATTGCCCGGGGGTGCCTCCCACGGCCACCAAGGGGCGCAGGCGGGCGAGTCCGTCCGGGTAATGGGTGCGCAGGTAGGCGAGGGTCGTTAGGGCGTCCTCGCGCCTCCGGGAGCAGAGCAGGCTGGACCGGAGGCCGTCTCCGTCCTGCTCCAACAGCAGACACGGCTCAAAGCGCACCGCCGAAATCGGCAGCGCGGCGAGCGGGTCCGGGACAATGCTCCATGTTTGGGAGTGTAGCACGTGGCTGGGCCACGTTCACCTCGGGCGCAACACGGGAGAGGCGAGGAGGACGAGACCGGAGCGCGTCTTGTGCCGTGTAAGGACTTGATAGACGAAGGGCTTTCTGTTATTTTCGCCGCTCTTTTGAACCCGAATAAAGCGGAAAAATGTCAAGAATCTGCCAAATAACCGGCAAAAAGCCGATGAGCGGCAACAACGTCTCTCACGCACACAACAAAACCCGCAGACGCTTTCTGCCCAATCTGCATACGCTCAGGTTCTGGCTCGACAAAGAGAGCCGCTGGGTGAAGCTGCGCGTGTCGAGGAAAGGCTTGCGCATCATAAACAAAAAGGGCATCGAGGCGGCGCTTGACGAAGCCCGCAAGCAAGGCATCAAAGTCTGAACAAAGCTTCAGGAGGTTCAGCAGTGGCAACGCGCGAAAAAATAAAACTCGTTTCAACGGCCGGCACCGGGCACTATTACACGACGACCAAAAACAAGCGCAACACGACCGAAAAGCTCGAAATGAAGAAGTTTGACCCGGTCATCCGAAAGCACACGCTTTATAAGGAAGACAAGATCAAGTAGCCGCCCGGCGAAAGCCGCTTATTCCCTGATTCGAGAAAAATCAGGCGAGGAACCCGAAACAACCACCGAAACAACCGGGCGAAGTGCCCGGCGAAAGCAAAGTCAGGCCGTCGTCAAAGCTCGAAATGAAGAAGTTTGACCCGGTCATCCGAAAGCACACGCTTTATAAGGAAGACAAGATCAAGTAGCCGCCCGGCGAAAGCCGCTTATTCCCTGATTCGAGAAAAATCGGGCGAGGAACCCGAAACAACCACCGAAACAACCGGGCGAAGCGCCCGGCGAAAGCAAAGTTAGGCCGTCGTCGGCTCGACCCGGGTGTCGCCCTTGATTCTGCGGGCGAACTCTTCGAGCACGTGCAACCCGCTTTGCTCGGCCTGACGGCACCACTCGAGCAATTCAATCCTCAGCTTCTCGTGGTCGCCGCGCAAATCGTGCCACAACGATTGCAGACGGTGCCGGAATTCATAGACCGTCTTCAGCGTCTCGTTGTTCTTCATCGCGCGGCTCAAGTGATTGTGGTCTCGGGCGACGACGTTTTTTTCGTGGTGAAAAAACGGCTTGCGCACCCCTTTCAAAAGTTGCTGGTAGGAACCTCTTGCGCGTTTGAGCTCCTGCTTGAACACGGGCCGCATGACCGTGTCAACGTATTCCGCCATCACGTGAACCCGCCCGTTCAAGAGCGTCTGCACGGTTTCCAAATCGAGACGAGACACTCGCCGCACCACCCGGTGCGACGGCATCACCCGCTTCACCTGCGCCAGCCTCAAACCCTGCAAAAGCCTGATGTACAACCAACCGACGTCAAACTCCCAAGCCCGCGCCGACAATTTCGCCGACCCCGGAAAAGCGTGGTGATTGTTGTGCAGTTCCTCGCCGCCGATCAACAGCCCGACGTTGCCGAGGTTGGTCGAATCATCCCCGGTTTCATAGTTGCGGTAGCCGAAGAAGTGCCCGCCGCCGTTGATGACCCCGGCGGCGAAGAACGGAATCCACATCGCCTGCACCGCCCATATCGAAATGCCCCAGAAGCCAAACACAACGTAGTCCACCGCGAGCAATGCAATTATGCCTCTATTCGGATATTTGCCGTAAAGGTTTTTTTCAACCCAATCCTGCGGTGTCCCACGCCCGTAAGTCTCGAGCGTCGCCTTGTTGGCGGCTTCCTCGCGGTACAGCTCGGCGCCGCTGAACAAGACTTTCAGGAAACCGTGGGTTCTCGGGCTGTGAGGATCGTCGTCGGTTTCGACCACCGCGTGGTGTTTGCGGTGAATCGCCACCCATTCGCGCGTAATCATGCCGGTCGTAAGCCACAACCAAAAACGCATCGGATGAGTTACCGCCGGATGAAACTCAACCGCAAGATGCGCTTGAGAGCGGTGCAGGAAAAGCGTCACGCAAGCGATGGTGACGTGGGTCATCGCCAACGCGACGACGACGTACCCCCACCACGGCAAACTTAACAGCCCGTTACCGGTCACAACGTCGTTCAACATGGTTTTTCAGTGAGATTTTTGCAGCGGTGCTCGCCGGTCTTGGCCGGGAAACGCGCATAACCTTACGCGAACTCCGGGACGTAGTCAAAAAGAGCGATATCCCGCGTTCACCGGAGCAAACGCCGGTATCCCTCACGGGTGCTCCACGGCTGCCCGACAACGACGCCTTCGCGCCCGGTCGCCCAGCCCCGGAAGCCCGGCGGAGACAGGGTGGCTGTATCGATGCCCGGCCGCCCGGCACCCGCCGCCGAACCCGCACCTTACGCACGGGAGCGATTCACCCGCGCCGCGCAAGCTCCGTCTCGGGGACGTCGCCGCAGCGGGTTAGAGGTAATCGCACACCACCCGCCACGCGGCAAGCTTCTGCTCGAAAGTCAAACGCGCGTTCGCCGGGCTTGTCGAGGGCAATTCAAGGGTCTCCGGCGTCGAGACCGTCCGCAAATGCCGGCGAAAGGAAGCACCCGCTTTCCTGCCGTTCAGCAACACCACGTTGATCGAAGTGCACCGGTCGAGCATTTCGGCGATGGCGTTGGGCTCCTCGCTCGAGGGCACAATCGCGGCGTCGAGGCTGCCGTCACGCTCGCAGCGTTTGAGCACGTCCCACAACGCGAGGTTCGCCCGCCGCAACGCGGCGACGCGCCGATGGTACGGAAGGTCGGCGGTGAATCCAAGCAAAGCACCCATGATTCGCCAGAAAGCGTTGTTCGGATGCGCGTAATATTGCCGGCGGCGCAAAGACTCCACGCTCGGCATCGACCCCAGTATCAACACTCTCGGCCTGGGCGGAAGAATCGGAGGAAAGCCCGTAACCTTATTCATGGGTTCTCAAGCTGCAAGTTGCCGAAACCGTCCAGAGACGCACGCCAACCCTCCTCGACGTAAACGGTCGAGGTCGGCTCGACGATCAAGGCGGGGCCTGAGACCAGCTTGCCCGCAAGGTCGGCGCGCCGGTAAACCATCGGTTTGCCCGGCTCGGCCGCCGACCGGTGCAACGACGAGGGCGACGAAGGCGGCGACGCCGCGACGCCGCGCCCGGCGGCGGCGCTTTTGAGCGGGGATTCCGAGAAAACGCTGACCCGAAGCGTCACCAACTCGACCGCCGCGTCCAAGACGTAGCCGTGGTGAGCTCGGTGCGCCTCGTGAAAAGCTTGCGCAATCTTGGTCAAGGGACGACGTTCGAGCGTCAAGCAATGCGACTGTCCCGCGTAACGCAGCTCGGCGGTTTCGGCGACGTCAAAGACGCCGATGCCTTGCGTACGCATCTCACCGCCTGCTTCTTCGCGCAACCGCTGATACACGGCGTCCACGGCTTGCTGTTCCGCGGCCGCGACGTCAACGCACAGCGTACGTGACTTTTGCAAACCGCGCGGCGCGATCAACATGCCGAAAGCCGACAAGACGCCGGCGTGAGCCGGCACGATCACCCTGCGGATTTTCATGCCCTCGGCCAAGGTGCAGACGTGCAGACCGCCCGCCGCGCCGAAACCGACGAGCGTGAACTCCGACGGGTCGTGCCCTTTCTGCACCGACACGACCTTGAGCGCCTGTTCCATCTGCTCGTTGGCGACGTCCATCACGCCTTGCGCGACGCCGGCGACGCTTTTGCCGAGCGCTTCGGCCAGCGGCTCAAACGCCCGCACCGCGGCGGCACGGTCGAGCGTCAACGACCCGCCGAGCCTCTCGGGCAGACGCCCGAGCAGCAAATTGGCGTCGGTTACGGTCGGACGACCGCCGCCACGCCCGTAACAGGCGGGGCCCGGCGACGCGCCGGCCGACTGCGGCCCCACCCGCAACAAACCGCCTTCGTCAACGTAAGCGATCGAGCCGCCGCCCGACCCGACCGTGTGGACGTCCACCATCGGAGCGGCGATCGGGTAGGGCCCGATGCGTCCTTCGGTCGTCAAAGCAACGTCGCCGACGATAACCGACACGTCGGTCGAGGTGCCCCCCATGTCGAAGCTCAGCACTTTGCTCGCGCCGGCGGCGGCGGCAACGTGACGCGCCGCGATGACGCCGCCCGCGGGCCCCGACAGCAGCAGGTTGACTGCGTAGTCTCCGGCCTTATCCGCGACGATGGTCTTGCCGTGGCTCTGCATGACGCTGACGTTCGCCGACGGCAACGACGCATCGAGACGCTTGAGATAGCGGCGCATAATCGGGCCGACGTAGGCGTTCAGCCAAGTCGCTATGCCGCGTTCGTATTCACCGCTCTCGGCGAGCACGTCCGAGGAACGCGACACGAAATAATCGTCCTCCAGAGCCTGCGCGATCATCCTCTCGAAGCGGTCGTCCATGAATGAGAACAGCAAATTGATCGCCACCGCTTCGGGCGCCAGCTCGGCAAGACGCATCTTCAAGGCCTCGACGTCGCCCGGCGTCAGAGTCTCGACCACCTCACCCCGAGCACCGACGCGTCCGCCGGTTTCAAGACACAGCTCGGGCGCAACCGGCGGCGGAACGGGTTCAGGCGTCAGACGATAAATCTCAGGACGGGCTTGTCGGCCAATCGTCAACACGTCGCCGAAACCACGGTTGGCGACGTAGGCGGTCTTTACGCCCTTTCCCTCGAGCACCGCGTTGGTGCCGACGGTCGAACCATGCACCACGTCCGGCGCCCGTCGCGGCGAAAGGCCGAGGGAACGCACCCCTTCGATAATCGCCTTTTCGGGCGCGTCGGGCGTCGACAGCTGCTTGTGCACCCGAAACTCGCCGTCGTCGTACAGAATCAGGTCGGTGAAAGTGCCACCGGTGTCGACGCCCAGGAGTTTCACGGCCTCCTCGATGTCCGCGACGCCCGGTGAGACGAAGCGAAACGGCTGCCAAGCCCGGTTGCCGTACGCCGCGACGGGCTCACCCGCGCAGACGGTTGGAGAAACGAACAAGCGGTCTTTACGCCCTTTCCCTCGAGCACCGCGTTGGTGCCGACGGTCGAACCGTGCACCACGTCCGGCGCCCGTCGCGGCGAAAGGCCGAGGGAACGCACCCCTTCGATAATCGCCTTTTCGGGCGCGTCGGGCGTCGACAGCTGCTTGTGCACCCGAAACTCGCCGTCGTCGTACAGAATCAGGTCGGTGAAAGTGCCACCGGTGTCGACGCCCAGGAGTTTCACGGCCTCCTCGATGTCCGCGACGCCCGGTGAGACGAAGCGAAACGGCTGCCAAGCCCGGTTGCCGTACGCCGCGACGGGCTCACCCGCGCAGACGGTTGGAGAAACGAACAACTTATGGTACGGTCTTGCTCCTGTCGCCGCTCGGCGGAGGAGGAAAACGTGGCTGCGCTTGAAAATGCTCTCAGTTTTGTCACTGCAACGGTCCTGTTGGTGGTTGCTTGGCTTGTCTACCTGTGGCTCAACAACCTGGTTTCAAGGATGCGAGGTTCCCCGCTCCAGGAAGTCGCCGGAGGCTTGCTCAGCTTCGCGCTGTTCGTCGCGATCGGAGCGGTCCTGTATTTTCTCGCGGTACCGCTTGCAATGGGCGTCATCACGATTTCCGTGTTGCTGATGCTCAGCTACGTCGTGCGCAAAAGCCTGCCTTCAAAATCGGCCTGAGCTTTCTGGCGTCGCCTTTCGGCAAACCGCGCCGACGACGCCTCAACGCAGAAACAGCACATAAGCGGGGTTGCCGCTTTCATCCTGGTTGCGGTAACCCAGCTCGTCCAAAAAGCGTCCGAACGCCGGCATTTCCCCGTCGGGGACTTGGATGCCGGCGAGCACCCTGCCGTAGGCCGCACCATGATTGCGGTAATGAAACAAACTGATGTTCCAGCCCTGGTGCATCTTTTCCAGAAACTCAAGCAAGGCGCCCGGCCTTTCCGGGAACTGAAAACGGTATAAGCGTTCGTCCTCGATGCCGCTCGCGTGCCCGCCGACGAGGTGACGCAGATGCAGCTTCGCCATCTCGTTGTCGGAAATATCAAGCACCTCGTAGCCGCTTTCCCGCAGTCTGGCGACGGTTTCGGGCTTCTCCCTCGCCGCGTCCTCGAAACGCACCCCGGCGAACACGTGGGCTTCGCCCGAATCGGCGTAGCGGTAATTGAATTCGGTAATCGTAAACCGCCCGAGAACGCGGCAGAACCGCAAGAAGCTGCCCGGACGCTCGGGGATCGTGACCGCAAACAACGACTCTGAATTCTCACCGATCTCATAGCGTTCGACGACGTGCTTCAAGCGATCGAAGTTGATGTTCGAGCCTGAAATCACGGCGATCAGAGTGCGTCCTTTCAATCCGTTCTCGGCAGCGTATTTCTTCAACCCGGCAAGCGCGAGCGCGCCGGCGGGTTCGGCGAGTGAACGGGTATCGTCGAAATGGTCCTTGATCGCCGCGCAAATCTCATCGGTCGTCACCAGCACGGTCTCGTCAACAACTTCGCGCGCCACGCGGAAATTTTCCTCACCGACCTGCCTGACGGCGGCACCGTCGGCAAACAGGCCGACTTGCTCGAGGGTTACACGCTCGCCCGCTTTCAGCGCCTCGTGCAGAGACGGTGCGTCTTCCGGCTCGACCCCGATGACGCGGGCGTTCGGGCGCGCGTGCTTGAGATAAACCCCGGCACCGGCGATCAGCCCGCCGCCGCCGACCGGAATGAACACCGCGTCGATCTCGGCGGAACACTGCTCGGCGATCTCCTTGCCGACCGTCCCCTGTCCCGCGATTACGTCGGGGTCGTCGTAGGGCGGAACAAAGACCACGTCCTTGTCGCGTGCAAGTCCGAGCGCGTGCACGCAAGCCTCGTCGTAGGTATCGCCGTGGAGTACGACTTCGACGCCGTAGCGCCGCACCGCGGCGACCTTGATCGCGGGCGTCGTGCACGGCATCACGATCAAGCCGCGGATGCCGAGCTTCTTGCAGGCGAACGCAACGCCTTGTGCGTGGTTGCCCGCGGACGCCGCAATCACGCCCGCCTCGCGCGCCTGCTTCGACAGGTTGACGATCTTGTTGTACGCGCCGCGCAACTTGAACGAAAACACCGGCTGCGCGTCCTCGCGCTTGAGCAGCACGCGGTTGCCGACGCGCTCGGACAGACACCGCGCCTCCTCGAGAGGCGATTCCACCGCCGCCTCATAGACCTTGGCGGCGTCAATCCTCTTGATGTACTCGCTGACCAGCAGTTGTTTCAATCTTCGTCGCCCGGAACCAAACGAACGCCCCTATATTGGCATAAAGCACCGGCGGCGGCTCGCCTCGCGGGAATGCCTAAGCCGCGAAAAAACCGCCGCCGCCGGGCGTCTTGATCGTCAGGCGGTCGCCGGGACGCGCCCGACGCACCACCTTGGCGGGCAAGGCTTCGCCGTTCAGCAGGTTTTCCCCGGGGGCGCCGTCGTCCCCGCCGGCGACGCCCCACGGAGAACGCCGGCGGCGTTCGCTCAGGATGGTGAACACGGCGGGGCGCAGGAACTCATACTCGCGCACGATGCCGTCGCCGCCGCGAAACCGCCCCCGCCCGCCGCTGTCGCGACGCACGGCGTAGCGCCGAATTCGCAACGGGTACTTCATCTCGAGCACCTCGACCGGCGTGTTCAGAGTGTTGGTCATGTGTGACTGCACCGCCGAACGTCCCGCCGAATCCGCGCCTGCGCCGCAACCGCCGCCGATGGTTTCGTAGTAAGCCCAAGCCGGCTCGCCGTCGCTTTCCTCGTGTCCCATCGCCAGATTATTCATCGTGCCCTGACTCGCCGCCGGTATCGTCTCAGGCAAGGCTCGACTCAACGCGCCGATAACGCAATCGACGATGCGCGAGCTGGTCTCGACGTTGCCGCCGGTGACCGCGGCGGGCGGACGGGCGTTGACCAGCGACCCCTCCGGCGCGACAACCTCGATCATCGAAAACAGGCCGTGGCAAGTCGGCGCGTAGACCGGAAGAAAGCAACGGAAAACGTAGTGCACCGCGGCGACCGTCACTGCGACGGGGCAATTGACGTTGCCCTTGACTTGCGCCGCGGTGCCGGTGAAGTCCGCGCGGATGCCGCCGGCGCCGACTTCGAGCGTCACCCGAATCGGAACGTCGTTCGCGCCGAAACCGTCGTCGTCCAGATAATCGGTGAACGACCACCTGCCTTGCGGAATCACCTCCAGAACCTTGCGCGCGAGCCTTCCGCCGTAGCGGTTGATTTCCTCGACCGCGGCGGCATAGGCGTCCACCCCCCCGGCCGACGCCAGCGCCTCAAGCCGCTCTACGCCGGTGAGGTTGGCGGCGATCTGCGCCGTGTAGTCGCCGGTCTCGTCGCGCGGGTTACGGGAGGCAGCGACAAACCGCTCAAGCTTCTCCCGGTCGGTGCGCCCTTCGCGCACCAGATACTGCGGCTCGATGACGATGCCTTCCTCCTCGGGAGTTGAAGATACCGGCATCCCGCCGGGCGTGCTCGACCCTATGTCGGCGTGGTGCGCCCGGTTGGCGACAAAGCCGACGAGACGACCGTCCGTGAACGCGGGGGCGACCACGGTAACGTCCGGCAGGTGGGTGCCGCCGAGAAATGGATCGTTGAATACCAGCATGTCGCCGTGACGCCACTCGAATCCGCCGGCAATTCGCTGCAAGGCGTAGGCCATGCTGCCGAGATGCACCGGAATATGCGCCGCCTGCGCGACGAGGCCGCCGCCGGCGTCGAACACCGCGCAGGAGTAATCGAGACGGTCGCGGATATTGGGGGAAAAGGCGGCTTGGCGCAGCCGCGCGCCCATCTCGTCGCACACCGCGGCAATCCGCTGGTTGAAAAGGCTCAGTTCAACGGCGTCCATCACGGCACGGCTTCAGAAAAAAACACGTTGTAACGACCGGCAAGGCGGATTCGGCGATGGTGCATTTGGTTCGGACTTGTGTATATAATCTGCCGACCCTCATAACCATAACACCTTTGACCTTAACACTTTTGACTTTGGGAGGACGACTCTGATGAATCCACTCAATTCCGTCGTTGGAACCATTATCTCCGGTTTTGTCCTGGCGATCATCGTCAGCCTGATACTGACGGACGCGCCGGGACTCAACGCGACGTCCATCATCGTGTGGCTGCACGTGGTGGTCGGCATCGTCTGGATCGGCTTGCTCTACTACTTCAATTTCGTTCAGGTGCCCGCGGTCGGCGAAGCCGCGGCGGACACCGGCGGCCCGGGACCCGCGGCAATCAACAAGTACGTCGCGCCCAAAGCGTTGGCGTGGTTCCGCTACGGCGCCTTGTTGACCTGGCTCAGCGGCGCCGCGGCGCTCGAGATCCTGACCGGCGGCGGCGGTTTCACCGCCGCGTTCATGCTTGACTCGTCACAGAACATGCACGTCATCGGCGTCGGCGCGTGGCTCGGCACGATCATGCTGCTCAACGTATGGGGCCTGATCTGGCCGAACCAGAAAAAGATCCTCGGCCTCGGCGGCGTCAGCGCAAGCGACGAAGAGAAAGCGAAAGCGAAAAAAATCGCCTTGATGGCGTCGAGAACGAACACCCTGTTGTCGATCCCGATGCTGATGTGCATGGTCGGCGGCAGCCACGGCCACGGCCTGCCGTTCTGAGGCAAGCTTGCGCCGCCGTGCGGGGGATGCGAACCCGCGGCGGCACGGGAACGGCGCAACGGCGTCGCCGCGCGGCGACGCCGAGTTTTTCCCGGTTCCCCGAGACCGGACGTCCGCCCTCTTCCCGATTCGTCGCGCTGGACCGGAACAACGATCAAAAAGGACATTATCAACCGCAACCGGATTGACCTTATCGGACCCCCGTTGACTCCTTGAGGGCCGACACCCGAACGTGAACGACCACCTGATGCAAAACTACGCACGGCTTGCGGTTGAGTTCGATCGCGGCGAAGGCGCGTGGCTGTGGGACGTCGAAGGCAAACGCTATCTCGACGCGCTTGCGGGTATCGCGGTGTGCGGGCTCGGACACGCACACCCCGCGGTCGGGCGCGCGGTTGCCGAACAGGCGACACGGCTGGTGCACACCTCCAACCTCTACAACGTCGGCGTACAAAAAGCACTTGCCGCCGAACTCGCCCGTGTCACCGGCCTTGACCGGGTGTTCTTCTGCAATTCGGGGACCGAGGCCAACGAAGCGGCCATCAAGCTCGCGCGACTGTGGGCGCGCCGGCAAGGCAACGACGCCCCGGTGATTCTCACGATGGAAGGCGCTTTCCACGGACGCACCCTCGGGTCGCTCGCCGCGACCGACCCCGGCGCCGAATCCTGGTTCGGCCCCCTGCCCGGAGGCTTCGCGCGGACGCGGTTCAACGACGTCGCCGCGGTCGAACGCGCACTCGCCGAAAACCCTCGAATCTGCGCGGTCATGGTGGAACCCATCCAGGGCGAAAGCGGCGTCCGCGTCCCCGAAGACGGCTATCTTGCGGCGTTGCGCGAACTGTGCGAGCCGCACCGAACGCTGCTGATCCTCGACGAGGTTCAAACCGGCGTCGGCAGGACCGGCGCGTGGTATTGCTGCCGGCACGAGAACGTACGCCCCGACGTGCTGACAACGGCCAAGGCACTCGGCAACGGCGTTCCGATCGGCGCGTGCGTCGCCGACACGCGCGTCGCCGAACCTCTCGGGCCCGGCATGCACGGCTCGACGTTCGGCGGCAATCCGCTGGCCTGCGCCGCCGCTCTCGCGGTACTCAAAACCATTGAAACGCAGGCGCTGTGCGCGCGCGCCGCCGCGACCGGCGCGTATCTGACGGAACAACTGCACGCGACGCTCGCCGGCGTCAAAAGCGTCGCGGAAATCCGCGGCCGAGGGCTGATGATCGGCGTCGAGCTCGAGGTCCCGTGCCAGACACTTGCGGCGCAAGCGCTCGCGCGGGGGCTTTTGATCAACGTCACCGCCGAACGGGTCGTCAGACTGCTGCCGCCGTTGACCCTCGAACGCGAACAAGCCGATATGATTGTCGCAACGCTGGCCGAACTGATTTCCTCGTTCACTTCCGGCGCCGCCTGAGGCACGACGCGAAACGCACCCGAAACGCACCGATGAACCCGACCAAACGACAGCCCCGGCATTTCCTGAGCCTGCTCGACCTGACGCCGGACGAGATAAAGACCCTGCTCGCGCAGGCACTGGAAATGAAGCGCCGCGGGCAATCGGGCGCCGCCGATGAAACGGCGGCGGGCAAGGTGCTCATCATGATCTTCGAGAAATCATCCACCAGAACCCGGGTTTCCTTCGAGGTCGCGATGCACCAGCTCGGGGGATACGCGGTGTTCCTCTCGGCGCGCGACACCCAGCTCGAACGGGGCGAACCGATCAGCGACAGCGCGCGCGTACTGACGCGCATGGCCGACGCGGTGATGCTGCGCACTTTCGAGCACGAGCGCCTGGTCGAGTTCGCCGAACACGCGCAGGCACCGGTCATCAACGGCCTGACCGACCGTTTCCACCCGTGCCAGCTGCTCGCCGACGTGCTGACCTACCTTGAAAAACGCGGCGACGTGCAGGGACGCACCGTCGCCTGGGTCGGCGACGGAAACAACGTGTGCCACTCGTACGTCAACGCGGCGGTACAGCTCGACTTTCAATTGCGCGTCGCGTGCCCGCCCGGATTCCAGCCCGACCCCGCGGTCACGGGCGTCGCCGGCGACAGGGTGGTGCTCACCGACGACCCGCGCGAGGCGGTGGAAGGCGCCGACCTCGTGGTCACCGACGTCTGGGCGAGCATGGGGCAGGAGAAAGAGCGCGCCGAGCGGCTGAGGAAGTTCAAAGGCTACCAGGTGAACTCGCAACTGATGCAGCTTGCCGACAAAGACGCCTTGTTCATGCACTGCCTGCCGGCACACCGCGACGAAGAAGTCACGCGCGAGGTGATCGAAGGTCCCCGGAGCGTGGTTTGGGAAGAAGCCGAAAACCGGCTGCACGCGCAAAAAGCGCTGCTCAAGCTGCTCTTGGGTTAAGAGGACGCGGTGGCAAGATGACGGATGTCCTTGCCTTTGGCCAAATACTCCACGTATTCACCGATATTCTTGGCGTGATCGCCGATGCGCTCAAGCGAACGGGCGCACCACAGCACGTTCAACAACGACGGGATATCGGCAGCCCGCTCGGACACCGCGGTCTCGAAAACGTCCATCACCGAATTGAACTCGCTGTCAACCTTACGGTCCTGAACTTGCAACTCGCTGAACGTGCCGGCCTGAGAACGCACGAGACTGTCGAGTGCCTTGCGCAACATGTCACTCGCGTGCTTGCCCAGGCGGTCCAACTCGCGCTGCATCACCGGCGGAATCTCGGTCTGCCCCAGCTCGAGCAGCTGTTTTGCAATGCGCTGCGCTTCGTCGCCGACCCGTTCGAGATCGGTAATCACCTTCAATACGACGATGACCAGCCTGAGGTCACGCGCAACCGGCTGACGCAGCGCCAGAATGTTTGCGCATCCCTCGTCGATCTCGAGTTCCAGCGCGTTGATCTGATAGTCCGAACCCGCGACCATTCTTGCGGTTTCCTGGTCACGGGTGCTGAGTGCCCTGACCACCGTCGCCACGCGCTCCTCGGCAAGTCCGCCCATCTTCACGACCAAATCGCGAATGCGGTCTATTGCGACGGCGAACTGCGGCGAAGTGTGGTCGCTGGCGCTTTCCATGCTCATAATCGGCTGATTGTAACGGCATTAAGCGCATCGGGCAAGACGCGGGAATGCAACCGTCGCCGCTTAGTCATCACTCTGTAACATTCTTTCCGTATAAGGGGAGACTCGGCGATAACAACCTCTCGCCGGACGTGCCTGTCAAACACCACCGATGACGCTGCTTTCACTCACCGTTCTGCTGCTTGCGTTCGCAACCGGCGCGTACATCTTCGCCGGCAAGCGGCTGGCGCGCGCCGGGACCAAAAACGTGCGCGGCAACGCGACGTATCACAAGTGGTACGCCGTCTTGTCTTGCGCCGCACCCGCACTGCTGCTGGTCGCGCTGTGGAGCCTCGGAGAGCCGAACGTCCTGAAACACCTGGTCGCACCGCATATACAGGCGGAGCACGGCTCGATCGAGCAGCAGATGCTGCTCAACAAGATCTCCTCGTTCGCCGAGGCCGAAACCCCGCCGGAGCAGGCCGGCGACCCGCGCGTCGCGCAAGCCGTCTCGGCCTACCGCGAGTTCAAGCAGACCAGCCGAACCGCGCTCGGAATCATCATTGTCTCGCTGCTGATCATCGGCTCGGTCACGGCGCTCAGGCGGCTTCATCCGCGTTTCAACGCGCGACGACGGGTCGAGGCGGTGATGAAGTTCATCCTGCTGCTGTGTTCGACGATTGCGATCCTGACGACCATCGGAATCGTGACGTCGGTGCTGTTCGAAAGCTTGCGCTTCTTCAACTCGGTGTCGCCGTTCGAGTTCCTGTTCGGCACGACTTGGGCGCCGCAGGCGACGCCGGGTTCATACGGTTCGGTGCCGTTGTTCACCGGAACGATCCTGATTTCGGCGATTGCGATGGCGGTGGCGACGCCGATCGGACTGATGTCCGCGCTGTACCTGTCGGAGTACGCCGGCGCCTCGACCCGTGCGACGGTCAAACCGTTGCTCGAGGTGCTCGCGGGCGTCCCGACCGTGGTCTACGGCTTTTTCGCGGCGTTGACCGTCGCGCCGGTGCTGCGTGAAGCCGGAGAAACGCTTGGGTTGAGCGTCTCATCCGAGAGCGCCCTCGCCGCAGGGCTGACCATGGGCATCATGCTGATTCCGTTCATCTCGTCGCTGTCGGACGACGTCATCAACGCGGTGCCGCAATCGCTGCGTGAAGGCTCCTACGGACTGGGCGCGACGCGGTCGGAAACCATCGTTCAGGTCATCGTGCCGGCGGCGCTGCCGGGCATCGTCAGCGGCGTCCTGCTCGCGGTGTCGCGCGCAATCGGGGAAACGATGATCGTGGTGATGGCTGCCGGGTTCGCGGCGAAGCTCACGGCCAACCCGTTCGAGGCGGTGACGACGGTCACCGTGCAGA
This sequence comes from uncultured Chromatiales bacterium, assembly GCA_964347615.1. Classification (GTDB taxonomy): domain Bacteria; phylum Pseudomonadota; class Gammaproteobacteria; order Poriferisulfidales; family Oxydemutatoraceae; genus CAYFZO01. The sequence goes on from CAYFZO010000007.1 coordinate 45,436, forward strand.
TAGTCACCCTGCTGGTCGGCGATCAGGAGTTCGACAGCCCCAAGACGCTTGCGGCTTTCGCGCTCGGCCTGACCCTGTTTTTCGCAACCCTGACGTTGAACGTGATTGCGTTGAGAACCGTCAGAAAATACCGGGAACAATATGAATGACCAGCAACTGAACCGCTTCCGCAAGGGGCTCGGCCGCCGCTACGCCGCCGAAAAGCGGTTTCGCGTTTACGGGATCACGGCGATCACGCTGGCGCTGACTTTCCTGGCGGTGCTGTTCGTCAGCATCTTCGGCAGCGGCTACAGCGCGTTCCAGCAAACCAAGATACGCCTCGACGTCGACCTCTCAGCACCCGAGTTCGCGCAGACCGGCGAGGCGCTTTCCCGAGCCGACTTCGCCGGCGCGGTCAAGCGCTCGCTGTCCGCGTTGTTTCCCGGGGCAAACACGCGCGCCGAAAAGCGGGAGCTGTCCCGGCTGGTCAGCCCGATCGCGTCTTTCGAGCTGCGCGAGATGGTCGAAGAACAACCGAACCTCGCGGGGCGCACTGTGTCGGCGTGGCTGAGTGCCGACGATGAGATTGACCAATTCTTCAAGGGCAAGATCGACCGAACCTTGCCGCAATCGGAAAGACGCATCAGCGACCCGACCATCGAACGGATCGATCGGCTGACGGCCGAACACCGCCTTGAGAAACGGTTCAACGTCGCCTTCTTCACCCACGGCGACTCGCGGGAGCCTGAGCAAGCCGGCATTCTCGGCGCGCTGATGGGGTCGTTGCGCGCGTTGCTGATCACCTTCCTGCTGTCGTTCCCGATCGGTATCGCCGCCGCGATCTACCTCGAGGAATTCGCACCGAAAAACCGTTTCACCGACCTGATCGAAATCAACATCAACAACCTCGCCGCGGTGCCTTCGATCATTTTCGGCCTGCTCGGGCTTGCGGTGTTCATCAACTTCTTCGGCCTGCCGCGATCGACCGCGCTGGTCGGCGGCATCGTGCTGTCGCTGATGACGCTGCCGACGATCATCATCGCGAGCCGCGCTTCGATCAAATCGGTGCCGCCGTCCATCCGCGAAGCGGCGCTGGGAATGGGCGCGTCGCACGTGCAAACCGTGCTGCACCACGTGTTGCCGCTCGCGCTGCCCGGGATGCTGACCGGCTCGATTATCGGCATGGCGCAGGCGCTCGGCGAAAGCGCGCCGCTGCTGATGATCGGCATGGTCGCCTTCATCGTGGACGTCCCGACTTCGATTACCGACCCTTCGACCGCGTTGCCGGTGCAAATCTACCAGTGGGCCAAAAGCCCGGAGCGCGCTTTCGTCGAACGCACCGCCGCCGCCATCATCGTGCTGCTCACCTTCCTAGTGACAATCAACATTGCGGCTATAATTCTGCGCAAGCGCTTCGAGCGCCGCTGGTAAAACCGACGACGAACGCCCGTGAACACCCTGCCTGCGGAAAACACCGACTTCGTCACCGTCGGGGAAATCCGAGTCGAAAACCCGTGCATGTCGCTGCACGACGTCAACGTCTATTACGGCGAAAAGCACGCAATCAAGAACGTCGATCTCGACGTCGGCAGGAAACAGGTGACCGCGATGATCGGCCCCTCAGGTTGCGGCAAATCCACCTTGCTGCGCTGTCTGAACCGGATGAACGACACCATCGAAAGCTGCCGGGTCACCGGAAAGATCTTGCTCGACGATCAAGACGTCAACACCGGAAAAGTGGACGTGGTCGAGCTGCGCACCAAGGTCGGGATGGTCTTTCAAAAACCCAACCCGTTCCCCAAGTCGATCTACAACAACGTCGCTTACGGCCCCCGCATCCACGGTCTGACCGAAACCCGCGAGGAACTCGACGAAGTCGTGCGCGGCAGCCTCGAAAGAGCCGGGCTGCTGCACGAAGTCGAAGACCGCCTCGACCACCCCGGCACCAGCCTCTCGGGCGGCCAGCAACAACGGTTGTGCATCGCCCGGGCGATCTCGGTCGGCCCCGAGGTAATCCTGATGGACGAGCCGTGCTCGGCGCTCGATCCGATTGCAACCGCCAAGATCGAGGGTCTCATCAGCGAGCTCAGCACAAACTACACCATCGTCATCGTCACACATTCGATGCAGCAAGCCGCGCGCGCTTCACAACGCACCGCGTATTTCCACCTTGGCAACCTGGTCGAGGTCGGTAACACCGAAGACATCTTCACCAACCCGCAGCACGAGCTGACCGAGCAATACATTACCGGAAGGTTCGGTTGAACCGCCGCGCGCCACTCCGGCGCGCCCTCGAGAAAGACCTTGATCCTCAGCCGCAGGCCGGTGAAGGGGAAAATCACGTTCCATCCGCTTGGCGCCCCGCCGGGTGCCCCGCCGTCAAGAATCACCGTGCGGTGCGCTGGAAAGAGCCCTCCGGAAACTCACAATGAAACGTACTGCCCTTACCGAGCTCGCTTTCCACGCGCAACGAAGCCCCGTGCTTCTGCAGCGCGTGCTTGACGATTGCGAGACCGAGTCCGGTGCCGCCCAACTCGCGCGAACGGCTTTTGTCCACCCGATAAAACCGCTCGGTCAGGCGCGGCAGGTGTGCCGGGTCGATTCCCGAGCCTTCGTCGGACACCGAAAGCCGCCCGACGCCGGCGTCTTGCGACCAAGACACCCGCACGACGCCGCCCTCGGGAGAATAACGCACCGCGTTGCCGACCAAATTGGACAACACACTGTGCAAATCCCTGCGATCGCCGCGAAGGGTGACACCTTCCGCGACGGCAATCTCGATCCGGCACCGGCCCGCGGGCGCGACCATCTCCTCTTCCCGGACCACTTCGTCGGCGAGACGGCGCAAATCCACTTTCTCAGCGTCGTGCGCAAGCGGGAGACTTTCCTCGAGACGTTCCAGCGTCAACAGGTTTTCGACGATGCGGTTCATGCGTTCGGTCTGTTTGCCGATTTGCGCCGCCGCTTCGCCGGTCTCAGCGTCCGCCGAAGCGGCGATAATCTCGGCGTAGCCTCCGACCACGGTCAACGGCGTTTTCAACTCGTGCGCGACGTTGCCGAGCAGCTCGCTGCGCGCGCGCTCTAGATAACGCACGCGGCTTACGTCCTGCACCACGACCAGACGATAGCCGCCGTCCCCGAACGACGAGACGTAGACCGCAAGAAACCTGCCGAACAGGTTCAATTCCAACTCGGCGCCGGCACCGGCGCTTTCAAGCGCCGCGACGAAGTCCGGGGAACGAATCAAGTGACCAATCTCGCGGTTCACGTCGCCGGGGTCGGACAGGTGCAGCATCTTGGCGGCAGCGGCGTTGAACCACTCGATGCGCCCTCCGTGGGAGACAATGACGAAGCCGTAGGGCAACGCGACGACGCCTTCCTCCAGACGCACGCGGCGTGCGCTTTCACTCTCGTCCAGTCCCCGCTTGCGCAAGCCCGCGCGCCGATAGACCTCGCCCCACAACCCTTCGCCGCGCGGCGCGACGTCAGCGTCGGCGCCGGCGGCCAGCCAACGCCTGAAACGCAACAACTGCCGGAACTGCAACCCCGCCCAAACGCAGACCCCGGCGAACAAGCCCGCAAGCGGCGACGACAGCGTCACGCCCGCACCTGCACCGGCAAGCACGAGAAAGGTCAGCACCAACAAATCGTGGCGCATGAACGCTAAAGTGCTTCTTCGGCGCCGGAAGGGGCGTTGAAGCGGTAGCCGACTCCGCGAACGGTGCCGATCACGTCGCTGCAGTCGCAACTTTCTAGCGCCCTGCGCAAGCGGCGGATTTGCACGTCAACCGTGCGTTCTTCGACGTAGGCGTTGACCCCCCAGACGCGATCGAGAATCTGCGAGCGGGAAAACACTTTGTTGGGATGCTTCATGAAGAACTGCAACAACTTGAACTCGGTCGGGCTGACGATAACCTCGCGGCCGGCGGCGACGACGCGGTGCTCGGACGGAGACAACGTCATCACGCCGACGCTGATTTCCTCGACGGCGTCCTCGTCGGTGCGCGTACGCCTGAGCAAGGCGTCTATGCGGGCAGTCAGCTCGCGCCCCGAAAACGGCTTGGTGACGTAGTCGTCAACGCCGGCCTTGAACCCGGCGACGACGTTCTCCTCGCCGGTTTTCGCGGTCAACATCACGACCGGAATCGCGCGGGTGGCCTGATCCGCGCGCAAACGCCGAACCAAATCCTCACCGCTGAGCCCCGGCATCATCCAATCGAGAAGAATCACGTCGGGCGGCGTCTTCTGCATCACCTCGAGCGCCTCGTACGCGTTGCCCGCCTCCGCCGTTTCGTAACGTTCGTCGCCGAGCAGCACCCCGACCATCCGGCGGATCGAAGGATCGTCGTCGACGACAAGAACCAGCGGTCTGCTCATATTCCTGGGTTGCACCCGTGGGTCACGACCCGGAGCGCTTTCGCCCCCGGACGCTCGGGTCACGCGTCCAGAAGCGCAGAGGGCACGCGCCCCGCGCCGGCGTACGCGAGCACCAGCGAAAAATACCCGTCGGCCGAGACGAAATGACGCAACGGCGTGCACCGGCTCGAACCGATCAGATCCTCGATGCCGGCGTGCGTGAACTTGCGGCTGATCTCGGTACGTATCGTCTCGCCGCGTTCCAGATGGAGCGAATGGTCGAGCGATCCGAAACGAACCTTCTGCCTTTTGCGCGAAACCAGGTGCATCTCGACCCGACTCTTGCGCTCGTTGAAGAAAGCGTAGTGCGAGAAGTCTTCAAGGGAAAAGTCGGCGTCGAGCTCGCGGTTGAGCACGTTCAGGACGTTCAGGTTGAAAGACGCGGTCAGGCCTTGCGTGTCGTTGTAGGCCGCGTCGAGCAGCTCCCGGCGCTTGACCCGGTCGGCGCCGAGCAGCAACGCGCCGGCGTCGCCGACCAAGGTCCCGATCTCGCACAACAAGCCGACCGCTTCTTCACGATGCAAGTTGCCGACGGTGCCGCCGATGAACAGTCCGAGCCAGCGCCCCTCGGGCAACTCAAGGTTCGCAAGCCCCGCGCCGTAGTCCCCGACCAGCACGTTGACCCTCAGCCACGGATATTCCCGTTGCAGCTTGAACGCGCATTCCTCGAGCACCTCGGCGCAGATGTCCATCGCCCAATAGGTGCAAGCGACACCGAGACGCTCGCAGGCGTCAAACAACGCGCGGGTCTTGCGGGAGGTCCCGCTGCCGAACTCTATGATGTGATCGGGACGAACCAAGCTGATGATTTCGTCGGCGTTCTTCCTCAACAGCTCGTCTTCGGTGCGCGTGGGGTAATATTCACGGGTCTCGCAGATGCGGTCGAAGAGCCTCGACCCCCGCTCGTCGTAAAAATACTTGGGAGATAAATTGCGCGGCCTTGAGAACACCCCCTCGATGACGTCTTGTTCAAGCGTGTTGACCGCGCGCGCGGGTTCGACGTCAATGCGGTCGGGCTGCCGAGCACGCTGCCTGGCAAGGCGCAAGCCCGCCGCCGCCGAGTTATTTTTCAGATTCGCCATCGAGTCTCGCCCGAACGGAACCGAATAGGACACAACCGATATGTGCCGTCTCGCCGCTTACCTTGGGGAACAGTTGCCGCTCAAAACGCTGTTGCTTGAGCCGAATCATAGCCTCTACGTTCAGTCGTGGCAACCGAAAGAACTTCGCTACGCGAAACTCAACGCCGACGGATTCGGATTCGGCTGGTACCTGCCCGACGGCACGCCGGCGGCTTACCGCAGCCAAGCGCCGATATGGAGCGACCCCAATCTGGAGACCTTGAGCGAGGTCCTGCACGCGCCGCTGTGGCTCGCGTTCGTGAGAAGCGCAACCGCCGATTACGGCGCGTCGCACGCCAACGTACAGCCCTTCAGGCGCGAGCGACTGATGTTCGTGCACAACGGTTACATAGAGAACTTCCACCAGGGCGCGCGCCACGCGATTACCGCCGAACTTGAACCCGACGTCCTCGAGAACGTCCACGGGCTGACCGACTCCGAATACCTGTTCGGTTTGCTGTGCCAGATCGCCGCGCGGCAACGCGGCGATCTGGAAGCCGCGCTCGCCGGCGTCGCCGAGTGGTGCCGGCAGGAACTGGCGCACGGAGCGGCGCTGCTGAACGTCATCGTGACCGACGGCGAACGGCTCTGCGCGCTGCGTTTCGCGTTGGGCGCTGAAGCGCCGACGTTGTACTACACCAGTGATGCACCGCCGGGCTTTCCCGCGAACTCGCAACTCATCGCCTCAGAACGCCTGACCGACGACGACGATTGGCAGGAAGTGCCTGCGGGGCACCTGCTCACCTTGCGGCAAGGACAAGCCGCCGCGCTCAACCCGCTGGACTGAAACCGTGCCCCCCGAACCGCTCGCCCGCACCGCCTGCGCTTGCGAGCCGACCCGCCTCGGCGAAGTCCAAGAGGCGCTGTGCGCGATCGTCGCGGCCCTCGACGAAGACGAACACCGCGTCCAGTTCCACCCGGACTTCAGCCCGCTCGGCTGGCACCTCGGACACGCGACGTTCGTCGAGAACTTCTGGATCAGGGAAACCGCGCTGGACGACGACGGCGCAACCGCCGCGGCGAGCGAGCTTTACCTTCCGCAACGCGTACGCAAATCCGAACGCGGCGCACGGCTGCCGCCCAAAGACGCGCTGCTCGACGCCTGCCGCCGCGCGCAACGCGACAACTTAGCGCTGCTCGACGACCCGCCGCCGACGCTTGCGACCCACCGCCTGATGCGAAACGGCTACCTGCTGAAATTTCTTCTGCAACACCACGCGATGCACCTTGAGACCATGTACATGGCGCTGACCGAAAGATGCCTGCGAAAGTCCCCCCGCCATGCACCGCAAAAGCGACTTGAACCCGCCGCCGTACGCCTGCAACCGATTGCTTTCGCCGGCGGCACGTTCGAGATCGGCGGCGGCGACGCGTGGTGCTTCGACAATGAACTGCCGAAACACCGCGAAACCTTGCACGACTTCACGCTCAACGCAACGCCCGCAAGCAACGCCGAATATCTCGGCTTCATCGAAAGCGGCGGCTACGACAACGCCGAGTGGTGGGACGCCGAAAGCCGGGAATGGCTGAACGCGACCCGCGTCAAAGCCCCGCACCATTGGCTCAGAAACGAAGACGGAGCTTGGTACGGCACCGACTGCAACGGTTGCCGCGACCTCGCGCCCGACGACCCGGTGTACGGCCTGAGCCGGCACGAAGCCCGGGCATTCGCCCGCTACGTCGGCGCGCGCCTGCCGCACGAAAGCGAATGGGAGACGGCGCACAAGCAAGACCCGACGCACGAACGCATCCGCCCGAACGGTCGCGCGTGGGAATGGTGCGGCAACGCGTTCCGCCCTTACCCGGGCTTCAAGCCCTTCCCCTACGACGAGTATTCGACGCCGTGGTTCGACAACGCGCATTACTCGTTGCGCGGATACAGCCGCTACACGCACGAAGCGCTGCGCCGACCCGCGTTCAGGAACTTTTACACCGCCGACAAACGCTACGTCTTCGCCGGAGTCAGGGTCGCGGGCGGGTGAAACCGGCGGGCTTGTTCGGAGCACGGGCGGGGAAACCTGGTCGGGGTCGTCTGCACCACCACGACGGCGAAAAGTGCTCGCGCATGAATAAATAAGGCACGGCGGAAGCCCCAAGCAAGCACGTCGCAAGCACGTCGCGCGGAAAGCCGTTCGAACCGGGAGATGCTGCAATGCGGATTGTCCGGTGAACTTCCGTTACTGGTGACTCTGCTGCTTGGCGGAGGTTCAGTGTAGATTTGTATATATAATTCCCCGATGTTTCAGGTCACGTCTGCCCCTGCGGATCAATCTATATAATTTTTGGCCGAGCCTGAAGAGGGGAACAGCGTTCCCGCACAAGAGGCCCGCAATCATGCTCACGCTCAAGCCCGGACAATGCCCCGCCCCGCTCAAGCAAGCGATCGAGCGGCAGGTGGCGACGGCGTTGGAGGAGGAAGGCGGAGAGGACATAAGCACCGCCGCCGTTCCCGAAAGCGCCCGCACGACGGCACGGGTCGTCAGCCGCGAAGCGGGCGTGCTTGCCGGCGTGTTCTGGTTCGACGAGGTCTTCGCGCAACTCGACCCTGCGGTCGAGATTCACTGGCGGTTGCGCGACGGCGACGCGATAGAAAAGGGCGCGGTGTTGTGCACTCTCACCGGCACCGCCGCGAGCCTGTTGCGCGGTGAGCGATGCGCACTGAACTTCCTGCAGACCTTGTCCGGGGTCGCCACGACCACCGCCGGGTTCGTCGCGCGCGCCGGCGGCGTCACGGTCAAGGACACGCGCAAGACCCTGCCCGGCCTGCGGCTCGCGCAGAAATACGCGGTCGCCTGCGGCGGCGGCGTCAACCACCGCATGGGGCTGTCGGACGCCGTACTGCTCAAAGACAACCACGTCCGCGCCTGCGGCTCGATCAAGGCGGCGATAGCCGCGGCACGCCGGGAGAACCCCGGCCTTGCGGTCGAAGTCGAAGTCTCGACGCTCGAGCAGGTCAAGCAAGCACTTGCGGCGAACGCCGACGTCATCATGCTCGATAACTTCGACGTCGGCGCGGTCGACGCGGCGGTCGAGGTGATTGGAGGCAAGGCACAGATAGAAGTCTCGGGCGGCGTCGGGCTCGACGACGTTGCCCGCCTCGCGGCGACCGGCGTTGACTGCGTCTCGGTCGGTGCGCTGACCAAGCACCTGCGCGCGCTCGACCTGTCGTTGCAATTCGAGGAGCACACCTGACCGGCACACCGGCGCTGAAAAACGCGGCAACCGGCGGAAGAGGCGAACGAGCCGCAAAGTTGACAATGCGGCGGACGGGCGTATCGTGAGAAAAATCTCCATGCAACGTTCATATCAGAGGTGAATCAGATGAACGGATTGAAGATTATTCTTTGGCTTTGTGCGGTTGCGTTCTTGCTCGGCTTTCCTCTCCTGGTCACGCCGTGGGACACCATCAACGACATGATCGGGTGGTTCGGGGTCGAGCCTCTGCCTCCTGATCCGCTGGTGATGTACCTGATGAGAATGAGCTGCGGCCTGCTCGGAGTCACCGGCGTCTTTTTCGTCCTGCTGGCGAGAAACCCCCTGGGGTACGGCCTGATGCTGGATTTGTCGGGGTACGGCTTGATCGCCATCGGGCTGGTGGCGCCGTCGGTGGGGCTGAGCCTCGGCCTGCCCGCGATGGTGTTCGTCGCGGATACGGTGTTCGCGCTCGCATTCGGCACGGCGATCATCACGCTGGCGCAAATACAACGAAAAGCCCGAAGCACCTAGACGATCCCGGTTTGACTCAGATCGGGGGCGTGGCAGGCAGTGCCCGGCGGCGGCTCTGACCCCTTACCGTCGCCGGGCCGCTTGTCCTCGTGCTCCCAAGTGCTTTTAGCGGGCGTAATTAAGATTTAGCCCGGAACTCTTAATAGCGGAGACCGCTATTAAGAGTTGTTTAATAGCGGAACGCCATATTAAGATTTAACCCGGAACTCTTAATAACGGAAACCGCTATTAAGAGTTGCTTAATAGCGGA
>CAYFZO010000007.1:55027-90883 GCA_964347615.1 uncultured Chromatiales bacterium
CCATATTAAGATTTAGCCCGGAACTCTTAATAACGGAAACCGCTATTAAGAGTTGCTTAATAGCGGAACGCCATATTAAGATTTAGCCCGGAACTCTTAATAACGGAAACCGCTATTAAGAGTTGTTTAATAGCGGAATGCCATATTAAGATTTAGCCCGAAACTCTTAATAAGGAAACGCGACCGGCAGCAACCACCAGCGTTTTCAGGAAAGGTACCATGGACCGCTCCAACCCCGGACATTATCAAATCACGTCGTTCAAAGACGAACGGGTACGCGCCTTCATCCCCTCGCCGCTGCCGCCGTCGCCGCCGGTGGCCTTGGAAGGCTCTTTGCAGCGGTCTCTCGAAGCGGCGACCCTCGCTCTCGGGCGTCTCGACGGCGTCTCTTCGTTGCTCCCCGACCTCGACGTCTTTCTCTACAGCTACGTCCGCAAGGAAGCGGTGCTCTCCTCACAAATCGAAGGCACACAGTCGTCCCTCTCCGACCTGTTGCTGTTCGAGGCAGGAACGGAGTCTCCGATGGACCCGGTTGACGACGTGGTTGAAACCGTCAATTACGTCGACGCCCTTGAGCACGGGCTGGAGCGTCTGCGCGGGGGCTTCCCGTTGTCAAATCGATTGATTCGAGAAATCCATGGAGTCCTGCTCTCACGCGGGCGAGGCTCCGAAAAAAACCCCGGCGAGTTTCGGCGTTCCCAAAACTGGATCGGCGGTTCACGCCCGGGCAACGCAGTCTTCGTGCCGCCGCCGCACCTCGAGGTCCCCAACTGCATGACGGCGTTGGAACGTTTTCTTCACGCCGAGAACGACGGTCTGCCGACGCTGGTGCGGGCTGCGCTCGCACACGTGCAGTTCGAGATCATCCATCCTTTCCTCGACGGCAACGGACGCGTCGGGCGGCTGCTCATCACTTTCCTGCTCTGTCACGCCGGGACACTGCGCGAACCGCTGCTGTATCTCAGTTTGTATCTGAAGCGGCATCGCTCTACTTATTACGATCTGCTTGATCACGTGCGTCAGACCGGTGACTGGGAGAAATGGCTTGACTTCTTCTTCGAAGGCGTACGGACGACGGCTGAAAACGCCGCTTCGACGGCGCAGAAGCTGCTGGAAACGTTCAAGGAAGATAGGGCACGAATCGAGTCGAAAGGCCGAGGCGGAAACGCCGCGTTGCGCGTGCACCAAGCACTTCAGGTACGCCCGATCCTGTCAATCTCCAAAGCCAAGGAGCAGACGGGGCTGTCCTATCCGGGCACCCGCGCCGGGCTGAGACTGCTCGAGGAACTGGACCTCGTGCGCGAAATCACCGGCAAATCCCGCAATTGGCGGTTTGCTTACAGCCGCTGCCTTGAGCTTCTGATCGAAGGCACGGAAAGGCCGTGACCGACGAAAGCTGACGCGGCATCTGCGCTACAGCTTATGCAAAGACTGAAGACCGGCACTCGAGGCACTTGGGGATTGCGGCTCGTTTCCTTCCTTGAATTCTTGCGAAGAAAAGGCGTCCCATAAAAGATGCCCGTCCCATTCGGCGTTGCGCCCATACAACACGGCTTCCATCTGCTCGACCTGTTGCGCCACGAGCCCGCCGAAACGCGCCGCAATCTGCTTGACCGAAGTCGGCGGATCGAGGGGCCAAGTCATTCTTCCCCACTGCATCAGCAAATCTTTCGTTGCCGCCGCGTCATGGCTGCGAGCCGCCCGCTCAAGGTCAACCAACAGTTTGTTGATCGTCAACCGGCGCCGTCGAGCGGTTTTGAACCGGCGGTACAGTCCCTTGCCGCCCCACGCCAGCGCCGACGTCGTCATCCAGCCGACCAACAAGGCCACGCTGACCCAGAGCCACGGATTGCGCACTTGAACCGCGATGCCCGCGCCTGAGGCGTCGGTTTCAACGGCACCGGCAACGACGGTGGACAACGGCTCTTCCATCGTCAACATGCCGAAAGCAGCCTCGCCGATTGCAATCTCCTGAGCCGGCAGCTCGGCAAATTCAAGACGGTCGTCGCGCGTGTTCCACCACGGCACGCGGATGCCCGGCAACGTATAAGTGCCGGCTTGCGCGGGAATCATCACCACCGCCTGCTGGCGCTGGCCGATGATGGTCTTGCCCTTGCGCTGATTCTTGAAATCGGCCTGCTCGGTGTAAACCCTGAACCCGCCGATCTCCGACAAATCTATTTCGGGCACCTGCTTCGCCAATAGCCCCCTGGCCTCGAGATTCAACGTCCGCGTCAAAGGCTCCCCCGCGCGCCAAGACGACAGGTCGCCCGACCAGTTCTCCCTAATCTTGAACTCCTGGGCGGGCAGCCAAAACTTTCCGGGAAACGAGTCGGGCACTTGGCGAACTTTCAAGGTCACCGCCCGCGACTTCTTCTTCACCCTCACTCGTCTGCTCCCTCTGACGTACTGACCGTCCAAACTGATCGGCTGAATCTTCACGTCGCCGCTGGCTTGCGGATAAATCAGATACTGGCCTTCGTAAACTTCGTAGCTTCTGCCGTCGCGCCTGGTGCGGTATTTGCGCGCGTCCCCCAAGGCCTCGACCAGCGCTTTGTTGCTGCCTTGCGGCGGTGAGACCGAGCCGCGCAAGCTGTAGAGCATGAACACCCGCAAAGTGAACAACACTTGCGCCTGCACGTAAGGGTTGTTCGGTTGCGCGTCGACCTCGATGAAGAAATCCTCGCCTTTCCTTTTCTCTTGGGATTTCTTCGCCGGCTTGACGTCGATTGCGACCTCGCGGCTGCGCAAGGCACCGAACCGAAGCGACGGGATCTTCAACTTGCCCGCGCGCTTCGGCCGCAACCGAATCATCCACTCCCGGACGGCGCGCTCGACGCCGTTGACAACCTCTTTCCTGGACCGCTTTCCCTCGACCCCCACGTGAAAGTCCTTTTTCAAAGGCCCCCAATCAGGGTCGGACGCCTCGGCGGATCCGGCGGTGAACCTGACGTTGATCTGCTGATTCTGCTGCGCCACGTTGCGGTCGACGGTCACCTCGACGCGCTCGGCGGACGCGCCTTGGTCCGCGGCCAAAACCGCCGCCGGGGCCGAGATTGCCGCAGCCGCCACGGTCAAAAGCGTCGGCGCGTGCAAAGCAAGGACGAAGCGCGGCGTCACCACGGCTTGTCTCCTTGTGCGGATTTGTCCTTTTTCTTGGTCCGGCTCAGATGGCGCAGCTTGCGCTTGAGCAGACGCCCGGGATCGTCGGGCACGCCTCTCAACCACTGTTCGATCGCCTGGTCTCTTTCGGTCATCGTCTCAAGCGGCGAGCTCGACGCTTGGTCTTCCTCGTCGGTTTCTTCCCCGTCCTTTTGCTGGTCGCCGTCGTCGGCCTCGTTCTCCTCGTCGGCCTCGCTCTCGTCGGCCTCGTTCTCGTCGGGGGAAGGCGAATCCCGCTGCGCTTCGTCGTCGCCTTCCTGATCCTGCTTCGCGCCTTGCGCCTGCTGCTGCTCACCCTCTTCGCCTTCCTCGCCTTCCCCGCCTTCCTGCATCTGCTGTTGCTGCATCATTTGCAGGAGCTGCTCGACCACCCCCATGTTATACGTCGCGTCCTCCATCGCCGGGTTGATCTCGAGCGCGTCACGGTACGCTTCTATCGCTTCCTTGAGCTTTCCCTCCCCAGCCAACGCGTTGGCCTTATTGTACGAGGCGACCGCACCGTCGAGCGTCTCCAGCGTCTCGACCGCGCCGGCGTAGTCGCCGCCACGGTATTGCGCCGTCGCCTTCCACTCTTCGTCCTTGAACAGTTCGGCGGCACGCTCGGTGTCTCCCTGTTCAAGCGCGCGTACGCCTTGCTGGTCGGGACGCAACCACAAGTCGGCCCAGCTCAGCGCAGAGGCCGGTCGAGGCTGCACAAGCAACGCGCACGTGCCGATCACAAGGGCGAGCGAAAGCAACCCGCGCCTGAAACCGAAAGCCGCAATCGGCAACGTCAGCAAAATCAACCACGGACCTTCTTCGCGCCAAGCGTCGGCGGTCACTTCGCTTTCGCGCTTGCTTTGCGTGGTTGTCACGTGCACCTCGAACCAATCCCTGAGCGCTTCGACGTCGCTGCCGGAAAACGGGTCGAAATGCACGTAGACGCCGCCGCCCACCTGCGCGACCTCACGCAGGACGTCCTCCTCAAAGCGCGGGATCACGACCTCGCCTTTGTGACTCAAGAAGCCCCCGGAAGGCAGGGAAACCGGCCCGCCGCTTTCGGTGCCGACACCGAGCACCGACACCTTGTAGCCTTTGTCGTTCAGCTGTCGTGCCTGAGCGACCGTGCGCGCGTCGGCGTAATCGGTTATCAGCAACACGTCGCCGAGCTCGGATTCAACCTTCTGCAGCAGTGCGCCGGCTTCCTGCAACCCGAGGTCGGCGCGGCTGCCTTGCCGCGGCATCAGCCGGGTGTCGAGCGACTGCAAGTACAAATCGATCGCCGCCGAGTCGTCGGTGACGGGCACCACGGTGAAAGCGTCGCGGGCATAGACGACCAGACCGGTTTGTCCGTGGACGCCTTGCCCGATCAAGTCGCTGATCTTATAGCGCGCACGCACCAGACGGTTCGGCTTGATGTCCACCGCGTCCATCGAAAGCGACAGGTCGAACACCGTCACCAACGCCGAGTCGTCACGCATCACCGGTTGCGGCAAACGCTCCCACGCGGGCCCGGCGAGTGCGGTGATCGCGAGCGCGCCGGCAAGGCCCGTCAACCAAAGAAAACTCCGCCGCCTGACGTGCATCACGCGCCCGATCAACATGAACGGCAGCAGATGCGCGGCGCACACGGCTTCCCAGCTCCCGCCGGAAAACCGCCCGCGCAGCAACAGCCACAGCAGACCGGCGAGCGGAATCAGCGCGACGAACCACCACGGGCGGACGAAATGCAAAGCGTCGAGAGCGCTCATGGCGTTCACAGCGAAAACAATCGTCCGGAACGCAGCAGCAACAGCAGCACCGCAATCAGCAGAGCCGCCGCCAAAGGCCAGGGGTACAGCGCCGTGCGCGTCTGGAACATCTCAGGGTCTCGCTCGATTATCTCGAGCTGATCCAGCAGGGCGTAAATCTTCCTCAACTCGTTCGTGTCCTTGGCGCGGAAGTAGCGCCCGCCGGTTTCTTTCGCAATGGCACGCAAGGTCTTCTCGTCGAGGTCGGTGCCGCCGCCGAACAAGCCCATCCTTATCGCGGTTGCGCGGTCGGCGCCGACGCCGATCGTGTAGATCTTCATGCCCTCTTCGGCGGCGAGCGTCGCCGCGGTCTCGGGGTCGAGGCCGCCGGCGTTGCTCGCGCCGTCGGTCAGCAGAATCATGACCCGGTTGCTCTGTTCGTAGCGACGCAGGCGCTTGAGCGCGAGACCGATGGCGTCGCCGATCGCCGTCCTTTTCTCCTCGGCCAGACCGATGAAAGTGTCGGCAAGCATCTCGCGCACCGATTCGAGGTCAAAGCTCAAGGGCATCTGCAGATAAGGATACTCGCCGAACACGATGAGCCCGACGCGGTCGCCTTCACGCCGCTCGATGAAATCACTCGCAACCGCCTTGGCCGCGGTCAGGCGATCGACCCTGCGCCGATCCAACGTGAAATCCCTCTGTTCCATGCTGCCCGAGACGTCGATCGCAAGCATCAGGTCGCGCCCGCTGATCGGCAGCTGGGTGAACTCGCCGAGCCACTGCGGACGAGCCGCAGAGGTAATCAACGCGAGCCACGCAAGCATCGCAAGCCACAACAGAAGCTTTCTGGTGAAAATGCTCCGCCGCCGCCCCAAGGAACGCTCGAAGTCGGCAACGAACGGCACGCGCAGCGCCGCTTGCTCGACCGCTTTCGCAGGCTTGGTCAAGAAGCGCGCGAGCAACGGCAACGGCAAGAGCGCAAACGCCCACCACCATTCGAAATGAATCATGCTTCGCTCCGGCGAAACATCGCCTGAACCCACTTCTCGCACACGCCGAGCAAGGCTTCGCCGCCCACCGCCGCCGCTGCGGCGCGATAAGGCGCTTCGGCGAGCGCACGACCGGGGCCCGAAGAGAAATCCTCGCCCTGCGTCTGCGCGTCGAGCCACGCAAGCCAAGACTCGCCGGTCAGCGCCGCCACTTCACCGCGCGGGGCGAAGTGCAACGAGACGCGACGCAACAACACCGACAACGCGGCGGCGAGCGCGTGGAAGTCGCCGCTGGCGACAAAGGCCGCACGCGCGCGCTCGATTTCCCTGAGTGCCGCGGCACTCGACTCGACCGCGGCATCCTGCGATGGACGCCGGAAACGACACCACCTTTCATGCCAACGGAAACGCCACCCCAGGAAGACAATCAACGCAACGGCGAACAACACCCACCACCCAGGCGCGGGCGGCCACCACGCCACCGCCGCGGGCATCCGGATGTCGCGCAGCATCTCGAGCAACGCCGCCGGGTCGGCGACGGGCATCTGAGCAGGTGCTTGGGACGGGTCCGCGGCCTGAGAAGGAACCGCCGGCGGCGCCTGAGCCGGCGCCCGGGTCGGTGCCTGAGCCAGATCGAGCATGTCCGGATTCACCGCCGCCTCGCCCCGAAGTCTTTCTTCAATACCTCCAGCGGATCCTCGAACGTGCGGCACTGCAAGAAACCCGCGCTGGACTTACGCGCGACCGATTGCCACCGGGCGAGCCGGTCCCGAAAACAATCGGCGTAAGCCTCGGCGAAGTCCGGGTCGGTCGTGTTGAAACGCAGGTCGTGCGAGCCGTCGCTGATGCGGTAGTCCCCCGGCGGCGGCAGCTGCTGCTCGACGGGATCGGAGACGAAGATGAAAAACATCTCGTTGTGCGCGGTAAGTTGACGCATGACGGTCTCGCCGGCCTCGTCTACGTTGCGGAAGTCGCTGACCACGAACACCAGGCTGCCCGGATGGACGAGATGCGCCAGCCGCGCCAGCGCCTGCCCGCCGCTGCGCGCTTGCGCCCGTGCGCCGACGTCGCGCAAGGCAAGACTCTCAGGGTCGAATTCCCCGCAAGCCGCGAGCTCGTGAATCAGACGCAACACGCTGGCCCTGCCGCGCCTCGGGCGCAACTCACGATGAACCCCCTCGGAGAACACCACCCCACCGATGCGGTCGCCCTCCTGCACTGCGCTCCACGCGAGCAACGCCGCGGTCTCGGCGGCGGCAACCATCTTCAAACGTCCGCACGTCGCAAAGAACATCGGCGCACGGCAGTCAACCCACAGGAACACCGGGCGTTCGCGCTCCTCGCAAAACAACTTGGTGTGCACCTTGCCGGTGCGCGCGGTCACCCGCCAGTCGAGATAACGCACGTCGTCGCCCGGCTGGTACAGGCGCGACTCGTCGTACTCCATGCCGCGCCCTTTCATGCGCGAATGGTACTGGTCGGACTTGCGCGAGCGGATTTCGTCGCGGCGCAGCGACAAGCCCCTCGCGGGATAGGCAAGCTTGATCAGCGAAGCGACCGAAACGGAAACCGCTTCGTCGGGGGAGAACGCCGTCGCCGGGTCGGCGGCCATCGCCGTCAAGGCACCGCGATGCGCGAGAGCAGCTCGGAGACGACCTTATCCGGCGTGACGCCTTCGGCCTCCGCTTCGTAGTTCAGAATCAAGCGATGACGCAGCACGTCGGCGCAAATCGCCTGAACGTCGTCGGGGGAGACGTAATCGCGTCCTCCAAGCCACGCGCGCACCCGCGAACAACGGTCGAGCGCAATCGTCGCGCGCGGGCTGCCGCCGTACTGCAACCACCCCGCGAGGTCATCGCCGTAAGCCTGCGGGTCGCGGGTCGCAAGCACGATTTGCAGCAGATAACGCTCGACCTCTTCAGCCATGTACAACTGCAACGCCTCGACGCGGGCGTCGAGAATCTCGCGCTTGCTGACCTGAGACTGCGACGCGCCGCTCTCCTTGCGCGTCGTCTCCAACGCCTCACCGCGCACGAGCTGCAGGATCGCCTGCTCGTGCCCCGCGTCCGGATAACCGACCCGGACGTGCATCAGGAAGCGATCGAGCTGCGCCTCGGGCAGGGAGTAAGTGCCCTCCTGCTCGATCGGGTTCTGGGTCGCCATCACCATGAACAACTCGGGCAACGGATAGGTCTTGCCACCGACGGTGATCTGGCGCTCGGCCATCGCCTCAAGCAACGCCGACTGCACTTTGGCGGGCGCCCGGTTGACCTCGTCGGCGAGCACCAGGTTGTGAAACAGCGGGCCGCTCTGGAACTTGAAAGTGCTGGTCTGCGGCACGTAAATCTCGGTGCCGGTCAGGTCGGCAGGCAGCAGGTCGGGAGTGAACTGAATGCGCTGGAAATCGCCCTCGATTGCGTCGCCCAGCACCTTGATCGCGCGGGTCTTGGCAAGCCCGGGCGCGCCCTCGACCAATAAGTGCCCGTCGGCGAGCAACGCGATCAGCAACCGCTCGACCAGCTCCTGCTGGCCGATGATGCGCTCCTCTACGTAACGTTTCAGCGCGTGGACGCCGGATCGCGCGGCGGACGCCGGTTGCTCGACGACGCCGACCCGCCCGGTGGCGTCCCCGGCGACCGAGGGTTCGGACGCATCCGGCTGCCCGCTTGCAGGCGCCTGCTCGTCCATGTCCGGCTGTTCGGCGACCCTCGATTGCCCGTCGATGCTGACCCGCCCGGTGGCGTCCCCGGCGACTGAGGGCTCGGACGCATCCGGCTGCCCGCTTGCAGGCGCCTGCTCGTCCACGTCCGGCTGTTCGGCGACCCTCGACTGCTCGTCCATGCCAAAACCCTTAGCCAAAACCCTTAGGCTGAATCTCCGGCCCGAGTCCCCGGCTCAGGCCGCCTGCTCTTCCATCGCCGCGGCGTACGAACCGATCGAAGCCGCGCCGTTGAGACGCGCGCGTTTGGAGATGACCCGCTGCGCGGCGGCGACGTTCGCCGCGTCGCCCCCCCAAGTCTTCATCGCCTGCTGCTGCAAGGCACGCCCGTAGGAGAAAGTGATGCTCCACGGCGCACCGCCCTCGCTCTGCGCAAGCCGGTTGATCGCGTTCAGGTTCGCGGTCGCCGCCTCGTCGCTCATGCCGCCCGACAGGAACGCGACGCCGGGCACCGCGGCGGGCACCGTGCGCTTCAGACACTTCAACGTCAGACGCGCAACCTCGGCAGCGTCGGCCTGGCGCGGGCATTCGGCGCCCGAGACGACCATGTTCGGCTTGAGCACGATACCGCTCAACTCGACGCCTTGCACCGCCAACTCGGCGAACACCGTGTGTTGAGTGTATTCGGTAACCTCGTAGCAATGCTCGATCACGTGCGCGCCGTCCATCAGCACTTCGGGTTCGACGATCGGCACCAAGCCGCCCTCCTGACACAGCGCCGCGTAACGGGCCAGCGCGTGGGCGTTGCCCTCGACACAAGCACGCGACGGCAGGCCGTCGCCGATGGTGATGACCGCGCGCCATTTTGCGAAACGCGCGCCGAGTCCGTAGTACTCCTCGACGCGGTCGCGCAAGCCGTCGAGCCCCTCGGTGATCTTCTCGCCATCGTGACCGGCCAGCGTTTTCGCCCCCTTGTCCACCTTGATGCCGGGGATAATCCCGACGCCGTTGAGATGCTCGGCGAAAGGCGCGCCGTCGGCGGTGCACTGACGCAGGGTCTCGTCGAACAGGATCGCGCCGGCGACGTGGTCGCCGAGACCCGCTGCCGTCACCAGCATACTGCGGTAGTTCCTGCGGTTTTCCTCGCTCTTCTCGATGCCGAGCTTGTCGAAACGCTTGTCGCAAGTCGGATGGCTCTCGTCCATCGCCAGTATCCCTTTGCCCGGCGAGACCATGCCGCGAGCGACGCTTTGCAATGCGTTGACGTCCATGTTTCTACTCCCGTTCCCGCGCCGTGAGCCGGCGGGAATCGCTGTTGATTTTCTTGGAAACCCTTGATTTTAATACAGCTGCGGGCGGAATGCGCGGCGGGTTGGGTGAACGTGACCGCCGGACGGATGGGGGTGGGGCAGACCTGCCGTCAAACCGGCGGCGTCCTGAAATCATGGACGGGCACTTCCGAGTATCCTTGGGGAGCCTTGGGGATCCTCAGGCACCCTTCGGGATTACGAGGAAGCTCAAAGGGAAAAGGAAGTCGGGCGGTAGCGGAATCCATGTCTGCAAGCAACAGGCTGTACCGCTGTCCGCAAAAAAACGGACGAAAAACGCTGATATACCGCCAATCAGACCCGTTTGATGATAATTGACAACTCTGTCGCTGATTATCATGATAATCAGCGGCGAAGTTGACGATTGTCAGCAACCGATCGAATCCATCCTAGACCGCACCGGTACTCATGCCTAATGACTTGAACTTCGACCGCCGAGTCAGGCTGGCCGCTTTTGCATGGCTGGCGGACCAAGCCAAGTTGCATGAAGACCTCTTCCCGAGACGGCTGCTGCAACAAGGCTTCGAGTTTTCCGGAGAACGTATTCCGCTGGTGTCGCCGCAAGGGATTTTCACCCCCAAGATTTTGAATCACCCGCTCTCGATTACGACGTCCCCAAACAGCCCGTATCAGGACAAGATGACCGGCACGGACTTCATCCTGTACAAATACCGGGGAGACAATCCGATGCACCGCGACAACGTCGGACTGAGGGAAGCGATGAAGTCGCGGCTGCCGCTGGTTTATTTCCACGGGATCGTCCCGGGGAAATACGTCGCCGCTTGGCCGGTCTACGTCATTTCCGACAACCCCGGGGCTTTGGAGTTCACGGTGGCGGTTGATGAAGTCGGCACCGCGGAAAACGCGGATTACGCAAGGCGGGTCGCCGACGACGGCATCTCGAGGAAAGCCTACATCACGAGGGTGACGCTGCACCGCTTGCACCAGCGCAGCTTCCGGGAAAAAGTGCTGCACGCGTACCGCGAACAATGCGCGCTGTGCAGATTGCGGCACAAAGAGCTGCTCGACGCCGCCCACATCATCCCCGACGCCGAAGAACAAGGCACGGCGACCGTTGATAACGGTATCTCGCTGTGCAAGATTCACCACGCGGCGTTTGACCGGTTTTTGATCGGCATCACGCCGGACTTCAAAGTTGAAGTCAAGGAGGCGATTCTGAAAGAGAAAGACGGGCCGATGCTGCAACACGGCCTGAAAGACCTGCATGGCATTTCCATCATCAAGCCCGCCGACAGAGCCGCGTGGCCCAACCGGGAGGCCTTGGATCACAAATACAGCGAGTTTGTGCGGTCGGCTTAGGGGCGCTAAGCCTCCCTCATTCGGACAAGTGGTCCTCGACTTGGTCCAGCGGTGTAACCAAGATCTTGTCGCCTTCAATCGGGTATGAATCCCCGGTGGGTATGACGACAAAAAGCCGGTCGAGCTTCAACATTTCCGCAGCGGCTTTGGCGCCAGCGCTGAGTTTCGGAGCTGAAGAGGTTTTGAACTCAAATCCCAGGAGTTTTCCCCGATGTTGGAGAACAAGGTCAATTTCTTCGCCGCTCTGAGTCCTGAAAAAACCGCAAACCCCTCGGAAGCTCAACATGGCCAAAACGTTTTCCATGGCAAAGCCTTCCCAACAGCTGCCGTAGACGGGATGTGCGTGCAGTCTGTCAAAGCTGTCTAAGCCGAGCAGGAAAGTCAGCAAGCCCGAGTCTCGGATATACAACTTGGGTGATTTGACAAGGCGCTTTTTGGTATTGATTGTGAACAGAGGGAGCTGACGTATCATGAAAGTCTTTTCAAAGTCGTCAATATGACGCTTAATCGTGGGGTGAGTCACATCCAACGATTGGCCAAGTTTGGAATAATTGACGATCTGCCCGTGCAAATGGCAGCACATTTCCCAAAGCCTGCGCATAAACTGCGAACTGACGTTGACGCCGAATTGCTGCAAATCGCGCTCTACAAAGGTTTGAACGTAATTCTCCCGCCAGAGAAAACTTTGCTCATCGTTGGACGCCAGATAACTGTCGGGAAAACCACCGCGCCACAAAAGCTGTTTCCAATCCTTGAAACTTTCACCCGCTTTTTTCAGCTCGTGCAGATAAAAAGGTGTGAGATAGGTAAGGGACACCCTACCGGCCAAAGTCTCGGATGACTGTCGAAGCAACTCCAGCGACGACGATCCCAGAATCAAAAACCTGCCTGCTCTCCTGTCATGGTCAATGAGCGAACGCAGCAGCGGAAATAAATTTGGCCTCAGCTGTACCTCATCAAGACAGATGAGCTTGTCTTGGTGAGAGGTAAGGAACGATACGGCGTCTTCAAGTTTGACCAAATCAGAATGCCACTGCAAATCAAGGTAGAGAGCATCTGGATAAGACTCGGTAACCAACTTGGCCAAGGTGGTTTTCCCCGACTGCCTCGGCCCGAGGATGGCCACGGCAGGGAACTGCTTCAGGTCTCTGGCGACCCTTTGCTTTAACTCGCGTTCAATATCGGCCATGTACAAATTGTAAATCAGATTTACAATTTACTCAAGAAGAGGAAAAGCCGTTGATAAGTAAAGGCTTTAAAGGGGTAAGCAGGAGTGAGTAGCTGTGTGTATAATATACATATAAAAAATAGGGCAAAGATATAACGCCTTTTTTATTAATGAGTTACCTTACCCTGCCCCTAACTGGCTGTACAAATTGTAAATGAGATTAACGATTTGTTAAACAAGCTTGGAGAGCGGCTCCAGATAAGGCTATCGTGGCAGTGCAGGGATTTAGCAATAGGTGTGTATTTCGTGTGTATAATAGACGGCAGGCCATGAAAAAGCAGGCCGCAGGAACCCCGGAAAGGGAGAAGGAACAATGCGATATTTTTCAATGATTGAGTTGCCGCAAGACGGCAGCACTTCTTACGGGGTCGTCGTCCCGGACTTCCCCGGCTGCTCCGTCGCGGGAGACACTTTCGACGAGGCGTTGGCGAATGCCAAGGAAGCCATTTCTAAGCGATTGGAAAGTATGAACGCAAAAGAGCAGGCGATTCCGCAACCATCGAGCCCTGAAGAGGTGACCAAGAAACTGAAGAAAGGGTGGGTGTGCTACGGGGTTGATATAGAACCGCACCAGCTGTTGACCAAAGCAAAGCGAATCAATATCACCGTGCCTGAAGGTGTCCTGCACATTATTGATCAGGAAGCCAAGAAGAAACATCAAAACAGATCCGCTTTTTTAGCCGATGCCGCGTTGTCAGAAGCCAAACCTGAATTCAAGGCTGTCACTGAGAGAGTCGAAGCGCCTTCTAACGGGCATTCCCTTTCAGCAGAAGAGCCTCTCCCGAGATTGAAGCGCTATCTGTCTGAGCCGCGCTATCGAATACAACTGGAAGACCTTATCGATGAGACGGTCGGTCAGGTTTTGGAAACCATGTCCGGCAAGGATTTTTCTATGAGGCTGGAAGAGCCCACCGACGAATCTTCCGCGGTACGCGTACGTGGTTATGAAGAAGTCTGTTCAACCTTGTTGAGGATGGCAGCCGTAGCCGGCTATTGGGCAGAGCAAGAACATTACATTGTTTGGCAACGCGCTTTAGATCGCCTTGCAACAAAGAGTGACGAGGTCGGTTACACGGCTTGGAGCCCTTTGAAGTGGCACTCAACGCTTCTTCTCTATGCTCTCGGGTTAGGCGCCGTTCGGAACGAACGCTTTCATTTTCTTGGGCGTATTTTTTCAACGCGAATCTATACCCCTGATCTAAGAAGCTTTCCTGCGGTAACCATTCTTCCTCTACCCTGCCTGCGTTTGGAAGGTCTCCTTGATACGGATGGATATCCGGGAGAAGAAAGACTACGTAGCGCATTGCGTCCTCACACCGAATCGATTATTCCAAACGATAGTTTATACGCGTTGTTGTTTGACAAGCTGGATATATTGATAGCACTTAGCTACGCTTATCATGAGAACGACCATCAAGAGCTATTCTGGGCTCGAGTAGCTGCACCTAAACGTCGGCCTGATAACGTTGCTCATATATTTCTGGAAATCGAAGAATCTATTTCCAGGTCGGAACAGGAATCAGCATTCGTCAAAAGCCGTATCTTTGGGGAAACTGCCGAAGAATGTAGCGACTTGATCCACAGATTGAAAGAATTTGTGCCTAGAGCAGGTACCCTTAGATAATTATTTTTTATGCTGTGCTTCCTCCAATCGGGCGCATGAATCATCTATCCGGTGCTTCGAGTTGAACACGGGATCCAAATTTTTGCACAGCGGAGCGACGACGACATTTTCATCATCGAGTCCGCCGGCAGAGCCGCATGGACTAACCGAGGGGCTTCCGGGCACCGCCACAACAAGTTTGTACGGTCGGCTTACTGAAAATATTGGAGTTTGATTGCTGTCTCAATGGTCACTTTCACCCGCGTTTGGCTGAACTCGTTGAGATCCTTTTCGGTTTTGATGTCTTTAGCGAACTCAATCGCAAAGGCTTCCACTTCTTATATATACCCTTTCGCTAATCTCCAGATCAACTTTCACGCTTCCTACGATACTCTTCGTCGTGTTTCTTCCAGTCGGGCACATGAATCGTCATCAATGCTTTAAAAAGTTTGCCGTGGTGGGGTATACGCAGATGTAACAGCTCATGCGCAATAACGAAGTCTTGGAAATCCGCTTTCTGGTTAGCTAAATCATCAGCCAGGGTAATGGTTCCGGCGGTTGAGCATGACCCCCACTTTTTCGTCATGCGCTGAATTCGAACTTGCCGAGGATAAACTTTGAGACGTTGCGCCCAATACTTAACGCGCTTTCGGATTACGTTACAGCGGTCGTCCCTAGTCTGCATCGTCATTGTCTCCTAGAAGAATTGGGAAAATGGTTTTCACGATACGAACGCTTTCATCTTGATCCAGTTGCAAGAGCGGGCGATAGAGTGCCGTACGTAGCCGAACTTTCTCATCGTTGTTAACAGCTGCATCAGGAAAGCGAATAAGAAGCCTTTCTGCTTCTTCCGCCAAATCTCTTGCCGAGATGCCGGCAACACCGAGGCTGGAGTCGTCTTTTAGTTTCCAATAAATATTAAATGCACGCGCTGATAACCCGCTTTCTTTCTCTGCCTTAACAATTTTTTCTTTCTCCTTGGCGAGTGCCTCTAGTAAATCCATTGCTTGTAACCCGGTCTTCTTGTGGTTTTCTATGTCTTTCAAAATAGATTCAGCACGCTCCTTGAGCGGAAGAAGCACAGGCGCAAAACTCTCACTGTCTTTGGCCTCCTCGCGCAAACCACGCACAAGATTAAACACTTTGGCTTCATTTGATCCAGGTTTATTGCGAAGCGCTTCCAAAGACGCCATGTCAAAGGTAACGCTCTTTGTAAACTGACCAAGCTTTTCTTGAGTGGCGCTTTCTTGCACCAACCGGCGCGTCTTGTGAGCAATATCGTCCACGAAGTCCACTTCATCCGTGTAAGCATTCCGAACCGTCGCATAGAGTTGCGCAAGCTGCTTAAATGTCTCAATATAATCACGAAGCTCAGACGATGGGGAAAGAATCTCCCAGAGAACTTCTATTTCCTTATAAGTCTTGAAAAACTTTTCGCGTTCTTCCAAATCTAGAAAACGTCCGTAGATTATGCTTTCAAGGCGCTGGTCCATTTGTCTTTTTTCGTCATCTTCAAGGTACTCGGTCCTTGCCTTTGAAATCTTTGCGAAAAAGTCTTCCTTTAACAAGTCGAGATTCTCGATGACACCGTGCACATCGGCGGAATCAAACCGCAGTGCCTTATTCAATTCCTGTAATACCCCGATAAAATCAACGATGAGACCACTAGGCTTGCAAATACCATCTGTATCAACATAAGGACGATTTACGCGCGCGATTGCTTGCAACAGGACGTGATCTCGCATCGGCTTGTCAAGATACATGCAATAAAGAATTGGTGCGTCATACCCCGTTAGCAGTTTATCGGTGACAACGAGAATCCTAGGAGCTGTATCTGCTCTTTTGAACATGGTGCGGGCGCTTTCTTCATCTCTTTGTGAGGGTTGAAACTCTGCAACGAGCTTACGTTCGACTATATCAGCGGTATCCTCAGTGTAAATCGGAGAAATCCATTCCGGTGGAAGCAATTTGTCAAGTGCTTGTTTGTATTTAGCGCAAGCCTCACGATTCACGCCGACAAGAAACGCCTTGTATCCAAGTGGCTCCACATTTTCTTTGAAGTGTTGAGCAACAAACGCCGCCACCTTTCTGATCCGATCGTCAGCTGTAAGAAAAGTACAGAGCCCCACTGCGCGCTTAAGCACCTTATTGAGTTCTTGCACATCGGTGATTCCCTCCCCTTCGGCCAATTCAAAAAATTCCTTGTCGAGGCGCTCGGTAGGTACAGTCATATCGCTGGGTGCCATGGTGTGTCGAATCGGCAACGTTGTCTCATCTTCTATTGATTCCTCAATTGAATACTTATCAAGGTAACGCCTATCATCATCTTGGCCAAATGTCACAAAAGTGCTTTCACCATAGCTAGTCCTCGCAATAGGTGTTCCGGTAAAGCCTATAAGTGTCGCATTTGGCACTGCCGCCATTAGATAGGTACCGAGCTCCCTGTTAACTGAACGATGAGCTTCATCAATAAAAACGTAGATGTTGTCGCGCGTATTGATACGCGCCTGAATCCCGTGGAACTTGTGAATCATTGATAGGATTAGCCCGCGTTTGTCAGTTTCGAGATAACCCTGAACTTCCTCTTTTGACGTTGCCCGCCAAACAGGAATGTCTTGCTGTTGTAGCTCGCCAAGAAGCTTTTCGACCCACCCACTGAGCTGTCCTTCAAGCTCTATGCGATCGACGATAAGAATAACGGTCGCATTGCGAAACTCTTCTTTCCTCTTCAAAATCAGCTTGGCAGCAGTAAGCAAGGTAAAAGTTTTTCCTGAACCTTGGGTGTGCCAAACTAACCCGCGGTGTTTCTCCGGCTCCTGACAACGCGCAACAATACGGTCAATTGCACGGCGCTGATGCTGCCGTAGTACGGCCTTTCGAGTCTCGCCATCCTCAACATAAAAGAAAATCCAATCCTTAAGTGTGCGTAAAAACTCAGATCGTTCGAAAAATGACTGAACGGCAAACCGATAGCTTTCCTCGCGCGTTTTCCATCTCGCCATATACCGGCGCGAGGCGTTCCAAGTCACCCCGTACCAGTAGTCAATCAGATGTGTAACATTGAAAAGCTGTGACGTGCTGAAAAGCTCAGGTGTCTCAACTTCGTAACGACGAAGCTGTACAGTGGCTCTCTCAATAGCGTCCCTGTCCTTAGGGTTCTTATTCTCAACGATGGCAACCGGCACCCCGTTGATTACAAACATCACATCCGCTCGATTACTCTTGCGGGCCGGAGGTTTAATTCTCCACTCCCAAGTAACATGGAAAATATTAGCGTCGGGTGTTTCAAAATCAATGAACTGAACGCGTCGGTGACGTTTCTCCTCTTCATCGTACAGCTGCCGTTCACCTTTTAACCAAGCGAGCACCTCTCGGTTATATTCAATCGTAGGAGAGTTTGCTTCCAGATTCTCAATAGCCTGCTGAATCGTGCTTGCTTTCATCCATGGGTTGAATTCTTTGAGCTTTGCTTCAAGTTCGTCACGAAACAGCATTCCATGTGTCCCGCCACGCTTTTGCTCAGCAGCTTGCGGCGAAACTGGTTGCCAGCCGATTTCCTCTGCATGAGTAACCATGGGAAATTGAACAGAAATTGCTTCACTGACCTTAACCGTGTTATTCATTTACTAAGCCTCCATCTTTCCAGTTTTCTCTCCTATCTCTTAAGCAGCTCGACATGAAAAAATCTTTTCCGTAACTAAAGTGGCTTAAAGGAGCATCTCCTATTGTCATCATCGTAAACCTGATAGTTACGCTACCTTTCTAAACTTAAGAATCACTTCACGGCGTATACGACCATCAAGCGTCGTTACCGCTGACTGCAATGATGGTGGGGGCAAATACCGACGATTTTCTGGCAGATTTCTTGAGTGCTGTCCAAAACAATGGAGCCCCACCGTACTCGCGGCAATTTTTATAATCTTTGAGTTGGGTACGAATGTACCCCGCACAGTATTCTCTCCGACTACATAGACCGCTTTACCATTTCTGTTTAGGACTCTAGCCGTTTCTCTCACAACGTGCCGCATATCATCAATATAGCGTGCAAGAATGGATTCTTGTCTCGTTCTTAGCTTCGGCTGTAACTTTAGCTTGGAGATAATACTCTGGATTTCTTGATCTTCGTGTATATCTTTCTTACCAATTTCAGCACCAACACTCATAGCCCTGACACAGCTGAGATCTCTAGTTTGGTACCCCATCCAAACGAGTGAAAATTTGCTGCACCTTAAATAATCGATCGCATTTAAATAAGGAGGAGACGTAAGCACTAGATCAACATAATTATCTTTTAAAGGAAGACGACGAGCGTCCCCCTCATACACACGCGTCGTAGGCCCATAGCTTCGGCTTCTGCGACTAACACAATTTTCAACTACATGATTTACAGCAAGCAGGAATTTACGAAAGGGCTTTGTGGGCGCACGGTTATAAGTGCGGTGGGGACGGCTATGTGACAAATCCATTGCCAGCGACGCTCCTGACTGTTTGGTTATGATAAGACGAGAGAAAGCGCACCATAGAATATCCCGAATTCGTTCATCTCTGACTTCCCGTATAGCCATGGAAAGCGACGCAAGTTGTCTCCGTGCGTAATCATCAAACCAATATCTTATAAATCTTTGAGTTTCGACCTCTGATCGAATCGGGTAAGCATCTCGTTTTCGAAGCGATGAAAAAATATGCCTAGATCGACTCAACACTTTATCTGCTGTCTCTTTCACCACCTTTGCATTAGCTGGTGTAGTCCAGACCCTTGAAATTAAGACTGCGAGAGGGTCAATATCCACTCCGATTGCTCGATGCCCTTTGGAACGTGCGACAGCGAGTACGGTTCCCGAACCAGACATGGGGTCGAGAATACGAAGAGAACGACTATTTTCTGCGATGATATCTAGAACGAGGTCTGCCGCCATCCGGGCAGGAAACGGATGAACCGGACCTCTTCCCAGTATCTCATTAATTGTTCGGTATTTCTTCATTTTTATTCCTCATCCAATGAATCAGCGTTTGTAGCTGTTTCGATGGCAGCCATCACATTTTCGACGCTTTGGTCGAGCTCGACTTTCTCCGGATGTGCAAACATAGCTCCGGGTGCCATCTGCGCCATGCCCTGACACAGTTCTGCAAGCTCACTGTCCCGCTGATATTTAATAGGTGGCCTTAAGTGTGAAAGCTCGACACGAAGTTCGCCATAACTCACAGGTGCTTGATCAAACTTCGTTTGCAGCTTGTGGATTGTCTCGACAATCTTTCGATAAGGAGGTTTGTCAATAGAAATCTCTCGGATTGAATCAACCCACTTGGCGCTCTCCTCGGGAAGACTACAACGTTGAAAGAGTTCACGGAGCTGGCTTAGTCCCACTCGTTTCACTGGACGTAAACGAACAAGCCGCGCAAGATCCTCTATATGAATAAGAGTAATTGTATGCGGGTTATTCCGTTTTCTATCAGCAGCTATCTCTTTTTCCAGTGCAGATTCTTTTCCAGAGATCTGGAATGCGGGCCCTACAACAACTGCGTGGTCACATTTAGACGCTGTCCTGTGTCGAGCGACTTTAGATATACCCACGTCTTGAGCAGCTACTTTTGCGCTAGCGTGTTGCTTGCTCTTTGCTTCCAGACTAACTTTATACTGCCGAGAACCTCCGTCATCTTGTGCTGACAAATATGCAGTTGCCACTCCGTCCGGCTTCCCTCTTCCGCCTAAATGTGACACTTCAAACCCAAGACTATGAAACGCATTGCAAACGCACTCCTCCAGCTTGACCGGGTCATTTCGTGCTTCCCCGAGTGCTCTAGCAACAGCTTTCGGAGATTGTGGTTCAAACCTCTCTGCCAAGCTGCGCAGAAGTTGATCTCGAACTGACAAAAACTCATCGATATCTGCTGCCTTAACACCAATATAATGAAGATGAGCCTCAGCAAGAACCTCAGCCATTACAAACAATTCCAAAAGCTGGTGGAACTTCTTATTATTAGATGCCTCTTGGAAAGCGTTTACAAATGGATGTAAGGCATTTAACCGTAAAGATCCTGATTCTGTATCAAACTTGGCAATCTCATCATGTTCTGAACTTTTAGAATCAATTGAAGTATCAGTAACAAATTTTTCAGCTTGCTCTACTCGTTGCTCAAGTTCATCAAGAAATTTCTTCCGGGCTTCGCCAGACTCAAACTTCGGAACAATGAGGTAGCGGGATTTCTTTTTACCTTCTGAAACGTCTTTTGCGAGGTTTAAAATTGGTCTACGTGACAAGCTGGCTGGTCCGGCAGCAATTTTTCGAGATAGTTTTGCTCCTGGTTTTTCATCCCTGTCATGTTCCTCAATTTTTGAACGGGCTGCATTAAAGATTCCCCGGAGTAAATTCTGTGCCGCCTCCAGCAACGGCCCCTCACTAATCGTCTCTCGATTTGAGCGAAGTCCTTCATCTAACTTATCAATATGAATTACAAGTCGAAATCGCCCAAACGTCCCGTGTCTCAGCTCATTCGGGGAAATGCCAAAATGTCCATCGGTAACATTGAGGAGCCTCCCAAACGCATAGACAAAGAAACCATAACTTCTCCCAATCTGATCTGATTTGCCAGTCAGTAGATCCTTGTACGCTTCAGCATATCCCGTGACACGTCCAAGCCCTGGGACAGTAAGCCCGTAATGGTGAACGTCAGAAAGCGGGGTGTTCTGGTCTTCTGAATCTTCTATTTCTTGGGAACTTGGCTTAGGAATCTTAATTAGGTCTTTTCCCAGAACCCATTTTTTAAGTATTCCTTTTCCCTTTTTGCTTGGAATAAGCTCCTCGCCATTTAACCAAATCTTAAAATCAGGCCTCAAAGGAAGTGCGGTTCTCAGCACCCATTCAAGAGTACCCAACTTAATCTCACCCGCCTTGTCCTTGAGTGAAGACATGATGCTGACCGTCCAAGACGCTGGACTACCTTTCCCAAAAAGTAATATATTTCCCTTTTTAAACTCTCTTTTATCGGTCCACTGCCGAAGAGCTTTTTTTGCGTGTGTCACAGTCAGTTCTCGAAGCGCTATCTTGATTGGTTTCCTTGACTCAACGTCAGAACGATTTTCTTTCTTTATATCGAGATAATCTATGGAGGCTGAGTAGTATCGGTTCTTAAATTTGCTGATGTGAGTCAGACGGTTGGCAAGTACGTAAGTAGCCAACTTGCCGATTCCAAATTTCCCAATTTGCTGTCGGTTTCGAGGAAGAGTCTCTAACTCTCGTTTGTTGCTGACCCCAATGAACCAATGCCGCTTAAGACCTCCTCCATCCATACCTTCGCCATCATCTACTACGGCAATCGTCGCACCCTGATTGCTCAAATTCGATGATAGAAGTACATGAACATTTTGAGCTCCAGCGTCGAAAGAGTTGGCAACAAGTTCCTCGACCGCTTTATTTGGACTGGCGTATAGCCCTTCGGAAAATAACTCAACAATTCTGTAACTGAGACGAACCTCGATATCACCCTTTCTTTTTCCAGTTGTTGCAAAAATAGGTCCATGAACCATGATTATTCTCCTCTATCGAGTGTTTAGACGTTCAACCCTATTCGAAAGGTCAAAATCAGAAACTCGAATTTCACCAGCCATTAACTTATGCAATAACACCTTAAATATATTATCCAACACCGCACACTTTTCTTGGTGCAGTTGAATTTTGTTGACAAGTTGCCGAAGAAGATTCCCAATCTCAGCCTGCTCAGCTATCTTGAAAAAAGGAATGTTGAGGTCGAGAAGGGTCGTCTTATTCACACCCGCAAACGTTGACCCGGTCGCTTCGCTCTTAAGAATTGGCTTTGCGTGGAGCATAGCAAAGTATAGAAACCACGGGTCGATATGCTGGCCAGCTCGAATAGCTGCAATCCCGCGCCCAATCGCGCACTCCTCATTAGCAATGTTCACATCGCCGACTGGGGCACGAACAGAGATTAGAATATCACCTGCGGCCGCGAATCTTTGTCCTGCACTACACCAGACACGCGGAACCGGGTGGAGTAACCCGAAATCAGCTTTCCCTTGAAAAAAAGGAACACCGTCACCGATTTGATTATAAGTTGACGATTTAGGCGATTGGCCAAGAATTACCGAAGCCACATCCGACCTACCAAGCTTCACGGTTTCAACTACTTTATTCATTGTAATTTCTCCAATACTGAAAGCAGATGCTGATCCGATTGCTGTACTTCCGATGATAAGCGGCGTAGCTCTTGGATTAGTTCAGAAATTGGCTTCCTTTCTTCAACCTCAGCTTTTCCCACCCAACGACTAGGGATGAGACTGTAGTCTGCTTCTCTTGCTTGCTCACAAGTAACGACGGTAATCTCTTCATCAGTCGGTTCACCTTTGAGGAAGGCAGCAGCAAGTGGACGGATATCATCATCGGGGATGAAATTCTTTGGTCTGCCTTTTCGCACATAGTGCGTAGCATTTAGTAGCACCATTTTCCCCTTGCGCGTTTTTGGTTTACGCTTTGACAGGACCACAATTACACCAGCAGCAGAAGTGTTGTAGAACAAGTTATCTGGCAACAAAATCACACCATCGATCAAATCGTGGTCTACGAACCACTTTCGGATGTTGCGCTCTTTGTCTTCGTTCTTGCTCCCTGAACCGCGTGTCATTGCGCCCGTGTCAAGTACTACTGCTGCTCGTCCGCGATCATTGAGACATGCCATTGTGTGTTGGAGCCAGGCCCAGTCACCCTTGCTAGCAACAACTCCGCCTTGAGTTTGGAAACGGTCAAGCGGGTCGTCAGTGAAAAACTT
The DNA here is from genome assembly GCA_964347615.1 of uncultured Chromatiales bacterium. GTDB lineage: Bacteria > Pseudomonadota > Gammaproteobacteria > Poriferisulfidales > Oxydemutatoraceae > CAYFZO01. The sequence goes on from CAYFZO010000007.1 coordinate 77,810, forward strand.
TGAATTGAACGGCTGATTCCACATTGGATTGGCAACCACGATGTCATAAGTCTTTAACCTGCCGTCATCTGTCTTGAATTTAGGATTAACCATCGTGTCACCGCGCTTAATCTCAAACTCTTCCATACCGTGAATAATTGCGTTCATGTGGGCAACAGCGTAGCTCTCAGCCTGCAACTCTTGTCCGTGAAGTTTGAGAGACATTTTGCTAGTCGGGTCAAGCTCGCGGGCAACAAGCTGAAGTTTCACCAAAAGACCGGCTGAACCGCACGCATAGTCATGACACTCTTCTCCCGGTTTTGGGCGCATAATGTGTGCCATCAAAAACCCAACTTCCGTCGGAGTAAAGAATTCGCCTGCGCTCTGACCTGAACCTTCTGCAAACTTCCTCAAGAGATATTCATAAGCACGCCCAAGAAAGTCCGGTGCTACATCAGCAAGGCCAAGGCGATAACGCGAATCAGAGAAAGTTTCGACTACTTCAGCAAGTTTCGCCGGGTTGATATCGCGTACGCCGCTACGCTCAGATGCAAAATCCACGAGATCAATGACACCCGATAACGAAGGATTTTCACGCACAACCGCCCGGACGGCTTTCGTCAAGTGCTCGCCTATGTCTTTGGGCGCCGTGCTGCGGCTTGCATTGTCGCGTGGCCATTCGTAACTTTCTCGTCCACTGATAACCGCCCAACGTGCCTCCGGCGGCAAATAAAATAACTTCAAGAGGCTGTGGTCGGCTTCAGCAAGCTTCAACGCTTTGTCTCGGTCGTCATACTCTTCGGCCAAACGATCTATCTCGTCATCAAAGACGTCAGATAGTCGTTTGAGAAACAGCAATGGCAACAGATAATCTTTGAACTTAGCTGCGTCTTTTTCTCCACGAATGGAGCAAGCAGCACTCCATAGCATCTGCTCCATACCTTTCGTAGATGGAGAAGAAGTGTGCTCAGAGACACCAGCTCGTCGTCGCGTAGCCCGTGGTGCTGCCTTAGCCGGTTCGGCAGCTAGTTCCTCTATGCTGATGTTCGCTTCGCCGGCAAGCGCGGCAATTGCTTCCCGTGCCGCTTTTTGCGGTTTGGTTTGGCCGCCTTCCCAGCGATTAATGCTGGCAAAAGAAACCCCTAGCTGCTCTGCAAGCTGCGCCTGCGTGAGATTAAGACTCGCGCGAACCCCACGTAACAGAGTGGAGATATCGTCTAAATCTGCTATATCTGCCATATTTGATATATTACAGCAGAGACGGGTTCAAAAATAATTCCCTTATTGTTCAATAGGATGGATATATCTCCAACCTCCAGATAGTCCTCTTTCCTGGAATAGTCTCTCTTCCACCGGCAACCTCCTCGAAAGCAAGTAAATGCCAATCCGCTCAAACTTTGGCTGCATGAACGACCACCTCCGGCATCTCGTCCCATTGCTTCCCGGCGAGGCGCCTGCCGTTCGCTTTCTTGCTGCGACGGACGCCGTCGGCGCCCCACGCACCCCACTGCTTGAAAAAGAACGCGACGTCTTGCGCCCGGCACTGCTTCCGTATCGAGTTTGCCCAGTCGGGCTGCATGGGGCGGGCTTGCTTGCCGGATTCACCGCCGACGATGACCCAGTGAATCCCGGAAAGGTCCAACCGTCCTAAATCTTCCAGCAGAGGTTCCGCCGAAAGGAACCGAACCCCGGCGGCGATCTCTTTCAAAACCGCGACGCGCGGCACGCCGTGCTTCTTGTTCTCCACGGTCACGCCCAACCAAACGTTCGGGGGAACAGGACGCTTGAGGAAATATCTGCGCATACGTTCGGGGCGCTTCGTGAGAATCTGATAGACGTGGCGTTGCGTTCCGGCAATCACGTCAAACACCCGGTCTATGAACTTAAACGTCACCTGCGGGTGAAACAGGTCGCTCATCGAATTGACGAAATAGATCGTAGGTCGACGGCGCAACAGAGGTTGTTCGAGACGGTCGGGAAGCAGGCTGACCTCAAACCCATTCTCATAGCCGGACATGCCGATTGCCTGCAACCGCTTAGCCATCGTCTCGGCGTAACAGTGCTTGCAGCCGGCAGAGACTTTGATGCAGCCGGTGACCGGATTCCAAGTGGCTTCCGTCCATTCAATCGAAGACTTTGACATGGAAAAAAGCCTGTAGCACTTTAAGAATCAAGAATGTCTAATAACGACTAAAAATATCCTTAATTATATTGCTCGCGACAGCTCTCTCTGATGCAAAAAACAAATAGTAAATAACGGCGCCTCTTGAATTTTTCATTGGTATTGAATATCGCCCATAATCTCCCCCCCTACTCCGTCCCTTCACTCTCCTTCAGAAATCCGACCTTGATGACCTTCATCGCGTTGGTGCCGCCGTGCACTCCCATCAGATCGCCTTTGGTGATGATCACGAGGTCGCCGTCCTTGACCGCGCGGTATCGCTTGAGCGCTTCGACGGCGGCGACGTTGACCTGCTGGTGCGAGCGGTTGACGGTATCGAGCGAGCCGGGATACACGCCGCGGTAAAGCGTCACCTTGCGTCGGGTCTCGACGTGACCGGTCAGCGCGTAAATCGGGATGAACGAGTCGGCGCGCGACATCCACAGCGCGGTCGAGCCGGACTCGGTCAACGCCGCGATTGCCGACACCTTGAGGTTGCGCCCGGTGTAAATCGCGGCGGCAGCGATGGCGCGGTCAACGCGGTCGGAGAAAATCTCGGGGGCGACACCGACGGCGGCGTGCTGGCCTTCCTCGGCACCACGGCAGATACGGCTCATCGACCTGACCGCCAATGCGGGGTGTTTGCCGATGGCGGTCTCACCCGAGAGCATCACCGCGTCGGTGCCGTCGAGCACCGCGTTGGCGACGTCGGATATCTCGGCGCGCGTCGGCACCGGGCTTTCAATCATGGATTGCATCATCTCGGTCGCGGTAATCGCGATCTTGTCGCGTTCGCGTGCGTGCTTAATCAAGCGTTTCTGCACCGCGGTCAGGGTGGCGTCGCCGATTTCCAGGCTCAGGTCGCCGCGCGCAATCATGATGCCGTTGGAGACGTCCATGATCTCCTCCATCGCGTCGAGTGCTTCGGCGCGTTCGATCTTGGCGATGACCCCGGCCTTGGAGCCGGCATCGCGCAGCAGTCCCTTGGCTTGCTTGATGTCCTGGGCGTTGCGCGGAAACGAAACCGCCAGATAGTCAACGCCGATCTTGGTGGCGAGCTTGACGTCTTCATGATCCTTGTCGGTGATCGAAGGCGCCGACAGGCCGCCGCCGCGTCGGTTGACGCCTTTGTTGCCGGACAGGCTGTCGCCGTGCTCGACGGTTGTGACGATGCCCCTCTCGCCGGAGTCGGTCACGTTGAGCACCACGCGTCCGTCGTCAAGCAGCAAGGCGTCGCCGACCTTGACGTCCTTGTACAGATCAGGGTAGGTCAGCCCGACCCGTTCCTCGTCGCCGTCGTTTTTCCCGAGCGACGCGTCGAGGGTGAAAGTCTGCCCTTGCCGGAGTTTGACTTCGCCGGCGGCGAAACGTTCGATGCGTATCTTCGGCCCCTGCAGGTCGCCGATGACGCCGATGTAGTAGCGCATCCGCTTTGAGACGTCGCGTACCATCTTCATGCGTCGCGCGTGTTCTTCGGCTTCGCCGTGGGAGAAGTTCATCCGCACGGCGTCAACGCCGGCTTCGAGCAGGGCGGCGATGACGTTCTCGTCGTCGGTCGCGGGCCCGAGCGTCGCAATGATCTTGGTGCGCCGCGGCAGACCGTCGTTCATCAGCTCAGTCAACGTTGTTCACCTTCTCTCTCAACGCGGCAATCGCGGGCAAATCGCCTCTCTCGATGAACTCGAGCATCGCGCCGCCGCCGGTCGAGACGTAGGAGACGCCTTCGATACCGAACCGTTCGATTGCGGCGAGCGTGTCGCCGCCGCCGGCGAGCGAGTAGGCGTCGCTTTCGCCGATCGCCCGCCCCACGGCGCGCGTGCCTTCGGCAAAGGGGGCGCGTTCGAAAACCCCGACGGGGCCGTTCCACAACACCGTCGCGGCGTCCTTGACGACCGCTTCGATCGCTTCACGGCTGCGCGGGCCGACGTCGAGAATCATCTCGTCGGCGCCCACTTTGTCGATCGTGCGCACGACGGCCTCGGTGCTTTCCGGCGAGGCGGCGCAAACCACGTCCTGCGGCAACAGCAGTTGCGCGCCGCGCGCGTGCAGCTTCGCCTGCAGACGTCGGGCGTGGGCGACCATCGCGGGTTCATGCAAGGAAGCGCCGACACCGAAGCCCGCGGCGGCGAGCAGCGTGTTCGCAATGCCGCCGCCCGGCACCAAGCAGTCCATCTTCTCGCACAGCGCTTCGAGCGGGCCCAGCTTGGTCGAGACCTTGGCGCCGCCGACCACGGCAACCGCCGGACGTTCGATTGCGTCGACCGCGTGCGACAACGCTTCGACCTCCTTGCACAACAAAGGTCCCGCACAAGCGGTTTCCACAAACCGCACGACGCCGTGGGTCGAGGCGTGCTCGCGGTGCGCGCAGCTGAAAGCGTCCATCACGAACACGTCGCACAACGCGGCGAACGCGGCGGCGAGTTGCGGATCGTCGCTCTTCTCGCCGCGGTTGAAGCGGACGTTCTCGAGCAACACCACGTCGCCCGGCGCAATCTCACCGGGTGCTTCGAGCGACGCCAGACGCACCGGCGCCTCGAGCAGTGCCTCAAGCCGACGGGCCACGGGCGCAAGCGAGCATTCGGGCGTTACCCGGCCTTCCTCGGGCCGCCCGAGGTGCGACGCCAGGATCACCGCGGCGCCCGCTTCAAGTGCCGAACGGATCGCCGGCAGTGCGGCGCGGATGCGGTGGTCGGCGACGACGCGTCCGTCGTGCAACGGCACGTTGAAGTCAACGCGAATCAGCACCCGCCGCCCGGCGAGCGCAACGTCGCTCAGGCGCAACAGGCCGGGGGGATCGGGCGGCACTTGCAACACCGCGGCGCTCATTTCAGACCCGCCATGAAACGAGCCGTGTCGATCATGCGGTGGGAGTAAGCCCATTCGTTGTCGTACCACCCGCCGACTTTGACCAGCGTGCCCGCCATCACGTGCGTCAGCGACGAGTCGTAGGTCGCCGAAACGGTGCTGTGGTTGTAGTCCATGGACACCAACGGCTCGTCGGTGAATTCGAGGATGCCTTTGAGTTCGCCGTCGGCGGCGGTACGCATCGCGGCGTCTATCTCATCCTTATCGGTCGGGCGCGACGCGGTCAATGAAAGGTCCACCAGGGACACGTTGATCGCCGGCACCCGCAGCGCGTGTCCGTGGAGCTTGCCCGCCAGTTCGGGCAGCACCAGCCCTACCGCCTTAGCCGCACCGGTCTTGGTCGGGATGATGGACTGGGTCGCCGAACGCGCGCGGCGCAGGTCCTTGTGGCTGGTGTCGATCAGCACCTGGTCGTTGGTGTAGGAATGGACGGTCGTCAGCAAGCCGTGCTCGACGCCGACGCTGTCCTGCAACACCTTGACCATCGGCGCGAGGCAGTTGGTCGTGCACGAGGCGTTCGAGACAATCGCGTGCTCGGGTTTGAGGGTGCGGTGGTTGACGCCGTAGACGACGGTCGCGTCCACGTTGTCGCCGGGCGCCGACAGCAGCACCTTGCGCGCGCCGGCGTCGAGATGCGGTTGTGCCTTGTCGCGGCTGTTGAACTTGCCGGTGCATTCGAGCAGCACGTCCACGCCCAGCTCGCCCCACGGCAGCTTCGAGGGGTCTTCGCTTTGCAGGAAACGGATGCGCTCGCCGTTGACAATCAGGTCGCCGCCGTCCACCTCGATGCTTGCGCCGAAGCGCCCGTGGGTCGTGTCGTAGCGCGTCAGGTGCGCGGCGGTGTTGACGTTGGTGCGGTTGTTGACCGCGACCAGCTTGACGTCGCGTCCCTGGTCGGATTCGTAGAGAACGCGCAGCACGTTGCGCCCGATGCGCCCGTAGCCGTTGATTGCGATATTGACCGTCATGCCCTTATTTCTCCGCGGCGCTCATGGGCGGGATTCATCCAGCATTCCGCCGGCGACCTCGGCGATGCGCTCGGCGGTGAACCCGAAATGCCCGAACAGCACGCCACCCGGCGCCGATTCGCCGTAACTCTCGAGACCGATGACCTCCCCGTCTCCGCCCGCGTATTTATACCACCAGCCGGGTGCGGCGGCTTCGACCACGAGACGTCTGACTCCCGGCGGCAACACCGCGTCACGATACGTTTCATCTTGGCGTTCAAACGCCTCGGCGCAGGGCATGGACACCAGCCTCACGCGCCGACCGCGATCGTTGAGGCGCCGGCATGCGTCGAGCGACGGCGCGACTTCCGAGCCGGTCGCAATCACAATCAGCTCAAGTGCGGCCTGAGGGTCGCCGTCGTGCAGCACGTAGCCACCGTGGAGAACGTGCGCGAGCGTCTCGGCGACGCGCGCGAGGTGCGGCAGGGTCTGACGCGAGAGCGCCATCGCGGTCGGGCCGTCGCGGCGTTCGATCGCACACTTCCACGCGACCGCCGTCTCCACCGCGTCGCAGGGACGCCAGACGTCGAGGTTCGGCATCAGCCGCAGCGACGACAGGTGTTCTATCGGCTGGTGCGTCGGCCCGTCCTCACCGAGCCCGATCGAATCGTGGGTGTAGACCAGGATCACGCCTTGCTTCATCAGCGCCGCGAGTCGCACCGCGTTGCGCGCGTAATCCGAGAACGTCAGGAAGGTCGCGGCGTAAGCGATGAAGCCGCCGTGCAAGCACAACCCCGACGAGATCGCGGTCATCGCGAACTCGCGTACGCCGAAGTAGACGTAGTTACCGTCGGCGGCATCCTTGCGGATCGTCTTGGACTGCGGCCCCAAGGTCACGTTGGAGCCCGCGAGGTCGGCCGAGCCGCCGACCAGCTCGGGCAGGGCTTCGCTGCACGCGGTCAACGCGTCGCCGGACGCCTTGCGCGTCGCCGCGTCTTGCCCGGCCTCGTGCGCGGCGATAATCAAGGACGCCGAACGCTCCGGCCAGTCCTGCGCCAACTCGCCGCGCATCCTGCGATCGAACTCGACGGCGAGTCCGGGATGTTCCTTGCGATACGCCTCAAACCGTTCGCGCCATTCGTCTTCGAGCGCTTGTCCCGTTTGCCGCGCGTCCCAGCCGGCGTAAATCTCGTCGGGCACTTCAAACGGCGCGTGCTCCCAACCGAGCGTCTTGCGTGCCAACGCGACTTCCTCGTCGCCGAGCGGTGCGCCGTGGCAGTCGGCGCCGCCTTGCTTGTTGGGCGCGCCGAAACCGATTGTCGTGCGGCAGCACAGCAACGAAGGGCGGGCGGTTTCACCGCGCGCGGCGTCGAACGCCCGCGCGACCGTGTCGGCGTCGTGGCCGTCCACGTCCTCGACGACGTGCCATCCGTAAGCGCGGAACCGCCCGGGCGTGTCGTCGGTGAACCACCCCTTGACGTCGCCGTCTATCGAAACTCCGTTGTCGTCGTACACCATGATCAACTTCGACAGGCCGAGGGTGCCGGCGAGAGAACAAGCCTCGTGCGACACGCCTTCCATCAAGCAGCCGTCGCCCGCAAAGACGTAAGTGTGATGATCGACGATCTCAAACCCCGGACGGTTGAAACGCGCGGCGAGCACCTTCTCGGCGAGCGCCATGCCGACCGCGTTGCTCAAGCCCTGCCCGAGCGGGCCGGTCGTGGTCTCGACCCCGGGCGCGCAGCCGTATTCCGGGTGCCCCGGCGTTTGCGCGTGCAATTGGCGGAAATTCCTGATTTGCTCGATCGGCAGCTTGTAGCCGCTCAGGTGCAACAGCGAATACAGCAGCATCGCCGCGTGCCCGTTCGACAGCACGAAGCGGTCGCGGTCAACCCAGCCCGGATTCGAAGGGTTGTGCCGCAGATAGTCGTTCCACAGCACTTCGGCGATATCGGCCATCCCCATCGGCGCACCCGGGTGGCCTGATTTGGCGCGTTGGACGGCGTCCATGCTGAGCGCACGAACGGCGTTGGCGAGTTGGCGTCGGGATGGCATGGGGATAAACCCCGCATTCTACTTGCATGGCGGGTGATTTCCAACCGATGCGCGCGTGTTTTCGTCGTCACCGCGGGCAACCGTCGCTCAACTTCGGGTGGTGAATCGGGAGAGGGCTGTATGCACGAAGCCCGCAAAGGCTTCCGTGCCTATTCATCGCTTCACGGGCTGGGGCGCCCCCGCCGCTTCCACGCCCGACCGTCCCGTTGCCGAAAGCCGAACCGCTCGGAGGCGGCGGACGACGATACCGACGCGTCGCCGAACGAGGCAAGCCGTGTCAAACACACCATTACCTCATACAATAGGACGCATGAACTCCCCCGCCGACAACTTGCTTCGTCGTGGCTGACGCCGCGCCGCAAACGCTGGGCGTGGTGATGGACCCGATTGCACGGATCCGCCCGGAGAAAGACACCACGCTCGGATTGCTCGAAGCCGCACAACGCAAGGGCTGGACGCTGACCTATTTCGAGCAGGGCGACCTCTACCTGCGCGACGGCGAGGCACGCGGGCGAGGACGCGAACTCAACGTCAGCCTCGACGCACAGGCCTGGTTCCGCCTCGAAGAGACGCGCGACGCGGCGCTCGCCGAGCTCGACGTGATACTGATGCGCAAAGACCCGCCGCTCGACCTCGAATTCCTGTACACCTGCTGCATCCTCGAACACGCGGCGCGGGACGGCGTGCTCGTCGTCAACAATCCGCAGGCGATCCGCCTTGCCAACGAGAAGATGTTCGCGCAACGGTTCGCGGATCTCGCGCCGGCGACGTTGGTCACGCGCGACCGGCAACGCATCGCGCGCTTTGTCGAAGAACACGGCGACGCGGTAATCAAGCCGCTCGACGACATGGGCGGCGCGGCGGTGTTCCGCCTGCGCAAGGACGACCAGAACGCCGAGGTCATCGTCGAGGAGATGACGCGCGGTGGTCGGCGCTCGGTGATGACCCAAGCCCTGATAAAGGGCTACGAGAAAGGCGACAAACGCATCCTGGTGATCGACGGCGAACCCGTGCCGTTCGCGCTCACGCGCGTCCCGCCGCCGGGGCGGCTGCGCGCCAACCTCGCCGCCGGCGGACGCGGCGTGGTCAGCGAACTCGACGACCGAGACCGGGAAATCTGCGCGCGCGTCGCGCCGGTGCTGGCCGACGCGGGGCTTTTGTTCGTCGGCCTCGACGTCATCGGCGGCTGCCTGACCGAAATCAACGTCTCCAGCCCGACCTGCATGCGCGAAATCAGCGCGGAGCGGAACATTGACGTTGCAATGCAGGTCATCGAAGCCGTCGCCGAACGTTTCGCGGCGCTGCGAAGTTGACGGTCGTGACGGCATGAGCGTCGTGATGGGTTTCGACTTCGGCATCGCCCGCATCGGGGTCGCGGTCGGTGGTTTCGGCAGCCGCCAAGCCGAGGCGGTGACCACGTTGCGCGCGAAGAACGGGCAACCCGATTGGGATAAGATTGCGGCGTTGATCGCGACTTGGCAGCCGGCGACGCTGGTGGTCGGTACTCCTTTCATCGGCAACGCCGCGAAATCACCGGCGGCGTCCCGGCTGGAAAAGCAGCTGTCCGGCTTTCGCCGGACCTTGCAGGCACGGTTCGACCTGCCGGTCGAACTTGCCGACGAGACGTACACTTCAACCGAGGCACGGCATCTGCTGAAAGAACAGCGCCGGGCCGGGCGCACCGCGAAAGTGCGCAAGGACGAGGTTGACATGACCGCCGCCGCGGTGATGCTGCAATCGTGGCTGGCACAAGCGCAACCGCCGGGCCGCAAACGAGCGAGCTGAAAGACGTGACCGAACAACTCGAAGTCGAGCCGATACTCGAATCGCTGACGCTGAAGCTGCGGGACTTCCTGACCGCGCGCGAACGCGTGGATTCACCGGTCATGATCGGCATCCGCACCGGCGGCGTCTGGATCGCCGACAGGCTGCACACGGCGCTGGCGCTCGATACGCCGCCGGGCACGTTGAACATCAACTTCTACCGCGATGACTTCAGCCGCATCGGCCTGCATCCGCAAGTCGAGCCTTCGGACATACACGCGCCGATAGACGACCGCCACGTGATTCTGGTGGACGACGTGCTGCACACCGGGAGGACAATACGCGCCGCCTTGAACGAGATATTCGACTACGGCCGCCCGGCGTCGGTGACGCTCGCGGTGCTGATCGACCGCGGAGGAAGGGAACTGCCGGTTTGCGCCGACGTGCACGGAGACGTCGTGCCTTTGGAAGAAGATCAGAACGTCAAGCTATACGGCCCCGAACCGCTGGCGCTGAAAATCACCAAGTAAGCGACGCGCGGGAAGTCACAACAGATCCAACTGGCGGTACACGTCGCTGCCCGACGGACACAGGTTCGACACCGACACGCCGAGCAACCGCACCGGACGCGCGACCGCTCCGGTCTTCTCCACCAGCTCGGGCAACAACGACAGGATCTCGCGGCGACCGGTCAACGCGTGGTCGAGCGTACGGCTGCGCGTGACCAGAGTGAAGTCGGCGAACTTGACCTTGACCGTGACCGTGCGCCCGGTCAGCTCCTTCTCGACCAGGATCTCCGAGACTCTGGTTGCACGTTCCTTCAGGTGCCTGAAGACGTCCTCGGGGCTGTGCAGATCCTCGACGAACGTGGTCTCGGAACCGACCGACTTGCGCACCCGGTCGGGTTCGACCGGGCGGTCGTCCACGCCGCGCGCGGCATGGTAGTAATACCTGCCGACCTTGCCGAACGTGCGAACCAGCTCATCAAGCGAGCAGCGTCGCAAGTCGGCGCCGGTTTCGATGCCGAGTGCTTTCATCTTCTCCTCGGTCACCCTGCCGACGCCGTGAAACTTGCGCACCGGCAAATCGGCGACGAAACGTTCGCCTTGCGCCGGCGTAATCACGAACAAGCCGTCGGGCTTGTCCACGTCCGAAGCGATCTTCGCCAAGAACTTGTTGTAAGAGACGCCCGCCGAGGCGGTCAGGGCGGTGGCGCGGCGAACGTCGTCCTTGATGGCACGCGCGATGCGGGTCGCCGGGCCGCCGGCGGCGGTGACGTCGAGATACGCCTCGTCGAGCGACAGCGGCTCGATCAGATCGGTATAGGCGCGGAACACCTCGAGAATCTGCCCGGAGACCGCGCGATAGACGTCGAAACGCGGCTTGACGAAAATCACGCTTGGACAACGTTTCAACGCCTGCGCCGACGGCAGCGCCGAATGGATGCCGTACTTACGCGCTTCATAACTGCACGCCGCGACCACGCCGCGCGCGGCGGGAGACCCCCCGACCACCAGCGGCTTGCCCGCAAGCTCGGGACAATCACGCTGCTCGATCGCAGCGTAGAACGCATCCATGTCAACGTGGATGATCTTGCGAGGCGGCGGCTGCATGGGGCCGGTCATAAACGTCGTGGGGGAAGTTTACACCGGGAATGGAGGTGGAGGAAATCTTAAAGTTATGCGCCGTTTCCCGGACGTCCCTTCACGCGGCAGACGTCAATGCTCCCTTAAACCGAAACGCCTAGCGCTCGGGAAGCGGTTCACGCCTGAAGCGAGGATTGCAGAAACCGTTCACCGCAGCTGACCGGAGATAAAACCCTACAGCAACCACCGGTCCCCGAAAGATTCTTTTTTAGCTCTTGGATTCCTGCCGCCTGCTCCTAGGATGCCAAACGTACGTTTCCGGAACATACTTTTCCCTCTCAACCAGTTCCGGTCTCAAAGCCAAAATCCTGACGCCGTCGGCAGTAAAAACGTCGCCTAAATCGGATTTTCGTATACTTGGATTCCTGCTCATCAAGAAGTGGTTGAACGCCCTTTGATCGCTTTTTTCCCTCCGCCGTTTGGCTTCAGCTATCACTCGGTCAAGCAAACCGATGGTTTGGGGGTTGCTTTTGAACCCTATCCACCCCGGGCAGAGCGTATATCCGTATTTTTCTTTGAACTCCGGGGGATTACCTCCCCACTCCGTTGACGCAACGACGTCGTTGGAGTTGCTGTAAAACAGGTCTTCGACCGGGTCTTTCAGCCACAGCGCGTCCGTATCGGAAAGTATTACATCGTGCCCGTCCGCCAAGAAATCTTGGGTAACCATAAACTTCCATATACACTTCCATTGCATTTTCCATGCAGAGAGGCTATCCGCCCTATTTTTTACTTCTGTCTTGTTCTTACGTTGGGTCAGTCGAAAAGCAGATAACCACCGTTCGGTGCGCCTTCGAATTTTATGGCGCAGACGTAGCTCATCAGCCTTTCTGAAAAGGCTAATTCTCCTTGAAAGGCTGACTTTCGCTCCTTTCTCTCTCAGGTATTCATAACACGGCTTATTTGCGCAAACGACTTCATAGTTTTCTATCCCAAGATTCTCGATGTGCTTGACCCAGTTCAACGCAACTTCCCGGTAGCTGAAATTGGAAAGGGTTATGATTTTAAGGCTCATGGCTGCTCATCCGTTGTGTGCCGCTAACCGCGAGGCCGTATACCCGTCGCGGGCAACACGATAACGTGCTACAAGAAAAAAAGCACCTTGAAAAGACCAAAGCGGCGCAAATTATGCCACACGAAACGTCATCCGGTATCTGACCGCCACCGGCGGCGACACGCCCGAGAGTATCCGCCCCGTCTCACTCCCGGCAACGAAACCAGACCGACGGCGAAAAGCGAGTGCACCGGCGGAATCGCCATCAGGGGCAGGCTGAAGTTGAACCGATATTCGAATCGTTGACTTTGCCGTAGGATTTCCCGACCGTACGCGGACGCATGGATTCGCCGGTCATAACCGGAGCATCGACCAGCGCTCGGGAAGCAGTTCACACCTAATCGAGGCTTGCAGAAACCAGATGCCGTTCAGGGCCGAAGTGAGTCACCGCTGCCGAAACCGTTCACCGCAGCTGGAGACCCGGAGACAAACCCCTACAGCAACCACCGGTCCCCTAAAGAGTCTTGTTTAGCTCTTGGATTCCTGCCGCCGTTAGGATGCCAAACGTACGTTTCCGGAACATACTTTCCTCTCTTGACCAGTTCCGGTCTCAAAGCCAAAATCCTGACGCCGTCGGCAGTAAAAACGTCGCCTAAATCGGAT
>CAYFZO010000008.1:0-46061 GCA_964347615.1 uncultured Chromatiales bacterium
TTGAAGGATCCGTCGAGACGCTCAAATCACCTTCCTTCACCTCCACCAGCAGCACTACCTCTTGATCCGGAACCGGCTGGTAAGCGTGACCATCCGCTTGCAAGCCGAGAGTCAAGCTTCCCGTACTGTGCTTCGTCAGGCGCAGACCGGAAAGAGGATCGAACTTCACCATAACTTGGGGCGTCGTCGCTTCCAGCCTCAGACTCGTCGGCGTCGCCAAAGCAACGCCCGAGGACGCGATCACCTCCACCGACACCGACGCCGTCGAATCGATCGCCGCCGTCGTTGCCACCGCGACCGTCTGTGACGACCTGTCCGCGTTGAACACGACTTCATGTCGCGTGGTGCGACCGGAACCGAAAGCGAACCCCGGATCTGAAAGCGCCAGCGTCACCGTCGTCCTGCGATCCGCAACCAACGACGGGGTAATCGCTACCTCGAACTGCGTGCTGCGACCTCGCTGAATCTCCACCACTGCCGGATCGAAACTCAACGACACCTCTTGCAACACCTCGATCGGCGACGTCGCCGATTGCACCTCCTCGGACAACTCGACCTCGTTCAACACCCTCACCCGCAACTCCCCGATGGAAACCGCACTATCCGAAGCCGACACCGTCACTTTCGCCGTCACGTTGTCTGCGTCCAAACTGACTTGCAGATTCGGCGTACCGCCTTGCAGGCTCAACCCGTCGCCGGAGACCGACACCTCGAACACCGCCGTCTCACTCCCCGACAAAGTAAAGCCGGTCAGGCTCAGCTCCACTGCCTTGCTCTCCCCAAGATTCAGCGTCAAAGTCTCTCCGATCTCACCGCCGGCGAGGGTGGAGCCGATGGTCACAGACGGTGTACAACTTTCTCCTTCAACATGTGGCACCTCTTCTCCATTGGGTCCGAATGTGCAGCGTTGTCCAACAATTCTTGGCATATCCTCAGTCTTTACATTAACCGAGTCAGCTATGACTTGTCTAGGAGAAGATGCTTCAGCTATCTCACCAGGCAATCTAAAGTATCTCTCTTGAATGACAGAATATGGATTCTCAACAAACCCATCTTCTCCCTTTTCAAGACATCTGTAGCTTGCAATACCCAACCCATTCACAGGATCAGGACCAGGAGGACCCAAGTCAACTGAACAACTCTTCAAAATGGCAGTTGCCATTAACTGAAGTTGCAGTTTATTTGGTTCTCTGTCAAACGTGTAATATGAACCAAGAAAGTTCATAGCAAGTTCAACCATTCCAGCCACAAATGGAGATGCTATTGATGTGCCCGTTAACCCTCCTGTTGCAATTCCTCTTTGACTCAACCCAGAGGATGGTCCGAGAACACATATCTCTTCTCTGCCCTCTTGACAGTAACTAAACTCCTGTTTTGGCATACAGTCTTCTGTTATCACTGTGCTATTAGCAGGCGCAAGTTCAGCACAAGTGTGTAGTCCTGTTGTGACAACCTCAGCCATTAAATTTCTCCAAGAAGCAAAGTTGTACCCAGAAACAAGTAGAACAAAAGGAGATGCTATCTCTTCTGATGTTGGAAATTCTCCACTTGGACCTCCATTACCATTTGAAGTAAGAGCGAGTTTACCACCTGTTGCAACGTTTTCACGATACTTGTTTACAACAGATGAGCCAAAGAAACCCCTAAAAGAAGCAGAGGTAATATTTCCTGAGGGTATGCTATCATAGAAGTTTTTGCCTGCGACACCAAGATGACCGTAAGCAATAACCTCAATTGGACCAATTGAAGATGCTTCAGCAAAGAGTGTGACTGCCCTCGCATGGTTGCTAGGAACTGAACCTCCCTCAAGCAAGTACAAAGTGGTGGTGGGATTCTCAACATTTGTGACAACCCACTCATACATCCTCTGGACCCCTTGGGCACTTCTCATACATCTGTTAAGGGCTTCCTGAGCACCTTCTGTACCGAAGGCATCAGTCAGTGATTGATCACAGTGTTCCTCAAACCAAGGAGGAACATTTGGATCTATTGCAAAACCATTCTGGTATGCAAAGACCAAAAAGAAAAGAATGAATTTCTTCATTTTATTCCGGGTTTCTCCGGGTCAGTCGGCAGACCTCCTTCGCGGGTTCGAGGGAGGTCGAGCACGGGTGGACCAAGCCGCGGTCCTGCCAGGCCCCCCGCGCCAGGGTGCGTTCCGAGGTCTCGCGCACCAGGTGCCTGTGCGCCGTGCGCGTATCGCAGCTCAAGGTGGCCTACGCGGCCGCAAGACGCTCTTGGCGCACCAGGATGGTCCCCTTTCCCTGAATCGCCCCGAACCTCCCTGAATCGGTTGATTTGCGCCAACACGATTTGATAACGGCTAAGCCGCAGGGCGGGCGCGAGTCGATAAAGAGGCTATACTTTAGCAGCTATACTTCATTTCCAGCCGGGGCTAGTTGGCAGAGTGGTGATGCAGCGGCCTGCAAAGCCGTATACACCGGTTCGATTCCGGTACTAGCCTCCAACGGATTCGCGGTATGCCCGGGTGGCGGAATGGTAGACGCAAGGGACTTAAAATCCCTTGGGCTTTTTGCCCGTGCCGGTTCGAGTCCGGCCCCGGGTACCACTACGGGTACCACTATGGGAAAGAGGTGATTCAGCCGCGTCGGCCAGGGGGGCTTACGCTGCCACCGCCGTCAGGGGTAGCCGATGAAAACCATCGCTTTCTTCAACAATAAAGGAGCGGTCGGAACAACTTCGCTTGTCTATCACTTGGCTTGGATGTTCGGGGAACTCGAACGGCGTATCCTTGCGGTGGATCTGGATCCTCAGGCCAACCTGAGCGGAATATTCTTGGAAGAAGAGAGGTTGGAGGAGCTATGGTCGGAACAAGGCGACAACACGATCGATGAGGATATCGCCCCTCTGTTCGAGGGAACCGGCGATATCGCCGAATCCCCTCATATCGAAAAAGTCACCGAGAAAACCGGATTGGTGGCGGGAAAGCTTTCTCTTTCCAAGCGAGAAGACGAGCTTTCTGCACAATGGCCGAAATGTCTCGACGGGGATGAGCGGGCTTTTCGCGTCACAACCGCTTTTGCGCGGCTGATTGAACGTGCTGGAGAGGAATGGGGGGCGGACTTGGCGCTGGTGGACGTCGGGCCGAACCTCGGCGCCATCAACAGAGCCGCCTTGATCGCGAGTGACTACGTTGTCGTGCCGCTTGCGCCGGACCTGTTTTCGTTGCAAGGGTTGCGTAACGTGGGGCCGACCTTGAAAAACTGGCGGGATGCTTGGGAAAGGCGCTTGAAGGAAAAACCGGGAAGCTTAGATGTTACCTTGCCGTCGGGAAACATGAAACCGGTCGGCTACGTCGTCATGCAGCCCACGGTCAGGTTAGACGGGCCGGTTAAGGCGTATGCGCGTTGGATTAAGCAGATACCGGGAGAATACAGGGAGTCCGTGATGGAAGATGCGGGTGGTTTTCCTGCAACGGGAAGTAAAGACCCAAATCGTCTGGCTCAGTTGAAAGACTATCGCTTTCTTATGCAGATGGCGCAGGAAGTGGATAAACCGATGTTCATGCTGAAACCCGCCGATGGCGCCATCGGTGCACATCAAAGCGCTGTCCGGAGTTGCTACAAGGCTTTCAAGAAATTGGCGAATCAAATTCTCAATCGCATTGAGTAAAGTGAAGCGGACGGTTCCTCCGGGTCGTGTCGGTTCCGTCTTGCGCGGGCGGTGCTGAAAAGAGACGCCGTCAAGTTTTCTCATGCTTCAACCTTCTACCGCACCGCCACCGCAGCCAGCAGCGCGAAGGAGAGCAGGGCGCCGGCGATCGGGACGGCCTTGGGGTAGTTGATCACCGCTTCGTCCGCGTCTTTCGTCTTTCTCTTCACCACGAGCAGGGCCAGATTCACGAGCAGGAAGATGACGAGCATGATGCTGCTGGTGACCTTGGCGAGCGTGGTCAGGTCCAGGCTCAGGGCGAGCACCAGGATCAATGCGGCGATGATGACGGTGGCGGCGATCGGGGTTTGCGTCCTGCGGTTGAGTTTCGACAGGAACGCGGGCGCGAGGCCTTTCCTCGACATGCCGTAGAGCAGCCTCGACGCCATGATCATCTGCACCAGCGCGCCGTTGATCACGGCGAACAGGCTGATGACCCCGATGAACGCCGGCGAGTAGCCGCTGTGCACGACGATGTCGGCGAGCGGCGCGGCGCTGGCGGCGAGCTCGCCGGCGGGCAGCATCCGGGCGGCCAGGGCGGAGACCGCGAAATACAGCAGCGTCGAGATTGCGACCGCGAGGACGACCGCGCGCGGGAGGTTCTTGCGCGGTTGCTTGACTTCCTCGACGACGTTGACCATGTCCTCGAAGCCGATGAACGCGTAGAAGGCGAGGAAGCCGCCGACCGCGACGCTCAGCAAGGCCTCGACGTCGGGCAGGACGAACACCTCGGCCCACTCGTTGGTCGCGACCCCGTGGCGGGCGGTGTAGATGACGAACAGCAGGCCGCCGACCTCGATCAGCGTGATCAGGGTCACCGCGAACGCCGACTGCTGGATGCCCCACGAAGCGATCAAGGTCAGGAGCAGCACAATCAGCACGATGGCGGCCGCGTCGGGCAGCTCGATGAAGAGGTTGAGGTAGCCGACGAACGCGTTGGAGATCGTCGCCGCCGAGACGATGCCGGTGACGGCGACCATCGCCCCGACCAGCTGCGACAGCCAGCCTTTCTTCCACGCCTCGTAGATGTACAGCGCCGCGCCCGCGCTCTGCGGAAAGCGCGAGGACAACTCGGCGTAGGACAGGGCGGTGAAGGCGGCGATCACGCCCGCCAGGAGGAACGCATACGGCAGGTGGATGCCCGAGGCGGCGCCGACCTTGCCGATCAGGGCGTAGATGCCGGCGCCGATGATGGTGCCGACGCCGTAGAAGGTGATCGTCGGCAGGCTGAGACTGCGCTTGAGTTCGGTGGCGTCGGACATCGGGGCGGCTTGCGGTGTGTGGCGAGATTGGCGGCGGGTGAAGGGTCTGCTTGCTTATCCGGTGCCGGAGACGGAAGCCGTCGGCGAAGGCCGGGCGAGGCGCATTATAAAGGTACGGCTGCGCGTTCGGGCGGCGCGACGTCGGTCCGGGAGGGACGGGCGATGCCCTGCGCGCCCGGTTCGGCACGCGCAGGGGGATGCGTCGCTGCTTACGGCTGGTAGCTGAAGTCGGCGGCGAGCCCGACGGTGCCGGACTGCTCCCACTCCTGGCCGTGGTCGCTGTATTCGAGTTTCTCGGACTTGTGGACGATGATCGGGTAGCCCGGCGCGACCGCGAGCGGGTGGTTCTTGACGGTCACGTCGCCGCCGTCCTCGCCCTCGACCGCGTCCATCTTGATGCTGCCCACGCCCTCGACCTTCAGCTCCTTGCGCTTGGGATCCATCTTGATGTCGATGTCGGCCGAATGCACGCCCATCACTTCGCCGACGAGACTTGCGATGACCGCCGGATGACCGCCGGCCTCGCCGCCGTAGATCCTGGTCAATGCGTCTTTCTGTTCTTCGCTGGCGTTCTTGTCGATGTAAAGCGCGAGTCTCCAGCCTCCGTCGGTGAGCAAGCCCGGGGCGTGCAGCCACGCCGCGACCTTCAGCCCCGACAGGTCGGTGCCGTCCATGTGTCCCTTGGCGATGTCCCAGCAGACGAATGCCTCGCAGAAGCCTTTCGTCGGCGGCATCAGGAAGATGCACGGGCACACCAGGTCGCAGGTGCACGATTCGAAGTACTTTCCTTCCAGTTTCCAGTCAGCCATGGTCTTTCCCTCCGCGTGGAATCAGAAATGATGATGAGGCAATGCTAGTCCGTCTGCCGGGGAATAACAAGCTGCTTCCGGCGCCGTCGTCAGGATTGTCGTACCAGCCGCTTCCGGCTGTGTTTCGGCCGACCCGGACCGCGTCCGGCGGGCGGGAGAGCCGGGGGGCGACGCAGCGGCGCCGTGCTAGACTGCCGCGGTTTCTCAGCCCCTTGACGCACCCATGCCCGACATCGCCGTCGTCCGCCAAGCATGGGCGGACATTCCCGCCGCCGCACGTCTGCTGACGCTCGCCGTCATCGCCACGCTCGCCGCCACCGGGTGGGGATACATGGTCTACATGGCCTGGGCGATGGACAACATGCACCTCGTCGAGATGTGGATGCCGCCGCGCGGCGGGGCGAGGGCGTGGGTCGCCTACGACTTCATGATGCTGTTCTGGATGTGGCTGCTGATGATGATGGCGATGATGCTGCCGTCGGCGACGCCGCTGGCGATGCTGTTCGCGCAGGTGCAGAGGAAGCGCAAGGGCAAGCATCAGATCGTCGTGCCGACCTCGATCCTGGTCGCCGGCTACGTCGCCGCGTGGGGCGTGTTCAGCGCGGTGATCACGGTCGTGCAGTGGCAATTGCACGACCGCGGACTGCTCAACCCGATGATGAACAGCCGCAGCTACCTGATGAGCGGCGTCGCGCTGGTGATCGCCGGCGCGTATCAGTTCACGCCGTGGAAGGACACCTGCCTGCGCTACTGCCGTACGCCGATGAGCTTCCTGCTCGGCTCGTGGCGCGAAGGCGCCGCCGGCGCGCTGATGATGGGGCTGCACCACGGCATGTACTGCGTGCTGTGCTGCTGGGGGCTGATGCTGGTGATGTTCGCCGTCGGCGTGATGAACATGCTGTGGATGGTGGTGATCGCGTCGTTCGTGCTGCTGGAGAAGACGGTGCTGCCGATACGCAGCGGGTCGATGATCGTCGGGGCGATATTGCTGGCGTGGGGCGGATATTGGCTGACGCTGTACCCGTGGTAGGGGATGAGGCGGTGGTGGGTGAAAGGTGATGTGCGGAGTTGGCTGCAATGATTTCTGCAACCGGCAGAAAGAATTCACGATTTATAATGCGCTAAAGGAGTAAGACTATGCTAAATGACAAAATTAAAACTTGTCTTGAGAATTTAGACCAAGAGCAAAAAGCTCTCGCGTCTTGTCATGGTGAGTATGATATTGCCAACAAAATAAAAAACATTTTGAAAAAAGACACAAATTATAAACCGACCACTGAGGATATTGCCGAGCAAATGGCTTTTGATTTTTGGAATGCATACTCAAACGACTGGGGAACTTATTACGGCCCGCTGTCTATTTTGCCAAACCAACAAGGACGAATGATTGAATATCCGAGCATTAAAGCAGTAAACGAGGAAATATTAAAGTATTGGGCGAAAAGATCTAAAGAGAGCAAGAATCCAATTTTGTCGTCAAGGTATGCCGATCTAGTTGTTGATTTTTCGCCAAAAGTCATAAATAAAGATGCCGATGTTGATTTGTTTCAGATAGTTATAGATTCAAACATTGCGATTTGCAAAAGATCGTTAGCCCGTCCTTTGGATTGCGAGAAGAAAATTGAAAGAGCTTTAGTTTTAGCGATAAAAATTAACAATCCAAAAAAAATCGACAAAATAAAAAAAACAATAATTAATCTTGAGGAAAAAATAGGATCGTGGAGCTTTGCTTTCAAATTGCTCATTTTGGATTTTGGCGAAAAAGTTCTGCTTGCGGAAACAGAAAAGACAGGATTGGTTAAGGCGTTAGAGGATAGATTAGAAAGAGTTAAAACAAATGTGTGGTGGGCAGAAAAAGCCGTTCTTCTGCTTGCCGAATATTACGCAAACGAAAAAGACGAAGATAATTTAATGCGTGTTTTAGATGTTTTGGAAAAATCCCTAAAAACAGACCACCGCATAAACTCGGATGCGTTATTGAAAATTCACGCATACGAAAAAATACACGAGATATACCAGAAATATAGAGACAAAGGTTTTTCAAAAGCAACAGACGCCAGCAAAAGGATTTTGCGGGAAATAGGGCAGCTGGACTTGGATTTGGATAAATCCCTCAAAGAAATTTCCGTAACAACTAAAGTTGAACAAAAAGATATTGATGATTTTTTGAAAGAGATTTTTGGCGATAAAAGGCAAAATGAATTAGAGACCATTATTGCTAAAATAGTAATCAATTTTTTACCGAAAAAAGAAGCGCTAGAAAAGGAATTAAAAGATGTTTCCGAAAAACACCCGATGCAGTTTTTATCTACGACGAAAATTATTTCCGGTGGTCGAATGCCGATAGCCACACTTTCCATGCTTGAAGAAGATTATGACAATCATTTTCAGCGTTACGCTTCGCAGTATATTCAATTCAGCTCGCCTTTTCTTGCGCTGGCGAATGATAAATTGAAAAAGCAAATTTCTAAACAAAACATTACGGAATATTTTAGAAATTCAATGCTTTTTGAAAATGAAAATAAGGAATATTTAGAGCGGGCAATTTCGGCATACTGGGATGGTGATTATCTCGTTTCCTCCCATTTGTTCATCCCGCTGATTGAAAATGCAATCAGAGAATTGGTGAAAAATTGCGGCGGTACTGTTTTGAGGCCAAATAATCTTGGTGGATATGACGATCTTACGCTTGGCCGATTATTGAAAAGGCTAGGGAATATCGCTGAAAAAGTTTCTTCAGAAATGGACCAAAACATGGTTTTTTACTTCCGGTTGGTTCTTACGGAACGATTGGGAATGAACTTGAGGAACGATTTTGCACACGGTTCTCTCAAAAAGAAATTTTTTACAAGAGATGTAGCAGACCGACTTTTTCATGTTATGACATGCTTAGCGCTTGTAAAAAAGCAGGAGAAAAATAAATAGTGGCGTACCAGCTAACGCTGGCACAAATTCCATCGGTGTCCAAAGCGAGGAGGGAGTATAAAAAATTCTGTGTATCCGTTAACTTAAAGAGGGATTGTCTAAAATTTTGTGTTTTCTTCAAGAGCCTTATGATAACCATTTACCATTAGGAGAATAATCATAAAGCGAATCCCTCGAAAATCGATAACTCCTTTCTCGACCAATTCTTGGCGGATCAAGACTCGCTCAAGGCTTTTGTCGGCGACAGGCTGTTCAACGATCTGAAAAAAGTGCTGGTGGCCGGCAATGCGCTAAAGGCGTAAGACTATGCTAAATGACGAAATTAAAACTTATCTTGAAAATTTAGACCGAGAGAAAAAAGCTCTCGCGTCTTGTCATGATGAGTATGTTATTACCAACAAAATAAAAAACATTTTGGAAAAAGACACAAATTATGAACCTACCATTGAGGATAATGCCGAGCGAATGGCTCTTTATTTTTGGGAAGCATACCCAAACGACTGGGGAACTTATCCCGGCCCGATGTCTACTTTGCTAAATCGACAAAGACAAATGGTTGAATATCCGGATGTTGAAGAAGTGAACGAGGAAACATTAAAGTGTTGGGCAAAAAGAGCTAAAGAGAGCAGGAATCCAATTTTGTCGTCAAGATATGAAAAAGCCATTCTTCTACTCGCCGAATATTATGCAAACGAAAAAGACGAAAGTAATTTAATGCGTGTTTTAGATGTCTTGGAAAAATCTCTAAAAATGAATAACCACATAAACTTGGACGCGTTATTGAAAGTTCACGCATACGAAAAAATATACAAGATATATCAGAAATACGGGGACAAAGGTTTTTCAAAGGCAAAAGCCGCCAGCGAAAGGGTTTTGCAGGAAATGAGGCAACTGGACTTGGATTGGGATAAATCCCCCAAAGCAATTCTCGTACCAACGGAAATTGAACAAAAAGATATTGATGCAATTTTTGGCGATAAAGAGCAAAATGAATTAGAGGTGATTCTTACTAATATAGCAATTCGTTTTTTACCGAAAAAAGAAGTGCTAGAAGAGCAATTGAAAGATATTTCCGGAAAATACCCGATACAGCTTTTATTTAAGACGCAAATTATTTCCGATGACCGAATGCTGATAGCCGAGCTTTCCACGTTTGAAGAAGATTATGACAACTATTTGTGGCGTTACGTTTTGCAGTATATTCGATTCATCTCGCCCTTTCTTGCGCGAGCAATCGATGAATTGAAAAATCGAATTTCTGAACAGAACATTACGGAATATTTTAGAAATTCAATGCTTTTTAAAAATGGAAACAAGGAACATTTAGAGAAGGCAATTTCGATGTACCGGGAGAATGATTATCTCACTTTCTCCCACTTGTCCATCCCGTTGATTGAAAAGGCAATCAGAGAGTTGGTAAAAAGTCGCGAGGGCAATGTTTATAGGACAAATTCATCTGACCATCTTACGCTTGGCCCATTATTGAAAGGGCAAGGGAATATCATTGAAAAAGTTTTTTCAGAAATGGGCCAAAGCATGGTTTTTTATTTCCGGTTGGTTCTTATAGAACAATTGGGAATGAACTTAAGGAACGATTTTGCACACGCTTTGGGCAGAAAGAAATTTTCGACAAGAGATGTATCAGACCAACTTTTTCACATTATGATATGCTTAGTGCTTGTAAAAAAGCAGGAAGAAAATAATAGCGGCGCATCAGCTAACGCTGGTACAAATCTCGTCGGCGTCCAAAGCGAGGGGCGTAGCCCCGAGCGTGGCGACTAATTCAATATGATGGTGTTTTTTGGACGAAGTTCGAATTTTTTACACTCTCTTTTGTGGGGATGTCTGAAATTTTGTGTTTCGCTCAAGAGCCTTATGATAGCCATTTACTATATTGCGTTACATTCTCCACCGGTGCTGGCTTTGAGTTCCTCAATGGAGTATCTTGGACATCTTGGAGCCGGCGTATGATTTTGTCTCATGGCTGCTGGCCCCATGCAAGCCCTATTATTTCGGCGTCTGGTCAGGTATGCGCTTTTGCCAGCATCCTTGGGCTATATGTGAGTCTGATATTCTTGCAAGTTTCGAGGCAGATACATGGGCGGCAAACCACAGTCAGAAGAGAAAAATGCAATGGATAAGTCCTTGCGTTCCGACCAGCCTATTTGCTCTGGCAAAGAGGATTTACTTACGCGCGACCACCTTGCTAAGGCCATCGGTGAGTGTATCTTGGCTACGAGAAAACCTGAATCTATAGCCCTCAATCCAATGGCGGTGCCGAGCGGGTCAATCGAACCATGTGTGAGGAGTTCTACATTCGGTACCAAGGCGGGGCGAATTTGGCTCCGGTCAGTCAAGGGCTGGCCGAATACCAGCACCAATACAATCACTTCCGCCCGCACCGGGCGCTGGCTTTGAGCACTCCGATGGAGTATCTTGAGCGCCTCGGAATGGCTGTTTGAAAGGGGGGTCTTTTGTCTCATATGTCCTGAACCCATACATTTGAGCACTCCAATGGAGTATAATGCTTTTCCTGACCAATTCTTGACGGGTCAAGACCCGCTCAAGGTTTTTGCCAGCGACGGATTGTTCAACAACCTGAAAAAGGTGCTGGCGGTCGGTAATGTGCTAAAGGTGCAAAACTATGCTGAATAACGAAGTTAAAATTTATCTTGAAAATTTAGACCGAGAGCAAAAAGCTCTCGCGTCTTGTCACGGTGAGTATGTTATTACCAACGAAATAAAAAACATTTTGAAAAAAGACATAAATTATGAACCGACCATTGAGGATATTGCCGAGCAAATGGCTTTTTATTTTTGGGATGCATACCCAAACGACTGGGGAACTTATTACGGCCCGCTGTCTAGTCGGCCAAACCAACAAGGACAAAGGGTTGAATATCCAGACATTAAAGAAGTGAACGAGGAAATATTAAAGTATTGGGCGAAAAGATCTAAAGAGAGCAAGAATCCAATTTTGTCGTCAAGGTATGCCGATCTAGTTGTTGATTTTTCGCCAAAAGTCATAAATAAAGATGCCGATGTTGATTTGTTTCAGATAGTTATAGATTCAAACATTGCGATTTGCGAAAAATCGTTAGCCCATCCTTTGGATTGCGCGAAGAAAATTAAAAGAGCTTTAGTTCTAGCGATACAAATTAACAACCAAGAAAAAATCGCCAAAATAAAAGAGACAATAATTAATCTTGAGGAAAAAACGGGCTCGCGAGGCTTTGCTTTCAAGTTGCTCATTTTGGATTTTGGCACAGAAATTACGCTTGCGGAAACAAAAAAGACGGAATTGGTTAAAGCGTTGGAGGATAGATTAGAAAGAGTTAAAACAGATGTATGGTGGGTGGAAAAAGCCGTTCTTCTGCTCGCCGAATATTACGCAAACGAGAAAGACGAAGATAATTTAATGCGTGTTTTAGGTGTTTTGGAAAAATCCCTCAAAACAAACGACTGCACAAACTCGGACGCACCATAGAAAGCTGACATATACGAGAAAATACACGAGATATATCAGAAATACAGAAAAAAAGTTTTCCAAAAGCAACAGACGCCAGCAAAAAGATTTTGCAAGAAATGGGGCAACTGGACTTGGATTGGAATACATCCCTCAAAGAAATTTCCATACCAACGGAAATTAAAAAAAAAGATATTGATGATTTTTTGAAAGCAATTTTTGGCGATAAAGGGCAAAGTGAATTGGAGGTGATTATTGCTAGAATAGCAATCTGTTTTTTACCGAAAAAAGAAGTGGTAGAGAAGCGATTTGAAGATATTTCCGGAAAATACCCGATACAGTTTTTATTTCCGACGAAAATTATTTCCGATGACCGAATGCCGATAGCCAAACTTTCCACGCTTGAAGACCATTTGCAGCGTTACGTTTTGCAGTATATTCGATTCATCTCGCCCTTTTTTGCGCGGGCGAGCGATGAATTGAAAAAGCGAATTTCTAAACAAAATATTACGGAATATTTTAGAAATTCAATGCTTTTTAAAAATGAAAACAAGGAATATTTAGAGCGGGCAATTTCGGCATACTGGGATAATGATTATCTCGTTTCCTCCCACTTATTCATCCCGTTGATTGAAAGTGCAATCAGAGAATTGGTGAAAAATTGCGGCGGTACTGTTTTTAAGCCAAATAAGCTTGGTGGATATGACCGTCTTACGCTTAGCAAATTATTGAAAGCTTTTTCAGAAGTGGACCAAAACATGGCTTTCTATTTCCGAGTGATTCTTACGGGACAATTTGGAAAGAACTTGAGGAACGATTTTGCACATGGTTTTGGCAAAGAGAAATTTTTTACAAGAGATGTGTCAGACCCACTTTTTCATGTTATGACATGCTTATCGCTTGTGAAACAGCAGGAAGAAAATAAATAGCGGCGCATCAGCTAGCGCCGGCACAAATTCCGCCGGTGTCCAAAGCGAGGGGCGTGGCCCCGAACGAGGCGACTAATTCAATATGGTGGTGTTTTTTGGACGAAGTTCGAATTTTTTACACTCTCTCTCAAAGTTCTCTTAGGTATTTTCTTCTTTTCTCAGCGATTTTTAACATTTGCCTTTTTTCCGGCAATGCATAATCCAATTTCTTCCCCAGCAGGAAGCGCGAGATCTTGCCGGCTACTTTGTGCGGATCCTTCATCAACTCGCATTCCCACACGACGTAAGGTCGCCAGCCCATCTTTTTTATATCTTTAATGTTTTGTCTGTCACGTTCCCTGTTTCTCAACAGCTTTTTCTTCCAGTGAGAGGCATTGCTTGAAGGCAACGACGCGTTTTTGCAATTCTCGTGCATGTGCCAAAAGCAACCATGTATGAATATCGCCGCGCTATATTTTTTCAGGGTGATATCCGGGCTTCCGGGCAAGTGCCTTGAATTAATCCTGAATCTAAATCCCATTCGATGAAGCATACTCCTCATAAGCACTTCGGGTCTCGAATGCGTGGCTCTGACCTCGCTCATGATTCTTGAGCGTTGTTCGGGGGTTATGCGGTCCATGGCTGGTGTGGGTTCAAGGCTGGTGGGTGGCTCGAGTAAGCGGCAAGTATATAGTGGCGAGAGACTGCCTTTGAGGGCCTGAGGGTTGGATTGTCTCGGATCTGTAGGTAAAATGCGGAAATTCCCTCAACCCTTGCCCTTACGGAAAAATGCGTAAAAGACTTCGTGTATTCGACTTGTTCTGCGGAGCGGGCGGGTTCTCTGAGGGGTTTCGTCAGGCGGGTTTTGAAATCGTAGGCGGGCTGGATAAATGGCCGCCTGCGGTGAAGACCTACAATCACAACTTCGGAGAGGGGATGGCCGAAGTGCAGGATATAGATGCCATCCCGCCCGACGAAATAGACCAGCGGATACCAGACACCGAAGTTCTTATCGGGGGGCCGCCCTGCGTACATTTTTCCAATTCTAACCGCTGCGGAAGGCACGATAGGCTGCCTGAGGGGGCGGCATTGATTAACGCTTTCCTGCGCATAGTTGCGGTCAAGAAGCATAAACATCGTTCCGTGCTGAAAGCTTGGTTTATGGAAAACGTGCCTAATGCAAATAAGGGATTGGAAGACTCTTATACGTTTGCCGACTTGAAATTGAGCGGATGGGCGAACAGGAATGGTCACAGATCCGAGGATGAAGCCATTAGCTTGCACGATAAAAAACAAAAGCTGAATGCTGCGGACTACGGAGTACCGCAAAACAGATTGCGCCTTGTCTTGGGCGAGCTCATTAAGCAGAGGAAAACGGCTTCTTTTCGCTTGGAAAAATCGGATACAGCAAAGACGGTCGGAGACATGCTGGACGACTTTCCAAAACCAAATGGCCGAAAGCAGCAGAGAGTGATTGATCCGAATTACCCGGACATTGAGCGCTTTACTTCTGAGATCAGCGATCATTTCTATGACACGGGCATTCACGAAGTATTTTGGCACGAGGCACGTAGGCTGAAGCAAGAACACCCTTACATGGGAAAGATGTCGTTTCCGGAAAATCGGTATAGGCCGAGCCGCACGGTGATGGCTACCCTTACTGCCGCATCTCGTGAAAGCTTGATTTATAAGTGCGAGGGAAGTCGGCAAGGCAATGGCCAATACAGGATGCCAACGGCACGAGAGAGAGCCGTACTGATGGGTTATCCGTTGCATTATCAATTTTCCGGTACGGAAGGAGTAAAGGTGAAGCAAATAGGCAACTCGATATGTCCTCCTCTGGCTTATGTCATAGCAAATGCCGTTCGAAAACATCTAGGGTTAAGGAAGTTACGGAAAAAACGCTTCGATGAAGAATTGCCGGACATACTTGATAACCTGAATCGCCGAGCAAAAAGGGATTTTAACGGAATGATGCCGCGTAAAAAGCCTGGGGTGAAATTCAGGGGACATCCGTTTAAGTTGCGCAATATGACGGTTGAGCTGACGAACTATTCCTTGGCTAATGGTGCGACAAAGGTACTTCAAGAGCCTACCTGGGCGGTATTCGCAACATACGGCACCGGACGAGGTTTCCGTGTTGAGAAACTAAATGGTCACACTTTGCGTCGGTTGGACAAATGGATGCTCAACGAGAGGTTATTTCCTGTGAAGTGCACTTTTCGAGATGATGTGATTGCCTTGATTGACCAGATACCCTCTTCAAAAGAGTGGCAACAGATATACGAGAGAAATGAATTTCGAGAATGCGGGCTGCACCCGCGTGTATTCATAGACGAGGTTAGGCGAATAGTCGATCGGGCCGTTAGCGGCTTGAATGGTGCGAGGCCTGAAGAGCCTGCAATATTTGCATTTAAGGATTCAGTCCCGATGGAACAAATATTGTCCACCTATTTACTACTGTCCGCAGTTAAGCAAACGAGGAGAAGAAAATGACTGCACCAGCTAAAAATGTGGGGGAATTGACTATGCAGGTTATGAGGAGCGAGGAAAGAGTAGAACGAATCAAAGGGATTAAAGGAAAGAATGGATCCAAGAGTTCAATGTATGTTTATTACAAGGGCCAGCGTGAATCTCTGCCTGTCTATCGAATCCCAATGGACGTGCTTATATACAACTCTCACAATGGAAGGATTGCAAGTCAGGTCAAAACCAGAGAGAAAGAAAGCGGTGCTGCGGATACGCCCGAGAGCCAGGAAATGCAGGAGGCGGTACATCGGTATTTGTGGGAATCATCGAAGCGTCGAAATAAGGCGACGAAGCAAAACCTTTTTGAGAGAGGGCAGTTAAAGCCGGGTATCGTTACCGCTGATGGAATCGTTGTAGATGGTAACCGCCGTTTGATGTTATTGCGAGAGCTTGATCAAGAGCATCCTAACGGAAAGTATAGCTATTTTGAGGCGTCTATCCTTGATGACAAGCTTAGTGATAACCCGAAAGAAATCATACGGCTGGAAACCATCTTTCAGATGGGAGAAGACGAAAAAGTGGGTTATGGGGCAATCGAAAAATATTTGAAGTGCGAGGAAATGAGGCATATAAGGTTTAGTGTAAAAGAAATAGCGAATGCGATGAATGAATCTGAGGCAGACATCAAAGAATATCTTGAGATTATGGAACTCATGAATGAATATTTGGAATACTGCGGGCATGAGGGGTACTACACCTTACTTGAAGGTACGGAGGGGATTTTTGTTGACTTAAGAGGTTATCTTGCCGGGTACCGCGGGAAGCAATCCTCACGAGTCAATTGGAACTACGACACCGAAGCTGATGTCTCAGATCTACAGAAAGTGTATTTTGACTACATACGTGCGCAAGGTGCCGATGAAGAAAAAACATACCGCCATATTGGCCGAACAAGCAATAAGAAAAATAGCCTTTTCACCCGGGAGGAAATATGGAAAGAATTCTTAAAGGAACACTGCGCCGAAGCTGATAAGGCTGTTCAAGAGGTTGATAAATTGAAGCAAGAAGAAGGATGGTCTCACCAAGAATTTTATAAAGAGCAGAACAAAATTTACCAAGAGAATACCAACAAAAGTTTTATAGGGCGTGTTAAGAAGTTCAAGAACAAGCTGGATGAGATTAATGAGGGAGATGCTCCAGTTATACTTCTTCGGCGATCAAAAGACGCTTTGGACAAAGTCGATCCAGGCCAGGAAGGATTTTATGAAGAAGAGGCTAAACATCTGGTCAAAGAAATCAATAAAGCTTCTTGGAATTTGAAAAAGCAGCACGACAAGAAAGAAAAATCATCTCAATAGATGTTAGTCGTAGGCTTATGAGGATTTGCTATGGCGTCAGCATGGATTGATGTATATCCTGATTCAGAAGAAAACGGCTGGTTCCTGATTGGAATGTTTTCTATGCCCCCCTATGTCTATAGGGCTCTGAAATTACGTTTGCGGGCGATTAACGGGGAAGAGCTGCAAGAGGCTGAAATAACCAGGCTGAGCGAGCGTTGCGGAAAATCAGAAGAGGAGGGACATGGGTTTAAGGTCCGTTATGAAGAAGATAACAAGTTAACCGTACACGAAAATCTGATGAAACTGCTGGAGCGTGAGTTAGATAAAGAAAAGATTCATCACACGGAAGCCGCCAATGATTTGTTTAGAGAGAGTGCTAAAGAGCAAGAGAGATATGAAGAGTGGACGCGAAATGCAAGACGCATCCGGGACAATTTAGATATAGACCCACCGGATTTAAAGGAGGCGGACAGTTTTTTCAAGCACATTTCTCGCAGATTTAAGAATCGCCAACCGTATCCTCGGCAAGGGGTGTCCGCATATCATTTAGCTTTTGCAGGCAGTGCCTGTAATTTTTCAGTGCCGGGCGCCGGGAAAACCACCATCGTTTATGCTGCTTTCAGCTTCTTGAGAGAAAAAAAAGAAATTGTGAACAGCCTTATGGTGGTGGGTCCTCCTTCCAGCTTTTTTCCGTGGGAGAATGAATATAAGGAATGTTTTGGCGAAGAAGCTCGCTCCAAAAGGCTCAGAGGTAGAGAGGAAGTGGAGAGTGCACTTAAACAAGGGGCATATTGTGACTTGTACCTGCTGAGCTATCAGTCCGCATGTCTCGGGGAAAATGCCATACGAAGATTTTTGAGGAGTCATGATAAACGGATTATGCTGGTTCTTGACGAGGCTCACCGCATCAAGAATCCTGAAGGCGCTTGGGCCAATGCACTTTTGAGACTAGCCCCTGAGGCGGGAGCTCGGGTGGTACTTACTGGAACACCGGCGCCGAATGGTTATGAAGATATATTGAGTTTGTACAATTTCATTTGGCCCAGGAGAAGATTGGTAACTTTTTCTCACGGTTATTTGAGAAACATCACCTTGGCTGAAAGAGATGGTTCGATGACGCCTTCTATTCGCAAGGATAAAGAACAGCTTATTGAGCAGATAGCCCCCTATTTCATCAGGATCAAGAAAAGCCATTTGGATTTGCCTGATCCAAAGGAATCCGTAATCAGGGTGGAAATGGATGAGAGTCAAGATGCTGTTAGACGATATATTGAGTTGGAAGCACAGCGTGGTGCCGGCGGAGATAATCCTTTGCTTCGGGCTAAAGCCATAAGACTGTTGCAGTGTTCTTCTTACCTCCCGTTATTGGATAAACCGATAGAAGAAGCTTCGTATGGTACCGACAGCTTTCCGGAGGATATAAAAGCCATGGTTGGGGAATACCGGAAAGACCTTACACCTAAATTCAGTCGATTGCTTGAGTTGTTGCGGTCAGAAGTATTAGTGCACCAAGGAGCCGATGGCAGGGCAATCGTCTGGTGTGTATTTAATTTAACCATAGATGCTCTCAAAGATTACCTTGAAAGAAATGACGTCGCTGCCGAAGTCATTTACGGACAAACGCCAACGGGAGAGATGAGGGATGAAGAGCCGGAAGAAGATGAAAGCGATGAACTCCAGACCAGAGAGAAAATCATTCGAGCCATGCACCAGGAGGCAGGGCCGAAAGTTCTCATAGCCAATATCAAGGCATTAGGCGAATCTGTTTCGTTGCATAAAGCTTGCCATCATGCGTTCTTTCTGGAAAGGGACTACAACGCTGGATTATTCATGCAGGCTAAAGATCGTATTCATCGTGTTGGGTTAAAGCCTGCTGATAAAGTGCGTTATTACTATATGGTATCTACGGATTCCATAGACGAAATGGTGCATACAAAATTGTGTGACAAGGTTAAGCGAATGCATGAGCTTATTGAGAGTGAGGAAATTCCCTTGCTGAACCTTGATGTTGATGCAGACAGCGACACTGGTTTGGTGAAGATTTTGCGGGAGTATCTCAAACAAGGTTAATGGCCTCTTCGGGTGCCAGCCTTCTTCATATCTTGCGCCGTGCTGGAGATAGGCCACACGAAGAAGATGAGCTAAAACGGCTTTGTATCGATTCTTTGTATGGCGCTCACCGGCATTACGAGGTACTCTTTCGAGCCTTATCGGCTGTAAAGCTGTTACTTATCGGAGAAAATGATGGCAAGGTCGTGACTTGTAAGCCATGGCCTGACCATGACGAAGATCTGATGGAATTAGTTGGGAAAAAGACCTTGAAAGATATAGTCAAGAGTCATATTGACGAACTTTTACCACACACCAAATTATCGAAAAATGGCAATCCGAATATATTAGTTCGCTTGAATACATTGCCAAAATCCATGGATAACCATGCTTACCTTCTCATAGCTTGCGGTGGTTTGCGCCGTGAGGACGGGTATTGGTTTGTTTTTTCGGATGTTTTAAGCGAACGGTTGAAACGTGGAATAACTTCTCTTGCCCGAAAAAATATTGCGAATCCTCCTACTTCTCAAGAAGATTTGGAACGGCGACTGGCTGAGCAAGCAGAACGAGGAAAAGAAGCAGAAGAGTTCGTACTGGCTTTTGAACGAGAAAGGTTGGTTTCTCATCCGTGGGTGGATATGGTCGTTCGGCTATCTGAAGATAACGTGTCAGTCGGCTATGACATCTTGTCTTTTGAAGACTCGACCAGCACTCGACTCAACCGTTTTATAGAGGTTAAATCTTATTCTGGACAGAAGCGTTTCCACTGGAGTAATAACGAGACAAATACGGCTAAAAAATATCCTCGTGAATACTGCATCTATTTAGTGGAAATTGGAAGCATCCAAAAAAAGGGGTACGCACCAGAAATCATCCCAGACCCATATACTTGGATTTTCGATATGAAACGAGATTGGGAAGCCAAACCCGACGGTTGGATAGTAACCAAAAAATGAGATTGCGTTACATTCTCCACCGGTGCTGGCTTTGAGTTCCTTGATAGAGTATCTTGAACGTCTTGGAGCCAGCGCCTGATTTTGTCTCATGCCTGCGGGCCCCATACAACCCCTATTATTTTGGTGTCTAGCCAGGTACGCGACTTTGCCAGCATCCTTGGGTTATATTGTGAGTCTAATATTCCTGTAGATTTCGAGGTAGATATATGGGCGGCAAACCACAGTCAGAAAAGGAAAATGTAATGAATAAATCCTTGCGTCCTGACCAGCCTATTCGCTCTAGCGAAGAGGATGCGCTTAGGCGCGCCCACCTTGCTAAGGCCATCGGTCAGTGTATCTTGGCTACAAACACACCTGAATCTATAACCATTGCAATTAATGCACCGTGGGGGGCGGGCAAATCGTCGTTTCTCAATTTACTCGAGCAGCGCCTTAAATCCCCGGAAGAAGATGAGGTTGAACCTATTCTTATACGGCTCAACCCGTGGCTCTATAACAGTGTCAAACAGATCATAGAAATGTCTTTCGGTGAATTTAAACGGCAGGTTGGGAGTGATGAGAAAGCAAGGACAGAAATTGCTGATGAGTGGCGTCCGGTGGCAGAGCTACTACGGGAGATGGGAATTATTTTTTCCGAGCCTTTGGCTGTAGTAACAGGTAGCGCGATTAAATTGTATATGTTGCTTTCTATGAAACCATCAAAAAACAAAAGAGAACTTTCTCAACTCAAGGACGAAATCAACAAACGCTTGGAGCAACTAAAGCGGCGAGTCATAGTATTCATAGATGACATTGACCGTCTTGAGAGAGACAGTCTCCGGTTGCTGTTTCGAGCAATTCGTCTCTGTGCAGATTTTAAAAATGTCACTTATGTCCTTGCGTTCGACAAATCAACCGTGGAAAAACATCTCGCTGAAAATGACCACATTTCTGAACATGACCATTCTGGGCGTGATTACCTAGAGAAAATTGTCCAAGTTTCATTTGATCTCCCTGATCCTGAACCTAATGAGCTAGCCCGCTTTTGTTTCAAGGAAATAGAAGCTGTTCTGAACTCTCTATCAACGCAGTGGATAGATGGGGGTCGTTTGAGGCATGTTTTTTATGGGACAGGCTTTAAGGACCATTTTCAAACTATTCGGCAAATCAAGCGCTACGTTAACGGATTGAGGTTAACTTTGGTTCCGGTTGCTGCAGAGGTAGACCCTGTAGATTTTGTCGTGATTGATTTTCTCCGCACGTTCTACCCGAAAATTTACTCAGAAATTGCACAAAGACAAGACATGCTTGCACTAGTGCCATCAGAGGATACACAACACGTTAAGCAGGTTAGTGATTGGAAAGAAGAGCTTTGCTCAAATTTACCACCAGACTCACAGGAGTGCGTACAGAGATTGTTGTCTGCACTTACCTTTACCGTACACAGTGATTCTCCTGAACAGTCAACTACAAAAGCCTTTTCTGAGGAACGTCGGGTGTGTTCACCCGCCGCCTTTGACAAATTTTTTCGCCTTGCAGCACCAAGCGATCAGATTTCAGAAGTTAAGATGGACCAGTTTGTCGAAAATCTTGAACTTAAAGACGAGAGTAAAATGTTTAAATTCATCAAGCAGGCACTTTCCGACGGCAAGACAAAAAACCTTTTTGCCCGACTTGAAAGACTTTCCAAAAGAAGACGACTTCGTGAAGAGTGCATAGTTTCTCTAATAAAAGTGATGTTTCGTTGCGTTGATAATCCAGATATCGAGGAAGAGCAAGCGTCTGGTTACGATATTAATTCAGAGTTTGTGAGTATCATTTACTATACCCTTTTGCAGATTGAATCAGAAGATAAACGGTACAAACTGATCCTCGAGCTCATTCAAGAAAATCCTGCACCGTACGCAATCGTCAAGTTGGTATCGGTTTTTAGAGAGATAAAGCTAAAGGATGAAAGCGCTTTTCCGATACGTGACGATGAAGAGACTGCAAAGCGAATTCAAGCAGCAAACCACGATGAGAGTCTGTGGCGTATTTCTGATTCCAGACTGTATGACATCTTGATTGAGTGGGTAAAGCTGGCTTCAGAGGATGAGCTTTGCCCAGCTATAATTTCTTGGTTTGATAGAGAGAAAGATGATGGGAAGTTTATTGCGTTTCTAGAAAGTTTTGAGCAATATCTAAATCGCTATCCAGACCACCCGAAGTTTGAGACGCTGTTTGCCAATAATGAGATTAAAGCGAGACGGATGAAAATCAGGCAGAATAACGAGAAATAAGCTGTTGCTGCCAGTGGCTTAAGCGACGACATCAAACTGAGACATGCTCGTTCCAGCTCCTCCAAAAATCGAAATACGGAGCGGGCGTTCAGCTGTCAAAGAGAAAGCAAAGAGGTGAGTTCCCCCAAACCCGTGGTGGAGGCGGCGGGAATCGAACCCGCGTCCGTCCATTCTCCGCCTTCGGTCCTACATGCTTAGTCTCGCGCTTCGTTCAACCTGCCGGGCTCGGCGAGACGGGGCTTCCGGCAGGCGGCTCCGCTAACAGTCTGACGGGTCGGTCGCAGAGACCCCGGCCCGCGAGCCTGCGAAAGCGACCCTCGCTGCGCGGTCACAGGCACCCGTCGCGCGAGGGGCATAGCCGGTTTTTTAGGCCGCTAATGCGTAGTTGTCGTTGTTGGCAACTATGGTTTTGCAGTTTGTTTTACGAGTACTCCGCAAACTCGGCATGCACCTCAGGGTTCGCAATCGACGTCGAAGCCTGATCGCCCCCAAAACACGCGGATAATCTACCATATCGGCCGGTTTTTGACTATCATAACGCCCCTCAATGCAGGTCTTTTTCGGTCCCCACGCGCATTCCGAATCCAGCCGTCGCCGGCTGCTGCAACGGTTGCGCTCGCAAGGCATCCCGCTTGTCGGCCTGCACGCCCGCCTGTTGTATTGCCTCGACCTTGAAGTGCCGTTGACCGAAGCCGAGACCGGGAGACTGCGTTTCCTGCTCGGTCGCATCGAGCAAGCCGCGTCGGGGCAGGGCGTTCACCTGCGCGTGTTGCCGCGTGCCGGCACGATTTCGCCGTGGTCGAGCAAGGCGACCGACATCCTGCGCATCGCGGGGCTTAGCAAGGTCAGGCGGATCGAGTGCGGTCGTCATTACGTGCTGGAAGCCGACAAGACGTTCGGCGACGACCAGCGCGCTGCCGTGACGGTCTTGCTGCACGATCGCATGACCGAGCAGGCCTGTCTCGACGGCGACCCCGACAACGCTGCCGCCGCGGCGTTGTTCACGACGCCCGAGCCGCCCGGGCCGACGACGTTCGACCTCGGCGCCGCACCGGGGCATCGGCTGGCCGAGCTCAACGAGACGCTCGGCCTGAGCCTGTCCGCCGACCAGATCGCCTACCTTGCCGATTACTACGGTCGCCTCGGGCGTCCGGTCAGCGACGCCGAGCTGATGATGTTCGCGCAAGTCAACTCCGAGCATTGCCGCCATCGGATCTTCAACGCGGCGTGGTCGCTCGGCGGGCAGGCGCAGCCGTCGAGCCTGTTCGACATGGTGCGTCACACCCACGCGAGCGCGCCCGAGGGCGTACTGGTCGCCTACGACGACAACGCGGCGGTGGTCGAGGGGACGTTGGGCGTGCGTTGGCAGATCGACCCGGCGACGCGCGAATACGGCTACGCCGCCGAGGCGTTGCCGATCCTGATGAAGGTGGAGACGCACAACCACCCGACGGCGATCTCGCCGTTCCCGGGGGCGGCGACCGGTTCGGGCGGCGAGATTCGTGACGAGGTGGCGGTCGGGCGGGGCGGGCGTCCGAAGGCGGGGTTGTGCGGTTTCACGGTGTCCGACCTGCATCTGCCGGACGCGCCGCAGCCGTGGGAGGACGAGGAGCGCCGCCCGGCGTGGATCGCTTCGCCTTTGCAAGTCATGCGGGAGGGCCCCATCGGCGCGGCGGCCTTTAATAATGAGTATGGGCGTCCGTGCCTCGCGGGCTATTTCAGGACGTTCGAGCACCGCGACGGCGAGAAGCGTCTCGGCTACCACAAGCCGATCATGGTTGCGGGCGGTTTCGGCAACCTGCGCGAGGCGCACGTGCGCAAGCGGAAGTTTCCTCCGGGCACGCCGATCGTCGTGCTCGGCGGCCCGGCGATGCTGGTCGGTCTGCGGGGCGGAACCGCGTCGTCCCGAGGCGGCGCCCACGATGAGGCACTTGATTTCGCCTCGGTTCAACGCGACAACGCCGAGATGCAGCGTCGTTGTCAGGAGGTCATCGAGCATTGCGCCGCGCGCGGCGGAGCCAGCCCGATTCTGGCGATTCACGACGTCGGCGCCGGGGGGCTGTCGAATGCGGTGCCCGAGCTGCTCGCCGGTGCAGGCGTCGGCGGGCGTCTCGAGTTGCGCGACGTTCCGAACGCCGACCGCGGCATGTCGGCGATGGAGATCTGGTGCAACGAAGCGCAGGAACGCTACGTGCTCGCGGTCGAGGCGTCGGCGCTCGATGCCTTCATGGCGTCGTGCGTCCGGGAGCGCTGTCCGGCGGCGGTCATCGGCGAGGCGGTCGAGGGCGAGCGGCTGTTGCTGACCGACTCGCTCCGCGGCGAGGACGTGATCGACATGCCGTTGCCGGTGCTGCTGGAGAAACCTGCAA
Organism: uncultured Chromatiales bacterium; assembly: GCA_964347615.1. Taxonomy (GTDB): domain Bacteria; phylum Pseudomonadota; class Gammaproteobacteria; order Poriferisulfidales; family Oxydemutatoraceae; genus CAYFZO01. Next base: position 24,484 of record CAYFZO010000008.1, read on the forward strand.
GGCTGAGTAAGGACATTACCTTAACTGATTGTCCTGAAAAGGTTCCTGACACCCAGACGGCGGCGCAATCCTTCCCCGCTGGGGTGACGGTCGAGGCGGCTGCTGAGCGGGTGCTGGCGTTGCCCGCGGTCGGCTCGAAGTCGTTCCTGATCACCATCGGCGACCGCTCGGTCGGCGGGTTGTCGGTGCGCGATCAGATGGTCGGTCCGTGGCAGGTGCCGGTCGCCGACTGCGCGGTGTGCGCGGCGGACTTCGTTCATTACGCGGGCGAGGCGATGGCGATGGGCGAGCGTACGCCGGTCGCGGTCGCGGCGGCGCCCGCGTCGGGACGCCTGGCGGTGGCCGAGGCCGTGACCAATTTGCTCGCCGCCGACGTGCGGACGTTGCGGGACGTCCGTCTGTCGGCGAACTGGATGGCGGCAAGCGGCAACGACGCGGACGACCTGGCGTTGTTCCGCACGGTGCAGGCGGTCGCCGAAGGGCTTTGTCCCGCACTCGGCATCGCCATCCCGGTCGGCAAGGACTCGCTTTCGATGCAGGTGGAATGGCGCGACGAGGCGGGGCGGCGCGAACAGGTCAAGTCGCCTCTGTCGCTGATTGTCTCGGCGTTCGCGCCGGTCGGCGACGTGCGCCGCAGCTGGACGCCGCAACTCATCCCGCGCAAGGATCATCGGTTGTATCTGTTCGACCTTTCGGCGGGGCGGGCGCGTCTCGGCGGGTCGGCGTTGGCGCAGGTGTTCAAGCGTCCGGGGGAATTCTTCGCCGAGCCTTGCGCCGACCTGGACGACCCGTCGCGTCTCAGGCGTTTCGCCGCCCTGACCGCGCAGTTGCACGAGCAAGGCGGGGTGACGGCCTATCACGACCGTTCGGACGGGGGGTTGTTCGTGACCTTATGCGAGATGGCGTTCGCAAGCCGTTGCGGGCTTGACGTTGACGTGGAGGCTTACGTCGAGGCGTCGGGTGGCGACGTGCTCGCGGCGTTGTTCAACGAGGAGCCGGGCGCGATGATGCAGGTCGCGCCGGAGGCGGGTGACGTGATGGCGCTCGCCGAGAGGCACGGTCTTGCCGACGCGTGCTTTCCGATCGGCTGCGCCGACGATTCGCTTGAGCTGCGCATCGCCGCCGGCGGGCGGCAACGGCGCTGGGATCTGATGGCGCTGAAGCGCCGCTGGTGGGACACCGGTTATCGCATCCAATCGCTGCGCGACGACCCCGATTGCGCGCGCGAGGAGTTCGAGAGCGTCTGTGACCCCGACGCGCCGGGCTTGAGCGCGACGCTGACGTTCGATCTGGAGGCGGCGTCATCGTCCCGTGCCGCGCCTTTGGTCGGCGTCGGTGCACGACCGAAAGCGGCGGTTCTCAGGGAGCAGGGCATCAACGGTCATTACGAGATGGCGGCGGCTTTCGATCGCGCGGGCTTTACCGCGGTGGACGTGCACATCAACGATCTGCTCAACGGCGAGGTCTCGCTCGCGCAGTTCCACGGCCTGGCGGCTTGCGGCGGCTTTTCCTACGGCGACGTGCTCGGCGCCGGGCGCGGCTGGGCGGCTTCGATCCTGTTTCACGCCGCGGTGCGCGCCGAGTTCGAGGCGTTCTTCGCGCGCGGCGACACGTTCACGCTCGGCGTGTGCAACGGCTGCCAGATGCTGACGCAACTCAAGGCGCTGATTCCGGGGGCGGAACATTTCCCGCGCTTCGAGGCGAACCGTTCGGGCCGATTCGAAGCGCGGTTGTGCATGGTCGAGGTCATGGAGTCGCCGTCGCTGCTGTTGCGCGGCATGGCGGGCTCGCACCTGCCGATCGTCGTCGCCCACGGCGAAGGCCGGGCGGTGTTCGAGGATGCCGAGTCCGGCGTCCCGCGCGCCGCCGAACCTTACGTGTGCCTGCGCTACGCCGAGCGCCGGGGAAGCCCCGCCGAACGCTATCCCGCCAACCCGAACGGCAGCCCCGGCGGGGCGACCGCGTTGTGCAGCGAGGACGGGCGGGTGACCGTGATGATGCCGCACCCGGAGCGGCTGTTCCGCAGCGTGCAGTACTCGTGGCGTCCCGCCGGTTGGAGCGAGGCGGGGGCATGGTTTACACTCTTTCGCAACGCACGGACGTTGGTTTGACCCCGAAAGCCGCCGGAACGCCCGGAAAGTGCCGGAAGGTGCAAGAAAGTGTTAGGGGGGGAACCGGGAGGTAGCACCGATGCTGATCAGAACCCGCCGGCGGTCGGAATCTGCCGCCGCTGAAATCACCCCTGAGACCGTCTATCAGTCGCGCCGGGAATTCATCAAGCAGAACCTCAGGCGGGCAGGCGCCGTCGCCGCCGGCGGGCTGCTTGCGAACCGTGCCGCGGCGTTCACCGCCGACCTCAGCGATCTGCCCGACAGCCGCTACAACACCGACGAGGAATTGACGCCGTACGAGTCGGTCACCACCTACAACAACTTCTACGAACTCGGCAGCGGCAAAGGCGACCCAGTCAAGAACGCCGACGCCTTGATTACCGAGCCGTGGACGGTCGAGGTCGGCGGCGAATGCGAGAAGCCGGGCAAGTTCTCGGTCGAGGAGTTCGTCAAGCCGCACCAGCTCGAGGACAGGATCTACCGCCTGCGCTGCGTCGAGGCGTGGTCGATGGTGATTCCGTGGGTCGGTTTCGAGGTCGGCGAACTGCTCAAGCGGGTGGAGCCGACGTCGCGCGCGAAATACGTCGCGTTCCATTCGATTCTCGACCCCGATAATCTGCCGGGGCAACGCCGCCAGGGGTTTTTCGCAACGCTCGACTGGCCGTACAAGGAAGGCCTGCGGATCGACGAGGCGATGAACCCGCTCACGATCTTCGCGGTCGGGGTGTACGGCAAGGTCCTTCCCAACCAGAACGGTGCGCCGCTGCGTCTGGTCGTGCCGTGGAAGTACGGTTTCAAGAGCAGCAAATCCATCGTGAAGATCGAGCTCGTCGAGGCGCAACCGCCGACCGCGTGGGGCAGGGCGGCACCGGGCGAATACGGGTTTTACTCGAACGTCAACCCGACGGTCGATCACCCGCGCTGGTCGCAAAAGCGCGAGCGGCGCATCGGTGAGTTCTTCAAGCGCGAGACCTTGATGTTCAACGGCTACGCCGACGAGGTCGCCGGGCTGTATCAGGGCATGGATCTGACGAAGAACTTCTGACCGGTTCCTTTCGCCGTGGTTCTCGTCAGGCCGGCCGTACATCTCGCTTGTCTGACCCCGCTCGCGTGGATGATTGCGCAGGTGGTCGACGGCAACGCCGGCGCCAACCCCATCGAGTATCTCACCCGCGGCATCGGCGACTGGGCGTTGCGCCTGCTGCTGATCACGTTGGCGTTCAGCCCGCTGGCGCGGCTGCTCAAGCGCCCGGCGCTGGTGCAATACCGCCGCGCCGTCGGCCTCTACGTGTTTTTCTACGCGCTGTGTCACCTGATGACGTATCTGTGGTTCGACCAGTTCTTCGATTGGGGGGAAATCGCGCGCGACGTCGCCAAGCGCCCGTTCATCCTCGCCGGCTTCGTCTCGTTCCTGATGCTGGTGCCGCTGGCGGCGACGTCCAACCGCTTCTCGGTGGTGCGTTTGCAGCACCGCTGGCGGCAGCTGCACAAGCTGATTTACGTGCTCTCCTGCACTTCGCTGCTGCATTACTGGTGGATGGTGCGTGCCGACTTCAGCAAGGCCGAGATCTACCTCACGATTCTCGCGGTGCTGCTCGGCTACCGCCTGTGGGTCTACGTTCAGGGACTGCGCCGCGTCAGGCGTGCTTGAGTATGAACTCCCTCGCGAGGGAATACTCCATTCTCCTGCGGTATTTGCCGTCCTCCCTCAAGCCCTTGAACGGCGTCAGGAAAACGTCGCTTGTCTTTTCCCTGAACTTGTCAATTTCCTCGTTTAACTTGTTGATCAGGCGGTTCAACGGCTGGTCGCTGCGATCCACGTCAATTCTGGTGATCATCCTGGTCGTATGCTTGATTTCATAGCCTTTCAACTCGTCTCCCCTCAGGAACCTGATGCTGGGTTTTCTCGTGTTGTCGAACGCGATGAATCCGAGTTTCCCGCCGGGTGCATTGAACTTTATCCTGAGATCCCTGCGTCCCTTGAAATTGGGGAGGTGGGCTTCCAGGTCCTTTAGGTTGCCGATGAAGTTTTCATCCTCGTAAATTTTCGCTTCCCTCGGCCTTTGGCCGAACAAGGCCAGCGCGACCGGATTCTCGGTATCCAGGAACATGTCTTTACTGTGAAGCGCGATAAAGGTGTCCAGCCTTTCCCTGAACAGTCCGCTTTGCAGGAAAGTCGCGGGAATCAGGGCGCCGACGGAATCGCAGTTCTGCAGGCACAGCTCCAAGCAATGCTTATACAGATCGTCGTGCTTGGTTTCCGGAAAGGGCAGGTGTCTTCTTTTCGCCGAATTCTTCGCCAGCCACGGCGGATTGGTGATCGCCACCTCGAAACCGGGGGGAAACGCTTTCATCGTGTTCTTTCTTTTTATTCCTTTGTCCGTGGGCTTTACGTCGAAAGACCGGAAGTCGTCGGCAAACCCGTTCTTTTGGAGCAGTCTGATGATGTTGTTCGCGCCGGCAAAGGGTTCGAGGACGGTCTTGTCTCTCAAGCCGACGTTCTTCGCCCACGCCTGGAACGGCTTCAGCGCGAAAGGGTCTCCTTCGGTGTAATAGCGTCCGGTTTGTCTCTTTTCTCTGCTCAAGGATGTGACTCAGGGGTTTGCCGGGGATGGACGAGTGGTTGAGCGGGGTCGGGTGGCGGCAAGGGTATCCGGGAAGCCATTGTAAATCGTCTGTGCTGCATGAGGGAGAGAGGCTTGCGCCGACGGGTGGCGTCCGGCGTCTGCGGGCGGGCGGCGGACGTTTCCGTCGGGGGGTCGGTTTCTCAAGGTTTTCTAGGGCTTCGCGGCATTCACTCAAGCAGCGCGGGGAGCGACGCGGAAGCGCGTCGGCGGTCCCGATTACGCGGGGTCGGGTGCGCGGGGTCGACGGGTTTCGGCTGTGTATGAGTTCAGAGAGATATGAGGCAAAGGTAAAACTCGCTCCGGGCGGTGAAACGCCGGAGCGGGCCTGATTCAGGTAGCCTAAAAAAACTCAACTTCAGGAGCCTAATCATGCAGACAAAAAGCCTGCGGTGGATAGCATACCCCACCACGAGAATTATCTGGAACCTTCCCCCGGTGGCGGCTGGGCGGGAGGAAACCATCCATGCCATCAACCGCTTGCGAGAGGCGGGGTGCGACCTCAGCGCCGCCTGCGCCGAACGCGGTATCAGCCGGGCGACCTATTACCGCTGGCAGCAACGCTACCGCCACGGCGGCGCCCGCGGGTTGACGCCCCGAAGCCGTCAGCCCAGGCGTTGCCAGACCGCTCGCTGGCGTGCTCAAGACGAGCGATTGGTCTGGCAACTGCGCCGGGCTCACCCAACCTACGGCAAGTTAAGGCTTTGGCGCATTCTGGTTCGGGATCATGGGTTTACCCTCAGTGCTTCGACCGTGGGGCGGATCCTGGCCAAAGGCAGACGTCTCGGGCGTATCAAGCCTTGCGCGTTCTACGCACAAGGACAGGTCAAACCCAAGCGCCGCCGCCAATTCAGCGGCCATGCCAAACGTTGGCGTTATGGGCAGCGCGCGAAAAAGCCCGGCGAGTTGGTTCAGATTGATCATCTCTCGGTCTCCCTGCTTCCCGGCGACGTCATCAAAGACTTCAAGGCGATATGCCCAGTGTTGAAATGTCTGGTGCAGCGGGCATACAGCCGGACCACCGCAGGCAACGCCGGATGTTTCTTGCGGGAGATCGTCGAGCAGCTGCCTTTTCCAGTACGCGGGATTCAGGTTGACGGCGGCAGCGAATTCATGGCCGGGTTTGAAGAAACGTGTCAGGACGGCACTATCAGGATTTGGGGGATTGAATTTTATGTTCTGCCGCTGCGCCGCCCTCAATACAACGGCTGCGTCGAACGGGTCAACCGAACCGTGCGCGAGGAGTTTTACTCTCAATACCAGAGAGAGGTCGATTTAGCGTCGGTCAATCAAGGGCTGGCCGAATACCAGCACCGATATAATCACTTTCGTCCGCACTAGGGCTGGCTTTGAGCACTCCAATGGAGTATCTTGAGTACCTCGGAATGGCTGTTTGAAAGGGGATCTTTTGTCTCATATGCCCTGAACCCATACAGCGCTGGCTTTGAGCGCTCTAGTGGAGTATCTTGAGCGCGTTGGAATGGCTGTTTGAAAGGGGAGGCTTTTTGTCTCATATATCCTGAGCCCATGCAATACATTGATTTTTCATCACCCATCATTAAACTGCTTCGCTCCAGCACTCGTCGCGCGTTGGTTTTTCCTCATGTCTACTGACTGCATTCAGGAACTGAATTGATGGCTGGAAATATCAGAAACGCTTTGCCGAACGGCACGAAGCTGGGCGAACATTACAAGATCGAAGAATGTATCGGCGTCGGTAGTTTTAGCATTGTCTATCGGGCGAGACACGGCGACAATCCAGACGATGTATGCGCCATCAAGGAGTTGTTTCCGAGCCATCTTGTGTCCCGCAAAGGCAAGTTGGTGCGGCCTTCGTCAAGCGGAGTGGTGGAGTCGTATAAAAAGACCCTGAGTGGTTTTTTGTCGGAAGCGAAACGCCTGACCCGGTTGGGCGACTGCCCCGGTGTCGTGCGTTGCCGTAACTACTTTGAGGAGAACCGGACCAGTTATTTGGTGATGGAGTATGTAGAAGGGAAGTGTTTAAGGGACATGATAGCCGCTTATAAGGAAAGGAACGATACGTTCAAGCCTGAGGTAGTAAAGTCTTGGTTCGAGGACCTTTTATCGGGATTGAAAGAGGTTCACAAGGCAGAGCTTCTGCACCTCGATATCAGGCCGGACAACGTTTATATAAGGCACCAGGATAAGAAGCCGGTTTTGCTGGGTTTCGGCGCTGTCCGTCACGAGACGGGTAAAAGAACGGAGAGTGATTCGCTGGTAGGTACTCGCCCTTACGCCCCGTATGAGCAGGAACATTCACATGGAGAGTTGGGTCCTTGGACGGACATTTACGCCCTGGGGATGACGTTTTATGAGTTGATGTTTTTGGACAGAGATAAATTGCCGTCTAGTTCGTCTCGCAAGGCAGAGGATTTATTGCTTCCGGCGGTGTCGAGAGAAGAGGGTTCAGTCTATACTGCGGATTTTCTGGAGTTGATAGACATGTGCTTGTCGGTGGATAAGGAAAACCGGCCGCAAAGCGTGGAAAAGGTGGAGTCATCTCTGCCGAAAAAGAGTGCGCCGTTGAAAGAGTCCATCGCGCCGCGGCCGCGGAGATTAACGGAGCTGGCGGTGTTAATAGCGTTTTTGGTGGTGTTGGTTTCGGGAAGCGTTATGTATTTTTGGCTTCTTCCGGCCCCGCCGGACTCGAAGCCGGCTCCCTCAGAGCTGGAGCCGAGGGAGCCCCCGGACGCGGCTGCGCACGAGATCGAGATGGTGAAATTAAGCGAGGGCAGTTTCCTGATGGGGAGTGAGTCTGGCGAGCTTTATGAACAACCTGTTCACCGTGTTGAAATCAAGCCGTTTGCGATTGGGAAGTATGAGGTGCTGGGTTTTCAGTATCGGGCTTTTGAAAAGGCAACGGATCGTAATGCCGCTAAGTACTGGGGGGACAAAGCCCCCGTTACGAATGTTTCTTGGGATGACGCTCAAGCATATATAGATTGGCTGAACAAGCAAAACAAGCAAACGGGTCTTAATTACCGTCTTCCGACGGAGGCTGAGTGGGAGTATGCGATTCGTGCGGGCAGCACGACGACGTATCATTTTGGCGATGATGAGAAGGATTTGTCGATTTACGCCAATTATGGTAGGCATAATCGTGGCCCTATGGAGGCGGGAAGTTTTCGTTCGAACGCATGGGGCATATATGATATGTTAGGGAACGTATGGGAATGGGTGGAGGACTGCTGGCACGAAGATTATTCAGGCGCCCCGTCCGACGGGCGACCCGCTTGGGTAGAGGGTTGTGACTTGGTGAATGAGGCCGTTGTTCGCGGCGGCTCCTGGGACGCCGATGCTTGGCTCCTTCGGTCGGCGAATCGGGGTCAGACCCCCCGGACTAACCGCGGTAACCTCATCGGGTTTCGTCTCGCGCAGGACTTATGACCCTTTGTTTCTTGTTCCTTTGACAGCGAGCGTGAGCGAGCGTGCCGCCGTGAGGCGGCGCTGTCCCGCGCGACTGCGCGGGAGATTTTTTCGTGGGCTGATGCTTGAAAGAAGCACCTAACCTCAACCGCCGCAGGCTGTGGAGCTCTGTTTCTGCCCATCCTGATTATTGATTCGCACGAGTTCAGGGCAATGTGAGATAAAAACAAAAACCCGCTCCGAGCCGTCAAGCGCCGGAGCGAGCCTGATTCAGGCCACCAAGAAAACCAACAAAAAGCACCTGAATCATGCAGACGAAAAGCCTGCGATGAGTCGCGTACTCGCCACGAGAATTATCTGGAACTTTCCCTCTGCCGGCGGTTGAGCAGGAGAGAAAGATCCAAGTCGTCGGTTGTTTTTGCGAAGCGGAGACCGGCACCTGCTTGCTTGCGTATCATCTGCCGTTCGATGTGCACCCCGAAGTCAGCAACAACGCTTGTCTTGCGCGTAAGTTGAACCTGCAAACCGAAAGCGTGCCCGACGTCGACCAAGCCGCCTCGCTTGCGTTGTTCGGATGCGCCGCCGCGCCGCTTTCAATCACGCCGTCCTCAATCTAGGGGCTGAGTTGAGCCGGACAATCGAGTCGTACGCGAGGAGTTTTATTCTCAATACTAGGGAGGGGTCGATTTGGCGTCGGTCAATCAAGGGCTAGCCGAATACCAGCACTGATACAATCACTTCCGCCCCCACCGGGTGCTGGCTTTTGAGTTCCCCGATGGAGTATCTTGAGCGTCTCGGAATGGCTGTTTGAAAGGGGAGGCTTTTGTCTCATATATCCTGAGCCCATGCAATACATTGATTTTTCATCACCCATCATTAAACTGCTTCGCTCCAGCACTCGTCGCGCGTTGGTTTTTCCTCATGTCTACTGACTGCATTCAGGAACTGAATTGATGGCTGGAAATATCAGAAACGCTTTGCCGAACGGCACGAAGCTGGGCGAACATTACAAGATCGAAGAATGTATCGGCGTCGGTAGTTTTAGCATTGTCTATCGGGCGAGACACGGCGACAATCCAGACGATGTATGCGCCATCAAGGAGTTGTTTCCGAGCCATCTTGTGTCCCGCAAAGGCAAGTTGGTGCGGCCTTCGTCAAGCGGAGTGGTGGAGTCGTATAAAAAGACCCTGAGTGGTTTTTTGTCGGAAGCGAAACGCCTGACCCGGTTGGGCGACTGCCCCGGTGTCGTGCGTTGCCGTAACTACTTTGAGGAGAACCGGACCAGTTATTTGGTGATGGAGTATGTAGAAGGGAAGTGTTTAAGGGACATGATAGCCGCTTATAAGGAAAGGAACGATACGTTCAAGCCTGAGGTAGTAAAGTCTTGGTTCGAGGACCTTTTATCGGGATTGAAAGAGGTTCACAAGGCAGAGCTTCTGCACCTCGATATCAGGCCGGACAACGTTTATATAAGGCACCAGGATAAGAAGCCGGTTTTGCTGGGTTTCGGCGCTGTCCGTCACGAGACGGGTAAAAGAACGGAGAGTGATTCGCTGGTAAGTACTCGCCCTTATGCCCCGTATGAGCAGGAACGTTCACATGGAGAGTTGGGTCCTTGGACGGATATTTACGCGCTGGGGGTGATGTTTTATGAATTGATGTTTTTGGACAGGGATGAATTGCCGGACAGTTCGTCTCGCTTGGATTCGATATTCATCAAGAAGGCAGGGGATTTATTGCCTCCGGCGGTGTCGAGAAAAGAGAGTTCAGGCTATCCTTCGGATTTTCTGAGGTTGATAGAGAAGTGCTTGTCGGTGGATAAGGAAAACCGGCCGCAAAGCGTGGAAGAGGTGGGGTCATCTCTGCCGAAAAAGAGTGTGCCGTCGGAAGATCCCATCGCGCCGCGGTCGCGGCGATTAGTGGGGCTGGCGGTGTCAATAGCGTTTTTGGTGGTATTGGTTTCGGGAAGCGTTATGTATTTTTGGCCCCGCCCGAACCCGCTCGAGATCGAGATGGTCGAATTAAGGGGGGGCAATTTCCTGATGGGGAGTGAGTTTGGCTCTGCTGATGAACGACCTATTCATCGCGTTGAAATCGAGCCGTTTGCGATTGGGAAGTATGAGGTGCTGGGTTTTCAGTATCGGGCTTTTGAAACCGCGACGGGTCGTAGCGGCGCTGAGTACCACGGGGACAAAGCTTCCGTTACGAATGTTTCTTGGTATGACGCCCAAAAGTATATAGATTGGCTGAACGATCGAACGGGTCTTAATTACCGTCTTCCGACGGAAGCTGAGTGGGAGTATGCGGCTCGTGCGGGCAGCATTACGGCGTATCATTTTGGCGATGATGAGTATTTGTTGTACCGTTACGCCAATTATGGTCAGCGTAATAGTGGCCCTATGAAGGCAGGGAGTTTTCGTCCGAACGCATGGGGCATATATGACATGCTAGGGAACGTATGGGAATGGGTGGAGGACTGCTGGCATGATGATTATTCAGGTGCCCCGTCCGACAGGCGCGCCTGGGTATCGGGTTGTGTCGATACGGAGAGAGCCGTTCTTCGCGGCGGCTCTTGGAATGCCCATGCCTGGTCCCTTCGGTCGGTGAGCCGGGCCGGGAGCTCCCGGTCCGTCCGCAGCGACCTCAGCGGGTTTCGTCTCGTGCAGGACTTATGACTCCTTGTTGCTTGTTTCTTGTTCCCTTGACGGCGAGCGTGAGCGAGCGCACCACCGTGAGGCGGCGCTGTCCCGTTCGACTGCGCGGGAGATTTTTTTCGTGGGCTGATGCCTGAAAGAAGCACCAACCTCAACTGCTGCAGGCTGTGGAGCTCTGTTTCTGCCCATCCTGATTATTGATTCGCACAAGTTCAGGGCGATGTGAGATAAAAACAAAAACCCGCTCCGAGCCGTCAAGCGCCGGAGCGAGCCTGATTCAGGCCACCAAGAAAACCAACAAAAAGCACCTGAATCATGCAGACGAAAAGCCTGCGATGAGTCGCGTACTCGCCACGAGAATTATCTGGAACTTTCCCTCTGCCGGCGGTTGAGCAGGAGAGAAAGATCCAAGTCGTCGGTTGTTTTTGCGAGGCCGAGACCGGCACCTGCTTGCTTGCGTATTATCTGCCGTTCGACGCGTACCCCGAATTCGGCAACAACGCTTGTCTTGCGCGTAAGTTGAACCTGCAAACCGAAAGTGTGCTCGACATCGACCAAGCCGCCTCGCTTGCGTTGTTCGGATGCCTCGCCGCCCCGCCTTCAATCACGCCGTCCTCAATCTAGGGGCTGCGTCGAGCGGGACAACCGAGCCGTACGCGAGGAGTTTTACTCTCAATACCATGGAGGGGGCGATTTGGCGTCGATCAATCAAGGGCTGGCCGAATACCAGCACTGATACAATCACTTCCGCCCGCACCGAGCACTGGTTTTTAAGTTCCCCGATGGAGTATCTTGAGCGCCTCGGAATGGCTGTTTGAAAGGGAGGCCTTTTGCCTTATATGTTCTGAACTCATACAGCTGCGGTCGTTCCCGCGACCAGGTGCTACAATATCTAGTCTCGTCCCAATCCAATGAATGATTGCGCGAGAAATATCAGGGAATATCAAGGACTATCAATGTTTTCCTCCAGCATGAAGATAGCCGGTTTTGACGCGGAACTGGCGGCGGCGATCGACGCCGAGAAAGCGCGTCAGGAAGAACACGTCGAGTTGATTGCTTCCGAGAACTACGCAAGCCCCAGGGTGCTTGAGGCGCAGGGGTCGGTGCTGACCAACAAATACGCCGAAGGCTACCCGGCGAAACGCTATTACGGCGGCTGCGAGAACGTGGATATTGCTGAGCAGCTGGCGATAGACCGCCTCAAGCGGCTGTACGGCGCCGATTACGCGAACGTGCAGCCGCATTCGGGCTCGCAGGCCAACGCCGCGGTGTACCTGGCGCTGTGCTCGCCCGGCGACACGATCATGGGCATGAAGCTCTCCGACGGCGGGCATCTGACCCACGGCTCGACGGTCAACTTCTCCGGGCAGGTTTTCAAGGCGGTGCAGTACGGCATAGACGACAACGGCTTGATCGACTACGACGCGATGGAGGCGGAGGCGATCAAGTGCAAGCCGAAGATGCTGATCGGCGGTTTCTCGGCGTACTCGCAGATCGTCGATTGGAAGCGCATGCGCGAGATCGCCGACAAGGTCGGTGCCTACCTGGTGGTGGACATGGCGCACGTGTCGGGGTTGGTCGCGGTGGACGAGTACCCGAACCCGGTGCCTTATTCCGACGTGGTGACCTCGACGACGCACAAGAGCCTGCGCGGCCCGCGCGGCGGTTTCATCCTCGCCAGGGACAACGAAGAAATCGCCAAGAAGTTGAATTCCATGGTATTTCCCGGTACGCAGGGCGGGCCGTTGATGCACGTGATCGCGGCCAAGGCGGTGGCGTTTCTCGAAGCGTTGCAACCCGAGTTCAAGGAGTACATCCGCGCGGTCAAGAGCAACGCCAAGACGATGGCGAAGACCTTGATCGAACGGGGCTACGAGGTCGTTTCCGGCGGCACCGAGAACCACTTGATGCTGGTCAGCCTGGTCGCCAAGAAGATCACCGGCAAGGATGCCGACGCCGCGCTCGGCAGGGCGCACATCACGGTGAACAAGAACAGCGTGCCCAACGACCCGAACTCGCCGTTCGTGACCGGCGGCCTTCGTTTCGGCACGCCGGCGATCACCACGCGCGGTTTTCGCGGCGAGGAGACTGAGTATCTGACCAATATGATCTGCGACGTTCTCGACGACATCGGCGACGAAGCCAAGATCGCCGAGGTTGCGGAAAAAGCGAAGGCGCTGTGCCGGAAGTTTCCGGTCTACCGATAATCGGGAGACGTTCCAGAGGACAGTTCGATGGAATGCCCAAGTTGCGGTTCGCTCGGGAGCTCGGTTGTAGATTCGCGCTACAAGAGTGAGAGCAAGCAGAAGCGACGCAAGAGGAAATGCAAGTCGTGCGGCAAAGCGTTCATGACGCTCGAGCAACTCGAGGTCAGTCCGATCCAGCGGGTGCGGGTGATCAAGCGCGACGGGCGCCGCGAAGCTTTCAGCAGCGAGAAACTCAGGAAAGGCGTGCAGCTGGCGATCGCCAAACGCCCGATCAGCACCGAGAGGGTCGACTATCTGGTCCAAGACGTGGGTCGGCGCCTGGTGAAGACCGGCAGGGCGGAGTTCGAAACCAATTACATCGGCGAGATGGTGATGCGTCTGCTCATCAGGCTCGACCGCGTCGCCTACATCCGCTTCGCCTCGGTGTACCGCAATTTCAGGGAGGTCGGCTTGTTCAGACGGACGATCGAGCACGCGGAGAAAGGCGCGCACCCGAAAGCGCCCGACGCGCAAGGCAGGTTTCCTTTTGCCGAACCGCAGCCCGAGTCGAACCGGCCGGTTTTGAGCAAAGGCAGATCGGGCAAACGGAAGTCGAAGCGGACTAGGTCAAGCAAGTCGAAACCGCGCGGCGCCAAGACCTGACGCGAAGAGCCGCGTGAGAAGCGCGCCGCCAGGTGCGTCCGCGTTGCAAGCGTCAACCGGCAGCCGTCTTCTTGCGGCGGGGCGGGCTAAAATCCCGCCGTTCAATCTCAGCGGGCATTACGGATGGCGGCAATGGCGACCGATTCACGCGAAGACGCGCACTACATGGCAAGGGCGTTGCAACTTGCCCGCCGTGGTCTCTATACCGCGGCGCCGAACCCTTGCGTCGGTTGTGTCATCGTCAACGGTGGGCGGGTCGTCGGCGAAGGGTGGCACGCGAGGGCCGGTGAAGCGCACGCCGAAGCCGCGGCGCTCGAGCAGGCGGGTTCCGCCGCGCGTGGGGCGACCGTCTATGTCACGCTCGAGCCGTGCACGCACCACGGACGCACGCCGCCTTGCGGCAACGCGTTGATTGCCGCGGGCGTTGCGCGCGTCGTCGCGGCGGCGCGCGATCCGAACCCGGAAGTTTCGGGCGGCGGCGTCGAAGCGCTTGAGGCTGCCGGCGTCGAGACCGAGGTCGGCGTCTGTGAGGCTCAGGCACGTGAGCTGAACTTCGGCTTCTTCACGCGCGTACGGCTCAAGCGTCCGTGGGTGCGGATCAAATGGGGCATGAGTCTCGACGGTCGGGTTACGGCGGCCGGGAGAAAAGGGGAATGGATTACCTGCGACGCCTCGCGCCGGGACGTGCAGTTTCAACGGGCGCGTTGCGGCGCGTTGATGACCGGCGCCGGCACGGTGCTTGCCGACGACCCGCGCTTGAACCTTCGTTTGAGCAGCGAGGAATTGGGGCACGAAGGCGAAGTGCGTCGTCCCTTGCGCGTGGTGGTCGACGGCGCTTTACGTACCTCGCCTTCGGCGCAGGTTTATCGCTTGCCCGGGCAGGTGCTGCTTGCGTGCCGCGAAGACGTGCCCCTCAAGCCGGGGTTTGAGGACGCGGGGGTCGAAGTGCGCCGTTTTGCGCGTGAGGGGGAACACCTGGCGCCGGCGCCGTTGCTTGAACACCTTGCCGAGCGCGGGGTCAACGAAGTGCAGGTCGAAGCTGGCCCGGGTCTGTGCGGTGCGCTGATCGAACGGGGGTTGTATGATGAGATTTTGCTGTACGTTGCACCGTGCCTGCTCGGCGGCGCCGGCTTGCCGCCCGCCGCACTGGGAGGCGTCGTCTCGGTCGAGCAGCGCGAGGCGCTGAGATGGTGCGACGTGCGCAAGGTCGGAGACGACCTGAGGATACTGATGCGCAAGGAGGAAACCTGAAATGTCAACCATAGTGATAGCCAAGAAAGACGAGGTTGCGAGCATCGCGGCCGACACGCTGACGAGTTTCGGCGAACTGCGCCAGCATTCGCGCTACGAGGAGAACGGCGACAAGATATTCTTCGACGGGGACAACTATATCGGTATCGTCGGCAGCGCCGCGCACGAATTGGTCATGCGAAGCCTCCTGAGCAGGTGCGACTACGATTTCAGCTCGCGCGAAAGCATCTTCGAGTCGTTGCGCAGGATGCATCCGCTGCTCAAGGACGATTACTTCCTCAACCCCAAGGAGGAAAGCGATGACCCGTACGAGTCGAGCCGCATAGACGCGCTGATCGTCAACCGCAGGGGTATCTTCGGGGTGTTCTCGCTGCGCGAGGTGTTCGAGTACTCCAGGTTCTGGGCAATCGGGTCGGGCGGTGATTTTGCCCTGGGCGCGATGTTCGCGCTCTACGCCCGTAGCGACTTGGACGCCGAGCAGATCGCCCGTGGAGGCGTCGAGGCGGGCGTGGAGTTCAACAACGCCAGCGCACCGCCGATCACCTCTTATTCGGTCGAGCTCGACCTCTGAAGAGCCGGTGTTCACGGGCATCGTCGAGACGCTTGGCCGCGTCGTGCAGCTTGAGCGCAGCGGCGGCGACGCGAGCCTGTCCGTCGAGGCCGGCGAGGAGTTCATCAAGACCCTTGAACCCGGCGCGAGCGTACTGGTCGCCGGCGTGTGCCTGACCGCAACACGCCTGGAGGAAAAATCGTTCACGGCGGACGTGTCTTCCGAGACTCTGGCGTGCACCACGCTCGGCGGCTGGCGCGAAGGCGAGGCGGTCAATCTGGAACGCGCGCTGCGGTTCGGCGACTCGGTCGACGGCCATCTCGTCAGCGGTCACGTCGACGCGGTCGCACGGGTCGTTGCGCGGGTGAGCGAAGCCCGCAGCGAGCGTTTCGAGATCGAGGCGCCGGCGGCGCTCGCCGGGTTGATTGCACCCAAGGGCGCGGTTTGCCTCGACGGCGTGAGCCTGACCGTCAACGACGCGTCCTCGGTGAAATTCAACGTCAATATCATCCCCCATACGCTTGAAAACACGACGTTTTCGTCGAGACGCCCCGGAGACGGGGTCAACCTGGAGGTGGACTTGCTCGCGCGCTACATCGAGCGCTGCCTCGCCCGCCGCGGCTGAGGTTTGCGATGCCGATCTCAAGCGTCGAAGAGATTGTCGCCGACGTCCGCGCCGGGCGCACCGTCATCATCGTCGACGACGAAGGCCGGGAGAACGAAGGCGACTTGATCGTCGCCGCCGAGAAGATCACGCCCGAAGCGATGAACTTCATGAGCAAGTACGGGCGCGGCTTGATTTGCCTGACGTTGACCCGCGAACGTTGCGTCCAGCTGGATCTGCCGCTGATGGTCAGCGACACCGACAACCGCCTCGCGACGAACTTCACGATTTCGATAGACGCGCGCGAAGGCGTGACCACCGGCATCTCGGCGCAGGACCGCGCACATACGATACGCGTCGCGGTCGCGGCGGCGGCGATCCCTTCCGACATCACCCGCCCCGGGCACATATTCCCCCTGATGGCCCAGCCCGGCGGGGTGCTGACCCGCGCCGGGCATACCGAAGCCGGGTGCGACCTGACCGCGCTCGCGGGGCTTGAGCCCGCCGCGGTCATCGTCGAGATACTGAACGACGACGGCAGCATGGCACGGCGCGACGACGTCGAGGTCTTCGCCGCCGAACACGACCTGAAAATCGGCACGATCGAGAACCTGATCGCTTACCGTCTCGAACGCGAACGCACGGTCGTTTTCGTCAAGCGGGAACGCATGAAGACCGCCTACGGCGAATTCATGATGCACGTCTACGAGGACACCGTGAACCGCACCACGCACCTCGCGCTGAGCTGCGGTGAGATTCGCCGCGACGAGCCGTCGCTGGTGCGCGTGCACGTCGAGAACACCTTGAGCGACACCCTCGGCGCTTCCAGCCGTTCCTGGCCTCTGGCCGACGCGCTGCGGAGAATCGTCGCCGAAGGCAGGGGGGTCGCGGTGGTGCTGCGGTTGCCCGAGAAATACGCGGGTCTGCAGAAACAGCTCGGGGAGATGCTGGGGCAACGGGACGACCGACCTCGCGGGACCGCGGACCGCTGGACGCTCGGCGTCGGCGGGCAGATACTCAACCACCTCGGCGTCGGGCGCATGCGCCTGATGAGTTCGCCGCAGCGCTTTCACGGCCTCGGCGGGTTCGGCTTGTCGGTGGAGGAATACGTCAATGAGTGAAAAGCCGCATCACGCGGTCGAGGCGGTCGAGGTCATCGAAGGCGACCTCGACGGGAAACTCCTGCGGGTACGCATCGTCGCTTCGAAGTACAACCGCGAGATCGTCGACCGCCTGCTCGAAGGCGCGTTGAAAGCACTGCGCGACAACGGCGTGCGCGACAAGGACGTCCATATCGTGCGCGTGCCGGGGGCGTTCGAGATACCGGTGGTGCTCAGGCGCGTACCGTTCAACGTTTCCAGCAACTCGATAACCTGCGACGCGCAGATTGCGCTCGGTTGCGTGATTCGCGGCGAGACCGCGCATTTCGACCAGGTCGTCAATCAATGCAGCCGCGGCGTGATGAACGCGATGCTTGCGCTCGATATGCCGATCGGTTTCGGCGTGCTCGCGGTGGACGATATCGAGCAGGCGCGTGCGCGTTCGGGTGAGGTCTCGAACCGCGGTGAGGAAGCGGCGCTCGCGGTGCTCGAGACGGCCAAGGCGCTGAGAAAAATACGCGCTTACCGTCGCTGGTCTCGCCATGAATAAGCCTCATGGATAAACCCACGGATAAACACCAGCACCTGCGTTCGCGGCAACGGGCGCGGCGGCTTGCGATGCAGGCGCTCTACCAGAAACAGGTAACGGATCTGGCCCTCGACGAGGTCGTCGAGCAGTTCCGTTGCGAGGAGTCGTTCGGCAAGGCCGACGCCGACTATTTCACCCAGCTGCTGCGTGGCGGCGCCGAACACTCGGAGGAAATCAAGAGCAAGCTGAAAGAGATCGCAGGCTACGACCTCGATCAGGTGGACCCGGTCGAGCGCTCGATCCTGCTGAACGCCGCTTACGAAATCCTGTTCGTGCCCGACGTGGACAAGGCGGTCGCAATCACCGAGGCGGTGCACCTCGCGAAGAAGTTCGGCGCCGCCGAAGGCTACCGCTTCATCAACGGGGTGCTCGACAAGTTGTAAGCGGGTTTGCGTCCGCCCGAAGAGAGGCGTTGAAGAAAGCGTCGCGCGATGAACGAGCAAGAATTGATCGAACGTTATTTCATGCGTCCCGCCGCCGAGGCGGGTGCGGCCTCGTCCGACGCCGGCGTCGTAGTCGGCATCGGTGACGACGCCGCGGTAATCGCTTGCGACGCCGGCACCGCGCGTCTGGTACTTACCGCCGACACTGTGGTTGAAGGGCGGCATTTCACCGCCGACGCCGCGCCTGCCGACGTCGGGCACAAGGCGCTTGCGGTCGCGCTCAGCGACGTCGCCGCAATGGGGGCTTCGCCGCGGTGGGCGACGTTGTGCCTGAGCGTGCCTTCCGACGCCGCGGTCGAGCGCTGGATCGCGGCGTTCGCCCACGGCTTTTTCGCGTTGGCGAACCGATGGGGCGTCGCACTTGTCGGCGGCGATCTGGTGCAAGGCCCGCGTACGGTGTCGGTGCAGCTCAGTGGCGGCGTGGACGCTTCACGGGTCTTGTTGCGCTCGGGCGCACGCGCCGGCGACGGGGTGTATCTAACCGGCACGGTCGGCGACGCCGGTCTCGCCTGGCGCGCGGGAAAGGAATTGGCGGCGCTGGACGCGGCGCAAGCCGAAGCTTGCAAGGCGCGCCTGCATCGCCCGCAACCGCGGGTGGGTGAAGGGTTGGCCGTCGCCCGTTTCGCTTCGGCGGCGATCGACGTGTCCGACGGCTTGCTGCGTGATTTGTCTCGCCTTGCGCAAGCGAGCGACGCGACGGTGCGGCTCGAGGTCGACCGGGTCCCGCTCGGCGACGCGTGCGCGAAGTTCTGTCGCCGACCGGAGGATTGGATCCAGCCATTGACCGGCGGAGACGACTACGAGCTGTTGTTCACGATGGACGACGAGCATGAGCCGACGTTGGAGCAGGCGCTCGGTGAACGGGGTTTGGTCTCGTGCACCCGCATCGGCGAAATCACCGCGCCGGGTGCGCAGCACCTGCGGTGCACTTTCGAGGGCGCCGAGTGGCCGTTGCCGTCGCGGCTGGGATTCGACCATTTTCAGCGCGAAGAAGGGCAATAACGGCTATTTGCGCCTAAAAGTCGTTAATTTCTGTTATATTCTGCTATAATTCAATAAATCACTCTATAATCACCTAATTTCAAGACGGATACAGGATGAAACCCTCGTTCAGGTTGTTGATTTCGGATCCGGCGCATTTCGTCGCGCTGGGGTTCGGTGCGGGCTTGGTGCCGGTGTTGCCGGGCACCGCGGGCTCGTTGCTCGGCCTGTTGCTGTTCCTTGCGCTGCGCGACCTGCCATGGCCCGTGTATCTCGGCTTGCTCGCCGGGGTGTTTGTCGTTGGTGCGTTGGCCGCGCACCGTTCGGCGCGCCTGATGGCGATCAAGGACCCGTCGTGCATCGTGATCGACGAGATTGCGGGGGTGCTGCTGGCGCTGTTCCTGTCGCCGGCGGGGTGGGTGTGGCCGCTTGTCGCGTTTGCCTTGTTCCGGCTGTTCGACGTTCTCAAGCCGTGGCCGGTCGGTCTCGCCGACCGGCGCGCGCAAGGCGGCTTCGGTATCATGCTCGACGATTTGCTCGCAGGAGGCTACGCGCTCGGCGGCGTACAGGTATTGAGCCGCCTGATTGCCTGACCGCGGCCCTCGAGCGTTCCTGATTTCGGCCGACTCAAGATGACGATTCGCACTCGTTTCGCCCCAAGCCCGACCGGATACTTGCACGTCGGCGGCGCGCGCACAGCCTTGTTCGCGTGGCTTTACGCGCGCAAGCACCACGGCGAGTTCGTGTTGCGCATCGAGGACACCGACCGCGAGCGTTCGTCGCGCGTCGCGGGCGAAGCGATCATCGAAGAGCTTGCGTGGCTCGGGTTGAAGCACGACCTCGGGCCGTTCTACCAGAGCGAACGTCAGGATCGTTACCGCGTCGCGGTCGAGCGTCTGCTCGACGCAGGCAAGGCGTACCGTTGCTACTGTACGCGCGAGGAGCTCGACGCGTTGCGCGAGGAACAGCAGAAGCAGGGGCTCAAGCCGCGTTACGACGGGCGTTGCCGCGAGCGCAGGACGCCGCGTGCCGGGGTTGATCCGGTGGTGCGTTTCAAGGCGCCCGTCGAGGGTGTCGTCGCTTTCGACGATCTGGTGCACGGGCGCGTCGAAATCGCCAATTCGCAGCTCGACGACCTGGTGCTGCTGCGTTCGGACGGGACGCCGACCTACAATCTGAGCGTGGTGGTCGACGACGCCGAGATGGAGATCACGCACGTCATCCGCGGCGACGACCACGTCAACAACACCCCGCGCCAGATTCACGTCCTGGAAGCGCTGGGCGCGCCGACGCCGCGCTACGCGCACCTGCCGATGATTCTCGACAAGGACGGTTCGAGGTTGTCGAAGCGCAGCGGCGCCTGTGCGGTGGGGCATTACCGCGACGAGGGTTACCTGCCGCAGGCGGTGTTGAATTACCTCGCGCGCCTCGGCTGGTCTTCGGGCGACCGGGAAATCTTCAGCTTGGACGAGATGATCTCCGAATTCTCGCTCGAAGCGGTCAACGTCTCGGCGGCGGCGTTGGATCCGGCGAAACTCAAGTGGCTGAACCAGCATTACCTCCAAACGTTGCCGGCGGCCGAACTTCTGCCCCGGTTCGAAGCCCAGCTGTCGCGTGCGGGTTTCAGCGGCTACGCCGAATCGTCGGCGCAGGCGTTCGACGCCTTGCGCACGCGCCATAAGACCTTGAAAGAGATGGCGGCGGGTGCGGCTTTCATCTACGGCGACGGCGGGGAGGACTTCGACGAGCAGGAAGCGGTGAAGCGGCTCAAGCCCGCCACCAAGCCGTTGCTTGAAGCGGTCGTGCAACGCCTTGAGACGCTTGATGCTTGGAATGAAGAGTCGGTCAACGCCGCGATCGAGGCGACGTTGGCCGAAGCGGGCGTCAAGATCGGCGGTCTGGGTCCGGCGTTGCGGTTTGCGGTCACCGGCGGTGCGGCGAGTCCGGCGCTGGCGACCACCGTTGCACTGGTCGGGCGCGACGCTTGCGTACGGCGCGTCAGGAAAGCGCTGGAGTGGATGTCGCGCCGGTGAACGCCGGGCTGCTTCTCCGGGGGGCGTCGGTTCAGTTGGAAGTTTCGAGGGTCTCGGTTTCGAGCACGGTGATTTGCGCGAGCACCCCGAGCAACGGATAGTCGAGGTAGTACAGCTTGTTGTCGGTCATGACTTCCTTGAGCTTTATCAGCACCGTCTCGATTTCGAGCGAATCCTGCTCGACGGGTTCCGAGGCGGCGAAACCGGGTTCGTAAAGCAGGGTGATCTCCGCACTGGTCGGGTGCGACGCCTGCGTGCGGCGCGTCAGGAAAGCGCTGGAGTGGACGTCGCGCCGGTGAACGCCGGGCTGCTTCTTCAGGGCGCGTCCGTTCAGTTGGAAGTTTCGGGGGTCTCGGTTTCGAGCACGGTGATTTGCGCGAGCACCCCGAGCAACGGATAGTC
>CAYFZO010000008.1:46161-75137 GCA_964347615.1 uncultured Chromatiales bacterium
CTGCTCGACGGGTTCCGAGGCGGCGAAACCGGGTTCGTAAAGCAGGGTGATCTCCAGCTGGAAATAACGTTCGAACGACAGTTTCGCCGTCCCTTTGAGCAAGCCGCCGCGGCGGGCGGGCAGCAGCGAGACGTGGAACGCGTTTTGCGGGTCGTGCACAGGCTGGTTCCATGAGATCTGCTGCAGCAGTTCAAAGTCCTCCGCGCGTGCGATTCTTTGCGCTTCCTCGTTCAGCCGGCTTGCGCTTTCGCTCAAGCGGGAGACGTTGTTCTCCGTGACGCCGGTCTCGGTCGAGAACGGATTGACCCCGGTGTAGACGTCGTCGCCGTGCCGCGGCGAGGCGCGGGCGATATTGTCGGCCTGTTCCGGCGAAGCCGCGACGTGGCGGAATATCAGCACGTCCACTTGGGCGCGGGTCGGGATCGGTTCCTGCGCCGTCGCCGCCGCCGCGAACAACGTTGCCGGCAGGAGCGCGAACGCCAAACGGTTCATGCAAGTCGTCATGCGGCTTTCCTTCGGCAATCTATTCGGTCGAGCAGGCGGTGCACGAGTTCCCGACGTTCTTCGGGCTCGACCGATTCGGTATCGAATATCAACCTGTTGCCGCCGCTGAAACGGTAGGTCTCGGGGCTGTTGCGAACCAGGTTGACGAGGTGCTCCACGTCGATCTTCGAATCGGTCTGCGACCGTTCACCGAACTGCAAGCTACCACTTTTCGCCGAGATTTCCAGTTTGCGGATGCCGAGCGCGAAACATCTGAGGCGGATTTCGGCGTTGGTGAACAAGTTCAGGGCGTGGGCGGGCATCAGGCCGAAACGGTCGATCATCTCCCTCTTCAGATCCTCGAGCGCCTTCTGGTTCTCGGTTGCCGCGATTCTGCGGTACAGAACCAGCCGCAGGTTGACGTCGGGGAGGTAGTCTTCCGGAATCAACGCGGGTTCCCCCAGGTCGACTTCGGTCACGACGTTCAAGGGCTGGTCCAGATCGACGTCCTTGCCGGACTTCAGCGTCTCGATCGCGCGCTTGAGCAAGTCGTTGTACATCGTGAAGCCGACTTGCTGGATGTGCCCGCTTTGGTTGTCGCCGAGCAGCTCGCCGGCGCCGCGGATCTCAAGGTCGTGCGTCGCGAGCGTGAAGCCCGCCCCGATTTCCTCGATGGACTCGACCGCCTCCAGGCGTTTGCGCGCGTCGCCCGGCAGCAGCGCGCGCGGGCCGCTCAACGCCAGATAGGCGTACGCCTGGTAATGCGAACGTCCGACGCGCCCGCGCATCTGGTGCATCTGGGCCAAGCCGAAGCGGTCGGCGTTGTTGATGATGATGCTGTTGGCCGAAGGGACGTCCAGGCCGCTTTCGATGATCGTCGTGCACACCAGCACGTCGAAACGACGCCGGTAGAAGTCGAGCATCACGGCTTCGAGCTTGCGCGCGCGCATTTGCCCGTGGGCGAAGCGAACGTCCATTTCCGGCAGCAACTCGCGCAGGCGTTCGGTCAGAGCCTCGAGGTCTTCGACGCGGTTGTGCACGAGGTAGATTTGTCCGCCGCGGTGACGTTCACGCCGGCAGATCTCGCAGACCAGCGCGTCGTCCCATTGGTTGACGAAAGTCTTGATCGCGCGCCGGTTCGGCGGCGGGGTGGTAATCAGCGACAGATCGCGCAGTCCGCTGAGCGACATGTTCAAGGTGCGCGGAATCGGCGTCGCGGTCAACGTCAGCACGTCGCTGCCGGCCGCCAGCGATTTCAGCCGTTCCTTGTGGCGTACGCCGAAGCGCTGTTCCTCGTCGATGACAATCAACCCCAGCCGTTTGTATTTCACGTCCCCGGTCAGCAATCGATGGGTGCCGATGACGACGTCGATCTCGCCGCCGGCAAGACCGTCGAGGACTTCGCGTTGCCCGGTGCGGGTGACGAAGCGCGACAGCATTTCTATTCTCACCGGCCAGTCGGCGAAGCGCGAGGTGAAACTGTCGAAATGCTGGGTGGCGAGCAGGGTTGTCGGTACCAGCACCGCGACCTGGCGGTCGTTGTTGACCGCGATGAACGCGGCGCGCATCGCGACCTCGGTCTTGCCGAAACCGACGTCGCCGCACACGATTCGATCCATCGGCGCGTCTTTGTGCATGTCGGCGCGGACGTCTTCCATCGCTTTCAGCTGGTCCGGGGTCTCCTCGTAGGGAAAGGCTTTCGAGAACGTAAGGTATTCCTCGTCGTCGATCGCGTAGGCGACGCCTTTTGACGCCTTGCGCCGGGCTTGCACGTCGAGCAGTTCGGCCGCGACGTCGAACGCCTTTTGCGCCGCTTTCTTCTTCGCCTTGCGCCAATGGTCGCCGCCCAATTCGTGCAACGGCGCGACGTCGGTTTCGCCGCCGGTGTAGCGGGTAACCAGGTGCAAGGACGAGACCGGCACGTAAAGCTTGGCGCCGCCGGCGTATTCGATCACCAGGAATTCGAACCGTTCGCCGCCGACGTCGAGACATTCCAGACCGCGGTAGCGGCCGACGCCGTGTTCTTCGTGCACGATCGGACAACCGGCGGTGAGGTCGTCGAGGTTGCGGATGATCGCGTCCGCGTCGGGCGTGCGTTTCGAGGCGCGGCGCGCCGGGGCGCCTTGCCGCCCGAGAATCTGCCCGTCGGAAACCAGCGCGAGTCGCCGGTGCTCGAATTCGGCGCCGGTTTGGACGTCGCCGACGCAGATGCACGGCGATTCCCGGCTTTCGCAGAACGCCTGCCAGCCTTCGACGGGGTGAACGTGGATCCCGGCCTTGTGCAGGGTCTGCGTCAGCTGCTCACGGTAGCCGAGCGATTTCGCCGCAATCAGGACGCGACCGTCAAAATTTTCGAGAAACCGCTTGAGGCCGGCCAGCGGTTGCTTGGTGTGTTCCTGGATGGACAGCGCCGGCAACAGGCGGGTGGCGCCGTCGCGCGCCTTGCCTCTCGCGTCCTTGAACGAGCAAATCTCGACGCTGGCGAAGTCCTTGAGGCATCGGCGCAAGGTGCGTTCGGACATGAACAGGCGTTCGGGCGGCAACGGCGGACGTTCGCGGGCAAGCCGCGCCTGCTCGTGGCGCTGCGTGATGAGCCGCCAATGTTCCTTGATTGTCTCGAACGTGCCTTCGGGCAGGAAAACGACCGTGTTGTCCGGCAAGTAGTCGAACAGGGTGGACATCTCGTCGAAAAACAACGGCAGGTAGTATTCGATGCCTCCGGGAATGACGCCGTTGCTGACGTCGTGGTAGAGGCGGGTGTCGGTGTCTTCGATCGCGGCGCGGAAATTGCGGCGGAACTTGTTGAGCGAGCTTTCGCCGGAATTGAACTCGCGTGCCGGTTGGACCAGTACCGAATCCACCCGCTTGACCGAGGTTTGGTCTTCCGGGGAGAACAATCGCAGGCTTTCGATACGGTCGTCGAACAGGTCGACGCGCACCGGCAACTTGTTTCCCGGGGGATGGAAATCAATGATCGAGCCGCGTACGGCGTACTCGCCGGGTGCGGTGACCTGTGACGCCGGCGCGTAGCAGTTGTCCGCGAGCTTGCGGCGGAAATCGTCGAAATCCAGCACGTCGCCGGTTTTCAGGGAGAACACCGCGGTGCGTATGAACTCCGCCGGCACGACGTATTGCAGCAGGGTGTCCGCGGCGACGATGCACGTGCCGTTGGACGTCTCCGGCAGGCGGTGCAGGGTGTCGACGCGCTTTGCCGTGATTTCCTCGCGGGGGGAGAACACGTCGTAAGGCAGGGTTTCCCAGTCGGGCAGCAGGAATACGTTGTCCGGGTCTTGGGAGAAGAAACGCAGCTCGGTTTTGAGCCGGTGTGCCGCGGTCATGTCGGGTGCGACGACCAACGCCGGGACGCCTGCGGCCGCGACCGAGCGTACCACCGCCTCGGCCTGCGCACAGGCGTAGAGGCGTCCCCAGCGGACGTGCTTGCCGGCGCCGGAAGGCAGGGACAAGCCGTTTACGGGCTTTGTGGCCACGATTGCGGGACCATCATAGCCGCTTTGAATAGAGGATGTAACTTCAACCGGTTCCGGTTTTTTTCCTCTCCGGGGTTTTATGAGTGAACGGGGTGAGGAGACGTTGCACGCGCCGGAATCGCCCGGCTCGCTTCTTTTCACGGGCGTCGAGCTCGCCCCATTGCCGTTCGAACGTCCGCTCGGCGTAACCGTAAATCTCATAGTCGGCCCAGTTGAGTTCCTTGAAGCGGGCGATCACTTCGCGGCTCAGGCTGGATAGGGAGCCTTCAGGACGCCTGGTTACATTGTGTGTCAGATAGGGGCGGAGAGGGAGTTTCAGTTTGCGGGAAAGAAGGAAAACCGAATCGACGTTTCTTTCGGTCAAGCCGATGAAGGCGAATTGCTCCCGCAGCCTGGTTTTGACCTGTTCCACCAGATCCGAGGTCATCGGTTGTGGGTCGTGCGTGCGGAGAGGATCGGAGAACAAACGCACCGAAGGGTTGTCGATCAGGAAATCCTTGACGTCGTCGTGCTGGATCAGGAATTTCTCCAATGTGATTTTCTTTTCGATGAACCTGCGGTGCCAGCGATGTCCTGACCATCGCAGGACGTGACTGTAATTTGAAATCGCCTTCGGCAAGGGGTCGCGAAAGCAAGTGAAGTAGATGCACGGGCGCGACGTTGCACGGTGAATGACGCCCGTCGGAATGTGCCCGCTGATGAAGTCGAGTGCATTCCTTTGATTTGCCGGCTTGTCGAAAAATCGTTCCTGCAGGTGATCTGGGTTGCTGATGCGGATGTTTTTTGGGAAGCGTTTTCTCAGATAATAGTAAATCGTGGTGCCGCCGGTTTTCGGGACGTGGACGAACACGACAACGGGACGTGTGTTCGGGTCGAAAGAAGCGACGATGCCGGATTTCGTCGGTTTCATGGAGTCAGTACGCAATAAACGGCGACGGCTTCGGTCGGCGCCGTGGGGCGCCTAAGATACCCCATCGGCGGCGGCGGCACCCGTCGCGGGAGGTCACGTCGGTGCTGGGGCTCAGACCGTCCGTAATTGGTCGACGTCAAACTCAAATCCTCTTGATATTGATTTCCGGAGCGAACGTATCGCTTACGTTTCTACCTTCTATCCAGAGCTTTGTGACTGAACGGGGTGAGGAAACGTTGCACGCGCCGGAATCGTCCGGCTCGCTTTTTCTCACGGACGTCGAGCTCGCCCCATTGCCGTTCGAACGTCCGTTCGGCGTAACCGTAAATCTCATAGTCGGCCCAGTTGAGTTCCTTGAAGCGGGCGATCACTTCGCGGCTCAGGCTGGATAGGGAGCCTTCAGGACGCCTGGTTACATTGTGTGTCAGATAGGGGCGGAGAGGGAGTTTCAGTTTGCGGGAAAGAAGGAAAACCGAATCGACGTTTCTTTCGGTCAAGCCGATGAAGGCGAATTGCTCCCGCAGCCTGGTTTTGACCTGTTCCACCAGATCCGAGGTCATCGGTTGTGGGTCGTGCGTGCGGAGAGGATCGGAGAACAAACGCACCGAAGGGTTGTCGATCAGGAAATCCTTGACGTCGTCGTGCTGGATCAGGAATTTCTCCAATGTGATTTTCTTTTCGATGAACCTGCGGTGCCAGCGATGTCCTGACCATCGCAGGACGTGACTGTAATTTGAAATCGCCTTCGGCAAGGGGTCGCGAAAGCAAGTGAAGTAGATGCACGGGCGCGACGTTGCACGGTGAATGACGCCCGTCGGAATGTGCCCGCTGATGAAGTCGAGTGCATTCCTTTGATTTGCCGGCTTGTCGAGAAATCGTTCCTGCAGCTGATCTGGGTCGCTGATGCGGGCGTTTTTTCGGAAGTATCTTTTCAGATAACGGTAAATCGTGGTGCCGCCGGTTTTCGGGACGTGGACGAACACGACAACGGGGGGTGTGTTCGAATCGAAAGAAGTGACGATGCCGGATTTCATCGGTTTCACGGAGTCAGCACACAATAAACGGCGACGGCTTCGGTCGTCGTCGTGAAGCGCAGAAGATACCTCAGTGGGGGATACCTCACCGGGAGCGGCGGCACCCGTCGCGGGAGGTCACGTCGGTGTTGGGGTTCAGACCGTCCGTAATTGGTCGACGTCAAACTCGAATCCTCTTGATATTGATTTCCGGAGCGAACGCGTCACTTACGTTTCTACTATATACGGAGCTTTGTGGCTGAGCGGGGTGAGGAAACGTTGTACGCGCCGGAATCGTCCGGCTCGCTTCTTTTCACGGGCGTCGAGCTCGCCCCATTGCCGTTCGAACGTCCGCTCGGCGTAACCGTAAATCTCATAGTCGGCCCAGTTGAGTTCCTTGAAGCGGGCGATCACTTCGCGGCTCAGGCTGGATAGGGAGCCTTCAGGACGCCTGGTTACATTGTGTGTCAGATAGGGGCGGAGAGGGAGTTTCAGTTTGCGGGAAAGAAGGAAAACCGAATCGACGTTTCTTTCGGTCAAGCCGATGAAGGCGAATTGCTCCCGCAGCCTGGTTTTGACCTGTTCCACCAGATCCGAGGTCATCGGTTGTGGGTCGTGCGTGCGGAGAGGATCGGAGAACAAACGCACCGAAGGGTTGTCGATCAGGAAATCCTTGACGTCGTCGTGCTGGATCAGGAATTTCTCCAATGTGATTTTCTTTTCGATGAACCTGCGGTGCCAGCGATGTCCTGACCATCGCAGGACGTGACTGTAATTTGAAATCGCCTTCGGCAAGGGGTCGCGAAAGCAAGTGAAGTAGATGCACGGGCGCGACGTTGCACGGTGAATGACGCCCGTCGGAATGTGCCCGCTGATGAAGTCGAGTGCATTCCTTTGATTTGCCGGCTTGTCGAGAAATCGTTCCTGCAGCTGATCTGGGTCGCTGATGCGGGCGTTTTTTCGGAAGTATCTTTTCAGATAACGGTAAATCGTGGTGCCGCCGGTTTTCGGGACGTGGACGAACACGACAACGGGGGGTGTGTTCGGGTCGAAGGAAGCGACGATGCCGGATTTCATCGGTTTCATGGAGTTAGCACGCAATAAACGGCGACGGCTTCGGTCGTCGCCGTGAGGCGCCTAAGATACCCCATTGGGAGCGGCGGCACCCGTCGCGGGAGGTCACGTCGGTGTTGAGGTTCAGACCGTCCGCAATTGGTCGACGCCAAACTCAAATCCTCTCGATATTGATTTCCGGAGCGAACGCATCGCTTACATTTCTACTATATCCGGGGCTTTGCGATTGAACGGGGTGAGGAAACGTTGCATGCGCCGGAATCGCCCGGCTCGCTTCTTTTCACGGACGTCGAGCTCGCCCCATTGCCGTTCGAACGTCCGTTCAGCGTAACCGTAAATCTCATAGTCGGCCCAGTTGAGTTCCTTGAAGCGGGCGATCACTTCGCGGCTCAGGCTGGATAGGGAGCCTTCAGGACGCCTGGTTACATTGTGTGTCAGATAGGGGCGGAGAGGGAGTTTCAGTTTGCGGGAAAGAAGGAAAACCGAATCGACGTTTCTTTCGGTCAAGCCGATGAAGGCGAATTGCTCCCGCAGCCTGGTTTTGACCTGTTCCACCAGATCCGAGGTCATCGGTTGTGGGTCGTGCGTGCGGAGAGGATCGGAGAACAAACGCACCGAAGGGTTGTCGATCAGGAAATCCTTGACGTCGTCGTGCTGGATCAGGAATTTCTCCAATGTGATTTTCTTTTCGATGAACCTGCGGTGCCAGCGATGCCTTGGCCATCGCAGGACGTGGCCGTAATTTGAAATCGCCTTCGGCAAGGGATCGCGGAAGCAAGTTAAGTAGATGCACGGGCGCGACGTTGCACGGCGGATGGCGTCCGTCGGGACGTGTCCGCTGATGAAGTCGAATGCATCCCTTTGATCTGCCGGTTTGTCGAGAAACAGCTTTTGCAGCTGATCCGTGCTGTCGATGCGGAGGTTTTTTCGGAAGAATCTTTTCAAATAACGGCAAACCGTGGCGCCGCCGGTTTTCGGGACGTGGACGAACACGACGACGGGGCGAGCTTCCGGATTGGAAGAAACGGTGATATCAGATTGGGTCATGCTGCCTTATCCAGGTGCGCCGCCGGCGCCTTGCGGAGCGGAAACAAGGTTCAGGCAAACATGTCGTGCACGATGTTTTCGAACCAGCTGTAGGCGTATTCGGCTTCGCGTTGCTTTATTGCTGGAGAAGCGTCGGCTGGCGACAGACCGCCCGCTACTTTCTTGATCGAGCTTTTGTCTTCGGCGAGGCGGTACACCGCCGCGACGGAAATGCCGTATCCGGGGGCCGCAATGCTGTAGCAGGTATTCACGTACGACGGGGTCCCGACGGGTTCGCCTTTGAGCAGCGAGACCACCGCCGCCGCGCAGACTTTCGCTGCCGAATTCGCGGCGTAACCCGACTTCGGTAAGGCGTTCGCGATGCTTGCGTCGCCGACGATATGCACGCCGGGCCGCAGCTTGGATTCAAAAGTGTCGAGGTGAACCGGGCACCAGCCGCTGTCGTCGGTTACGCCGGCGGCGTGCGCGATGTGTCCCGCTTTTTGCGGCGGGATAACGTTGACGACGTCGGCTTTGAGGTCTTCGAGCTCGGTCGAGACGAGTTTTTCCTTGATCGAGACGCCGACCACGCCGCTGCCGGTGTCGGACCTCGGGCGCCATTCGATCATGCCGTCGTAGAGCTCCTTCCACGCTTGGGTGAATAAGCCTTGCTTCGAGAATTTGTCCTTTGCGTCAATCACCATGATTTTCGACTTGGGCTTGTGGCTTTTCAGGTAGTGGGCAATCTGGCAGGTTCTTTCATAAGGTCCCGGCGGGCAGCGGAAAGGATTGCCGGGGGGGGCGATGATGACCAGTCCGCCGTCGTCCATGGCCTTGAGCTGGTTGAACAGCAACGTGGTCTGTGCGCCGGCCTTGTAGGCGTGCGGCATCGCTTCGGCGGCTTTCTCGTCGTATCCTTCGATTGCATCCCAGAGGAAATCGATGCCGGGGGACAGCACCAGGCGGTCGTATTGGAGCTTGCCGCCGCTTGCCGTGGCGACCGTTTTCTTTGAGACGTCCACTCCGACCGCTTTGTCGTGCACGACGTTGACGCCGTGCGCGGACAAGCCCGTGTAGTTGAATTTCAGGGTTTCGACGTCGCGTTCACCGCCGAGCACTTCGTTGCTCATGAAGCAGGTGTAGTAGTGCTCGTTCATCTCGACCAGCGTCACGTCGATTGACGGGTCGCCCATCTTGACGTATTTGGCGACGATTGCGCCGCCGGCGCCGCCGCCGACCACGACCACCTTTTTCGTCGCGCCGGACGCGACGTACGGAAAGGAAAGGCCGGCTGCAGCCGACGCGCCCGCGGCCTTGATGAAGTTGCGTCTGTTCAGTTTGGGCATTTCCGTTCCCTCCTTTACTTGGCGCTGCCGTAGTAGTGAATCAATTGCTCAAAGCCCTTTTCACCGTACTCTTCGCGCACCTCTTTCATCTTGGTTTTCATTTTCTTGGGCATCGCTCTTTTCCCGTCGGCGTAGTCCTGAAAGGTGTAGCGCAGGTAGGGCACCCATTGTCCGGCGAGCAAGCCGACGTCGTCTTTCGGCGAGAATCCGCCGTCCTCGTGGCATTTATCGCACTTCGCGTTGTGCAGCTTCCTGCCTGCTTCGGCCATCGCCGGGTCGGCCTCCTGGCTGACGGGCTGAGGTTCTTGCGCCGCGAAATAATCGGCCAACACTTCGATTTCCTCGACGGTGTAGCCGCTTGCAAGCCGCGACATGATGGTACTGTAGCGAGGGAAGGCCTCGACGTCCTCAAAGTCTTCTCCGCGTTCGTCGATTGCTTTTTCCAAGGCTTCGTCGTCGTCGTGAAACTTATACGCAAGCATTGCGCCGATCAGGTAGTTGCGGGTGAGGCCGGCAAGCGAGGGGATCGCGGGACCCGCGCTGACGCCGCTCGTTCCGTGGCACGCGACGCAGGTATTTACCAGCATATCGGACGTCGCCATCTTCTCGTCCGCGGCTGAGGCGAGGTTCACGAACGCCGCGCCGGCGACCATCAATGCGGCGGGCGGTATGAGTTTTCTGAGCATCGGTCCTCCTGAGTTAAGGCCTTGTACTTTTCCGCGAGGTCTCCACGCCGGACGTCTCGTGCAGCAGGCTGCGGCTGTTCAGGTGAAGCATCCTCGGATGCGAAACCGCGGCTGACGGAAGTCTGTCGAACCTCATTCTGCCACAAGGCGACCCGGTGTCAAACAAGCACGGCGAGGGAAAAGGGCCTGGGATTTCCCGCAAGGCGTGAGGTTTCGGGCGGGAAGCCGCAATCACGGCTCGATCGGTTCCTTGTGTGCGACGCCGTGGTGGCACTCGATGCAAGTGCGGCCTTCCTTCTCGGCTCGCCGGTGCTTTTTGCGTGCGTCGCGCGACTGCTCTTGGAGGTCCATCGCCTCGGCGGTATGGCAGCTGCGGCACTCACGTGAGTCGGTCGCGGTCATCTTTGCCCAGACCCGGTTCGCCATCCTCCAGCGGTGGGCCTCGAACTTTTCCTTATCGTCGATGGTGCCCGCGATCTCGTGCCAGACGTCCTTTGCCGCAAGCAGCTTGGCGTGGAGCTTCGGCAGGATGGGGTGAGGCACGTGGCAGTCGCGGCACTCGGCGCGCACTCCGGACGGATTGGAGTAATGCATCGATTCCATCCATTCCGCCTTGACCCACTGCATCGAATGACACGAAGTGCAGAATTGCGTCGTGTTGGTGGTCTCGAGCGCCGCCGAAAACCCGACCGAAACGACGGCGCCCGCGACAATCAATGCGACTATCGTTAGGATGCCGAAGTTCATGGACTTTGGGGTGGCCCGCTTGGCTTACGTCTCTGAGTCGGTGGCATTTCTCGGCGGCGGGGCGGCTGCGTCGCCGCGCCGTTGGCTTTATGATTGCTTCACTCCCGACCTGAGTCAAGTATATTGACAGGCTTTCCCTATACCCTTTTAGCGATAACCTTTTGATGCACGCGTCCTTTGCCGAGAGGCGGTCTTCGTCCGCCGTCCTGACCGTCCGCGGTCTCGATCTGTCCCGCGGCGGGCGACGGATCTGCGACGGGCTTGGGTTCACCGTCGGCGCGGGCGAGAGGCTTGAGATCACCGGCGCGAACGGCACCGGAAAAACCTCTTTGTTGCGGGTGCTGGCGGGCTTGTCCGAGGCGCACGCGGGGGAGGTCCTGTGGCGGGGCGAGCGTTGCGCCGCGACGCGGGCGCGTTATCTGAGCGAGCTGAGCTACGTCGCACACAAGACCGGCCTGAAAGCCGAGCTCAGCGCGCGTGAGAACTTGGAATTTTATGCCGGCTTGAAAGCCCCGGGCGGCTTGGGCGGTTCGGCTCCTCGGCGGGTCGCTGCGGCAATCGAGCGGCTCGGCCTTGCCGGTTTCGCCGACGTTCCGTGCGGTGCCCTGTCTGAAGGCCAGCGCCGACGCGCCGCGTTGGCGCGCCTGCCGCTCGAAGGTGCCCGCTTGTGGTTGCTCGACGAACCGGCAGCGACGCTCGACCGCGAAGGCGTCGGGGTGCTCGAACGCCTGCTCGACGAACACCGACTCAACGGTGGGGTCGCCGTCGTCGCGACCCATCAGCCGCTCGGCGGAGAAGGCGCGGTACGCCGGCTCGAGTTGCCTCAGGGAGAAGCCGCGGCGGCGGAGGCGTCATGCTGAGGGCGGCTTTCGCGCTGGCGCGGCGTGATTTGCTTGCGGCGTCGCGGCGTCGCGCGGCGTGGGCTGAGCCGTTCGCGTTCTTTACCGTCATCATGATCTTGTTTCCGCTCGCCCTGGACGCGGCGGTGCTCGAGAAAGCCGCGCCGGCAGTAATATGGATCTCGGTGTTGCTCGCCAATTTTCTCTCCCTTGAGAAGCTGTTACGACCGGATTTTGATAATGGATCACTCGAACAGATCTTGATCGGGTCTTGCCCGCCGGCGGTCGCGGTACTGGTCAAGGTGCTGGTTCATTGGCTGATCGTCAGCGTCCCGCTGCTGGTGCTGGCACCGCTTTACGCGGCGTTGCTTTTCCTGTCGCCCGCCGCGGCGTGGGTTACGGTCGCGGCGCTTGCGTTCGGTACCCTGACCGTGAATTTGATCGGTGC
Source organism: uncultured Chromatiales bacterium (assembly GCA_964347615.1). Classification (GTDB taxonomy): domain Bacteria; phylum Pseudomonadota; class Gammaproteobacteria; order Poriferisulfidales; family Oxydemutatoraceae; genus CAYFZO01. Next base: position 58,222 of record CAYFZO010000008.1, read on the forward strand.
GGCCGGTGCGGCGTTGGTGGTGACCTTGCACCGCAGCAGCCTGCTGAGCGGCTTGCTGGTGATGCCGCTGTATATCCCGACTCTGATGTTCGGTGCGCACGCGACCGCCGCGGCTTCGTTCCCGGCTGCGTCGGGGCAGCTGGCGATGCTCGGTGCCATGCTAATATCGGCGCTGATTCTGGCGCCGCTCGCGGCCGCAGCCGCTTTGCGGGTGACCTTGGAGTGAGAGGGTTTCGAAAGCGCAGTTCCGGTTTCAAATAGGTTTGCTATGTTTCTGTTCATTAAGCGTTTATCCTCCTTGGAGCTTGTCCATCACTGGGCGGGACGTCTGCTGCCGTGGGTGCTGGGCACGGGCTTCGCCCTGCTTGCCTGCGGCTTGTATTGGGGACTTTACGCGGCGCCGCCCGACTACCAGCAAGGCGAGGCTTACCGCATCATCTACGTTCACGTGCCCGCGGCTTGGCTTTCCTTGTTCGCCTACGTGGTCATGGCGGCGGCGGGGGCGGCGGCTTTGGTGTGGCGGGTGAAGCTGGCCGAGATCGTGTGCGTGGAAAGCGCGCCGGTCGGAGCCTCGTTCACCGCGCTGGCGCTGGTTACCGGCATGTTGTGGGGAAAACCGACGTGGGGCGCCTATTGGGTGTGGGACGCGCGCCTGACGTCGGAGTTGATCCTGCTGTTCCTGTATTTCGGCGTCATCGCGCTGCATTCGGCGATTCCCGACCCGCGCAAGGCGGCCCGCGCCGCGGGTCTTCTGGCCGTTATCGGGGTGGTCAACGTCCCGATCATCCATTACTCGGTGGTGTGGTGGAACACCCTGCACCAGGGGCCGACCGTAACGCGCTTCAGCGCACCCGCGGCGCACCTGAGCATGTTGCTGCCGCTGCTGTTCATGGCCGGCGTGTTCACGTGGCTTTATTTCGGCGCGTTGCTTGCGCGGGTGCGCAACGCGATCATCGAGCGCAGCCGCGACAGCCGCTGGCTGGCGAAAACCCTGTGAGCGCGTTCACCGACTGGCTCGCGATGGGCGGCTACGGTTGGTACGTGTGGCTCTCTTACGCCGCCGGTTTGCTGGTGCTGATAATGAACGTCTGGTTGCCGTTGCGTTATCATCGGCGTTTACTTGAGCGTCGCAGGTCCGGCACCGGCGGCGGCGATGAAGGGAGCTGAGACTCGATGTCGCCGAGACAAAAACAACGACTGGCTTTCGTGGCGATCGTGGCGACCGGCGCCGCCGCCGCGACCGCGCTCGTCCTGTATTCGCTTGAGCAGAATCTGCTGTATTTCTACACCCCGAGCCAGATCGTGCGCGGAGAGACGCCCGAGCGCACGGTGAACGTCGGCGGCATCGTCGTCGCCGGCAGCGTACGCCACACCGAAGGCGAAGCCCCGACCGTACGCTTCAGCCTGACCGACACCGTCGAGACCGTGCCCCTGGTCTACACCGGCTTGTTGCCCGACTTGTTCCGTGAAGGGCAAGGCATCGTCGCGACCGGGCGGGTAGGTGCCGACGGCGTGTTTGTCGCCGACCGGGTACTCGCCAAGCACGACGAGAACTACATGCCGCCGGAGGTTGCCGAAGCGATCGAGCAGGCCCGCGGCAAGCCGCTCGGCGTTGCGCCCGCAAGCGCTTTCTAGCTCTTAAAAACTGTGGTCCCCGAACTCGGCCATTTTGCGCTGCTCGTCGCGTTGGCGGTCGCCGGGGTGCAAACGACGTTGCCGTTCGTCGGGATGCGCAACGGCAGCGCCGCGCTGCTCGGTTTCGCCCGCCCCGCGGCGCGCGTGCAAGCCGGGTTGGTGCTGGTCGCCTACCTGTGCCTGAGCTACGCGTTCGTGGTTGACGACTTCAGCGTGCGCTACGTCGCCGACAACTCCAACTCGTTGCTGCCGCTTTACTACAAGCTGTCGGCGGTGTGGGGTGCGCACGAGGGCTCCTTGCTGCTGTGGGTCCTGACTTTATGCGCTTGGACGGTCGCCGTGACGATTTTCAGCCGAGGATTGCCCGAGCGTTTCGTCGCCGGCGTCCTCGCCGTGATGGGATTCATCAGCGTCGGGTTTCTGCTGTTCATCGTCAGCGTCTCGAACCCGTTCGCAAGGCTTTTCCCGCCGGCGCTTGAGGGACGCGATCTCAATCCGCTGCTGCAGGATCCCGGGCTGATCATCCATCCGCCGATGCTGTACATGGGCTACGTCGGCTTCGCGGTCGCGTTCGCGTTTGCGGTGACGGCCTTGATCGACGGGCGCCTCGACGTGCGCTGGGCGCGGTGGTCCCGGCCTTGGGCCTTGGCCGCGTGGGTGTTCCTGACCCTCGGCATCGCGCTCGGCAGCTGGTGGGCCTACCACGAGCTCGGCTGGGGCGGGTGGTGGTTCTGGGACCCGGTCGAGAACGCGTCTTTCATGCCGTGGCTGGTCGGGACTGCGCTGATTCATTCGCTTGCGGTCAGCGAAAAACGAGACAGCTTCAAGAGTTGGACGATTTTGCTGGCGATCCTGGCTTTTTCGCTCAGCCTGCTCGGCACTTTCCTGGTCCGTTCGGGCGTTCTGGTCTCGGTGCACGCGTTCGCTTCGGATCCCGGGCGCGGCGTTTTTATCCTGGCTTTCATCAGCATCGTCGTCGGCGCCTCGCTCGCGCTGTACGCCCGACGCGCGGCGCAAATCGAAAGCCGCGGCACTTTCTCTCTGGTGTCACGTGAAAACTTTCTGCTGATCAACAACGTCCTGTTGCTGGTCAGCGCCGCGACGATCCTGATCGCGACCTTGTATCCCTTGTTTCTCGACGCCTTGGGGCTGGAGAAGATTTCGGTCGGCCCGCCGTACTTCGCCGCGGTGTTCGTGCCGTTGACCCTGCCTCTGGTGTTTCTCGCGGGAGTCGGGCCTTTTCTGCAGTGGCGCCGCGCCGACGTCTCGCGGGTCTCGAAAGTCGCCCGCTTCGTCTTGCCCGCGGCGCTCGCGGTCGGCGGCGGCGCACCGCTGCTCGCCGGGCAGGCGTTGGCGCCTTTGACTTCGGCCGGCATCGCGATCGGTGCCTGGGCCGCTTTTGCGGCGGTTTGGAGCCTCGTGCGTCACGTCGGAGTGCAGCGTCCGCCCGCCGCCTTGTGGGGCATGACTTGCGCGCACGTCGGTCTCGGCGTTTTCGTCATCGGCGTCGCTTTCAACGAAAGCTACAGCGTCGAGCGCGAAGTGCTTCTAAGCGACGGCGAAACGATCGAACTCGCCGGTTACGAATTCACGTTCCAGGGGGTTTCGCGGGTGGCGGGGCCGAATTACGCCGCCGAACAGGGGCGCATCGAGGTGCGCAGGCAAGGGCAGGCGGTCGCGACCCTGTTTCCGCAGAAGCGCACGTACACGGTGCAAACCGAGCCGATGACCGAAGCCGCGATCGACTCGACCACGTTGCGTGACCTGTACGTCGCGTTGGGTGAATCGGTGGGCGGCAAACGCGGCGTCCGCGTCTATTACCGCCCGTTGATGCGGTGGATCTGGCTCGGCGCGCTGTTGATCGCCCTCGGCGGTTTGATCGCCGCCTGCGACCGCCGCTACCGCACGCGCGCCGCGTCTGCCGAGGGGGTGGCGCCGTGAAAAAGGGGGTTCTGCCGTTTTTGGTGTTCGGCGTGCTCGTGGTTTTCCTGGCGATCAGCCTCACGCTCGACCCGTCGCGAGTGCCGTCGCCCTTGATCGGCGCGCCGATGCCGGCGTTCTCCGGAGAGCGCCTGTCGCAACCCGGGGTCTTTGTCAGCGAGAAGGATTTGGGCGACCGACCGATGCTGCTCAACGTGTGGGCGACTTGGTGTCACGGGTGCCTGGAAGAACACGATCTGCTGATGCGGATCGCGCAGGAGCACGGCGTCCCGATTTACGGCTTGAACTACCGCGATGAACGCGGCGCGGCGCTCGAATGGCTGAAGCAATACGGCAACCCGTACCGTTTGGTGGTGTACGACGAAGACGCGCAAATCGGTCTCGACTGGGGCGTCTACGGCGCGCCGGAGACGTTCGTCGTCGACCGCGGCGGCGTCGTCCGTTACAAGCACGTCGGCGTGCTCGACGAAGAGACTTTCAGCGACGAGATATTGCCGTTGCTCGACGCCGGGCGTGACAAGGATGCCTAAGCTTTTCGCCGTCCTGCTCGCCGTCGCCGCCGCGGGTTTCTCGGCCTCGGCGGCGGCGCTTTCCGACGAGCAGGAAACGCGCTACCGAGCGTTGCTCGAGGAGCTGCGTTGCTTGGTTTGCCAGAACCAGACGCTGGCGGAATCCGACGCCGAGCTTGCGGGCGACTTGCGCGGGCGGGTGCTGGAGATGATCGAACAGGGCCGCAGCGACGACGAGATCCTTTCGTTTATGACCGCGCGCTACGGGGACTTCGTCCGTTACCGCCCGCCGATGAAACCCAAGACCTACCTGCTGTGGGGTGCGCCGCTGATCCTGCTGATCGTTCTCGTCGGCGCGTTGTTCAGGTTTGTCGCAACGCGGGAAAAGCTGCAAGGGAAGAGGCCTGAATGACTCTTTGGTTCGCCAACGCCGCGTTGGTTTTGCTGGCGCTGTTGTTTCTGCTGAAGCCTTTGCTTGCAAAGCCGTCGTCGCGCGTCGTGCACGGACGGGGATCCGAGCGCGAACTGCTCGCGGACCGGCTCGCCGAGCTGGAACGCGAACACCGTGCCGGCCTGATTGCGAAAGGCGAATATGAACAGGCCGAACGCGAGACCAAAGCGGCTTATGCCGCCTGTGCCGACGCGCCGGCGCGAGAAGACTTGCGCACCCCGGTCGTCGCGGCCGTTGTGGTCACGGCGTCGCTGTTCGGCGCCGCGGTCTTTTACTTCTACTCCGCGGACGGTTATCGCGCGTTGCTCGCCGGACAAGAGGCAGCAGAGATGGGCGAGAGTTTCGAAGCGACGACCGCGGCGCTTGAACGGCGCTTGGCCGAGCATCCGCGGGACGCGGAAGCGCGGCGGTTGCTTGCCGTCTCGAAGTACTTGATCGGGGATTACGCTGCCGCCGCCGCCGAGTACGGTCGGGCCGACGAGCTGGGCGCGATCACGGACGCCGACGATTGGATCAGATACGCCGACGCGTTGTTGCGTTCCGGGAACGCGGCGCGAGGAACGCCAGGCGAACGTGCGCTTGCGGCGCTCGACGAGATGCTTGTGCTTGAACCGCAATCTCAGCGCGCCTTGTTCTTCTCCGGCCTGCTGAACCTTGAACGCGGCGCTCCCGCGCGCGCGATCGAGCGGTGGGAACGCCTGCTTGAGCTGATGCCGCCGGACGACTCGGCCGCCGAAGAGCTGCGGCGGATGATCGCTCACGCCCGGAATCCGAACCTGGAAACCGAGACGCAGGAAGCAGAGGGCGGCGACGCCGACGTCGACGTTGACACCGACGCTGACGCAATCGGGGTTTCGGTTTCCTTGAGCGCGGCGTTGCGCGACGTCGCGTCGCCCGGCGACGCGGTGTTTGTCTACGCGCGCGCGGTCAACGGTCCGCCGATGCCGCTCGCGGTGGAGCGCCTGCGGGTTTCCCAGCTTCCCGCCCAAGTGCGCCTCGGCAAGGAGAACGCGATGATGGAGGGGACGTCTCTCGGCGCGTTCGATCAGCTTGAGATCGTCGCCAGGGTCTCGAAACAAGGCGGCGCGCGAACCCAGCCCGGCGACTTGATCGGCGTTGTTTCCTCGGTTTCTCCGGGGCAGGCCGTCTCGGTGGAGATTTCGAAGATTGTCTACTTCTACTCCGCGGACGGTTATCGCGCGTTGCTTGCAGGACAAGAGGCGGCCGAGATGGGCGAGAGTTTCGAAGCGACGACCGCGGCGCTTGAACGGCGCTTGGCCGAGCATCCGCGGGACGCGGAAGCGCGGCGGTTGCTTGCCGTCTCGAAGTACTTGATCGGGGATTACGCTGCCGCCGCCGCCGAGTACGGTCGGGCCGACGAGCTGGGCGCGATCACGGACGCCGACGATTGGATCAGATACGCCGACGCGTTGTTGCGTTCCGGGAACGCGGCGCGAGGAACGCCAGGCGAACGTGCGCTTGCGGCGCTCGACGAGATGCTTGTGCTTGAACCGCAATCTCAGCGCGCCTTGTTCTTCTCCGGCCTGCTGAACCTTGAACGCGGCGCTCCCGCGCGCGCGATCGAGCGGTGGGAACGCCTGCTTGAGCTGATGCCGCCGGACGACTCGGCCGCCGAAGAGCTGCGGCGGATGATCGCTCACGCCCGGAATCCGAACCTGGAAACCGAGACGCAGGAAGCAGAGGGCGGCGACGCCGACGTCGACGTTGACACCGACGCTGACGCAATCGGGGTTTCGGTTTCCTTGAGCGCGGCGTTGCGCGACGTCGCGTCGCCCGGCGACGCGGTGTTTGTCTACGCGCGCGCGGTCAACGGTCCGCCGATGCCGCTCGCGGTGGAGCGCCTGCGGGTTTCCCAGCTTCCCGCCCAAGTGCGCCTCGGCAAGGAGAACGCGATGATGGAGGGGACGTCTCTCGGCGCGTTCGATCAGCTTGAGATCGTCGCCAGGGTCTCGAAACAAGGCGGCGCGCGAACCCAGCCCGGCGACTTGATCGGCGTTGTTTCTCCGGTTTCTCCGGGGCAGGTCGTCTCGGTGGAGATTTCGAAGATCGTCGAATAAGTGAAGATCGAGTACGCCATCGGGTTGCGTTACACGCGCTCCAAGAAACGCAACCGCTTCATCGGCTTCATTTCCTTGATTGCGGCGGGCGGCGTCGCGGTCGGGGTTCTGGTGGTGATTACGGTGTTGTCGGTGATGAACGGGTTCAAAGCCGAAGTCCGCGACAGGATGCTGGCCTTCGCCTCGCACGCGACGGTTACCGGTTTCGAGGGAAAGCTGGAAGACTGGCGTCCTCTCGAACGCTTGGTCGCCGAGCATCCTGAAGTCTTGGCACTGGCGCCTTTCGTCGAAGCGCAGACGATGCTTGTTCACCGGGACCGCACCCGCGGCGTCTACTTGCGCGGAATCCTTCCCGAGCGTGAAGCCGAGGCCTCCGAGATCGCAAACCACGTGACCGCCGGCTCGCTCGACACTCTGACCGGAGGAGAGTTCCGCATCGTCCTCGGCGAATCACTCGCCCGCGCGCTCGGCGTCGGCGTCGGCGACAAGGTCACGCTGATCAGCACCAAGGCGGCGGTGACACCGATCGGCATCCGCCCTCGACTGAGGCGCTTTACGGTCAGCGGCATATTCAAATTCGGGATGCCGCAGTACGACCGCAACGTCGCGTTCGTGCAGTTGAGCGACGCGCAACGCCTGATGCAGCTGGGTGAAGGCGTCAGCGGCGTGCACCTGCGCCTGCAGGACCTGCTCAAGGCACCTGAGGTAACGGCCGAGCTGAAGCGCGAGCTCAGCCCCGATTATTGGGTCAGCGACTGGACCCAGAGACACAAGGCGTTCTTTCGCGCGATCGAGATGGAGAAGACCATATTGATGATCATCATGACGCTGATTATCGTCATCGCAGCGTTCAACATCGTCTCGGCGCTGATCATGGTGGTCGTCGAGAAGCAGGGAGACGTCGCGATCCTGAAGACCTTGGGCATGACTCCGAACCGGATACTCGGGATCTTCATCACTCAAGGGTGCATCATCGGCGGCGCCGGCGTGGTGCTCGGCGCGGCGGGCGGTATCGCGCTCTCCTCGTACCTGAGCCGGATTGCGGCTTGGGTCGAAAAAGCCTTCGATTACAAGTTCCTGTCGCCGGACGTTTATCCGATCTCTGAAGTGCCGTCGCAGCTGCTCGCGTCCGACGTGGTGTTGACCATGGCGCTGGCGTTCGTGCTGACGGTGATCGCAACGCTTTATCCGGCCTGGCGCGCCGCGTCGGTGCGTCCCGCCGAGGTGCTGAGGTACGAATGAGCGCGCCGCCGTTGATCGAATGCCGCAACCTGAGCAAGGTTTACGGTGCCGGACGGCTTGCGGTCGAGGTTCTGAACGGCCTCGACCTGGTCCTGCACGAAGGTGAAGATCTCGCCGTCGTCGGCGCCTCCGGCAGCGGCAAAAGCACGTTGATGCACTTGCTCGGCGGACTGGATTCCCCCGACCGGGGCGAAGTCGCGGTGCGTGGTCAGGTCATCAATCGACTGAGCGAGAAAGCGCGTTGCCGATGGCGCAACCGCGACGTCGGGTTCGTGTATCAGTTTCACCATCTGCTGGCGGAATTTACGGTGGCCGAGAACGTTGCGATGCCGTTGTTGATCGCCGGACGGAGCTTGAAAGCCGCCGCGGACAAGGTCGAGCGGTTGCTCGAGCAGGCCGGGCTTGCCCGACGCGGCTTGCACAAGCCGCATGAGCTGTCCGGCGGTGAACGTCAGCGGGTCGCGATTTGTCGTGCGCTTGCGGCGGCGCCGCGCATCATCTTGGCCGATGAGCCGACCGGCAACCTCGACCGCGCGAGCGCCGAGAAAGTAACCGACGTGATGTTGCAGGCCAAGGTGCAAGCAGGGGCGACGTTGGTGATTGTGACCCACGACCAATCGCTTGCGCGCAAATGCGGGCGGGTCTTGCGTCTTGAAGACGGGCGTTTGCGCGAGGGTTGACGCCGCGGCTGCTTCAGGGACGTTTTGAACGGGCGGCTTGTCGCCGCTGTTCTGTCGCTCAGAGTTTGCTCAGCAAGGTACCGATGTTTCAGCGTCGTCCCGGGTCGTCCCGGGTCGTCCTAATGGGGACGCTGGCCTCGATGAGCGCGTTGTAGAGTGCGATGGCGCTCACGTTCAGAGTTTAACCAGCAAGGCGACGGCGCCGATGGCCACGCCGGTATAAACCGCCATCGCAATCAGGAGAGAGGTTTTGAGCTCGGCAATATTCGTTTTGAGCTCGGCGATATCCATTTTCGTCGCCGCGTCATCGGCGGAAATCAAACCGTCGACTGCTTTTCCAGCGTCGTCCCAAGTCATTCTAGGGGACGCCGGCTTTGATGAGCGCGTTGTAGAGTGCGGTGGTGTCCACGTTCAGGATTTAATCAGCAAGGCGACGGCGCCGATGGCCACGCCGGTATAAACCGCCATCGCCACTAGGAGAGAGAATCCGAGTTTGGCGATATCCCTTTCGAGTTTGGCGATATCCGTTTTCGTCGCCGCGTCATCGGTGGAAATCAAACCGTCGACCGCCTTTTCAGCCTCGTCCCGGGGAACACCGGTCTTGATGAGCGCGTTGTAGAGTGCGATGGTGCTCACGTTCAGAGTTTAATCAGCAAGGCGACGGCGCCGATGGCCACGCCGGTAAAAACCGCCATCGCCATCAGGAGAAAAGTTTTGAGCTCGGCGATATCCGCTTTCGTCGCCGCGTCATCGGCGGAAATCAAACCGTCGACCGCTTTTTCAGCGTCATCCCGGGGGACGCCGGCCTTGATGAGCGCGTTGTAGAGTGCGATGGTGCTCACGTTGTTCTCCTTCGATGGAGTAAGCCTACTGGACGAAAGTACTTTTTGTCAACGCCGTCAATGGGATGCGGGCTTTCCGAGCGGTCGTTTCTCGGGGTTGAGCGGGTGGGCGAGGTCCGCGCCCGCGGTGCGACGTGTTTTCGTGCGGTCGTTTGGCTTGGATGAACGGCTTGGGGCGGTGGACGCTCAACCGGGCGAGCGTTTTTTCTTCTTGCGTCGACGCCAATGGAACGTGATGTGGGAGCGCCACAGGACGTGCACGGCGGCGTAGCCGGCCGCCGCCGCGACCGTGCCGACGAGCAGGCATCCGAGAAGCAGAGGTTGCCAGGTGGTTGAGAATCCGGTGTTCATCCATTCGAAGTTAGGATTCAGATAAAACGCGCCCAACAGGCTGAGCAGCTGCTGGCCGACCTTGTAGCAGAAAAAGAAAATCGGCGGTGCCGTGAACGGATTGGTAACCCACACGGCGATGACCGCAATCGGTAGATTGGCGCGTAGCACGATCGAGCCGCCTGCCGCGAGCAGCATCTGCACCGGCACCGGCATAAACGCGCAGAACAGTCCGACGGCGAGCGCGACCGACACCGAGCGGCGGTTGACGTGCCACAGATGGTCGCGCTTCATGATGCCGCCGAACACCCGGTTCAGGTGCAGGTGCTGGCGGTAGTCGTGCATGTTCGGCAGCCACCGTTGAATCAGTTTTTTCGCCATGGTCGTCCCGTGTTCCCCGGAAAGAGGGCCTCTATTCTCGCTTATCCTTGAAAATCCCGCCGCTTGTCCGGGTGCGACGTCCCGTCGGCGACGGAACGCGCAAGCTGCGGCACATGCTCATTTTCGCCGCAGGCTTCTTGCTTGGCAACGTCGCCTTGCATCAATTCACCGACCTGCCCGGTTGGGAAAGCGCAGTTGTCGCTTGCTTGCTTCCCCTGCCGTGTTTGCGGGGCGTCTTGCTTCGTTTCGCCTCCGCCGCCGCCGCGGGCTTTTTATGGACCTTGCTGGCGGCGGGGTCGCAGCTGGCGGAGGTCTTGCCTGCCTCGCTCGAAACCCGCAGCCTCGAGGCGATGATCCGGGTCGCTTCGATTCCCGTGGACAGGGGATATTCGATGCGTTTCGACGCCGAAGTCGAAGACGCCCGCGGACAGGCGTTGCCGCACCGGCTGCGGCTTTCGCTTTACCGCGCACGGGACGGCGCGTCGCTGCCGAGGCTGCGCCCGGGCGACGTGCTCGAAGCGACGCTGCGTCTCAAGCGCCCACACGGCTACATGAATCCGGGCGGGTTCGACTATGAACGGTATCTGTTTTCGAGGCGCGTCGGCGCGAGCGGCTACGTCCGTAACTTCCGATTGGTCGAACGCGCGAGCGACCGGTCTCCGGCGACGTGGCGTTACCGTCTGTACGAACGCCTGAAGGCACAGCCGGTGTCCAACCTCGGGGCAATCATCGCGCTCGCGCTCGGTGAGCGCGGCATGATGAATCCGGAGCATCGCCGCTTGCTGTTTGCGACCGGCACTGGTCATCTATTCGCAATCTCGGGCCTGCACGTCGCTTTGGTTTTCGGGTTCGTATTCATGATTTCCCGGTGGCTGTGGTCGCTTCTTTTCCTGCGCCTGACCTTGCGGCCCGCGGCGTCCGCCGCCTTGCTTCCGGCTTCGCTGGCGGCCTGCGCCTACGCTTGGCTCGCGGGTTTCACGATACCGACGCAACGTGCGTTGATCATGCTGGGGTGCGTTGTCGCGGGTTTGTTGCTCAAGCGGCGTGTCTCGCTCACCGGCGCCTTGCCTCTCGCGCTGCTCGCGGTTGTCGCCTATGACCCGCTGAGCACCTTGACGGCGACGTTCTGGCTGTCTTTCGTTGCGGTCGGGTTCATCGCGTTTTATTTCAGCCTGAACCCGTGGCCGAAAAAGCGGGCGTGGCTGGAGTTGCAGACGACGTTGCCGCCGGCGCTCCTGCCGCTGAGCCTGCTGTTCTTCAACCACGGTGCCTTGGCGGCGCCGCTCGCAAACCTCGCCGCGGTACCGCTGGTCAGCTTCCTGATCCTGCCGTGCGTGCTGCTTGCGACCGTCTGTGCATCTTTCAGCGCCGCTCCCGACGCCTTGCCCGGCGCTTGGTTCGTCGCCGGCGCGGATTTTCTGTTCGATCTGATGTGGCGCGGCGGTGCGTGGCTCGGGCGGACGGACTTCCTGCAGTGGTTTCATCATCCGCCGACGTGGAGCTACTTGCCCGCCGTCGTCGGCGTCGTCGCGATGACCTTGGCGAGCCGCTGGCGGCACAAGGCGGCGGCGGCAACGTTGTTCCTGCCGCTGGCCGCAAGCGCCGGGGGCGAGCTGCCCGACGGGGCGTTCGAGGCGACGTTTCTCGACGTCGGGCAGGGGTTGTCGGTGGTGGTGGCGACGCGCCACCACGCGATGCTGTACGACACCGGCCCCTCGTACCGTTCCGGCTTCAGCACCGCGGAGGCGGTCGTCGTCCCGTACTTGCAGCACCGCGGGATCAAGCGCCTCGATGCTCTGATCGTTTCGCACGAGGACAACGACCATGCCGGCGGCGTTGAAGTCGTCTCCCATCGCTTCCCGATCGAGCGTCGTCTGAGCGGCGGGACGATGCTGCACGACGCCGGCGCCGAACGTTGTCGCGACGGGCAAGCCTGGACCTGGGACGGAGTGCGTTTCGAAGTGCTGCATCCCTCCGGTGCCGGGAAGCTTCAAGGCAACGACGCATCGTGCGTTGTCAAGGTGACCGCGGGAGAACGTTCGCTGCTGTTGACCGCCGACGTCGAGAAGCGGGCCGAAGCGGCGTTGCTTGCGCGCGGTCGCGACCGTCTCAAGGCGTCGGTGGTGCTGGTCCCGCATCACGGCAGCCTGACTTCCTCGACCGATGAATTCGTCGCAGCCACGTCGCCCGAAGTCGCGGTGGTGACCAGCGGCTACCGCAACCGGTTCGGCTTGCCCGAGCAGGAGATCGTGCGCAAGTACCTCGGCGTCTGCGCGCGGGTGTTCAATACGGTCGAAACCGGGGCTTTGTCACTGCGTTTCACGCCGGGGCGGGAACTCGAAATTCCGCTGATGCACCGGCGCGACGCGCGGCGCTATTGGCACAATGCGTTTGACTCCACTCCCTTGCAGGATTCCGGGTGCGCGAAGGGCGGTGCGTTGATGCCGATATAATGAACGCGTTGATGCCGCCTCGATCCACATTGAACAGAGCCTTTTCGTCCGCCGTTTACGGGCGTCTGCTGGGTTACGCTTGGAGGCACCGCAAGGCGTTGTTGCTCGCGGTCGCCGGCATGATCGTGTACTCGTTGACCGATACGGGATTTGCGGCGCTGATGAAGCCCTTGTTCGACGAACACGTCGTCGGCGGCTGGCGGACGCATTCCTGGCTGTTGCCCGGCGCGGTCGTCGTCGTGCTTTTCCTGAGAGGGGCCGGCAGTTTTTTGTCGGTGTACTACATGGAATACGTCGGCAATTGGGTTACCAAGGAACTGCGTTCCGACATGTTCGCCCGCCTGCTGCAACTGCCGACGTCTTATTTCGACGCGACGCCGCACGGCGCGACGGTGTCGAAGTTGACTTTCAACGTCGAGAAGACCACGACGGTCTCCGCCAAGACCTTGACTTTTCTGGTCAGGGACACGTTGACCGTGGTCGGCCTGATCGCGTGGCTTTTTTATCTCGAATGGCGGCTTGCGATGATATTCCTGCTTTCCGCGCCTTTGATTGCTTGGCTGACCACGTTGGCCGGACGCCGCCTGCGCAAGGTTTCGCACCGGGTGCAGCGCACCATGGGCGTTGTCACCGACGACGTGCAGCACGCGATTCGGGCCAATCTGGCAGTCAAGATTTTCGGCAGCCACGAGGTCGAACGCGAGAACTTCGAGAACGACCTCGAAACCAACCGCAAGGAAAGGATGCGCATGGCCGTGGTGAGAGCGTTGAACGCGCCGGTCGCGGTGTTTCTGGCCGGAATCGGTCTTGCGACGGTGATTTACGTCGGGATGCAGGAAGGTTTTTATCAGGCCGCGTCGGCGGGCACTTTCGCGTCGTTCATTACCGCGGTGCTGCTGCTGTTTCGTCCGTTGCGCAACCTGGTCAGGCTCAACGCGGTACTGCAGGACGGTCTCGCCGCCGCCGAGGACGTCTTTCGCTTTCTCGACGAGCCGGTCGAGGAAATCGGGCGGCGGAACAAATCGTTGCGGAGTGAAGGCAAGATTCGTTTCAGGAACGTCCACCTAAGTTACAACGAGGCAGCCGACCCCGCGCTTGAAGGCATAGACCTTGAGATCGCGCCGGGTGAGACGGTTGCGCTGGTCGGGCGTTCTGGCGCCGGCAAGTCAAGCCTCGCACAATTGATTCCGCGTCTGTACGAACCGACCACGGGCTCGATCGAGCTCGACGGGCGCGATATCGCCGAGATTCCGCTCGCCGACTTGCGCGCGCAAATTACCTACGTGCCTCAGAACACGGTGCTTGCGAACGCTACGATTGCGAAAAACGTCGCCTGCGGCGGCGATTACGACCTCGGCGAGGTGATCGAGGCGGCGCGCAAAGCACACGCACTTGAGTTCATCGAGCGCCTGCCCGAAGGCTTCGACACCGAACTGCACAACAACGCAAGCCTGTTGTCGGAAGGGCAAAGACAACGCATTGCGATTGCCCGTGCGCTGTTCAAGGACGCGCCGGTGCTGATTCTCGACGAAGCGACTTCGTCGCTCGACGCCGATTCCGAACGTCAGGTTCAAGCCGCGCTCGCCGAGGTCCTGAAAGGTCGCACCGCAATCATCATCGCCCATCGCTTTTCCACAATCGAGAAAGTCAAGCGCATCATCGTCTTGGAACGGGGAAAGATCATCGAGCAGGGCGCGCACCAAGAGTTGCTTTCCCGCGACGGTTTCTACGCCGGGCTTTATCGTGGGCACGGCAAACGCGCGTTGATTTGAACGCCGCAGCTGCGCCACGGAGCGAACCCAGCGCCGGAATCGATGAAGGAGCCGCTTTCCGTTTTCCTGCAGCGGACGTGGTACGGCGACCATCCCTTGTGCCGCCTGCTGACGCCGCTGTCGGGGGTGACCGCGGCGGCGGTCGCTGCGCGGCGAGCCTGGTTTCGCCGCGTGAAACCGGCGACGGCGCCGTTGCCGGTCATCGTCGTGGGCGGTTTGACCGTCGGCGGCACCGGCAAAACACCGCTGGTCGCCGCATTGGCCGAGTACTTGAAAAGCAAGGGGCGCAAGCCGGGCATCGTCAGCCGGGGCTACGGCGCACGTCGTCGCGACTATCCGTACCGGGTGCAAACCGGTGATTCCGCCGATCAAGTCGGCGACGAACCTCTGTTGTTGCGGCGCAGGACCGGTTGTCCGGTCGTGATCGACCCGGACCGTCGCCGCGCGGTGGTTCATCTCGCCGAGCAGACCGACGCCGACATCGACATCGTAGTGAGCGACGACGGCTTGCAGCATTACCGGCTGCACCGCGACGTCGAGATCGCGGTGATTGACGGACGACGAGGATTCGGCAACGGCAAACTGCTGCCGGCGGGGCCTTTGCGCGAACCGCGTTCACGTTTGGCCGCGGTCGACGCGATCGTGGTCAACGGCGACGGCGAAGCTTTCCGCGACGCAGCCCGGATCCCGACGCGGGCAAGGTGGTTTTCGATGACGATCAAGCCGCTTGGGTTCGAGAACCTCGCGACCGGGGAAGCACTGCCTCCCGACGCTTTCGCCGGACGCGTCGCGCACGCTTGCGCCGGCATCGGCGACCCGCGGCGTTTCTTCGACGTGCTTGCTGAGCTCGGGGTGCGTGCGACGCCGCACGTCTATCCCGACCATCATCGTTACCGGTCGCGCGACCTGGTCTTCACGGACGCCGCACCGGTGATTGTTACCGAGAAAGATGCTGTAAAATGCCGTGACTTCCCCGATTCCAAGGTATGGTTCCTGAAAGTCGAAGCGGTACTCGAGGACGAGTTCTGGGAAGGCTTGGACGCGCGTCTCGCACGAAAAATCGGCACGCCGGTCAACGAGGAAGCCCGATGGTGAACGAAGAACTGCTCGACATTCTGGTCTGCCCGGTCACCAAAGGCCCGCTGATTTACGACAAGGAACGGCAGGAACTGATTTCGCTGTCGGCGCGTTTGGCGTACCCGGTGCGCGACGGGCTGCCGATCATGCTTGAAGACGAAGCGCGGAATATCTCCCAAGAAGAATATGAGCGTTACGAGCGGCGGCGTTGACGCTTTCAGGGTCGTCATCCCCGCGCGGCGCGCTTCGCAAAGGCTTGCGGACAAGCCGCTGCGCAAGCTGGTCGGCAAGCCGTTGATTCTTCACGTGCACGACAACGCGCTTCGCAGCGGCGCGGAACGGGTGGTTGTCGCAACCGATGACGAGGAAATCGCCGCGTGCGTTCGGGACGCCGGCGGCGAAGCGCGAATGACGTCTTCCGGCTGCGCCTCCGGGAGCGACCGTATCGCTGAAGCGATCGATTCGATGCGATGGCCGGACGAGATGGTCGTCGTCAACGTTCAAGGGGACGAGCCGTTTCTCGAAGCCGAGGACGTTCGCACCGTCGCGGGTGCGCTTGCACGTTTTCCCGACGCCGCGGTCAGCACCTTGTCGGCGACGCTCGAGCCTCGATATCGGGACGATCCGAACGTCGTCAAGGTCGTCACCGACGAACGCGGTGCGGCGTTGGATTTCAGCCGCTCGATGATCGAGCGCGAAGAGGGCATCTGCCGTCGTCATCTGGGGGTCTATGCTTATCGCTGCGGCTATTTGCGCCGGTTCACGCGGTTGCCGTCGCCGGAGATCGAGCGCCGCGAACGGCTTGAACAACTGCGCGCCTTGTTCCACGGCGACCTGATCCAGGTCAGCGAAGCGAGGTCCGAGATAGTGCTCGGCATAGACACCGAGGAGGATCTGCACGAAGCCGAGCGTCTGCTCGGCGAGCGACTTGCCGCGGCTTGGTAAGGTGCTGCTCGAGGGCACATCTGGATCGCGCCGTGCCGTCCTCGATCCGACGGCTGCGTCGAGCGGGTCAACCGAACCCGTGCGCGAGGAGTTTTACTCTCAATACCAGGGAGAGGTCATTTGGCGTCGGTAATCAAGGGCTGGCCGAATACCGGCACCGATAAATCACTTCCGCCCGCACCGGGCGCAGGCTTTGAACACTCCAGCGGAGTATCTTGAGTGCCTCGGAACGGCTGTTTGAAAGGGGATGGGTCTCATAATGTCCTGTATCCCGTATAATGGCTGGTATCCAGTATGAGAGAGGCCATTTCTTGGGGTGCTTGATGGACGCAGGCAGAGCAGACCGTGATAGGGGTTGCCGTTGCCCGGGGCAGCGGCAAGTGCGCGATTGTCCGCGACCGACCGCGGCCGACCGCAGCTTGACACCGCCTACCCTCAAAGAGACCGCTGTGTCACCGTTGTATCACTCAACCCGGACGGCAACCGTGAATCATCTCGGCGAACGGCTTTTTGCTGTTGTCGTGCCGCCGGTCAAGGTGAAACCGACGTCCGTTGTGGTGCTTCCGCCGCCGCCCCCCCC
>CAYFZO010000009.1:0-74977 GCA_964347615.1 uncultured Chromatiales bacterium
CATCGCCCGGAGCGGGTTTTTACCTTTGTCTCATATCTCTCTGAACCCATACAGCACTCAAGGCCGTACCGGCGTTTCAGATACCGACTAATCCGCAATTATCTCTGGATGTATTACGGGCCTTTGCGCTGTGCCCGCCCGTTCCGCCTTGAAAGATACCTGATTAAGCCTGACCCGCCTGTTCCTATCCCAGTGGTGTGTGAGCGCCAGCAGCTCATCTTTTACCCTGTCAGTAAAGCAGCGGGTTCGACCATCAGGCAACTGTTCCTCGAACTCGAAGGCTATCCGGAGCCGTCCAGTCTAGCGGAAATATACCGGCTGGCGAAAAAACACCGGGTTCCACGACCGACTCTCGATTCGCAACAATCAAAATACAGCGGCTATTTCAGGTTCACGTTCGTCAGAAACCCGTGGGACCGTCTCGTCTCGTGCTACTTAAACAAAGTGGTCGCGCGACGTTCGAAGGTATATGGAAGTTTTTGGATCTATCCTAAAATTCGTTTCAACCGTATGTCGTTTACGGACTTCGTACGTTTTGTCCATCATGTTCCCGACGATTTATGCGACCGGCATTTCAGGCCGCAGTCGGCTTTCTTCGACGACAAGGACGTAGATTTCATCGGACGGTTCGAACGCTTCGCGGACGACCTTGCACAAGTGATTGAACGTGCCAAGCTGGATACGCACTTGCTCAAATACGGTCATAAATACTTGAACAAGAGCCGGCACCGGGAGCCTTACACCGACTACTACACCGCTGAAACCCGTCGGCTCGTCGCCGAAAAATACAAAGACGACATACAGCGGTTCGGCTACCGGTTCGGGGAGTAGAATCAGGACACGGGGTTGTCCGGGCGAACGAAATTCGCAAGCAGGCTTTCGGGAATGAGGCAGCCGGTTGTGTAAACTGCGTCCCCGGTCGGCCTGCGGGCCTAAAATTGATACAAAGAACTTTGCAAACATAATGCATACAATTATCAGGATCAGGTGCTCAAGGCCGTACCGGCGTTTCAGATATCTATTAACCCGCGGTTATCTCTGGATGTATTACGGGCCTTTGCGCTGTGCCCGCCCGTTCCGCCTTGAAAGATACCTAGATAAGCCTGAGCGGCCTCTTCCTCTCCCAGTCGTGAGTGAGCGTCGGCAGCTCATCTTTTACCCTGTCAGTAAAGCAGCGAGTTCGACTCTCGTACGGCTGTTTCTCGAACTCGAAGGCTATCCGGAGCCGTCCAGTCGCCAGGAAATGTGGCAGATGATAAAAAAACACCGGGTTCCACGACCGGCTCTCGATTCGCAACAATCAAAATACAGCGGCTATTTCAGGTTCACGTTCGTCAGAAACCCGTGGGACCGTCTCGTCTCGTGCTACTTAAACAAAGTGGTCGCGCGACGTTCGAAGGTATATGGAAGTTTTTGGATCTATCCTAAAATTCGTTTCAACCGTATGTCGTTTACGGACTTCGTACGTTTTGTCCATCATGTTCCCGACGATTTATGCGACCGGCATTTCAGGCCGCAGTCGGCTTTCTTCGACGACAAGGACGTAGATTTCATCGGACGGTTCGAACGCTTCGCGGACGACCTTGCACAAGTGATTGAACGTGCCAAGCTGGATACGCACTTGCTCAAATACGGTCATAAATACTTGAACAAGAGCCGGCACCGGGAGCCTTACACCGACTACTACACCGCTGAAACCCGTCGGCTCGTCGCCGAAAAATACAAAGACGACATACAGCGGTTCGGCTACCGGTTCGGGGAGTAGAATCAGGACACGGGGTTGTCCGGGCGAACGAAATTCGCAAGCAGGCTTTCGGGAATGAGGCAGCCGGTTGTGTAAACTGCGTCCCCGGTCGGCCTGCGGGCCTAAAATTGATACAAAGAACTTTGCAAACATAATGCATACAATTATCAGAATCAAGCACTCAAGGCCGTACCGGCGTTTCAGATACCGACTAATCCGCAATTATCTCTGGATGTATTACGGGCCTTTGCGCTGTGCCCGCCCGTTCCGCCTTGAAAGATACCTGATTAAGCCTGACCCGCCTGTTCCTATCCCAGTGGTGTGTGAGCGCCAGCAGCTCATCTTTTACCCTGTCAGTAAAGCAGCGGGTTCGACCATCAGGCAACTGTTCCTCGAACTCGAAGGCTATCCGGAGCCGTCCAGTCTAGCGGAAATATACCGGCTGGCGAAAAAACACCGGGTTCCACGACCGACTCTCGATTCGCAACAATCAAAATACAGCGGCTATTTCAGGTTCACGTTCGTCAGAAACCCGTGGGACCGTCTCGTCTCGTGCTACTTAAACAAAGTGGTCGCGCGACGTTCGAAGGTATATGGAAGTTTTTGGATCTATCCTAAAATTCGTTTCAACCGTATGTCGTTTACGGACTTCGTACGTTTTGTCCATCATGTTCCCGACGATTTATGCGACCGGCATTTCAGGCCGCAGTCGGCTTTCTTCGACGACAAGGACGTAGATTTCATCGGACGGTTCGAACGCTTCGCGGACGACCTTGCACAAGTGATTGAACGTGCCAAGCTGGATACGCACTTGCTCAAATACGGTCATAAATACTTGAACAAGAGCCGGCACCGGGAGCCTTACACCGACTACTACACCGCTGAAACCCGTCGGCTCGTCGCCGAAAAATACAAGGACGACATACAGCGGTTCGGCTACCGGTTCGGGGAGTAGAATCAGGACACGGGGTTGTCCGGGCGAACGAAATTCGCAAGCAGGCTTTCGGGAATGAGGCAGCCGGTTGTGTAAACTGCGTCCCCGGTCGGCCTGCGGGCCTAAAATTGATACAAAGAACTTTGCAAACATAATGCATACAATTATCAGGATCAGGTGCTCAAGGCCGTACCGGCGTTTCAGATACCGATTAATCCGCCGGTATCTCTGGATGTATTACGGGCCTTTGCGCTGTGCCCGCCCGTTCCGCCTCGAAAGATACCTGGATAAGCCTAGTCCGCCTTTTCTTGACCCAATCGTGTGCGAGCGCCCGCAGCTCATCCTTTACCCTGTCAGTAAAGCAGCGAGTTCGACTCTCACGCAACTGTTCCTCGAACTCGAAGGCTATCCGGAGCCGTCCAGTCAGGGGGAAATATTCCGGCTGGTGAAAAAACACCGGGTTCCACGACCGGCTCTCGATTCGCAACAATCAAAATACAGCGGCTATTTCAGGTTCACGTTCGTCAGAAACCCGTGGGACCGTCTCGTCTCGTGCTACTTAAACAAAGTGGTCGCGCGACGTTCGAAGGTATATGGAAGTTTTTGGATCTATCCTAAAATTCGTTTCAACCGTATGTCGTTTACGGACTTCGTACGTTTTGTCCATCATGTTCCCGACGATTTATGCGACCGGCATTTCAGGCCGCAGTCGGCTTTCTTCGACGACAAGGACGTAGATTTCATCGGACGGTTCGAACGCTTCGCGGACGACCTTGCACAAGTGATTGAACGTGCCAAGCTGGATACGCACTTGCTCAAATACGGTCATAAATACTTGAACAAGAGCCGGCACCGGGAGCCTTACACCGACTACTACACCGCTGAAACCCGTCGGCTCGTCGCCGAAAAATACAAAGACGACATACAGCGGTTCGGCTACCGGTTCGGGGAGTAGTTGTCCGGCCGTGCGGCTCGGCTCGCGCCCGCCGTTCACAACAACCGGCGTTCGGCGAACGAAGTAACCCTTTCGCCGACGACAAAGTGGTCGAGCACCCGTACGTCGACCAGCTCAAGCGAACGCTTGAGCTCCTTGGTGATGTTCTCGTCGGCTTTGCTCGGCTCGTGCGAACCCGACGGATGGTTGTGAACGAAAATCACCGCCGCCGCGTTATAGTGCAGTGCGCGCTTAACGACTTCGCGCGGATGTACGCTGGCACCGTCTATGGTGCCGCGAAACATCTCTTCAAAACCGAGGACGCGGTGCTGGTTGTCGAGAAACATGCACGCGAAAACCTCATGCTCGTAGTCGCGCATCTTCAGCTTCAGGTAATTGCGTGCAACGCCCGGGTTGCTCAGCACGTCGTTTTCCTTGATGGTCTCGAGCAGACTTCTGCGTACGATTTCAAGCGCCGCCTGCAACAAGACGAACCGCACGTCGCCGATTCCCTTGCACGCACACAAGGTTTTGCGGTCAGCCTGCGTAATCGCGCGCAAGTTGCCGAATTTCACCAGCAAGTCCTGTGCCGTCTCCATTGCACTGCGGTCCTTGCCGCCGCTGCCGATCAGAATCGAGAGCAGCTCGGCGTTCGACAAATAGTCCGGCCCCGCCGCCAGCAGCTTTTCACGCGGCCTTTCGTGTTGCGGCCACTCTTTGATTTTCGTCATTTCGACCTCCGCCGGGGCATTCTGAGCCAGCGGGCAAGCGGTGAAAGCGGTTTCCCGACCAGACGGCGCTTTTGGGGCGACAAAGAAGCGGGGAAGCGGTTTTGCTAAACTGCGCCTATGTTCTTGAAGGGCAAACGTATCCTTTTAGGTGTCACCGGCGGCATCGCCGCGTACAAAGCGGCGGTTCTGGTGCGCGAACTGTGCCGTCGCGGCGCCGAAGTTCAGGTCGTGATGACTCGGGCCGCGCAAAGGTTCGTCGGGGCACCGACGTTTCAGGGGTTGTCCGGGCGGCGCGTCGAGACCGAGCTTTTCACCGACCCCGAGGAGGCTTCCGCCGACAATGACGCGACCGCGGCAACCAGCGGCATGAAACACGTCGAACTGGCGCGCTGGGCCGATTTTCTTGTGGTGGCGCCGGCGTCGGCGAATACGCTCGCGAAGATGGCCCACGGATACGCCGACGACTTGTTATCGTCGATCTATCTTGCCGGGGACACGCCGACGGCGGTGGTGCCGGCGATGAATCGCTTGATGTGGCAGCACCCCGCGACGCACGCCAACGTTGAAGCGCTACAAAAGCGCGGCGTACTTGTATGGGGACCCGACGAAGGCGAGCAAGCCTGCGGCGAAACCGGCGACGGACGCTTGCTCGAACCGACGGAAATCGCCCGCCGCTTGTCGGACGCGTTCTCGCACGAGACACTTGCGGGACATAAGGTGGTCATCACCGCGGGGCCGACGCGTGAAGCCCTCGACGCGGTGCGCTGCCTGAGCAACTACAGCTCAGGAAAGATGGGATTCGCGCTCGCACGTGCAGCACGCGAGCAGGGTGCCGAAGTGATTCTGATTGCAGGCCCGGTGTCTTTGCCGACGCCGCCTTCGGTGCAGCGGGTAAACGTAGGAACCGCCGAAGAGATGCGCGCGGCGGTGTTCGACCACGTTACGGACGCCTCAATGTTCATTTCGTGCGCCGCGGTCGCCGATTATCGTCCGCTTTCGCCTCTGCCCTACGCCAAAATCAAGAAAAACAGCGGGATGATGCAGCTGCACCTGGTCAGAACGCCCGACGTCCTCGCCGACGTCGCAGCGGCAACGACCCGCCCGTTCCTGGTCGGCTTTGCCGCGGAAACACACAACCTCGCCGCCAACGCCAGAAGCAAGCTTCTGGAGAAAAACCTCGACGTCATCGTCGCCAACCAAGTGGGGCCTAACGCACCGCATAACTTCGGCGACGACGACGCCGAACTGGAAGTCTATTGGCGCGGCGGCAGCGAAACCTTGGGGCCCGGGCCGAAAACGATTTTAGGCGGGCGATTGATGTCGCTCTTTGTTCGTTTGTACCAAATGAAAGCCGGTGCCGGCACCCGAGAGCATACAGCTTAAGATTCTCGACCCTCGGCTCGGCAACGAGTTCCCCCTGCCGCAAGCGGCGACACGGGGGTCGGCCGGGCTGGACGTGCGCGCGTGCGTCGAAAACGACCTCGAGCTGCCGCCGGGAGCCGTCGAACTGATTCCCGCGGGTTTCGCGATACACATCGGCGATCCCTCCGTGGCCGCGGTCATCCTGCCGCGTTCGGGACTCGGTCATAAACACGGCATCGTACTCGGCAACCTGGTCGGATTAATCGACTCCGACTATCAAGGCCAGATTTTCATATCGTGTTGGAATCGCGGGCACGAGCGTTTCACGATCCGTCCGGGTGACCGCGTCGCGCAGCTGGTGTTCACGCCAATCGTGCACCCCCGATTCGACGTCGTCGAGGCATTCACCGACAGCTCGCGCAGCACCGGGGGGTTCGGGCATACGGGACGAAAATGAGCGATATGCAAATCAGCCGAAACATATTCAGAGCTTATGACGTGCGCGGCGTGGTCGGCGGTGATTTCGGCAAGACGCAGGCGTTTCTGCTCGGACGCGCGCTGGCGACGCTTTACCCCGACTGCGGCGAGGTCGCGGTCGGGCGCGACGGGCGCCTGTCGAGCGCGGATTTGTCCGACGCGTTGATCCGCGGGCTGAACGCGTCCGGCGCCGACGTGGTGGACGTCGGCGAAGTGCCGACACCGGCGTTGTATTTCGCCGCGCAACGTGAGGGCTCGGGTTCAGGTCTGATGGTGACCGGGAGCCATAATCCGCCGCAATACAACGGCGTCAAGATGATGATGCGCTCGCATACGCTCGCAGGCGACGACGTCGCGGCATTGTACGCGGCCTGCGTCGAAGAACGCTTTGCCGAAGGCGCGGGCAAACGCCGCGGGAAAGCGGTGCGTGAAGACTACGTGCACGGCATCGCCGACGACGTTAACCTCAAGCGCCCTCTGCGCGTGGCGGTCGACTGCGGCAACGGCGTCGCCGGGCCCGCGGCGCGCTCGCTGTATGAACGCCTCGGCTGCGAGGTGACCTGCCTGTACTGCGAAGTGGACGGCAATTTCCCGCACCACCACCCGAACCCGAGCGTTCCCGATAATCTCAAGGAATTGATTGCGACCGTATGTTCGCAAGGTCTCGACCTCGGCCTTGCGTTCGACGGCGACGGCGACCGTCTCGGCGTCGTGGACGACGCGGGACGCGTCGTCTGGGCCGACCGGCAGATGATGGTCTTTGCGCAGGACGTATTGAAAACACGCCCGGGCGCGACGATTATCTACGACGTGAAATCCTCGCGCCTTCTCGCACGGGTGATCGAACGCAACGGCGGCGTCGCACGAATGTGTCGCACCGGCCACTCGTTCGTCAAGGGCGCGATGAAAGAAACCGGGGCGTTGCTTGCCGGCGAGATGAGCGGGCATATTTTCTTCAATGACCGCTGGTTCGGATTCGACGACGCGCTTTACGCCGGTGCACGCCTGCTCGAGATATTGTCACGCGACGCGGGAAAGTGCAGCGAAATCTTCGACCGTCTGCCGCAAGCCGTCGCCACACCGGAGCTCAACGTGCACTTCGAGCACGAAAACGAGCAACACGAATTCATGCGCCGCTTTGCCGCCGAGGCGCGTTTCAACGGCGCCGAAATCAGCACCATCGACGGTTTGCGCGTCGAATTCGACCACGGTTGGGGGCTCGTGCGCGCGTCTAACACGACGCCGTGTCTGGTGCTGCGATTCGAATCCGACGACCAAACCGGGCTTGAACGATTACAATCCGCTTTCAGGAAGCAGCTGCTGAAGGTCGCCCCTGAGTTAAAAGTCCCGTTTTGAAACCATCCCCCCGAAACGCCTCATGATCGCACCGAACGAAAGAGTCAAGGTCTTAGCCGAGGCGTTGCCGTACATCCAGCAGTTCCACAACGCAATCATCGTCATCAAGTACGGCGGCCACGCGATGACCAACGAGGCACTCAAACACGGCTTCGCCCTCGACGTCGTGCTGCTCAAAGCGGTCGGCATGCATCCGATCGTCGTGCACGGCGGCGGCCCGTACATCTCGGCGCGATTGAAGGAACGCGGCTTGGAAAGCTCGTTCGTTGACGGCATCCGGGTGACCGGCGAAGCGGTCATGGAGGTCGTCTGCGACGCGCTCGCCGAAATCAACGCCGAAATCACGCGCTCGATTGAAGAACACGGAGGCGACGCGACGGGACTGAACGTCGAGGATGCAATGATCCGCGCCGAGAAATTCAAGCGTCCCGACGATGATACCGACTTCGGCTTCACCGGCGAAGTCGCCGGCGTTGCGCCGGCGTTGGCCGAGCTGGCGGTTTCGAGCAAGACCATCCCGGTACTCACGCCGGCCGGCGTCGGTGAAGACGGTTTGCCTTACAACATCAACGCGGACTTGTCGGCCGCGGGCATTGCACGAGCGTTGGAAGCACGAAAGCTGATCCTGATGACGAATACCGCCGGGGTGCTCGACGCAGACGGCAAATTGATTACCAGCATCACCTCGCAAGTCACCGCCGAGCTGATAGAAACCGGCGTAATCAACGCGGGCATGTTGCCCAAGGTCAGATGCGCCTTCGACGCGGTGCTCTCGGGGGTCAGCGCCGCACACGTCATCGACGGGCGCGTAGAAAACGCTTTGCTGCTCGAGCTGTTGACCGACGCCGGCGTCGGCACCTTGATTACGACTTGAAGACCCGGCTGAAGCGACGCCTCAAGTTTCGCCGCGGCGCCCGAGGTACGCTTCAAGCCTCTCACGCTGTCCGGCGTCGGCACACGAAAGCAGGTCGTTAAAGCCGGCGATGCAAACGACCTTAAGCCGATATTCGCGTTCGATCTCGCTGATTGCAGGGTCTCCGTCCAAGCCTTTCTCCCCGCGATCGAAACACACCGCGACGCCGACCACCGTGCCGCCTGCGTCCCGCGTCAACGCCGCCGCTTCGCGCACGGCGGTACCGGCGGTAATCACGTCGTCGAGAATCAGCACGCGCTTGCCTTTGAGCGAGGCGCCGACGAGACGCCCCCCTTCGCCGTGGTCCTTGGCCTCCTTACGGTTGTACGCGACGGCTGTATCAACGTCGTAACGTTCGTGCAGACAAACCGCGGTGACACTTGCAAGCGGGATGCCTTTGTAGGCAGGGCCGAAAATCACGTCGAATTCCAAGTCGCTTGCGGCGATCGCGTCGGCGTAAAAACGACCGAGCCGCGATAAGGCCGCGCCGCTGCAAATTGCGCCGAGGTTGAAAAAATACGGGCTGGTTCTGCCCGATTTCAGTTTGAAATCACCGAATTCAAGCACGCGGTGAGCGATTGCGAATCGGATGAAAGTCTCGCCGGTCGTCTTCATGGCCGTGTATTATGCCCGCACCACCGTTACGCCTTTATCCGTCGCGGTTATAACACGTGCCGCCGCCGGGCGAACCGGCCGACGCAATTGGGCATAATGACGAGCCTCGACCGGAATATCCCATGCGGATCATCACTTTCAACGCCAACGGCATCCGTGCCGCCGCGCGCAAAGGTTTTTTCGGCTGGTTGCGCCGCCAGAACGCCGACGTTGTGTGCGTACAGGAGATCAAGGCGCAACTCGAGCAACTCGACGACGCTTGTTTCCGCCCGCGCGGCTACCACTGTGAGTATTTCACCGCCGAGAAAAAAGGCTACAGCGGCGTGGCGATTTACAGCCGCCTCCCTCCCGAACGATGGACGCGCGGCTTCGGCGACGCGGAGTTCGACGCCGAAGGGCGTTACCTGGAAGCGTGTTTCGGCGAAGTGTCGGTGATATCACTGTATGCGCCCTCGGGCTCTTCGAGCGACCAACGCCAACAGGCGAAATTCCGTTTCCTCGAAACGTTCATGAAACACCTCAAAAAACTCAAACGACGCCGCAAGCGCTACGTCGTGTGCGGCGACTGGAACATCGCGCACAAGAAGATAGACCTGAAGAACTGGCGCGGCAACCAAAAAAACTCGGGGTTCCTGCCCGAAGAACGCGCTTGGTTGGACGAGCTGTTCTGCAAGGTCGGCTACAACGACGCCTTTCGTGAGGTCTGCGACTTGCCCGATCAGTACACTTGGTGGTCGAACCGGGGCCGTGCAAGGGAAAACAACGTCGGGTGGCGCATCGATTATCAAGTGACGTCGCCCGGCCTCCGCACCGCGGCGCGCGCCGCACGTATTTACAAAGGCAAATGGTTTTCGGACCACGCGCCGTTGATCATGGACTATGACCTGCCGATGAAAGGAAAGAGATGACCGGCAACGCGACGATGCACTGGCTCGACCTGTTGCGCGTGTATTCAAAACCACGCGTGGTGGCCATGTTGTTTCTCGGATTTTCGGCGGGACTGCCTTTCCTGCTGGTGTTCTCGACGTTGTCGGCGTGGCTGACCGAAGAAGGGCTGAGCCGCACCACGATCGGTTTCTTCAGCTGGGTCGGCGTTACCTACTCGATCAAGGTGATCTGGGCGCCTTTCATCGACCACCTGCGCCTGCCGTTCCTGACCCGCCGTCTGGGCCGGCGGCGCTCGTGGATGTTGCTGTCGCAGCTCGGCGTCGCCGCGGGGCTGGTCGCACTCGCGCTGACCCAGCCCCAATCGCAGCTCGTGCAATTCGCCCTGATTGCGGTGTTCATCGCGTTCTGCTCGGCGACGCAGGACGTGGTCATAGACGCGTACCGCATCGAGGCGATGCACAAGGACTACCAAGCGGCGATGGCGGCGACGTACATCTTCGGCTATCGCGTCGCGTTGCTGGTTGCCGGCGCCGGCGCTTTTTACGCCGCCGAGTTCGTCGGCTGGAGCGACGGCTACCTGATCATGGCGGCGTGCATGGCGGTCGGCGTGGCGACGACGCTGGCGGTTGACGAACCGCAACCCGGCCGTGCCACCCAAGCGCCGTCCGCGACCGGAACCGGCACGACGTGGTTTGTCGCCGCCGTAGTCCGCCCCTTTTCCGACTTCTTCGAGCGCAACGGACACGTCGCGCTGCTGATACTGCTGTTCATCGGCATCTACCGCATCAGCGATATCACGATGGGCGTGATGGCCAACCCGTTCTATCTCGACATGGGCTACACCAAGGTACAGATTGCCGAGGTATCGAAAGTATTCGGCTTTTTCATGACGCTTCTCGGTGCCGGCCTCGGCGGCGTGCTCGTGCTGCGTTACGGCATAGCGCGGATACTGGTCGCGGGCGCGGTGCTGGTCGCCGCAACCAACTTATTGTTCGCAGCACTGTCTCACGCCGGACCCGACGTCATGCTGCTCGCTTTGGTCATCAGCGCCGACAATCTGAGCGGCGGCGTCGCGACGACCGCGTTCATCGCTTATTTGTCGAGCCTGACGCATACCGCCTACACCGCAACGCAGTACGCTCTGTTCAGCTCCCTGATGACCTTGCCCGCCAAATTCATCGGCGGCTTCTCAGGCGTCATCGTGGACGGCTACGGTTATTTCAGCTTCTTTGTCTATGCCGCCGCAATCGGCGTTCCAGCAATCGCCGTCGCGGCGTGGCTCGCCAGGCGCGCGCGGACGCAGGAGACACAAGCGTCGAGTTGAACCGCCCGGTGCGAACGGGTCGGGTCGTTCCCGATCGCCGACGTCCGGCAGGCGGTTGTAGCTGGGACTTGTGCATTCCGCCAAGCTTCCGGGGCGTAAAAGCAGCGGCGGCGCAGTCCGCAGCCCGCGTTGCTTTCCGGTCAACGCCGGCGGTGCCCCAAGTAATCATGGATGATTACGGGTGTGCGGGGTGATCACTCGGGCGCTTGGCAGCGATAAGCCGAGCCCTGCTTGTCGGGAAAGGACAGGGAACTATATACTTAAACCTACAAATGCTTGACAAGCATGTAATAAAATAACCCTATGGAAGTTTATGAAACAGTCCGCTTTCGCGTCCATCCTCGGACTGAGACAAAAGCAAGGAAGTTGACGGAGCAAGCGGGCATCTGCCGTTTCGTATGGAACCACTTCGTCGGCAAACGGCGTGATGACTACGCGAACCGCGGCTCATGCAATCCGTACCGCGTGAGCAAGCGCAACAAGCGGGGGCCGGTCTGTAGGCTTTTGCCTTTGCTTGCAAGCATTGCGTTCGCGGGCACCGCGACGGCCGAAGGCGACCCCGAAAGAGGCAAAACAAAAACCGCGCAGTGCGTCGCTTGTCACGGGCCGGACGGGAACAGCCCCAACCCCCTGTGGCCCAAGATTGCAGGCCAATCCGAACGCTACATTTACAAACAGCTGCAAATGTTCAAACGAAACGAGCGCGTCAATCCGCTGATGAATCCGCAGACGGCGGCTTTGTCCGAGCAGGACATGCACGATCTCGCCGCGTACTATTCGTCGCAAACCGCGTCGCCGGGCGCAACCGACGAAAAAATGCTTGAACTCGGTCAAGCCGTCTACCGGGGCGGCAACCCCGAAGAAGGCGTGCCCGCGTGCATGTCGTGCCACGGCCCCAAGGGCAGCGGGAATCCCGCCGCCCTTTTCCCGCGCCTGTCCCATCAACACGCCGCGTACGTCGCACAACGCCTGCGAAACTATCGGGACGGCAAGGAAACGTATCCGGGCGCCGAAGTGATGAGCGGCGTGGTCAAACGCCTGACGGACGAAGAAATCGAAGCGGTCGCTGCATACGTGCAAGGGCTTCATTGAGACGCGAAGACGCCGCCGTGAAAATATCCCGACGCCTTTTTCTGTTTTGCACGGCAACCATGCTTGCGTTCGGCGCCGCAACGGCGCAGGCGCAGACGTTCAGCGAAGGACGTCACTACACGGTCGTGCCTCGCCCGGTGCCGGTTCAGGTTCCGGAGGGCAAGGTCGAGGTGCGCGAGTTTTTCTGGTACGGCTGCCCGCACTGCTACACGCTGGAACCACATATCCACAACTGGAAAAAACCCGCGGCGGTCGAGTTTGTAACGACGCCGGCGATACTCGGGGAAAGGTGGGTCGACCACGCCTACGCGTATTACACCCTGAAAGCACTGGGGCGGCTTGAAGAGCTGCACCCGGTGTTGTTCGACGCCGTCCACGCAAAGAAGAGACGGGTGTACAGCCTCAACGAAATCGCGGCGTTTTTCTCGGGATACGGCATCGAGCCCGAGAAGTTCAAGGAGACGGCGAAATCTTTCCTGGTCGAGACCCAGGTCAAACGCGCCGAACGACTGGGCAGAACCTACGGCATCAACGGCGTTCCGTCTTTCGTCATCAACGGCAAGTACATCACCTCCCCCAGCATGGCCGGCAGCTACGAAGATTTTTTCAGAATCGTCGACCATCTCGTAGCGAAGGAAAGCGACGGGCAATCCTGACGCGGCGCTGAAAGCCGCCAACCGAAAGAGTTACGCTTTTTTCCTCGGGCCTGCTTTTGAGGGCTTCTTCTTGAGGGAACGACGGGTTCCTTTCGCCGTCAGCCCGTACGCACGGGCTTTCGAACGCAACGTGCTGCGACTGAGCCCGAGCAACTCGGCGGCGCGGCTTTGATTGAATTCCGTGAACCTCAAAACGTAGTCCAACAGCTTTTTCTCGACGCGTTCGAAAACCAGCCGGTGCAGGCACCCTGTATCGTGCCCCGCCAGCAGTTTGAAATAATCGTCGAGTGCAGCTTCAAGTGATCTGTCGAGATTCTCGAAGCGGCTTTTTCGCCGAGGTTTGGGGCGGGACGACCCGACGCGCTTTTCCCTGGTGGTCGTCATCGCGGCAACAATCAACGGCGAACGTCGAAACCCGCCGCGGCGCCGACGTCGTCGGCGGTCGCGAGCTTCTCGGTGATGGCGGTGACAGCGGCGCCGGAAGGACCTTCCCGACATTGCTCTATCAATTCGCGTACTTTCTCCC
This sequence comes from uncultured Chromatiales bacterium, assembly GCA_964347615.1. Classification (GTDB taxonomy): domain Bacteria; phylum Pseudomonadota; class Gammaproteobacteria; order Poriferisulfidales; family Oxydemutatoraceae; genus CAYFZO01. The sequence continues at coordinate 13,553 of CAYFZO010000009.1, forward strand.
GATGTCCCGCAAAGCACGCCGAAACACTGCCGTCGGCGTCGTTCCTGATCCAGCCGTGCACGCCGAGACGCATCGCGGCCTCTCGCGTCCACGCGCGATAACCGACGTTCTGCACTCTGCCCTCGATGCGGCAAAGGATACGCGTTTCGCTGTCAGGCATCACAAACCTCAACCGGCAAACTTGCCGAAAGCCGTAGCTTGAACCCGCTGGGATTCCGGCGGGCACCGATACGGATAAATTTCTCAGCGGATAAACAACGAGACCAAACTCGTTTCCCTGAACGCCGTTAGTCTACCACCTTGCGGATTTTCAATCGCGCCGAGAGCCACTGCGTCGTTCATCGTTCGCCCGGCTTCGCCTGCAGCAAAACACGGCGCGAACCAAGCGGTGCTTCGTCGAGTTCAAGCGGTCAGTGCGACAGCTTTTTTTCCAGGTAGTGAATGTCGAGACCGCCCGCGATGAAAGCCGCGTCGTTCATCAATTCAAGATGCAGCTCGACGTTGGTCTTGATACCAGCAATGATGATTTCTTCAAGCGCGTTTCTCATGCGGGCGACGGCGGTGGCGCGGTCGTCGCCGGAGGCAATCAACTTGGCGACCAAAGAGTCGTAATACGGCGGGACGGTGTAACCGGTGTAAAGATGGGAGTCCACGCGGATGCCCGGCCCGCCCGGCGCGTGAAACAGTTCGACCTTGCCCGGAGACGGCGCGAAACCGGCCCGCGGGTCTTCGGCGTTGATGCGGCATTCGATCGCGTGCCCTTGAAACCGAACGTCTTTCTGCGTGAAGCCGAGCTTCTCGCCCGCCGCAACCCGCAGCTGCTCCTTGACGATGTCAACGCCGGTGATGATTTCCGATACCGGATGTTCGACCTGGACGCGCGTATTCATTTCGATGAAATAGAAGTTGCCGTCTTCGTAGAGGAACTCGAAAGTGCCCGCACCGCGATAGCCGATTTCGGTGCAGGCCTTGACCGCGCGCGTGCCGATTTCGTGGCGGCGTTTTTCGCCGAAATCGGGCGCGGGAGCCTCCTCGATCACTTTTTGATGGCGACGTTGCATCGAGCAGTCGCGTTCGCCGAGATGCACCACGTTGCCGTGACCGTCGGCAAGCACCTGAATCTCGACGTGGCGGGGCTTTTGCAGAAATTTCTCCATGTAGACCGTGTCGTCGCCGAACGCGGCCAACGATTCCGAACGGGTCAACATCAAGGCGTTGGCCAACGCGCCTTCGCTGTGCACGACGCGCATACCCTTTCCGCCGCCGCCGCTCGCCGCCTTGATGATGACCGGATAACCGATTTCCCGCGCGACCGCAAGGGTTTCGGCGGGGTCGGCGCCGAGAGGGCCGTCCGAGCCCGGCACGCACGGGACGCCGGCTTTCTGCATCGCGCGACGGGCCGAAATCTTGTCGCCCATCAGGCGGATGGTCTCAGGCCTGGGGCCGATGAAAATGAAGCCGCTCGATTCGACTTGTTCGGCGAAAGCCTCGTTTTCGGCGAGAAAACCGTAACCGGGGTGGATTGCCATCGCGTCGGTCAGCTCAGCGGCGCTGATAATCGCGGGAATGTTCAGATAACTTAGATTCGACTGCGCCGGCCCGATGCACACCGACTCGTCGGCGAGTTTGACGTGCTTCAGATCAACGTCGGCTTCGGAGTGCAACGCAACGGTCTTAATGTCGAGCTCCTTGCACGCACGCAGAATGCGCAGTGCAATCTCCCCGCGGTTGGCGATAACGACTTTGTCGAGCATAAGCGGCGCGGCGCATACCCGCCTTGCTTAGGGTTGAATGACCGCGATGGCCTGACCGAACTCGACCGGCGCACCGTTCTCCACCAGGAATTTCTTCAACGTGCCGGAAACGGGTGCTTCGATTTGGTTCATCATCTTCATCGCCTCGATGATGCACAACGTGGTGCCGGCTGTGACGGCTTCGCCTTCTTGGACGAACGGCGGTGCATCAGGCGACGACGCTCGATAAAAAGTGCCGACCATCGGCGACTTGACAACTTCACCGTCTTCATCCAAGGAAGCTTTCTCCGCGGCGGAAACCTCAGCGGCGGGCTCCGGCACGGCCGGCGCAGCCGGCGACGGCGCGGCGGCGACGTACTGTTGCGGCGGCGGCAACACGTTGCTGCGGCGGCTGATACGCACCGATTCCTCGCCTTCATGAACCTCGATTTCTTCGACGTCCGATTCTTCCAGCAGCTCGATCAGCTTTTTGACCTTACGCAAATCCACGGACCTTCACTTTCCCGTCAGATGAAGCGCGGCGAGCACCGCGAGTTCATACCCTTGCGCACCAAGCCCCGAAATGACCCCGACGGCGACGTCTGATAAGTAGGAACGTCGGCGAAAGGCTTCGCGAGCAAAAACATTCGACAGATGCACTTCGATAAACGGCTTGGACGTACTCAGCAAAGCGTCGCGCAATGCAATGCTGGTGTGGGTCAACGCACCGGGGTTGATGACGATGAAGTCGGTGCCGTCGTCCATCGTCTGGTGGATGCGTCCGATCAACTCGGCTTCGCCGTTCGATTGAAAATGTTCGAGCGTTGCGCCGACGTCTTCGGCAACCGCGCGCGCGCGCGCGACGACGTCCTCAAGCGTCTCGCGGCCGTAGATCTCGGGCTCACGACGCCCGAGCAGATTCAGGTTAGGGCCGTTTAGAAGCAAAATCCGGGACATGATTCGAGGATCTCCACCCGGGGAGTGTATGAGAAAGTCCTAAGCATTGCAAAATTTTGGCCTCTTTTGCCCGGAAATAAGCGAAAATGCCGCCCGAACCAGACCGTTGCCGCCCATCCGTGCGACGGCGAGGAAACCGGCGAGGCACGGTGATCTCAGGAAGCCCCCCGCGCGTACGCGCCGACCCGGGCGATCCACAGGGGTAATCCCCGAGGACAACCAATGCGTGCAGCCGACGTGGGCAGCCCGACGTGCGCCCGATCCTGCACGTGAACCCCGGCTACAAGGTCGCAGCAAGCCTTTCGCGCTTCATGTCTTTCCGCCCCACGTCCTGCGCACCTTTCCAGCCACCCGCCACAAGACCCTGTTACAAAAGTGCCTTGCTCTCCAAAGGGGTCGGGACAAGAAAATCCGACACCTGTTAGGAAAAGTCCTGGAGGCGGGTCTGACTACCCCGATGCTGCTCACGATCTCATCCACCCGTTGAATCACTTTCTCCCGCGTGAAATCGTGCAACCTTGAGTTCTCAAGCACGGGCGGCGCCTGGGCATACTGCCGATACAGCGCGTCGTCGTTGTCGATCTCCATGACCCGTTTGACCACGCCGTCAAAGTCATCATAATCATGGCAGTTGATAAAAGCCTCCGGGTTGAAATACTCGCTGACGTTGGGACTGCCCCAGTAAATCGGGACGCTGTTGACCAGAAAAGCGTGGCAGATTTTTTCGGTCACGTAGTATGGAGATGAGATTCTTTCGCCCGCAATCGTAAACTTGTAGCGACTAATAAAATCCAGTTTCTTCCCCCAGCCCGGCCCGAGGGGCGGCATATTGCGTAGTGCTTCCCCCGGACAATCCACTCTTTTATACCGCATCAGTCTTTCACAAAGCTGCTGGCGCGGCAGGCTAAGCGGCGGAAATCCAAACGCGTGACGCATCACCGCTTTAAGCTGCGACGTTGCTCCGTCGGAGGTTTTACTGTAAACAAAATTGCAAAACTTAGACTTAGGGCGGTTTCTGTACTTATTAAGTTCATCACTGTACCGCCCCGTTCTTAACGACTCAGCGAAATCATACTTCGCAAAACCGGGAAACTGAAAATTCCTGTCGCTCGTTTCTTCGTAGGAAAAAGCGTAATCGAAAAATCTAAAATCCGGCTCAAAGCACTCTCCAGTGATAAAAACTTTAATGCAGTCTGCCTCAGCTAGCTTCCTGTTAAAAAAGTAGTCGGGATAGAGCGGCCAAAGAAAATGTGAAACAAACAAATCCGGACGTTCACTCAAATTCACGGCTTCCACGTCGTATCTTTCCGAAATGAGTTTGGAAAACCACGACTCTTTCGGCTTGGATTTGACCCTGATTTTTGTTTTCTGCGTCAACTCGCCTCCACAAGATATGAGACCAAGCGCCCCCATCCGGGCCGGCTGGTCTGCCTCAAAATCAAGCTCTCCGGCACACCTTTACCTATCCAAGCCGCGGCTTGATCGCTTTTCGAAAATCTCGCGTCGTCTCCTACCCAGACGCAGCGGATTGACAACAAAAATGCAGAAGATGGAACGCTTCATCATCGCGGTATTTTACGGCTTATATACAGAAGTTAATTATGGGTTCAGGGAGATACGAGACAAAGGCAAAAACCCGCTCCGGGCGGTGAAACGCCGGAGCGGGCCTGATTAGCTAGCCTAAGCAAAAGCTCAACTTACAGGAGCCTAATCATGCAGACAAAAAGCCTGCGGTGGATAGCATACCCCACCGCGAGAATTATCCGGAACCAATCCAACGGCGGCGGCGAGCGGGTCAACCGAACCCGTGCGCGAGGCGTTTTACTCTCAATACCAAGGAGAGGTCGATTTGGCGTCGGTCAATCAAGGGCTGGCCGAATACCAACACCGATACAATCACTTCCGCCCGAACCGGCACCGGCTTTGAGCACTCCGATGGAGTATCTTGAGTGCTTCGGAACGGCTGTTTGAAAGGGGGGGCTTTTCGTCTCATTTCTGCTGAACCCATACGGACGGTTTACACGGATTCCGTTACTCTCTCGTTTGAGGGGGGTCAATCCCCAGCAGGTATTTCTTGAAGCGCCATTTCAGCGCGCGGAAGATTTTCCGAGAAAAGTACCTGAAGAATCTCAGGGTGAAACGTCTGACGCGTTTCGCGTAAATCTCGGGCCATCGGCGCCGCAGAAGCTTTGTTCCTTCTTTTCTCCTCGCCCGCGCCGTTTCCATTATGGTTAACGGAACCGGCACGGCGACCGAATCTTCGTCCTCAAACTCGTATCCCAGCGCTTCCAGGTCCTCGGCGTATAAATCCTCCACCAGCCGCCGCGTGGTCTTGTCGAAGTAAGTGCTGTAATGCCTTTTTTTGCCGTTGTCGAGAAGGCGTTCCTCGGAGACGTTCCAAGGGAGCAACGGATGCCGTGGTATTCCGAGCAAATCCGTGACTTGAAAGAAATCCCGCTCAAAACTCTCGCATCTACCGATGAACGAACAAGGCGCGTCATTGAATCGTCGCACGCCGAAATAAACTTTCGGGTGTCCGTCGAGCAGAAAATCCACTTGACGCTTGGCATGGGATCTTTCGTGATTCAAATCTTTGAGTTCATTATGAAGAACGCCGAATTTTCTATTTGGTTCAACCTGCCCTGCTTTTTCCGCGTCCAGGAGTTCGGTAACGAGGTCGATGCATTCCCGAAAATTGCGGTAGGCGCAGGGACGGTTCTCCCGTCTTCTCCGCCGCAATTCAAAGAGATAGAAAGATACAAACCTGTCGAAAGGGTTACGCACGAAAGTGAAAGTGAAATACTCGGGGTAGAGGTTGATGGTCCGAGCCAGTACCTTTCCCCGCAATATGTCCATACTCCATGTACTCTCATAGCACGACGGTGATTCCGCATGACGCATCAGATACTTTTCCACCGCGCTACCGGCGCATTTAGGAATATGGATAAAGATGCACTTGTGCTTACGCGAAATCATTTTTCCGGGAACTATATACGAGAATATGCAAACTCATGAGCGTTTACGCCGCCGAAGCCGCCATTTCTTGTTTGGTTCCGCTGTAGTCGGCTTGCGGTTTTCGTATTCCGCACGCTTACTAAGCGGCTTCAGCAACACTTCCTTAATTGCGCGTTCAAACCCTTTCATTGCCGTCTTAAAGGGAAGCCTTTTTGTCTCATCTCTGCTGAACCCATACGGACGGTTTACACGGATTCCGTTACTCTCTCGTTTGAGGGGGGTCAATCCCCAGCAGGTATTTCTTGAAGCGCCATTTCAGCGCGCGGAAGATTTTCCGAGAAAAGTACCTGAAGAATCTCAGGGTGAAACGTCTGACGCGTTTCGCGTAAATCTCGGGCCATCGGCGCCGCAGAAGCTTTGTTCCTTCTTTTCTCCTCGCCCGCGCCGTTTCCATTATGGTTAACGGAACCGGCACGGCGACCGAATCTTCGTCCTCAAACTCGTATCCCAGCGCTTCCAGGTCCTCGGCGTATAAATCCTCCACCAGCCGCCGCGTGGTCTTGTCGAAGTAAGTGCTGTAATGCCTTTTTTTGCCGTTGTCGAGAAGGCGTTCCTCGGAGACGTTCCAAGGGAGCAACGGATGCCGTGGTATTCCGAGCAAATCCGTGACTTGAAAGAAATCCCGCTCAAAACTCTCGCATCTACCGATGAACGAACAAGGCGCGTCATTGAATCGTCGCACGCCGAAATAAACTTTCGGGTGTCCGTCGAGCAGAAAATCCACTTGACGCTTGGCGTGGTATTTTTCATAACTCAAATATTTGAGTTCATTATGAAGAACGCCGAACTTTCTATTCGGTTCAGCCTGCACTGTTTTTTCCGCGTCCAGGAGTTCGGCAGTGAGATCAATGCATTCCCGAAAATTGCGGTAGGCGTAGGGAAGGTTGCGCCGTTTTCTCCACCAAAATCCAAAGAGATAGAAGGATACAAACCTGTCGAAAGGGTTGCGCACGAAAGTGAAGGTGAAATACTCGGGGTAAAGGTTGATGGCCCGAGCCAGTCCCTTTTTCTGCAATATGTCCGTCCTCCACGTACGCTTATCGTACGGCGGTGATTCCGCATGACACCTCAGATACTTTTCCACCGTGGTGCCGGCGCATTTAGGAATATGGATAAAGATGCACTTGTGCTTACACGAAATCATTTTTCCGGGAATTATATGCGAAAATATGCAAACTCATGAGCGTTTACGTCACCGAAGCTGCCACTTCTTATTCAATTCCGCTGCGGTCGGCTTGCGGTTTTCGTATTCCGCACGCTTACCAAGCGGCTTCAGCAACACTTCCTTAATTGCGCGTTCAAACCCTTTCGTTGTCGTCTTATCGGTCACGTTTCAACCTCTAAAAAGTGATCGTGTGGCTTTCCCGCGCTGCGATTTTTTCCAGCAGGTATTCCATAGGTTTGTTGCCTTTCGTGCGGTTGCAATGACCGCAAAGCAACTGATGGTTTTCGTAATAATTCCCGCCGCCCTTGCTCTTCGGTATCACGTGGTCAACTTCCAAATCACGAGCTTCCATTTCCTTTTGACGTCCATTGCACGACCCGTCTTGTTCCTGATACAACCGCTCCTCGATTGTTTTGTTGATGGGTGCTTCGTCAACGTCAGTACGCTGCGGCGTATCAGTGCGGTGAACAAAATCAGTGAACAGCCCCGCGTCGTCTTTCAATCTTTCCATCACCAAATCCTTTGATTTGTCGCTGATGTCAATGCCTGTCCACCGCCGGTCTAACTGCTGTACCGTAACGCGCGTCACAGCGCAACCGCAAAAGGGGTCAAGCACCATGTCGCCCTCGTTGCTCGACGCTTCGATGATCCGACGCAACAACGCCAACGGCTTTTGTGCCGGGTAGCCGGTTCGTCCTTTGGCTTGCGGATCGAGTAGAGGAACATCTTGCCGGCAGTCACCCATAACCGGAACACGAGCCTTTGTGTACTTGAGGATCTCCGCCCAGGGAATGTATGAGAAAGTCCTAAGCGTTGCAAAATTTTGGCCTCTTTTGCCCGGAAATAAGCGGAAATGCCGCCCGAACCAAAACCGTTGCTGCCCGATGGGCAGCCCGACGTGCGCCCGATCCTGCACGTGAACCCCGGCTACAAGGTCGCAGCAAGCCTTTCGCGCTTCATGTCTTTCCGCCCCACGTCCTGCGCACCTTTCCAGCCACCCGCCACAAGACCCTGTTACAAAAGTGCCTTGCTCTCCAAAGGGGTCGGGACAAGAAAATCCGACACCTGTTAGGAAAAGTCCTGGAGGCGGGTCTGACTACCCCGATGCTGCTCACGATCTCATCCACCCGTTGAATCACTTTCTCCCGCGTGAAATCGTGCAACCTTGAGTTCTCAAGCACGGGCGGCGCCTGGGCATACTGCCGATACAGCGCGTCGTCGTTGTCGATCTCCATGACCCGTTTGACCACGCCGTCAAAGTCATCATAATCATGGCAGTTGATAAAAGCCTCCGGGTTGAAATACTCGCTGACGTTGGGACTGCCCCAGTAAATCGGGACGCTGTTGACCAGAAAAGCGTGGCAGATTTTTTCGGTCACGTAGTATGGAGATGAGATTCTTTCGCCCGCAATCGTAAACTTGTAGCGACTAATAAAATCCAGTTTCTTCCCCCAGCCCGGCCCGAGGGGCGGCATATTGCGTAGTGCTTCCCCCGGACAATCCACTCTTTTATACCGCATCAGTCTTTCACAAAGCTGCTGGCGCGGCAGGCTAAGCGGCGGAAATCCAAACGCGTGACGCATCACCGCTTTAAGCTGCGACGTTGCTCCGTCGGAGGTTTTACTGTAAACAAAATTGCAAAACTTAGACTTAGGGCGGTTTCTGTACTTATTAAGTTCATCACTGTACCGCCCCGTTCTTAACGACTCAGCGAAATCATACTTCGCAAAACCGGGAAACTGAAAATTCCTGTCGCTCGTTTCTTCGTAGGAAAAAGCGTAATCGAAAAATCTAAAATCCGGCTCAAAGCACTCTCCAGTGATAAAAACTTTAATGCAGTCTGCCTCAGCTAGCTTCCTGTTAAAAAAGTAGTCGGGATAGAGCGGCCAAAGAAAATGTGAAACAAACAAATCCGGACGTTCACTCAAATTCACGGCTTCCACGTCGTAGTTTTCCGAAATGAGTTCGGAAAACCACGACTTTTTCGGCTTGGATGCGACCCTGATTTTTGTTTTCTGCGTCAACTCGCCCCCACAAAATATGAGATCAAGCGCCCCCATCCGGCCGGCTGGGCTGCCTCAAAATCAAGCTCTCCGGTACACCTTTGCCTATCCAAGCCGCAGCTTGGTCGCTTTTCGAAAATCTCGCGTCGTCTCCTGCCCAGACGCAGCGGATTGACAACAAAAATGCAGGAGATGGGACGTTTCATCATCGCGGTATTTTACGGCTTGTATACAGAAGTTAATATGGGTTCAGGGAGATATGAGACAAAGGCAAAAACCCGTTCCGGGCGATGAAGCGCCGGCGCGGGCCTGATTAGCTAGCCTAAGCAAAAGCTCAACTTCAGAAGCTTAATCATGCAGGCAAAAAGCCTGCGGTGGATAGCATACCCCACCGCGAGAGTTATCCGGAACCAATCCAACGGCGGCGGCGAGCGGGTCAACCGAATCCGTGCGCGAGGCGTTTTACTCTCAATACCAGAGAGAGGTCGATTTGGCGTCGGTCAATCAAGGGCTGACCGAATACCGGCACCGATACAATCACTTCCGCCCGCACCGGGCGCCGGCTTTGAGCACTCCGATGGAGTACCTTGAGTGCCTCGGAACGGCTGTTTGAAAGGGGGGGCTTTTTGTCTCATTTCTGCTGAACCCATACGGACGGTTTACACGGATTCCGTTACTCTCTCGTTTGAGGGGGGTCAATCCCCAGCAGGTATTTCTTGAAGCGCCATTTCAGCGCGCGGAAGATTTTCCGAGAAAAGTACCTGAAGAATCTCAGGGTGAAACGTCTGACGCGTTTCGCGTAAATCTCGGGCCATCGGCGCCGCAGAAGCTTTGTTCCTTCTTTTCTCCTCGCCCGCGCCGTTTCCATTATGGTTAACGGAACCGGCACGGCGACCGAATCTTCGTCCTCAAACTCGTATCCCAGCGCTTCCAGGTCCTCGGCGTATAAATCCTCCACCAGCCGCCGCGTGGTCTTGTCGAAGTAAGTGCTGTAATGCCTTTTTTTGCCGTTGTCGAGAAGGCGTTCCTCGGAGACGTTCCAAGGGAGCAACGGATGCCGTGGTATTCCGAGCAAATCCGTGACTTGAAAGAAATCCCGCTCAAAACTCTCGCATCTACCGATGAACGAACAAGGCGCGTCATTGAATCGTCGCACGCCGAAATAAACTTTCGGGTGTCCGTCGAGCAGAAAATCCACTTGACGCTTGGCATGGGATCTTTCGTGATTCAAATCTTTGAGTTCATTATGAAGAACGCCGAATTTTCTATTTGGTTCAACCTGCCCTGCTTTTTCCGCGTCCAGGAGTTCGGTAACGAGGTCGATGCATTCCCGAAAATTGCGGTAGGCGCAGGGACGGTTCTCCCGTCTTCTCCGCCGCAATTCAAAGAGATAGAAAGATACAAACCTGTCGAAAGGGTTACGCACGAAAGTGAAAGTGAAATACTCGGGGTAGAGGTTGATGGTCCGAGCCAGTACCTTTCCCCGCAATATGTCCATACTCCATGTACTCTCATAGCACGACGGTGATTCCGCATGACGCATCAGATACTTTTCCACCGCGCTACCGGCGCATTTAGGAATATGGATAAAGATGCACTTGTGCTTACGCGAAATCATCTTTATAGGAATTATATACGAGAATATGCAAACTCATGAGCGTTTACGCCGCCGAAGCCACCATTTCTTATTCAATTCCGCTGCGGTCGGCTTGCGGTTTTCGTATTCCGCACGCTTACCAAGCGGCTTCAGCAACACTTCCTTAATTGCGCGTTCAAACCCTTTCATTGCCGTCTTAAAGGGAAGCCTTTTTGTCTCATCTCTGCTGAACCCATACGGACGGTTTACACGGATTCCGTTACTCTCTCGTTTGAGGGGGGTCAATCCCCAGCAGGTATTTCTTGAAGCGCCATTTCAGCGCGCGGAAGATTTTCCGAGAAAAGTACCTGAAGAATCTCAGGGTGAAACGTCTGACGCGTTTCGCGTAAATCTCGGGCCATCGGCGCCGCAGAAGCTTTGTTCCTTCTTTTCTCCTCGCCCGCGCCGTTTCCATTATGGTTAACGGAACCGGCACGGCGACCGAATCTTCGTCCTCAAACTCGTATCCCAGCGCTTCCAGGTCCTCGGCGTATAAATCCTCCACCAGCCGCCGCGTGGTCTTGTCGAAGTAAGTGCTGTAATGCCTTTTTTTGCCGTTGTCGAGAAGGCGTTCCTCGGAGACGTTCCAAGGGAGCAACGGATGCCGTGGTATTCCGAGCAAATCCGTGACTTGAAAGAAATCCCGCTCAAAACTCTCGCATCTACCGATGAACGAACAAGGCGCGTCATTGAATCGTCGCACGCCGAAATAAACTTTCGGGTGTCCGTCGAGCAGAAAATCCACTTGACGCTTGACGTGGTATCTTTCGTATTTCAAACCTTTGCTTTCTGTTTGAAGAACGCCGAACTTTCTATTCGGTTCAACCTGCACTGTTTTTTCCGCGTCCAGGAGTTCGGCAGTGAGGTCAATGCATTCCCGAAAATTGCGGTAGGCGTAGGGAAGGTTGTTCCGTCTTTTCAACCACAATCCAAAGAGATAGTAGGATACGAACCTGTCGAAAGGGTTGCGCACGAAAGTGAAAGTGAAATACTCGGGGTAGAGGTTGATGGCCTGAGCCAGTCCCTTTTGCCGCAATATGTTCGTCCTCCATGTAATCTCATCGTACGGCGGTGATTTCGCATGACGCATCAGATACTTTTCCACCGCGGCGCCGGCGCATTTAGGAATATGGATAAAGATGCACTTGTGCTTACGCGAAATCATTGATTTCAACTTCCTTGATCTTTGTCTTTGCTTTTCTTTTTCCGTCGCATCAGACCACTTTCGATGAACCCGAGAGGCCGCTCCAACCAAGCGCTACAGGGTTGATCCCTGCGGAATTCCAGCTACCCAAGCCGCGGCTCGTCGAACCCCCGACGATGCTTCCTGCTTTCCAACAAAAAAGGATGCCGCTTGCGGAAACCATGAGGAAGCAAAAATCTCAAGCGATAAAAGATTGCGCGGGCCAGCGAATGAAGCTTCGTCGGCTGCGCTACGAGGCTGGTAGCACGGTACGTGGGCATAACCCACGGCTTTCTCACGGCGAAAACATGAGGAGTGCCCCGGTACAATATCTCCATGTCTATCGTCCGATTGACAATGTGGGGAACCAATTTCGATAAGAAGCGCCGGGCGCACGCCGGAGTGATGATGTACCCTATGGACGTCCAGTTACAACCGCCTTTCTTCCATTTTTGTAAAACCCTGACGTAATCATCGGAATAACCTTCGTAAAAGCCGATGCCGCCGGGCCACAGATGAAGAAGGTCCGCGGTCTCCGGCCACTCTATTCCGTCAAATTCGATCTCAGGGTTTATCAAAGCATCGTCTTCCACAATCATGCAAACTTCGTCCTCGGAACGATGACGGCAATTTTTCCAAGCGTTGACATGTGAAAGCGCATTGGCAACGCGGCCTATTTCTACGGGTTCAGTAACCCAATCCGCTTGGCATAACAGAGGGTCGTACGTTCGTCTGAAATAATCTTGCTGACGCCTTTCCAGTCCGAATCGAAGCTTCAGCTTAGTCCAGCGGGACCGATCATCTATGATCAGATGCCGGTATTCGGAGCTCTCCGTCAGACCCATGAAATTCTTGTTGACTCCGACGTAAAAAACGGGCGGCGGACGCTTCGGCCAGTTTTCGAATTGCTTTTCGAATATCCTGCGTCGTCTCCTGCCCAGACGCGGCGGATTGACGACAAAAATACAGGAGATGGGACGCTTCATAATCGCGGTATCTTACGCCGGGCGACGCAGCGAGGGCCTTGTCATAAATCGTTGCAGCGGCGTTGACCGCGGGACTGGATTTTTGCCCGGGCTTTCCCACGGTATCGCCCGCCGCATCAATATGTCCCATTGTATACTACGGCCTTGGCAGGCAAGCTGATTTTCAAACCCGGCGAAAATCGGGTGGTCACGGTGGACGGCGGCGAACCGGCGGGGCTGGGCGACCCATACAGTCAGATAACAGATGACGCTTCGTATGGCATAATTCGCGCCGCGTCGGTCTTTTCAAGGTGCTTTTTTCTTGTAGCACGTTATCGTGTTGCCCGCGACGGGTATACGGCCTCGCGGTTAGCGGCACACAACGGATGAGCAGCCATGAGCCTTAAAATCATAACCCTTTCCAATTTCAGCTACCGGGAAGTTGCGTTGAACTGGGTCAAGCACATCGAGAATCTTGGGATAAGAAACTATGAAGTGGTCTGCGTGAATAAGCCGTGTTATGAATACCTGAGAGAGAAAGGAGCGAAAGTCAGCTTTCCAAAGAGAATCAGCCTTTTTAGGAAGGCTGATGAGCCACGTTACAAAATTCGAAGACGCGCCGAGCGGTGGTTGTCTGCTTTTCGACTGACACAACATAAAAATAAAAAGTTGACAATACAATGGAAGTTGATTTGGAAGTTGATGGTTACCCAGGATTTCTTGGCGGCCGGGCACGATGTAATACTTTCCGATACGGACGCGCTGTGGCTGAAAGACCCGGTCGAAGACCTGTTTTACAGCAACTCCAACGACGTCGTTGCGTCAACGGTGTGGGCGGATAATGCCTTTCCCCCGAAGTTCAGAGAAAAATACGGATATACGCTCTGCACGGGGTGGATAGGGTTCAGAAGCAACCCCAAAGCCATCGGTTTGCTCGGCCGAGTGATGGCCGAAGCCGAACGGCAGGGAGAAACAAGCGATCAAAGGGCGTTCAACAACTTCTTGATGAGCAGGAATCCGAGTATACGAAAATCCGATTTAGGCGACGTTTTTACTGCCGACGGCGTCAGGATTTTGGCTTTGAGAAAGAAATTGGTTAAGAGAGGAAAGTATGTTCCGGAAACGTACGTTTGGCACCCTAACAGCGACAAGAATCCAAGAGCCAAAAAAAACTCTTTCGGGGACCGGTGGTTGCTGTAGGGTTTTATCTCCGGTCTCCGGCTGCGGTGAACGGTTTCGGCCCTGCACGGCATCCGGTTTCTGCAATCCTCGATTAGGCGTGAACTGCTTCCCGAGTGCTGGTCGGTGCTCCGGTTATGACCGGCGAATCCATGCGTCCGCGTACGGTCGGGAAATCCTGCGGCAAAGTCAACGATTCGAATATCGGTTCAACTTCAGCCTGCACCTGATGGTGATTTCGCCGGTGCACTCGCTTTTCGCCGTCGCTCTGGTTTCGTTGCCCGGGGGTGATGACGGGGCAGATACTCTCGGGCGTGTCGTCGCCGGTGACGGTCGGATACCGGATGACGCTTCGTATGGCATAACTCGCGCCGCTTTGGTCTTTTCAAGGTGCTTTTTCTCTTGCAGCACGTATCGTGTTGCCCGCGATGGGTATACGGCCTCGCGGTTGGCGGCACACGACGGATGAGCAGCCATGAGCCTTAAAATCATAGCCCTTTCCAATTTCAGCTACCGGGAAGTTGCGTTGAACTGGGTCAAGCACATCGAGAATCTTGGGATAGAAAACTATGAAGTGGTCTGCGTAGATACGCCGTGTTATGAATACCTGAGAGAGAACGGAGCGAAAGCCAGCCTTTCAAGGAGAATCAGCCTTTTTAGGAAAGCTGGTGAGCTACGCCGCAAAATTCAAATTCGAAGACTCACCGAACGGTGGTTGTCTGCTCTTCGACTGACACAACATAAAAGTAAAAAGTTGACAATACAATGGAAGTTGATTTGGAAGTTGATGGTTACCCAGGATTTCTTGGCGGCCGGGCACGATGTAATACTTTCCGATACGGACGCGCTGTGGCTGAAAGACCCGGTCGAAGACCTGTTTTACAGCAACTCCAACGACGTCGTTGCGTCAACGGTGTGGGCGGATAATGCCTTTCCCCCGAAGTTCAGAGAAAAATACGGATATACGCTCTGCACGGGGTGGATAGGGTTCAGAAGCAACCCCAAAGCCATCGGTTTGCTCGGCCGAGTGATGGCCGAAGCCGAACGGCAGGGAGAAACAAGCGATCAAAGGGCGTTCAACAACTTCTTGATGAGCAGGAATCCGAGTATACGAAAATCCGATTTAGGCGACGTTTTTACCGCCGACGGTGTCAGGATCTTGGCTTTGAGGCCGGAACTGGTCAAGAGAGGAGAGTATGTTCCGGAAACGTACGTTTGGCATCCTGGGAGCCACAAGAATCCAGGAGCTAAAAAAGACTCTTTCGGGGACCGGTGGTTGCTGTAGGGTTTTATCTCCGGTCTCCGGCTGCGGTGAACGGTTTCGGCAGCGGTGACTCACTTCGTTCCGAGATATCAAACCAATTTCGACCGACCGCTTTTACACACGATGTACGTGGACAAGCGGCTTGACGGCATTCAGACCGTGCAAACACTTTCACGTTTGATCGCCCGGCTCAGGGCAAGGAAGACACTTTCATCTTGGATTTTGTCAATGACGAAGATGACATCCGTAACTCTTTTCAGCCGTTCTACGAGCAGTCATCCATCGGCGCGCAAGCCGAGGTGTCGCAGCTCTACGAGTTGCGGACTAAGCTGGATGGATACCAAATTTATTTATGAGAGTGAAGCAGAAGAGTTTTGCCGCGCTTTCTATAAATCTTGTGCGCGAGGAGTTTTACTCTCAATACCAGGAGAGAGGTCGATTTGGCGTCGGTAATCAAGGGCTGGCCGAATACCGGCACCAATACAATCACTTCCGCCCGCACCGGGCGCCGGCTTTGAGCACTCCGATGGAGTATCTTGAGCGCCTCGGAACGGCTGTTTGAAAGGGAGTCTTTTGTCTCATTATGTCCTGAACCCGTACAGCAGGTTGACTCCAAGGACAAAGCCGAGTATTTTTGCGCCCCCGCCCGCCCGCGTGCCGTTGCACGCAACCGGTGCCGGAAGAAGATGAAACGGACGTTCCAACCCAGCACGCTTAAGCGCAAACGCAAACACGGCTTCCGCGCCCGCATGCAGACGCGCGCCGGCCGAGCGATTCTCAATGCGCGTCGCAAGAAAGGCAGAAGAAAACTCACTCCCTAAGTTCGCCCTAAGTTCAGATCACACGGGCGAGGGCTGTGAGGTGAGGCAATTCCTCCCGACCACGTCGCTCTTGCCCCGCCCCGACCGGCGGCAAACGACGAGACAGTCTTTTGCATGATTTCAGGGCCCGTTTTGGATGGGAACGCCGCCTGCACCGCAGCGTCGAATTTAAAGCCGTTTTCGCAGACAAGCGATGCCGCCCGATTCGCGCATCGGTGTTCAGCGTTTATCGCCGGCCCAACGACTGCGGGCACCCTCGGCTCGGCTTGGCGATCTCGCGGAAAGCGGCAAAAAAAGCGGTTGACAGGAACCGCATAAAACGAAGCATCAGAGAAAGCTTCAGACGACAACGGCACGCTTTGCCCGACGTGGACTTCGTCGTTACCTGTTCCGGGCGAAGCGACGTGAAGACTCCTGGGGAAATGTCCGCGATACTGCTGCAAATCTGGCGCGAGGCGACTCGACGTGGCTAGCGCGCGCCTTTTCCTCTACGTCTCTCTGGCTTTTGTCTCGTTGCTGCTGTGGGAACGCTGGCTTGAATGGAATCGTCCGCCGACGCCGGCGCCGCAGGCTGAACCCGCCGCCGTGCCCGACCCGCCCGCGCTCGGCGCGGACCCGGCCGCCGGACGGATAAACAAGCCTGACGACGTCCCTCCGGCGGCGCAAGGCGACGCGCCTCGAGCACAAACGGCGCCCGACGCCCCCGAGCCGGCGGATTCATCGGTCCAGGGCGGGGTAACGGTTGAAACCGATCTGTTTTCCATCGAACTCGGTTTGCGCGGCGGCGACGTGCGTCGCGCGGACCTGAAACAGGTGCCGGTGGACGTCAACGACCCGAACACGCCGTTCCGCCTGCTCGACAACCGCAACGACGTCTATCTGGTGCAAACGGGGCTGCTGCACGATCACTTGCCGGGCGTCTCCGACCCGGCGGGTCTCGCGCCGTCGCATCACGCGGACTACGTCAGCCTGCGCGAGCGCTACGAACTGTCCGACGAAGAAGATCTGATGCGCGTACCGCTAACGTGGCGCGGCAACGACGTCGAAGTCGAGAAAACCTATATCTTCCGCCGCGGCAGCTATCTGGTGGAAATCGAACACGCGGTGCGCAACCGCGGCTCACAAGCTTGGGTCGGGCGCCAATACGCGCAGCTGAGACGCGCTCCTCCGGCGGACGACGGCTCGCCGTTGCTCTACACGTTCACCGGCGCCGCTTACTACGACGGCAAATACAACAAAATCGCTTTCGACGAGATCGCCGAAGAACCGTTGTCGCAACCCATCACCGGCGGCTGGGCGGCGATGCTGCAACACTACTTCGTCAGTGCGCTGATTCCCGCTTCCGCAACGCAAAACGACTACTACACGAAAGCGGTGCGCGGCGTGGGGCGCACCGAATATCTCATCGGCATGCGTTCGGCGCCGGTGACGGTGGCTTCCGGCGACAGCGGGCGGTTTTCCGTCCACTTATACAGCGGGCCGAAAATCCAGCACGATCTTGAAACCATCTCTCCCGGCCTTGAGCTCACGACCGACTACGGCATCTTCACGGTTATCTCGAAACCGCTGTTCTGGCTGCTGGACAAGATTCACTCGGTGCTCGGCAATTGGGGATGGGCGATCGTGGTGCTGACGCTGCTGATCAAGCTGGTGTTCTACAAGCTCTCGGAAGCCAGCTACCGCTCAATGGCGAAGATGCGCAAGTTCCAGCCGCAATTGATGACGCTGCGCGAGCGTTACAAGGACGACCGCCAACGCCTGAGCCAGGAGATGATGAATCTTTACCGCCAAGAAAAGGTCAATCCGCTCGGCGGCTGCCTGCCGATTCTCGTGCAGATCCCGGTGTTCATCGCGCTGTACTGGGTTCTGCTCGAAAGCGTCGAGCTGCGCCAAGCACCGTTCATATTGTGGATTCACGACCTGTCGATACGCGATCCGTATTTCGTGTTGCCTCTGCTGATGGGCGCGACGATGCTCGTGCAGCACAAACTGAACCCGACGCCGCCTGACCCGATCCAAGCCAAGATCATGATGGCGTTGCCGATCGTGTTCACTTTCTTCTTCGCGTTCTTCCCGTCGGGACTGGTGCTTTACTGGTTCGTCAACAACCTGCTCTCGATCGCCCAGCAGTGGGTAATCACCCGCCGGGTGCTGGAGAAGAAGGCCTGAGCGCACGCGCGTCTCCGCGAGACCCATGATAGACGCCGGCGACACCATCGTCGCGATAGCCACCCCGCCGGGGCGTGGCGCAATCGGCGTCGTGCGCGTCAGCGGGCCGCAAACCGAGTGCATCGCGCGCGAGCTGCTTGGGCGCGTGCCGCCGCCGCGCCACGCGGGCTTCCGCCGCTTTCTCGACGGCGCCGGCGAAATAATCGATGAAGGCGTCGCATTGACGTTCAAAGCGCCCGCGAGCTTCACCGGGGAGGACGTGCTCGAGCTCTACGCACACGGCAGTCCGGTGGTGCTCGATCAACTCGTCGCGCGCGTCACCGAGCTCGGCGCACGCCCGGCCGGGCCCGGAGAGTTCAGCCGCCGCGCGTTCCTGAACGGCAAGTACGACCTCGCACAGCTCGAAGCGGTCGCCGACCTGATCGCCAGCGCCAGCGTTGCGGCGGTGCGCTGCGCACAACGTTCCCTGCAGGGAGAGTTCTCGTCGCAAGTGCGCACGATAGGCGATGAACTTGCCGAGCTGCGCGCGCACGTCGAAGCTTCCCTGGACTTTTCGGATGAGGATATCGCCCCCGCGCAAAGCGACGAACTGGCCACGTCGTTGCGCGAAATGTCCGCGCGCATCGTCGAACTGCACCGGCGCACCCGCCGCGGTGCGGTGTTGCGCACCGGTGCCGAAATCGTCATCGCAGGTCAGCCGAACGTCGGCAAATCGAGCCTTCTGAACCGCCTGGCCGGACGCGAAGAAGCCATCGTCAGCGAGTTTGCGGGCACGACGCGCGACGTGCTCAAAAGCGACGTGCTGGTCGGGCAGGTGCCCGTGCGCGTCCTGGACACGGCGGGTTTGCGCACGGCGGGCGATGAGATCGAACAAGAGGGCGTACGCCGCGCGCGCGCCGCGTGCCGCCACGCCGACCTCGTGCTGCTGGTCGTGGATGCACGCGACGGCATGGGCGAAATCGAAAAGCGCTTGGCGACGGAATTCGACAACGACGGCGTGCCATGGCTCGCGGTCCACAACAAGCAAGACTTGGTTTCCGGCGACGCTGCCGATGACGAAACCCGCGTGTCGGCCAAAACGGGCGCGGGGCTTGACGCGCTGGTCGAGCAAATCGCAGCCCGCTTGAGCGGAACCGACGCGGGCGACGCCGACGACGCGTTCATCGCCCGGCGGCGACATCTCACCGCGTTGGCCGAAGCCGAACGCGCAATCAAGGAAGCCGGCGAACGGCTTTCGGAAAACGCGCTTGAGCTGAGTGCCGAGAATCTGCGCAACGCACAGCAGGCACTGAGCGCAATTACCGGCGTACGCACGAACGAGGACCTGCTGGAAGATATTTTTTCCCGGTTCTGTATCGGCAAATGACGCGGCAGGCAACGCACGAACGAGGCCGCCGGGGTTCCGCGGCAACCCGGGACGCCCGCGGACAGGTGCTAGAATCCCGCCTCTTCAACGGAAATCAGCCATGAGACGTGAATGCACCTATGACGTCATCGTTGTCGGCGGCGGACACGCCGGCGTCGAAGCCGCGTTGGCCTCGGCGCGCGCCGGCGCCGAGACCTTGCTGTTGACGCAGAGCATCGAAACCATCGGCCAGATGAGCTGCAACCCGGCGATCGGCGGTATCGGCAAGGGACACCTGGTCAAGGAAATAGACGCTCTCTGCGGTGTGATGGCGCAGGCGGCGGACTGCGCGGGCATCCACTTCAGGGTGCTCAATACCAGCAAAGGCGCCGCGGTGCGCGCGACGCGGGCTCAGGCGGACCGGCAGCTGTACCGCGCCGCGATCCGCCGTTTCGTCGAGTCGCAGCCTCGGCTTCGCGTGTTTCAGCAGGAAGTGGACGACCTGATCGTCGCGGGCGAGCGAGTCACCGGCGTCGTCACCCGCATCGGGTTGCGCTTCAACGCGCCGGCGGTGGTGTTGACGACGGGGACGTTTCTCGGCGGACGCTTGCACGTCGGCGGCAACAGCTACCGGGGAGGGCGCGCGGGCGACGCGCCGGCAAACGCACTGGCGGCGCGGCTGCGCGAGATGCCGTTCACCGTCGGGCGATTGAAAACCGGCACCCCGCCGCGTCTGGACGGAAGCACGGTGGACCATTCGCAACTCGAAGCACAACCGAGCGACAACCCCGAACCGGTGTTCTCGTTCACGGGCTCACGCGACCAGCACCCCCCTCAAACGCCGTGCTACGTCACCCACACCAACGAGCGCACGCACGAAATCGTCCAAGCCGCGCTGACGCAATCGGCGACGTTCTCGGGCGCCATCGAGTCGGCAGGGCCGCGTTACTGCCCGTCGATCGAAGACAAGGTCACGCGTTTTTCCGGCAAAGCCGCGCATCGAATATTCATCGAACCCGAAGGTCTTGACGTTTGCGAAATCTATCCCAACGGCGTTTCAACCAGTCTGCCGTTTGAAACGCAGCTCGAGATGATACGTTCGATCAAGGGATTTGAACGCGCGCATATAACGCGCCCGGGCTACGCGATCGAGTACGACTATTTCGACCCGCGCGGCTTGCGCCCGAGCCTTGAAACCAAGCCGGTGCACGGGCTGTTCTTCGCGGGACAGATCAACGGCACCACCGGTTATGAAGAGGCGGCGGCACAGGGATTGGTCGCCGGGGTCAACGCCGCACGGCAGGTGAAAGGGCTCAGCCCGTGGCGCCTGAGACGCGACGAAGCGTATATCGGGGTGCTCGTGGACGACTTGGTGACCCGCGGAACCACCGAGCCGTACCGCATGTTCACCAGCCGCGTCGAATACCGCCTGCTGCTGCGCGAAGACAACGCCGACCTGCGTCTGACGCCCGTCGGACGTGAGCTGGGCCTGGTGGACGAAGCGCGCTGGACGCGGTTTTCCGCCAAGCGCGACCGCCTCGAAGCGGAACAAGCGCGGTTGCGCCGCGCGCAGATCGCGCCCACCCGCGAAGTGCTGACGCGGCTTGCGCAACGAGGCGTCGAACTGAAGCAGGCGTGCAGCGCCGAAGCTTTCCTGCAAAGGCCGGGTACGGATTACGCGTTGGCGCTTGAGCTCGCCGGCCTCGACGGGACCGAGTCCGACAAGACGCGATGCCACGTCGACGACAACGCCGCGGTCATCGAACAGATTGAAATTCAGGCGCGGTACGCCGGTTACGCTGAAAATCAGCGCCGTGAGATACGGCGGTTGCAGACTTACGAACACCGCGAAATCCCGGTTGATTTCGACTATGCCGATTTGGCGGGCTTATCCCATGAGCTCAAGGAAAAACTGGTGCTGTTCCGCCCCGCGACGATCGGCCAAGCAAGCCGGCTCGAAGGGATGACCCCGGCCGCGACGTCGCTGCTGCTGGTGCATCTTGAGGGCAGGCGGCGCAGGAAGCACGCATGAGAAGGCGGACGTTTGCGCCGGCGGTGCTGTTGCTCGTCACCGTGCCGTTGTTCGCCGCCGGCGCGGAATCCAGCGGCGTCGTCCACGTCAAAAGCCGCCACAGCGCCGAGGACACGGTCGAACGGGCACGGCGCATGATCGAAAGCCAGGGGTTGCGCATGTTCGGCATAATCGATCATCAGCATGAAGCGAAAAAGGCCGGGGAAACGCTTCTGCCGACCCGCGTTCTGGTATTCGGCAACCCGCAACTCGGCACGCGAATCATGCAAGACAACCGCGTGTCCGGCCTTGACTTGCCGATGAAGCTGCTGGTGTGGGAAGCCGCCGACGGCGTCGTATGGATCACGTATCACCGCGCCGACGAGCTCGCACAACGTCACGGCTTTGCGCCCGGAGACAAACGCTTCGCCAAAATCGGCTCGGCGTTGAAAGATCTCGCGAAAGCCGCGGCGCGCTGAGACCGGAAACGCGACGCCCGAAGACGCTTTGGCAAGCACCCGTGCCAACCCGGCCGACGAGCTGAGAAGCGGGCTCGGGAGTCTCGGAATCAAAGTCGGCACGGGGCAGATCGAAGCCTTGCTCGTCTGGCTGCGCTTGCTTCAACGCTGGAACCGCGCGTTCAACCTGACCTCGATTCCGCCCGCGCGGCAGATCACCGAACTGGTGTTGACGAGCGCCGCGGCCATCGTCCATCTGAACGCGAGTCGAATCCTCGACGTCGGCAGCGGTGCCGGCGTGCCGGGCGTGCCGCTCGCGATTCTCGCACCCGACAACGACTACACGCTGCTCGACGCCAACGGCAAGAAGACCCGGTTCCTGAAGCAGTGCCGGATCGATCTCGGCCTGGAAAACGTCACCGTCGAACAGGCGCGGGTCGAGAGCTACGAGAGCGCGCCGTTCGACACCATCCTCGCGCGCGCGTTCGCAAACCTCGCCACGTTCTTCGGCGCAACCTGCCGCCTTTCGCACGCGGGTACGCGCTGGCTCGCGTTCAAGAGCGACGCCGGCGCAAACGAAGTTCAACATCTGCCCCCGGATAGGGCAAAATGGCGGCTCCATCGGTTGCAAATCCCGGGCGTCGCTCGCCCCGCGTCATTGATAGACATACAAGTAAAAGAGTAAACGACACGTGGCAAGGATCTACGCGATTACGAACCAGAAAGGCGGCGTCGGCAAGACCACCACGGCGGTCAACCTTGCAGCATCGCTCGCCGCGACCGGTCGCAAGGTGCTGCTTGTCGACGTCGACCCGCAGGGCAACTCGACGCTCGGCAGCGGCATCAACAAGCGCGAACTGGACGCCTCCGTCGCCGACGTCCTGATGCAGCGGCGTGCAACCCGCGACTGTGTCACCGCCGCGCAGGTGGGCGGCTACGACGTGCTCGGCGCAAACGACGAACTGACCGTCGCCGAAGTTCGGTTGCTCGAGGTCAACGGCCGTGAATTTCGCCTGCGCGATGCACTGGCGCCGCTGCGCGACGAATACGATCACGTCCTGATCGATTGCCCGCCGACGCTGAGCACCCTCACGATCAACGCGCTGGTTGCGGCACACGGCGTCATCATTCCGATCCAGTGCGAATATTTCGCTCTCGAAGGACTGTCGTCCCTGCAACAGACGATCGAGCGGCTGCGCGAGACGGTCAACCCCGAACTGCACGTGGAAGGCGTGCTGCGCACGATGTTCGACCCGCGCAACAACCTTGCACGCGACGTGTCCGAGCAGCTCCACCGTCATTTCGACAAGGAGCTGTACGAGGCCGTCATTCCGCGCAACGTGACTCTGGCCGAGGCACCCAGCCACGGTCTGCCCGCGTTGCAGTACGATAAGAAAGCGCGCGGCACGCAAGCCTATCTGATGCTCGCGGGTGAAATCCTCAGCCGCGAAGCGGCGCAAGCGTAGCGACGGGAGAAACGACTTGGCCAAAAAACGCAAAGGACTCGGCAACCTCGGGGTTGACGCGCTGCTGACCGGAAGCAAGCCTCTCGCCGGCGAACGTCTCGTCGACGTCGGCATCGAACGCATCCGGCCCGGGCGTTATCAGCCGCGGATCCGCATGGACGACGAAAAGATCGAAGAACTCGCGACTTCGATCAAAAGCCAGGGGTTGATTCAGCCGCTCGTCTTGCGCGCCGTGAGCGACGGCGGCTACGAGCTGATTGCCGGGGAACGCCGCTGGCGGGCGGCGCAACGCGCGGGGCTCGAAACGGTGCCCGCAATCATCAGGAAAGCCGACGAGAGAACGGCCGCGGCTCTCTCGCTGATTGAAAACATCCAGCGCGAAGACCTGAACGCGCTCGAGGAAGCGAACGCGCTGCAGCAGCTTGCGGTGAAGTTTGACCTCAAGCACCAGGAGATAGCCGATCTCATCGGCCGCTCACGCCCCGGAGTCACCAACCTGATACGCCTGCTCGACCTTGCGCCCGAGGCACGCGAACTGCTCGAGAGCGGCACCCTCGAGATGGGGCACGGCCGGGCGCTGCTGCGGCTGCCGCGCGCCAAGCAGGGCCCCGCGGGACAAGAGATCGCGGCGAAACATCTGACGGTGCGCGAGACCGAGGATTACGTCGAGGCCTTGCTCGGCAAAGGCAAAAAGAAGAAGAAGCGCCCGCCGCGCCCGCCCGAGATTCCGGCACTCGAACGCGAGCTCGCCGAACGTCTCGGCACGTCGGTGCACATCCAGCACGGCAAAAAAGGCGGCAAGGTTACGATTCGCTACACGAGCTTGGACGTGCTCGACGGCGTACTGAGAAAGATAAAAGGCTGAAACTTCCTTCGCCCCTCATGATCCCCGCGCCTCATCTGAAATAGGGCGGGGAAGAGAGAAACAACGTGGACGGGATTTCGGTTAAGTCGACCGGTTTGCTCACGACGTTGCATTCTTGTCTTACCTGTATGAATGCAAGACCCCTTGAGGCATAAGGTATATAAATCCCTAAGGAAGCCTCTCGATCCCTGCCATTCCGATCAGGGTGGCGGTGTAGAGGCCGATAGCGGACAAAGTCAAAAGAAACGCGCCGATAAAAATGCCGGCGATCCACTTGATAACACCTTCTTTGACGTCCTTGAGCTTCCGGTCGAGCCTTTGCTCAAGGTTTCTGATCTCTTCGTGAAATTGTTCAGAGGTGATTTCCATTGTTGCCGTCTGTGCACCGCCGGCGATCCTTTGATTATTTGGAGATCTCCTTCATATCGCTGGTGAATTGTTCCATCGCGGGGGCGATGAGTGTGAGCCAGAGAAGAACCATGATTACGGCAAGCACCATGCACCTCGTTACATCCCAAGCAAGGCAAGACATCGCCCTCCCCAAGATTCTTTTCAGGAAGTCCACGGGTTTGTCTGTTGCTTGAGTTTGATGTGCTCGCCCCCCTTATCTGACGAGCATGGGAGACGAGGTAACCACGGCGGAAATTGAGGCGAGAACCACGACCGCGCCGATGAAAATACCGATGGCCCACTGGGTCGTCTTGATTTGGGCCGCAGCAATCGCTTGTTCGAGTTTGCGCTGACCCTCCTCAAGCTTATGCTGACTTTCTTCGAGCTTGTGGATGTCTTGCTTGACCCCGTGAAGATCCTGCTTGACCTCTTGAAGCTCCTGTCGGACGAATTGCTCGAACGTCGTGTCCACAATCTACTTCCTCATTCTATCAAGGAAATTTCCCGCCGGGGAGAATGCTCCCTCAAGGGCGAAAGAAAGCGCCCCGCATAAGGCGGGGCGCAGTATAAAAAGGGTCTGGCGCCTCTTATTGAGTCAGCATGAAGGACGTGACCAGCACGCTGGATAGCCCTGTGATGATGACGATCGTGCCGACGAAAAGTCCGACCACCCACTGGGTGATCCGGGTCTGACTGTCGCCGATCGCCTTTTCAAGCTTCTGCTGGCCCTGTTCGAGCTTCTGCTGGCCCTGTTCGAGCTTCTGCTGACTCTGCTCGAGCTTCTGCTGACTCTGCTCGAGCTTCTCGAGGTCTTTCCTGACCACGACAAACTCCTGCCGGACATATTGCTCAAATTTTTCAAACGAAGTATCCATGACTTCCTTCTTGTCTCGTGCAAAGGAGATTCCCCGCCGGGGAGAATGCTCCCTCAAGGGCGAAAGAAAGCGCCCCGCATAAGGCGGGGCGCAGTATAAAAAGGGTCTGGCGCCTCTTATTGAGTCAGCATGAAGGACGTGACCAGCACGCTGGATAGCCCTGTGATGATGACGATCGTGCCGACGAAAAGTCCGACCACCCACTGGGTGATCCGGGTCTGACTGTCGCCGATCGCCTTTTCAAGCTTCTGCTGGCCCTGTTCGAGCTTCTGCTGACTCTGCTCGAGCTTCTCGAGGTCTTTCCTGACCACGACAAACTCCTGCCGGACATATTGCTCAAATTTTTCAAACGAAGTATCCATGACTTCCTTCTTGTCTCGTGCAAAGGAGATTCCCCGCCGGGGAGAATGCTCCCTAGCGGGTTAATGGTGCCTCATTATACCCCGCGGGGCGGGATGTCGTCGGGTTGTATGGGTTCAAAACATATGAGACAAAAGCCCCCCTTTCAAACAGCCATTCCGATGCGCGCTAACGCCACCCTTGAGCGGCGTTATTCCGGCGACAGGCGGCCTGCACGAGACGAAACCCGTTGTTGTTGCTGTTTCGGTTCGCCGACCGAAGGTTCCTGGCATTGTTGTTCCAGGAGCCGCCGCGAACAATGGCCTCATTTGGCAACAGCCCTCGAAAATTTTACTTCGCTGAATATCTTTTTCCGCAACCCGCGGGTCGCGCCGTGTTGAGCGTGACCTATCCAACTCATGATACTGGGTCTGAAATCCGGCAATTTACCTCGCCCGCCACGATAAACTTTTTGCATACGCCGAAAGCGACGGCAAAAGGGAACAAGCACCAAGGGGTCATAAGTCCCGCACGAGACGAAACCCGTCGACCCCGTGGTTGCGAATGGCCCGGGGGATCCAGAGCCGGTACGCCGACCGAAGGAACCAAGCACTAGTGTACCAGGAGCCGCCGCGAACAACGGCCCTATCTGCCTCGTCACAACCCGACACCCAAGCGCGCCCGTCGCTCGGTGCAAGCTGCTTCCTATGACCAAAACCAACAACATAATCAGTATGCCAGCAGTCCTCCACCCATTCCCATACGTTCCCTAGCATGTCATATAGTCCCCATGCGTTCGGACTAAAACTTCCTGCCTTGATGGGGCCACTATTACGCCCACCATAATTGGCGTAACGAGACAATAAACTCTCATCATCGCCAAAATGATACCTTGTCGCGCTGCCCGCACGAGCCGCATACTCCCACTCAGCCTCCGTCGGAAGACGGTATTTAAGACCCGTTCGATCGTTCAGCCAAGCTATATACGCTTGGGCGTCATCCCAAGAAACATTCACAACGGGGGCTTTGTCCCTGTGGTACTCAGCGCCGCTACGACCCGTCGCAGTTTCAAAAGCCCGATACTGAAAACCCAGCACCTCATACTTCCCAATCGCAAACGACTTGATCGAAACACGGCGAAAAGGTCGTTCACGAAGATTACCGCCGAAAGACTCACTCCCCATCAGGAAACGGCCTTTCCTTAATTCCACCATCTCGATGTCCGTGGGACCAGCCCGTGCGGCCGACACCGAGACGAAACTCACAAGTGCCGCAATCAAAAATGACTGCTTGACGTTGATTTTCACGATTAACTCCATGAGTGAGGTTTGTGGGATGAGCAGAGAATAGCGTGACCACTTTGTGCTATATGGTCAGCACATATATTGGAACAAAATCAGGCGCCTCGGAATGGCTGTTTGAAAGGGAGGCTTTGTATGGGCTCAGAGAGACGTGAGGCAAAAGCATAATGCCCCCGACCGATACCGCTGCCATGACGTCAAGGCCAAGGTTGTCGTCCATGAGGGCAGCCTCGGCACCGGCATCGCCTAATCGGCAGCACCAGTTTCGCCCGCGGCTGAAAAAAAGGGCGGCCAAGAAGCCACCCTGTTCGTAAGAAAGTCCCCTGCAGGAGCGTGCAAATTAAACGACTACGGATTGCTCCGTTGAACGTTTAAGGAAGCCTCTCGAGCCCTGCCATTCCGATCAGGGTGGCGGTGTAGAGGCCGATAGCAGACAGAGTCAAAAGAAGCGCGCCGATAAAGATGCCGGCGATCCACTTGATAACACCTTCTTTGACGTCCTTGAGCTTTTGATCAAGCTTCTGGTCGAGCCTTTGCTCAAGGTTTCTGATCTCTTCGTGAAATTGTTCAGAAGTAATTTCCATTATTAATGTCTCCTGCTAAGCCTGCAGGCCCCTGCGGGAGACCCCACGGAGTTGCGGAAAATCGAGGTGGTGCAGCCTCAATCACATCGTTTTCAGTATAGTGCAACCGCTGCCGCCCGTAAGAAAGGTTTCTGCCGCGGTCGAGATAGTTCGGCGTCCCATCCCAATCATTATCTCGGCTGCGCGGGTTCAGCAGCTCGCTGCTGTTTCTGGACGGGCCGTAGTTATATCCACTTGATACCGTCCGGCGCCGAACGGATGCGCGAGCGGACATAGGTTCGGTCGCTGCGGTAGTAGCCGCGAACAAAGACGTCTTCTGCCTATGGCACCGCAATTGGCATGACAGCAGTGCCAGTGACCGTTGTCAGGAGAGCGAGGGTTAAGAACAACCTCGCTGTCCTGTTTTTTGTGTGATATTTATGCGTTTTAGGTGCTCCTGGAGTGTGAATTTAGTGTGTGATATTTGTGCATAGTTGTGAATGAGGATTCTACGGGACCTCGCCCGGAGCTATTTTCCTGTCTCAGTCAGGTGACGGAGGTTACTGATTTTAATTTTCTACAAGTAGTTGATAATGCAACGCCGAAAGCCTAAATATGGTATAAGGCGCATTATGCGCCCCGTGGAGATGAAATAAAACCCCCTACCATAGAGGAAAACATGATATCACCAGAAGATGAAATAAAGAGCCTATATGACAAGATGCAGGTGCTTGAAAGGCGTGTTGAGGGCTTTGTCGCTAAGGGCAATCAAAAAGCGGACAAAGTCGAAGAGAGGCTTCACGGTTTGCACACGCGCACGACTCGTTGGGGCATGGGAGTCTTTTTTGTATCTTTGCTCATCCTTGCGATGGTCGGAGGAGCGGTCATAGTCGCTTACATTTGAGACTGCGGTGGCGACTATCGCACCAGCGCAAAAATCGTAGCATAGACTCCAACAGCGCTTAATCCCGCTAAGATAAAGACGCCTGCGGTGGCGAGCATCCACCTAAACAAAGTGGGCTCATCCTGGTCAATTAAACGCTCCAACTCATCAAATCTTTTATTGACTTCTCCAAGCTCATTAGTTTTTCTTTCAATGTCTTGAAGTTTTTTATGCAGAGTGTCAAGTGTAATCTTCATGGAAAGCTCCTTATAGTTTTCGCGCGTTTAGGTGTGTGTCTTGTCATCACTAATCTTTCTTCACACACTCAAACGTCGCAGGCGCGTACATATTATTATACACACTAATTTTTACTTGTAGCAGTACCTGTGTAAGGAGCACATATAACTGTCCGGTTTTCTGATGGTTTTTCCACACCCTGACAGGAGGAAAGCCCATGAGACGGACACTTTGGCTACAGGAGACCCGACTACCGAGGAAACGCCGGTTGCTGCGTAGAGTCCGCCGCACAACCGCCCGCCGGAAAGCACCCCCGAGGTGCCTTGCAGCAAGCAAGACAAAAGCGGACATTTCTATTTGCTGCTAACAGCGTCCGCAGGGACGCTCTCCGACAGGAAAGGCGCCGTTGCAGCCTTTTATAATGCCGGTATCAAAACGGGTTTCTTCCTCATGGAATTTATACGCGGCGTTCACAATCTGCGCCCCCGTCACCGCGGGTGCGTGGCGGCTTTCGGCGGCTTCGACGGGCTTCATGCAGGCCACCGAGCGGTCATCGAGCGCGCACAGGCTGCGGCGAAAGCGGGGACGCACCCTGCAACCGTCGTGCTGTTCGAACCGTTGCCTCGGGAATTCTTCGACGCGCCGAACGCGCCGGGGCGGTTGTACCCGTTACGCGAGCGGGTTTCGATTCTCGCCGGGCTGGGGGTCGAACGCGTCGTCTGCCTGAAATTCAACGCGCGGCTTGCGGCGATGCGGGCGGAAACGTTCGTCGAACGGATCTTGGCGGGCAAGCTCGGGGTGCACACGTTGGTCGTCGGAGACGGTTTTCGTTTCGGGCAAGCTCAGACCGGCGACGTTTCGTTGCTCGAGGCCGCCGCGACCAAGCACGGGTTTGCGGTCGAGTGCGTGGACGCCGTGACGAGCGACGACGGCGAACGCATCAGCAGCACGCGGGTCAGGGCGGCGCTGAAAGACGCCGACTTCGAGTCGGCGGAGCAGCTGCTCGGACGCGCTTACCGCGTGAGCGGGCGGGTCAAGCACGGCGACAAGCGCGGCGAACGGCTCGGCTTTCCGACCGCGAATCTGGCGCTCGGTCGCCGCCCGCCGCCGTTGCACGGCGTGTTCGCGGTCGCGGTCGAGGGCGCCGCCGCCGAAACGTTGCCGGGCGTCGCCAATGCGGGACGTCGTCCGACGTTCGACGGCGGCGGGTTCTGCTTTGAAGTCCACCTCCCCGGGTTTTCGGATAATCTATACCGGCGGCGGTTGCACGTACGCCCTTTAGCGAAAATCAGAGACGAACGGCGCTTCGACACCGTCGAGGCGCTCAAATCCCGCATCAAGGAAGACGTCGAAGCTGCGATGGAACTGGCCCGCCTCCGATAAAGACGGCCTGCAATCAGGCCTCCCGTAAGTGAACCCGAAAAAAGCAAACGCCTACAAGGACACGCTGAACCTGCCGCACACCGAATTCCCGATGCGCGGCAATCTCGCCAAACGCGAGCCCGAGATCCTGGCCCGCTGGGACGAACTCGGGCTTTACGAACTGGTGCGTGCGCGGCGCAAGGGTCGCCCGCGCTTCATCCTGCACGACGGCCCGCCGTACGCCAACGGCGATATCCACATCGGCCACGCGGTCAACAAGGTGCTCAAGGACGTCGTGGTGAAAAGCCGCTTGCTCGACGGTATGGACGCTCCGTTTGTGCCGGGCTGGGATTGTCACGGCTTGCCGATCGAGCTGGAGGTCGAGAAACGCCTCGGCAAGCCCGCGGGCGCACAGGAAAAAGCGAGGTTCCGCGAAGCGTGTCGCGGTTACGCCCGCGAACAGATGCAACGCCAGCGCGCCGATTTCATCCGCCTCGGCGTGCTCGGGGACTGGGCGAACGCGTATCTGAGCATGGAACCGCGCGTCGAAGCCGACGTCCTGAGAACGCTGGGACGAATCATCGCCAACGGCTATTTCGTCAAGGGCGCACGACCCGTTTATTGGTGCTTGGAATGCGAGTCGGCGCTGGCTGAAGCCGAAGTCGAATACCACGCCAAAGCCTCGACGACGGTCGACGCGCGCTTTCCCGTGATCGACGCGGGCGACCTTGCACGTCGCTTCGGCGCGGCGGATGCAGCGGACGCGTCCGTCGCAATCTGGACGACGACGCCGTGGACCTTGCCGGCCAACCGCGCGGTCGCGGTCCATCCGGAATTCAAGTACGCGCTGGTTGATACCGGCGCCGGCCTGCTGGTGCTCGCCGCCGATCTTGCCGCCGACTGCCTTGAACGTTACGGTGCGGCACAACCTAAGCCGGTCGCCGAGTGTCCGGGTCGCCAGCTCGAAGGTCTGCGACTGCGCCACCCGTTCTACGAGCGTGAAGTGCCGGTGGTGCTTGCCGATTACGTGACGCTCGACGCGGGCACGGGCGCGGTGCACACCGCGCCGGCGCACGGCGAAGACGACTACCGCACCGGTCAAGCCTACGGGCTGCCGGTCGACGATCCGCTCGACGGACGCGGCGTGTTCAGAGACTCGGTCGAACGCTTCTCGGGCGTACACGTCCGCAAAGCCGACGCCGAGGTGGTCGAAGTGCTGCGCAAAGCGCAAACGTTGTTGCATACGGCGCCGCTCGAGCACAGCTATCCCCATTGCTGGCGGCACAAGACGCCGGTGATATTCCGCGCGACGCCGCAATGGTTCATCCCGATGGACGCCTCGCCCGGCGACGCCCGGGCGTTGCGCGAGGCGGCGCGCGAAGCGTGCGCCGAGGTGCGTTGGGTGCCGGGCTGGGGCCGCGAGCGCATCGAAGGCATGCTCGAAAGCCGCCCGGATTGGTGCGTGTCGCGCCAAAGGAACTGGGGCGTGCCGATTGCGGTGTTCGTCAACCGCGACACCGGGAAGCTGCACCCCGACGTCGTCGAACACGTCGAGGCGGTTGCGACCCGCATCGAACGCGACGGCGTTCAAGCTTGGTTCGACCTCGACCCGGCGGAACTGCTCGGCGAGGACGCCGCGGCATATCAGAAGGTCACCGACGTGCTTGACGTGTGGTTCGACTCGGGCGCCACCCATGCTTGCGTACTCGACCGCCGCGAGGAATTGTACGCCCCTGCCGACCTGTATCTCGAAGGCTCCGACCAGCACCGCGGGTGGTTCCAGTCGTCGTTGCTGGTGTCGATGGCGTACCGCGGCGCGGCGCCCTACCACTCGGTGCTGACGCACGGCTTCGTGGTGGACGCCAAAGGACAGAAGATGTCGAAGTCCAAAGGCAACGTGGTCGCGCCGCAGAAAGTCGCCGGCACGCTCGGTGCCGACGTCCTGCGGCTGTGGATCGCAGCGACCGACTTCAGCGCCGAGATGGGGGTCTCCGACGAAATACTCAAACGCACCAGCGACGCGTACCGGCGCATCAGGAACACCGCACGCTACATGCTTGCGAACCTGAACGGCTTCGAGGTCGGGATGCGCCTCCCGCCGGACGAGATGCTGTCGCTCGACCGCTGGGCGCTCGACCGCGCGGCGCGGGTCCAAGACGAGGTCCGCCGAGCGTACGACGACTACGCGTTCCATCGTATCTATCAGCGCATCCACAACTTCTGCGTGGTGGATATGGGCGGGTTCTATCTCGACGTCATCAAGGATCGCCTGTACACGACGCAGGCGGACAGCCGTGCGCGACGCTCGGCGCAGACCGCGATGTTCCACCTTGTCCACGCTTTGGCACGCTGGCTTGCACCGATCGTGAGCTTCACCGCCGACGAAATCTACCGTGCGATTCCGGGCGCCGAACACGAAACGGTGTTCCTGTGCGAATGGCACGAGGGCTTGGCGCGGCTCGGCGACGACGCCGCGTTGACCGCCGATGAATGGGGAAGGGTGCTCGAACTGCGCAGCCAAATCGAGAAGCAGCTGGAAACCTTGCGCGAGACCGGTGCAATCGGCTCCGCGCTGGACGCCGAAGTCGAGATTTTCTGCGACGGCAAGGACCACGAGCTGCTGACCGGACTCGACGACGAACTGCGCTTCGTGCTGATCACCTCGGACGCCGTCGTCGGCGACGGCGACGCACGTCCCGACGACGCGGTGATGACCGACGAGAACGTCTGGGTGCACGTTGCCGCAAGCGACAAGGACAAATGCGAACGTTGCTGGCATCGGCGCGCCGACGTCGGCGCCGACCAAGCGTTCCCGGGCGTCTGTTCCCGCTGCGTCCGGAACCTGCGCCCCGGCACAGGCGAGGAACGTCGTCATGCGTAAGTGGCTGGCCCTGTCCGGCGTCATCGCGGCGGTCGACCAACTCAGCAAGCTCGTCGCGGACTCGCGGCTGAGCTTGCACGAGCCGATCGCAATCGCGCCGCACTTGAACCTGACGCTGGTGTACAACCCCGGCGCCGCGTTCAGCGTTCTCGGCGACGCGGGTGGCTGGCAACGCTGGGTGCTTCTCGGCGTCACCGTCGCGGTGTGCGCGTTTCTCTACCATTGGCTGAAGCGGCTCGAGCCCGGCGAAACCTGGTCGGCTGTCGCGATCACCGCCATCATCGGCGGTGCGCTCGGCAACGCGATCGACCGCCTGGCCTACGGCTACGTGGTGGACTTCATAGACCTGTATTACGGCGATTACCACTGGCCGGCGTTCAACGTGGCCGACGCGGCGATTACGGCGGGCGCGGCGGCGTTGATTCTGATTGCCGCCAAGAACGGCTAAAATCGGCAACGGTCATCAGGCCCGACGGAGGCACTAAATTGCAGATTGACTTGGCCAACCCTCGAGGGTTCTGCGCCGGCGTTGACCGGGCGATCGGCGTCGTCGAACGCGCGCTCGAGACTTTCGGCGCACCGGTGTACGTCCGCCACGAGGTCGTGCACAACCGCTTCGTGGTGGACGACCTGCGAAGCCGAGGCGCGGTCTTCGTGCAGGAACTCGACGAAGTGCCGGAAAACGCCATCGTCGTGTTCAGCGCGCACGGCGTGGCGTCGTCGGTGCGCGACGCCGCGAAACGCCGCGGCCTCAGGGTGCTTGACGCGACCTGCCCACTGGTAACCAAAGTGCATCTGGAAGTCATGCGCTACAACGACGAAGGACGCGAGACCATCTTGATCGGCCACGCCGGCCACCCCGAGGTCATGGGCACGATGGGGCAGTACGACCGCTCGCGCGGCGGCGACATTTACCTGGTCGAGTCGATCGCCGACGCACGAAGCCTGACGGTCAGGCGCCCCGAGCACTTGGCGTTCGTCACGCAAACGACCCTGTCGGTTGACGACACCCGCCGGATCATCGAAGTGCTCAAGGCGCGGTTCCCGAAAATCGTCGGCCCGCGCAAGGACGACATCTGTTACGCGACGCAGAACCGTCAAGACGCGGTCAAACGGCTCGCCGGCGATTGCGACCTGGTGCTAATCGTCGGGTCGGCCAACAGCTCGAACTCAAACCGCCTGCGGGAAATCGCGACGAACCGCGGCATCGAAGCCTATCTGGTGGACACGCCCGACGCCGTCGAAGACCGCTGGCTCGAAGACAAACGCCGCATCGGCGTGTCGGCCGGCGCGTCGGCGCCGGAAGCGCTGGTCCAGGAAATCGTCGCGGCCGTCGCCGAACGAGGAAACTACGAAGTCAACGAATTGCCCGGCGTCGAGGAAAAGATCACCTTCCCGTTGCCGCGGCAACTGCGCCCGGCTGAGGCCGGCTAAGCGGCGAGTTCAACGCCAGATTTCGCCCGGCGTGCGACGCCCTCGGGAATCCAACGTCAGCACCGCGTCGGTGTCGCGCTCGGGCGTTGCGGTCAACCTCACGCAAACGCCGAGGTTCGCTTCGCAGGCGGCGACCGAAAGCCGGTAATGCCCACGTGCCGACGTCGCCGCCCCTTCACCGTCCAACCCCAGTTCTTCCAATTCGCCGGTATAGACAAGCTCACGCGCGTAGTAGCGGTGTTCGAGATTCATCACTTCAAGCAGCTTCGCGCGCCCGTCGAGGTGACGCAAGTGCTGCGCGTGCTTGCGATACAACGGCGCGTCGGCGCCGGAAGCGCTGGTCCAGGAAATCGTCGCGGCCGGCGCCGAGCGAGGAAACTACGAAGTCAACGAATTGCCCGGCGTCGAGGAAAAGATCACCTTCCCGTTGCCGCGGCAACTGCGCCCGGCTGAGGCCGGCTAAGCGGCGAGTTCAACGCCAGATTTCGCCCGGCGTGCGACGCCCTCGGGAATCCAACGTCAGCACCGCGTCGGTGTCGCGCTCGGGCGTTGCGGTCAACCTCACGCAAACGCCGAGGTTCGCTTCGCAGGCGGCGACCGAAAGCCGGTAATGCCCACGTGCCGACGTCGCCGCCCCTTCACCGTCCAACCCCAGTTCTTCCAATTCGCCGGTATAGACAAGCTCACGCGCGTAGTAGCGATGTTCGAGATCCATCACTTCAAGCAGCTTCGCGCGCCCGTCGAGATGGCGCAGGTGCTGCGCGTGCTTGCGATACAACGGAGTCGCCGCGGCGACCAGCGTCGCGACGACGGCAACCGCGACCATCAGCTCGATCAGGGAAAAGCCGCGCGTCGTCCTTGTCGCAAAAAATCTCATCGGACGAAACGGAACACCCCGGCGTCCGCGTCGAACAACCCGTGGGCGACGGCTTCTCCGCCGCCCGCGTGCGTTGTGCGCGCGGCAATCAGAAAGCGCCCGGGCGCGACGTGCTGTGCGATATAGGCCGCGGTAACCCCCGGCGCGGCACTGGTCGCGGCGGCAACCCGACGTGCGTTTCGCCAATCGCACCGCGGCGGGCATCCGGGAGTGAACGCTTGTGCGTGCTTTCCCGAAGCAGCGCCGGCGGCGGCGACCAAGACGCCGACCGCTTCGGCGCGCAATACCGCCCGGCGCGCGAGCGCCGCGGCCAGCTCAGACTGATGACCGGTGCGCTCAAGGCCCGCAAGCGACAGCACCGTCGTCACCGTGACCAGCGTCAAGGTCAGCACCAGGACGCTGCCTCGGACCTTACAAGGCAACGCTGAATTCATGGTCGGCCGTCAGGTATTCGTCGGACGCGACGTCGAGAGGCAACAACGCACCGACGCCTTCCCCGAACAAGTGCAGCGCCTTGCCCGGCAACATTCGGGCGCTTCGTTCGCGGGCGACGGCGGCAAGTCCCAAGTCAAGCAGCATCGCCCGCCCCGCAAACGGACCGCGGACCAGACGGACCCGCCCCGCCGCGTCCGCGACGCCCGCCCGCGCGTGCAACAGCACGACGCCGGTCGTCATTTCCTCGCTCCTCATCCTGGGCGTCGTGCCGTTCTTCGTCTTCGTCACGACCAGCCGTTCGCGGTACAACGAACGGCTGCCGCCGGAAGCCTTGACCGAGAACGCAACCGGCCGGTACGGCGCGACGAACGCAGCACCGGTGAAACGATGCCCTTCGGGGCCACAGCCGCCGACGGCAAAAGGTGAAGTGCAGTTGCCCGGATGAACCCGCGGGCCGGCATCGTAGCCGAGGACGCGACCACCATCGCGGGTTCGCGTCAGCTGCAACAGCACCGTGACGGCGTCGTCGCAGACGACGACCAAGTCGCCGCGTTCGAATTCGCCCGCGTGAGTGAGCGCCAGTTGCGATTCCGCAGGGTCGTGTCCCGCGAGCGGCACCGGTGCGCCGACCGTCAGAACGACGATTTCATCGCCGCCCTCGCCCGCGGGCGCGACCTGCACCGGTGCGGCGAACAAGCGCAACCACGGCGTCGAAGCGCTTGTGTGCACCAGATTGAAACGCCGTCCGCGCGGCCCGCACGGCGTCCTGCCGGCGTTTTGCAGCTCGTCGACGAGGACGCGTTCGGCGATGAACAAGGTCTCGACCAACTCGTTGCGGCTTTCGGCATAAGCGTTTGCCGCAACCCCGCGCTGGTACAAAGCAAGCAGCGCGACCAGAAGTGCGGCACCCAAGCTCGAAGCGAGCAAGGTTTCGACCAGCGTGATGCCCGCGCGGCGGGAACTAGCGTGCCGGCAAGACATGACGTGCCTCCAGGGATTGCCGTTCGCCGTTCGCGCCGAGCCAGCGAATCTCGACGTTCATGCCGCTGCCGCGCGGGTCAACGCGCCCGTCGCCCGCAGGCAACAAACCGCGAACCTTGTGCACGTCCAGGCAAACCGCGCGCTCCGCCCAGCGCCCGAGACGGCACTTCCAATGCGCGAGGTGGAAAGCGGCCAGCTGGTTTCGGCTGCATGCCGATCGGCGACAATCGGCGGCGGCCGGCGGCGTACCGAACGCGGTTCGATAGCGTTCCAGGGCGTCGAGGTTGGCGGCGGCTTTGCGGGCGATATCGTCGGCGAGCATCACCGCACGGGTCCGGGCAAGCAGTTCGGTCTCGGTCGCTTCGCGCAAATGTTGCGCGTGCATGAATCCGATCACGCCCGCGGAAGCCAACGCCAACGCCGCCAATACTTCGACCAGACTGTGTCCGGCGACCGTCGCTTTCAGGAAACCAAGCATCCCTCGATCTCCTCGGTTCTTGCAACGCGCAGCCTGCCGGAACGAATGACGAAAACACCGGCGGCGTCGGAAAGGTCGCGGTCCGCACAGACGACAAACCGCCCACCACCGATGAGTCGCCCGCCGCCGATGCGACCGTCGGCGTCGAAAGTAAGGTGCGAGGTGAACGCGTTGGAACGCAGGCTCAGCCGTGAATCGAACGCGCCGCGCACCGCCAGGACGCGCTCGCCTGCGTCGCGCACGCCCTTTGCTCCGCCGTCGGTTTCGGTGAACACGATCCAGCCGCGTTCATACCCCGCGGCAGCGCAGGAGACGCCGTCTTCGCTGGGGCAAACCGTCACGGCGTGCCCGCCGCCGATCGCCGCCGAACGTGCGAAACGCAGGGTCTTGACCAACGCCGCCAGCGGCTGCGCCAACAGCCGCCGTTCGGACAGCTGTTTGTAGGTGTGCAACGACAACGACAACGCCGCCCCGGCGAACGCCAGCACGATCAATATCTCGATCAATGTAAAGCCGCTTTTGCGCATGAGGCGGTTTTACCGCCTTGCGCGTCGCGGCGACGCAGAACCCGACCGAACGGCGGGAAAAGGGGAGCGAACGGCTTAAGCGCCGCGCCTTGGGCGTCGGGCCGGAATGTCCGGCCGGACGATCAGTGGTAATTCGCCATGTAGACGGCCAATGCCGCGATGATGACGCCGACAATGATGGCGGCTATTCTGTAGATGTCCATGAATTCTCAGAAAGTTACGTGTTTGCCGACGCCCCGCATCCGTGGACCGAAGCCTCCGGGTGCAAGCACGGATAACGGAGAGAATTATATACAATCGTCCCGTCAAGCAAGGGGTATGCTATAACGCTCCCGATTCATTGCCCCTGCTTGAGGCTTGCTCCGAACACGCAAAGCACCCGATGAAGCGGTTTTTAACTCAAAGGCTTAAGAACGCACCGGCGGCAATCCCCCCAAAAGGGAGAGACGCAATCCTCTCGCTCGCGCTGGGCGCCGCGTATCTGTTGCTGGCCTCGCCGGCGGCACAGGCGCTTGAATTGATCATCGGTCGGGAGACCGTACCGCCGGGCGTCAGTTTCGTCTTTGAAGGCACCATCAAGGATGAGGTCACACCCGCCGAACATCATCTCGACGTCGCCCAGACCGACGTGCATATCGAAGCGCTGGTGAACTGGAGCACGACCGGCGACTTGCCGGACGGCGCTCCAAGAGGCGGGTTCGTGCCGTATCTTCGAATCAACGCCGTCGTTACCAGCCAAACCACCGGC
Source organism: uncultured Chromatiales bacterium (assembly GCA_964347615.1). Lineage (GTDB taxonomy): Bacteria > Pseudomonadota > Gammaproteobacteria > Poriferisulfidales > Oxydemutatoraceae > CAYFZO01. The sequence continues at coordinate 52,099 of CAYFZO010000009.1, forward strand.
GAGTCGGTACACGCAACGCTGCTCCCGCACCTGAACTTGATCGACAGTTTGCACTATGCACGCAACATCGCGCTGCCGTCGGGAATTGCCGATAAATACGAGGTCGTCTTTCACGTGCACCCGCCGGACAAGTTTGACTTGGCGTTTCACAAGGACTGGGTGAACGCTTACGGTGCGTCGTTGCTGAAACCCGCGTCTTTTCGCTACCGCGACGTTGATTTCGAAGCCATCGCCAAGGCGACGCGCAACTGACGGGAAGCCAGGCGCCGCCGTCCCGTCAATTTCGCCGCGCCGCTCGGTGCGCCGCAGCGCCGGACAATCGCAGGCTTGATCCCCCCGTAACGAGCCGGGATACGTAACCGCGTGCTTAAATCGCGCAAAGACGTTAAAATAGGCGATTGTTGGGTTTTGCATTGACTCTCAGGCTTTTTAAGGGGCCTTTCATGACGCATCATTCGAAAAAGCGACAGTCCGGTGCCCGGGTGCCGCGCATTTTCGCCGTCCTGCTGGCGGCGACCGTCGTCGGCTGTTCCACCGACTCTCTTAAACGCGAAAAAAATCTTGCGCTTCTGGCCGGCTACGACGCCGCAACCGCAGTGGTGGTCGCCAGGGCGGAAGGAAGAATCGCGCAAGACAAGCAACGGATTGACGCTTACCTCAAAGCGCTGGGAGCGGAAGATATTACGTTTCCCGAAAAACCCGTCGGCGAGAACGGCGATGAAACGCCGGCAAATGAGTTCATGAAAAAAACCACGGCGCGTTTGAAACAGATCGACCAGAGCGTCGCCGACGCTTTCATCGTAGGGTGGCATGGGGTTCTCTACTTATACATGCCCGAAGACCAGCGCCCGGATTTCACCATCCGCGGCCACGCGGAAAAAGCGGGGTTCGAGCCTCTCAGCACACACAAAGGCTTGATAAACGACGTCAAGTATCTGGAGTGGATCGTCCATCAGGCGCGGATGAAAAATTACGTTGAGCTGGAAACAAACCCGACCGGCTGATCATGAGACCGCTCGAGGCGCGGTGCGACGGACGAGGACGGCCGCGATCAGACGCCGCGGGACTCCTTTAGATAACGCCTGAACCTCTCCGGCCAGCCGCTGTTGACTGCACGCAAGTGCACGAAAGAAGCGAGCAGGTTCTTATGGACGATCCCGTCCTTGCCGTCGCCGATGCCTTCCCCGCGCAACACTTCGTAGGCGGTCTTCGTCCGCCGAGGCAAGTTCACCAACTTCGCGTAATGAAATTCATGGGCGGCGTGAGTCGTGCCCGCGCCGGAGAGCGACGGCCACGGCATCTCAGGGCGTTCGGCGACGCGGGCGTAGCCTCTGCCGCAAGGACGCTCGCAGACGACGGTGTCGGCCTGAATGACCCCCGCCATCTCGTGACGGCGACCTCGCCACTCGATGCCGCGGGTCAGGTACATCAGGCCGCCGCATTCGGCGTAGGCCGGCAAGCCTTTCTCGATTGCGTCCCTGACCGCGTTGCGCAGGGAGACGTTGGCTTCCAGCGCCGCGGCGTGGGTCTCGGGAAAACCGCCACCGATGAACAACGCATCAACGTCGGGAAGCGCGTCGGCACGCAACGAATCGATAAAAACCAGCTCAAACCCGGCGTGTTCAAGCGACTCAAGGTCGTCGGGGTAGTAAAAGGAAAAGGCCGAGTCGAAAAAAACACCGAGCGCGGCCTTCTTGCCCAAGCCGTCGGCAGGCGGGGCGGACGGCTCGGCGCCGGAGGATTTCACGCCGCCCGCCGTTTGCGCAATCGCCAGAATCGCTTCGACGTCGACGTAGTCCCGAACGGCTTGGCTCATGAGCTCGATACGTTTTCCGGCCTCCCTGTGTTCGCTGCCGGGAATCAAGCCGAGATGACGTTCGGGCAGTGCCATGCGTTCGTCGCGCATTATGCAGCCGACGACGGGAACGGGCGTGTAACGCTGAACCGCGACCCGAAGCTTGTCGGCGTGACGTTGTCCGCCGACTTTGTTGAGCACCACGCCGGCGATGCGCAGCTGCGGGGCGAAGTCGAGATAGCCGCGCAGCAAGGGAGCGATGCCGCGAGTCATGCCTTCGCAATCGATAATCAGGACGACGGGGGCGGCAAGAACCTTGGCGAGGGCGGCGTTGCTGTCGACGCCGTCGGGAGACACGCCGTCGTAAAGACCTTTATTGGCTTCGACGACGGCGACGCCGGCGGACGTCGTCGCCCGCCCGGTGCTCTTGGCGATGAACAGGTTCGCGATGCCGTCCGGGGGCTGGGTGTTGAAGTCGAGGTTGTAGCAGCGGTTTCGAGCGGCGGCGGCGAGCCACTGAGGGTCTATGTAGTCGGGGCCTTTCTTGAACGGACGGACGTCGTATCCGAGCCGCGCGAATTCGGCGCACAGCCCCGCGGCGAACACCGTCTTGCCCGACGATTTGTGCGCCGCACCAATCAGCAGGCGTGCAACGCGCGTCTCATCCATGTTGTCGGCGCGTCAATCCGATTGCAGGTCGAACTGCGAATCTCCCAAGTCGGCGGGCAGGAAATCGAGCACCGCGAGCATCAGCACCAACACCGCGAGCGACAGGCCGACGCCGCCGACGCCGAGCAAGATCTCGGGCAGACTCGGCGTGTAGGAGGCAACGACGCCGTCGAAGAACGAGCTGCTCTCCTCCATGCCGGGGAACATCACCAGCGGATAGGCTTGCCCGCCGATGATAATCACGTAGAGCTGCACGAACGCGCCCGCAAGTACCAGCGCACAGCCGGTTGCAACCGCCCAGCGGCGGCGGCTGAACTGCGGAGCGTAAAACAACGCGAGCGGCACGAGGCTGCCGAATCCGATCTGTCCGACCCAAAACAGCCAAGTGTAGATGCCGCCGTCGCGCAGGATGAACGCGACAATTCCATGATGTTCGGTCGCGTACAGGTTGGTCAGAAAATACACGACGACAAAGTACAGCACGACGGCGACAAACACCCCGAGCAGGTTCTTCATCCTGAAGAGGATGTAGTCGCCGACGGCGACTTCGGCAAAACGCGCGACGGTCACCAACACCAGAATAAACGTCGCGAGACCGAACGAGAACGACATGGCGATGAACAACGGGGCCATCACCGCGGCGTCATACGCTTGGCGCGCAATCAAAAACCCGAATATCGCGCCGGTGCCGGTGGTCAGCGTCAATCTCCACAGCAACGCGGCCAGCCCGCCGGCGCGGCTGTAAGGCGCCATGCGCCGCTCGAACATGGTCCACAGATAAACGGCCACAACCAGAAAGAAGCCGGTGTACAGGAAAATGTTCCACGCGAAGATCGACTTGAAATTGTAGTAGGTCATCGCGACGATCAAGCGATCCGGCCGACCGAGGTCGAGCACCAGCACCGCGAGGCCGCCGACGAGAAACGCAATCGACACCAGGCCCGACAAACGCGCGAGCGGCTTGTAGTGAGCCTGCCCGAACACCGACGCGACCGAGGCGACGTTCAGCGCGCCCGAGGCGACGAGAATCATGAAGATTGCGAACACGTGCGGCGTCCCCCAAACAATCTGATTGCTCATGCCGGTGACGTAATGCCCTTCGTGCTCGACGTGGTAGGCGGCGCCGGCGCCGACCGCGGCGAGCAACGCAAATACACCGAGAATCAGATAATAGCCGGCGCCGTCGGCGGCCAGCGCGGCGTAGCGCATCGGTTTCACGCGCCGCAGCCTCAGATCCCCTGGTAGCGCACGCCGGTGTTGAGACCGAGGTCGGCGCGAATCTGTGCGCCGCCGTACTCCGAAAGGCGCTTTGAAATCTCGCTGTAGGGGTTGTTCAAATCGCCGAATATCAACGCGTGATGGCCTTCCTTTTCGCAGGCTTCGGCGCAGGCGGTCGTGCCGTCGCCCCGGTCCACCTTGTGTACGCACAAGGTGCAACTTTCGACCGTGCCCTTGCCGCGCGGGGCGTGCGGCAGAGGTTCTTCGACCGCTTCATGGATGAACGAACGAGCCTTGTAGGGGCAGGCCATCATGCAGTAGCGGCAGCCGATGCACGTGTGCTTATCCACCAGCACGATGCCGTCGGCGCGGCGGAACGAAGCGCCGGTCGGGCACACGTCAACGCACGGCGGGGTCTCGCAATGCTGGCACATGACGGGAAACGATTTCTTGTGGTCGGTCGTCCTGTCCCGGATCGTAATCTTGCGAATCCACTGCGCGTCGGTCGCGGGCCGATCATGACCGGTCAGGCCGTGCTCTTCATTGCACGCGGTCACGCAAGCGGTGCAGCCGTCGGCACAGCGGTTCGTGTCCACCAGCATCCCCCAGCGCACCTCGCCGCTTACCGGTTCGTCGAGGGGGCGCGGGTTTGCCCGGCCGACCGAGTACAGCAAAACCCCGGGGGCAATCGTAAGGCCGGCGGTGGCGGCGGCGCCCTTAAAGAAGTCCCGGCGGGATATGTTCGTCTCATCGCTCATCGGTCTACGGCAGCTGCTTTACGATTTTATCAATTGTCCGCGAGGTGTACGCTTCCGCCGGACGATCGGCGTGACATTGAAAGCAGTCCATCTTCACGCTGCTGAACCGATGGCAGCTCTCGCAGAAGTGGTCGGCGTCGGTATGGCGCGGGTAGCCGCCGTCGGAACGCGGCTGCACGTGACAGCCGATGCAGTTGACCAAGCGGTGTTTTTCGGTGCGGATGCCGTCGTGGACGGTGAGGTCGCGCTGGTCGAGCAGAAACTGCATGTGGCGCCGGCGCATGACCTCGGTCGGCTCGACGCATCGGTCTCCCTTGGCGGCGGGAATCTCGGGCAACAGGCGGTCGCCGGCCTGTACGGGCGAGAACGCGACGACGCCGACGCAAGCGAGCGCCAACGTGAAAGCAATTAACAGGGCCGCGGCCGAAGAGGAACGCATCGCCGGGGATTGATACGAAATCAGTGGTCGCCGAGCGCCATGTCAATATAGCCGGTCGGGCATACGTCGGCGCAGATATGGCAACCGATACATTTGTCGTAGTGGGTGTCCACGTAGCGCCCAAGCGTTTGCTTGGACTTGTCCACTCGATACACCGCGTCCTGCGGGCAAAACACGACGCAGTTGTCGCACTCGAAGCACATGCCGCAGCTCATGCACCGGCCGGATTCCTCGACCGCCTGCTCCTCGGTCAGTCCGACCACGCGCTCCTCGAAGTGTCCGAGCACGCTTTGTTCATTGGGGCCGCATTCCCGGCGGTGCACGCGCGGCGTGTAATTGAAGTGCGCAAGAAACAAGTGGTCGTGGTCGACAATTTCCTGCGCCGCACGGTTCTCGTAGTTGTGCACCGAGTAGTCGGCGTCGCAAGTGCCGCGCAGATCCTGTTCGGTCGGGTCGAAATCCTCGGGGGCAAGGTCGCTCTCTCGGAGCTTGTCGAGCAGGTTGAAATGATGCACGTCGACTTTCGGACGCTTGCTGAGCTCGACGTCGCGCAGATAGCCGTCGATCGTGTTCGCCGCGATCGAACCCTGCCCGATCGCGGTGGTGAGCAGGTGAGGGCGGATAATGTCGCCGGCGGCGAAATGGCCTTTCCTGTCGGGCAGCGCGTACAGCTTGTCCACGTCCATCAGGCCGCGACCGTTGTCGAATTCCTCGAGGCCTTGCAAGTCGCCTCCCTGCCCGATTGCGGAAACGATCAGGTCGCATTCGACCTCGAACTCGGTGCCTTCTATCGGAACCGGCCGGTTGTCCTTGAGTTCGCATTTCGCCATCTTCAGCGCGCGCGCGCGACCGTCTTCCCTGAGCATCACCTCCACCGGCATCACGCCGTCCAGCACGCTCACGCCTTCCTTCAGCGCGTCCTCGACTTCGTGCTCGCTCGCGGTCATTTCCCTGCGCGGGAACAGCGACGTCAACGTCACCTCGGCGCCTTCCCGTGCCGCGGCGAACGCCGCGTCATGCGCGACGTAGCCGCCGATGACGTACTCGGGACGTTCCTTCTCGACGATTTTCTTGATCTTGCCGAGACGCCTTGCAACCGATACGACGTCTATCGAGGTGTCGCCGCCGCCGACGCAAATCACGCGATCGGCGGTAACCTGCAGGCGGCCTTCGTTGAACGCTTCGAGAAACTTCACGCCCGAAACACAATTGGCCGCGTCGCCCCCGGGCACCGGCAACGCGCGTCCGGTCTGACAGCCCACGCACCATAAGATCGCGTCGAACTCTTTCTCGAGCGCCTCCACCGACACGTCGCTCCCGACGCGGACGGACATGCGCGTTTCGACGCCGCCCAAGTCTAGAATCCTCTGAATCTCATGGTCGAGCAATTGCCGCGGAGTGCGGTAGCCCGGAATGCCGTAGCGCATCATCCCGCCGAGCTCCTCGTGCTCTTCAAAAATCGTGCTGCCGTACCCTCGGCGCCGCAGGTGATACGCCGCCGACAACCCTGCCGGCCCGCCGCCGACGATCGCAACCTTCTTGTCGCCGAGCTCGGCGTCGCATTCGAGCTTGAAATCCCGTTTGATCGCGGTGTCGCCGATATACTGCTCGACCGCGTTGATCCCGACGTAATCCTCGACGTGGTTGCGGTTGCAGCCCTGCTGACACGGTGCCGGGCACACGCGCCCCATCATCGCCGGAAACGGATTCGCCGCGGTCGAGCGGTGGAACGCGTACTCGGGCATCTCAACGCCTTCGGGCGGCTTCTCGATGCCGCGCACGATCTGCAACCAGCCGCGGACGTCTTCACCCGACGGGCAGCTGCCCTGGCACGGCGGGGTGCGGTGCACGTAGGTCGGGCACTTGTGCGAGTGGTCGGCGGAAAAGATCTGCTCCGTGTAGCTGGCCCACTTGTTGTCGCCGTCCTGAAACCGCCGGAAGGTCAGTTTCTGCTCGGTAGCAGGTTGCGCGTCTTCGGCCGCCACCCCGGAGGCTACGCCATCTGGTGTATTCATGCTGTCATCTCTTTGCTGGTTTACAAACGGCTTATTCTAGAGGAACGCCAAGCGAGGCCATAATAGCCCTTACTATATATGCGGGAACGTGAACTATAGAAAATAATAGCCCGCCCTCGCTTATATTCCTTTAAGCATGGTCAAATCATCGGACCATTGCCCTTTCAGCTCGCCGTCGGCGGTGAATATTTTCAGCTGCAAAGTGAAATGAACTAGCTTCTCTCCACCCTTACCATATTGCTGTGTCGAGGTCAATTCACTCCTTATCGCATAATCAAACTCTTTTGCCGATTTATTCATCACGCGAATGACGCCGGAGCCGAAGAGAATTTCCTGTATCCTGTCATGAAGGTCCTCCATGCGGATTCCTTCATCGTCGGTATTGTTGACGGGAGGCTCGGTAATCACTCTTGGGCGTTTATCTCCCCAATTTTGTACAAGCTCATGAACCAGCATTTTGTTGGTCACAGTTCCGGCCAAAGCTACATAATCGGTCATGGTGAGCTTGGTTTGAAAGTGCTTGCGAGCTTTGGGGTCAATCAGTGTGACGTCTTCTCCGCCGCTGACTCCGCCGCTGACTCCGCCTGTGCTCACCTTGCAACCGCTTATGCTCCCGGAAGCAATGATCGCGATTGACAGTGACAAGGCAGTTAAAAAAAATGAGTGTGGCAGTTTCATACAATCTCCTATTTAGTAATCAACCTCACGGTTAATACAAGCTTATAGGCTTCAGGCACTTTGCCGGTTGAAATAACGGTGTAGATTTCGTGGGCTCCCAGAAATGCAGGCCTCCAAACGTCGCTTTGGTCGACCATAAAGCCGTCTTCGTCCTCCCATTCTACTTTATACTCCAAATTGTGTTTGGAGCCGTAAGTGTTTTGAACTCCGAACTGGACTTGGGTAAATTGACCCACTTTCCTAAAAATCACATTGGCTACGCGAATTTTCCCGATCAAATCCGTGGACCCCACTACCAAACGCACCCGTGGATGCGTTTGGTCCAATGTCCTGCTTTCCTTGAAATCCGGTCTGTCCGTAGAAACAATGGATTGACTGCAAGCCGTCAGCATGACGGAAAGGCTGGTCAACAAAATGCACAATACTGATTTCATTGTTTATTTCTTCACCAAAGTATCTAGAAAGTCAGGGGGCTGCAACCCAAAAATCTTTTGATCCGTTCGTATACATTTGGGTTTCTATGCTGCGCGCGTAAATAAAGGCGTCAGACCCTTGGTTAACGTCCACCACTTTCTCAGCCAAACTTTGCCCTTGCTTATCGTAGCTCACGATTTTCAGGTTCTTGACGTCCTTGCTTACGTACAGCCTAGCAGCCTGGATGCTGGACGGCAAACTCATCCATGACCGCATATCGGGCGCTGCCATACTGTCCGCCGCCATGCCGAGAAATGTTCCCGCAACTCCCCCCTGTGAAGCAAGCTGATTGATGCCACCGGAACGCGCAATCGACAATGCGACACGAAGCATTCTGAACGGCTCAGTATCTTTCTGGTGCCGCAAACAAATTGCTTCAACGTCAGCAACGAGAGAAAGTTCGGCCAAACGCTTCCCGTCACCAGTTTGGACTTCCACTCTGGACACCTTGGAAGCAACCGGTTCATACAAAGGCAATTTGATCGGCAATGCACCCCCGGGAATTGGTATTTGATATACCAACATCTTCTTTTCCGGAACGAATCCATCGGCAACGACAACGTGCACCAAGCGTTTATTGCCATGATTCTTGTTGGACTTCATGTCTTCGATGGCCTCCTGTAAAACCTCACTCTGCGGATTAAGCTCCAAGGCGTGTGAGTAGGATATGCGAGCATTGTCCCTCATTGAACCGTCTTTCCTACTTTCAAACTCCTGAATCATCCCGCTTACATAATAACCAAACGGATTTACAAATGCGCTTGGCACCCTGTCTGCGATACTGTCAAATTCCTGATATTTCTTAGTCCATCCAGTGTTTGCAGGAGACAGGTTCGCAGCTGGACTTGCAGCGGAATTTTCAACCGAGGTTGAATCTGCTTGCGTGTTTGAGGCTTCTTTTGATTTCAAGTCACGTATCGTCTTCTCAAGTTTTTTCTGGAACGCCTCCTTTTCCAGGTTTTGCCAATCAATGGCTCGACGAGTCACATTGTAAGCTTTGCGATCACCTTTCAACAGGTAAGAAATGGATTTGTAATTAAGCATAAGTACTTTCTCATAACCTTCACCGGAATACGGTCGAATTTCTTCATTGCCTGTTATGGTCTCCAAGAGAAACCCCAAACTTCGGGTGATGGTCTTTCCTTTCTTGCCGCTTGGCGACTGGCGAAAGTCCAATATATCTTCAGCGTTGGTAAACGCTCGTATGGATCCATCCAAGTTTCCTTGGTCCAGATGTAAAGTGCCTCGCTCTATCCAGCGCAAAAGCCCAACGGATTTGACGACGTCCCAGTCTGATTTTTTAGACTTGTTCTTGGTTATCTTCTCTTCCTTCTCCGCATAAAACTTTTCCACCCCATCCAGGTCGCCAAGTATCAGCATCTGCTTCACCGGCTGAAATTCTTTGGAGTAGCCGGCATAAAGCACGTTTTGCAACTGTTCTCCATCGGGAGATTGTTCGGGGCTCTGATCCAAGGCTTGAGAAGGTGATTCATGCTTGGTTTCAGCTTGGGGAGGTGAAACGTTGGCGCTCGCCGTCTCGGACTGAACGGGGGGACGGTAACCGAGGTCATGTAATTTGAAAAACGGCTTACTCGCCCACCCCTTGGCTGTCGTGCCGGACGGCAGAGGCACCTTGATCTTCATCCAGTTGCCACGCGTTTCAACAACGACAACCACGGTCCCGGGGGACAAGGTCTTGATTTTGTTGTGCTCGGTGCCGGGCCCGGAACGAAGGTTGACCGCTTTTAGGGACGTCGCATAAGCCTGCAGAGGTTGAATTTCCCGCTTTTCGGTTTCTTTCGGAGAAACATGCCCTTCTTCCTGTTTCTTGAATTGTTTACTAATCTTCTCTTCCAGACCCTTAAAAAAAGCGCCCGCCGGCTGTGGACTGAACGCGGAAAAAATCAAAAAAACTCCTGCACACAAGCACAGGGTCCCGAAAAACGGTTGTCCGTTATTTAGGTTTTTATCTTTCACGGCCTATCCGACCAAGCTGCCGGCTGAGCTTCACTCAACCGATTCTCAGCCTCGCATTCTTTTCCCTAGTCGTCAACCCTGTGTGTAAGGAGTGTAAGGAGCACATAAATTGTCCGGTCTTGTAGCACATAAACTGTCCGGTTTTCATGGGGTTTTTCCATACCTTGTGTCTGAGGCCAGCACAGAATGAGACGAAACAGATGCCGACTCAGCTGAAAGCTATATATGCCTTTTAAGGGCGGTTGCCCGCAATCAAACGGTCTCGGTACTCTGGGCGGCAGGTTGTTCTACATTACCCGTGAATTCATCGGGTGGAACGCCTGTTTCGTCACCCAAGCACTGCGTATCTTTTTCCGGTTCGAGAACGATGGCTTCGCCGACCAGCTGGTGCACGCTGACGATCTGGTCCATCGCGAACCCGTAGTAAGGCAGCACCTTGCTGAACTGGCTCTTGCAGATTGCGCAGATCGCGGCCAGATGCGTCACGCCGTAGTCTTCGACGACTTCCTTCAGCGCTTCCATGCGCGGCAGCGCGCCCTTGACGCGCAGCTCGATCAAATCGTCGGTCAGCAAGCCGCCGCCGCCGCCGCAGCAATAAGTGCCCTCCTCGATCGTCTCCGGCGCCATGTCATAGAAGTTGTTGCAGACCGCGCGGATGACGTCGCGCGGAATCGTGAACTGCCCGCCCGGCACGTCGCCCATGCGCGAAGCGCGCGCAATGTTGCACGAGTCGTGATAGGTCACCGTCAAATGGTCGTTGCACGAAGGGTCGATCTTGAGCTTGCCCTCCTTGATCAGGCCGTGTGTCACTTCGCAGATATGTTGCGGCACGGGATAGTTCGGGTCGAGAAAGTCAAACGGCCCGGCGAGCGTGTTCAGGAAGCTGTACGCCACGCGCCACGCGTGCCCGCACTCGCCGAACACGATGCGCCTGACTCCCAACGCAATCGCGGCGTCGCGGATACGCAGCGCCAGTTTGCGCATGTTTTCGTAACTGCCGATGAACATGCCGAAGTTCGCGGCCTCGCTCGCGGATGAACTGACCGTCCACGAGATACCCGCCTGATGGAACACCTTGGCGTAGCCGATCAGTCCGTCGACGTGCGGTTCGGCGAAAAAGTCCGCCGACGGCGTCACCAGAAGCACTTCGGCGCCTTTTTCGTCCAGGGGAAAACGCACTTTGGCACCGGTGTCCTCGAACACTTCCTCTTCCAGACCTTCAAGCGTGTCGCGCAACGCAGGTTCGGGCAGGCCGAGGTTGTTGCCGATCGTGTGCACCTTGCCGATGATCTCGTTGCAGTATTTCTGCCCCTTGCCGACCTGGTCCATGATTTCGCGCGCCGCCATCGAAATCTCGGCGGTGTCTATGCCGTAAGGGCAATACACCGAACAACGCCGGCATTGAGAGCACTGGTGAAAATAAGTCCACCATTCGTCGAGCACTTTCTTGCTCATGTCCTCGGCGCCGACCAACTTCGGAAAGTGCTTGCCGGCGAAAGTGTAGTAGCGGCGATAAACCTTGCGGAACAGATCCTGGCGGGCAACCGGCATGTTGTTGGGGTCGGTCGTGCCCAGATAATAATGGCACTTATCGGTGCACGCCCCGCATTTCACGCAGGAATCGAGAAACACCTGCAACGAACGGTACTTGCCGACCAATTCGCCCATCTTGGCGACCGCCTGCTGCTCCCAACCTTCGTCCAGTTCGCCCGGAAAACCCAAAGGCTTCTGCATTTCGGGCTTGGCGACGTACGGGCTGCAATGCGACATCACGCCCTCGTGCAGCTTCGGAATCGCACGGCTTTCGCGGATCGCCGGCGTCTCGAAGGTTTGTTTGTCGGCCAAGGTATCAGCCTCCGGTCTTGTCGGTCTCGAGCTTCAGCGCCCACGCCGCGACGTGGCGGCGTTCGCGCGGATTGTCGGGCTGGTTGCGGGTCGGGCTGAAAAACACGCCGGGAGCGTGCAGCAACTTGCTGAACGGAAAGACAATCATCAGCGCCGCGACCAGCGCGAGGTGCACCAGGATCAGCGCGTCTGCAGGCAGGGGGCGCCAGTCGAAATACATAAGCCCCAGGAAAAACGCTTTCATCGAAACAATGTCCACTTTGGAGACGAACGTCATCATCATCCCGGTCGCGCCGATCAGGATCAAAAGCAACAGCATCAGATGATCCGACGGCGCGGAAATGTAACGGACGCGGTCGACCGCCACCCGGCGCAACCACAAACCGGCCAAACCGACCATCATCATCCACGAGGCGTATTTGCCGAGCGGCTGAATCCAGTTGACCCAGAACCACACCGGCTCGGTGAAGTAACGCAGGTGGCGCAACAGCACCAGCAAAAGACCGAAGTGGAATAACCAGCCGAACAGCCAGGTCCATTTGTTGGATTTGAACAGGCTCTCGAACAAAACGAGTTCCCTGAGCATCCTCAGCATGACGCCCCGTTTGGTGATCGGCGCCGGTGTCGTCGGGATCTTCAGCGGCGCCGGCGTGCGCGCATAAACCAGAATCTTCCACGCGGTCGCGCCGACGAGCACCGCGGTGGCCAAATAGAAAAGCAACGCGTAAACGACGGTCAGCATAGACGTCACGTCTTATCCGAATAGATGGTCGGTCTCAAAAGCCCGTCCGCGCCGGGCAGAGATACAAACGTCAGAAACCGTGCGAAACGGCGGAGTGACGGAACCCGTTCAACGTTTCGGCGAACAACGTCAGCTCACACGCAGCCGGTCGGCTTCGGCAACCCGGCGTACTTGCACGCCTGCTTGGCCGGACCGTAAGGGAACAACTCGTACAGGTACTTGCTGTTGCCCTTGTCCTTGCCCAGCTTCTTGCCGATCGCTTTGGTCAAGACACGAACCGCCGGTGCGATCTGGTATTCCTCATAGTACTCACGCAGGAAGTTGATCACTTCCCAGTGGTTATCCCCGAGTTCCGCATCGTCCGCTCTCGCCATGGCGACGGCCAGCTCCGGCCTCCAGTCGCTCAGGTTCGCCAGATAACCTTCCTCGTCGGTTTCGTAACTTTTTCCATCAACTTCTAAAGACATTGTTTAACCTCCTCCCGGTAATGACACAATGGGGCCTTAAAGCCACGCTTGCACGTTCTCGTGCGAGGCGACGAGATCGACAAACCCCTCATAATCAACGATCTCGATGCCGTCCATTATATTCGACTTATCAAGACCGCGCGCATAAACGTCCGGACCGAGCACGTAAAACTTCAGATCCCCGTTTGCGGCTTTGACCGCGCCAGAGTGCGCCGTGCGGTCGAGCGCGGCGAACACGCCGTCCTCCAGGAACAGCACCGAGCCGCCCTTTTTCGCGTGGCTCAGACACGCCGCCAGCGCGTTGCGCTCAAACGGAGACTTATTGACCGTGTGCAACATCGCCATAACGTCGGTCCCCGCCGGCCTGCTCAAAAGCTCAGGACGACGTCCTGCTCGTCCATGATATCCGACATCTCGCGCCGGGTGACGACGCGGATCGAATCCTTCTCGGCCCAATCGTCGTCCTCGTCTTCGTATTTGAGTTCAAGCAGGTCATCGGTGCTCAGGCCACGCTCTTCAAGCGATTCCTTCTCGACGTAGATTTTCTTGACGTCGTAATCGCCGAGCGCGTTGTACACGGGCGAGAAATTCTTCATGCCGACGCCTTTGGTGTCCTGTCCTTTCTTCAACTGATAAACGCCGTCGTCGAGAAAGGCCAGGCTCACGTCCTGCTCGAACGCCGCGGCAATCAACACGACCTCAAGCGACTCGAGCGCGTAAATCGTGCCGTAAGGCGCCTTGCGGTTCACGTACAGGAATTTCTTCGTGACCCCGCCGGTGTTGATTTGTTCCTCTCCCTCCATCGCGTCTCCCTCAGTCGCCGAAAACCACCAGCCTGTCGGCCTGTATCCCGGCTTCGATCAGCTGCCCGAGCCCCGAAATACGAAACCCCGGCGCGATGTTGTCGGCGTCCTTGCCGTGGCGCTTGGCTTCGTCGTCGTCGAGAATGCCCCGCCTCTGCGCGGCCGCAATGCACACCACGAGATCCAGGCCGTGCTCCTGCGCGAGCTGGCTCCACAGGTCGGTGAGATTGCGGTCGTCCTGCGGCGGCACCGTCAAGCGCGTGCCGTTGTTCACGCCGTCGTTGTAAAAAAACACGCGGAAAATCTCGTGGCCTTTTTCGAGCGCGGCTTTCGTGAACTGATACGCGCTGTCCGAGGCTTGATGCGTATAAGGCCCTTCGTTGACCAAAATGCCAAGCTTCACGGGTACCCCTCGTTTGATGCAGTCGGCCGACGCGCAACCGACGGCTAGAATCTGATATGAGTCGATGCGTTGAGACTGTGCCGGGCGCCAAGCCAATTGTCCACGTGGAACTTGGTGAACGGCAGTTCGGTTAACTCAAAGAAGCGCGGCCAACCGATGCGTTCGATCCAGTCGTTGATGCGCTCCCAGTCCTTTGCGTCGCTTTTATAAGCGTGCAGAATCTTCTTGACGACCGCGGTCGCCTCAGGCCACCGCGGCGGATTGTTGGGGATGCCGGCGGCGACCAGCTTCTGAAAAGTCGGCTTGCCGCGCGCGTTCGAGTGGTTCCCGCCGACCCAAATCGCGAGCTTCGTGTGTTCCGGGTCGTTGATTTGCATCGGCGGGCACGGCGGATAACACGCGCCGCAACAGATGCACTTCTTCTCGTCAACCTCGAGCGACGGCTTGCCGTTGACCATCGCCGGGCGAATCGCCGCGACCGGGCAGCGCGCCACCACGGACGGGCGCTCGCACACGTTGGAAACCAAGTCGTGGTTGATCTTGGGCGGTTTGGTGTGCTGCACGTTGATTGCGATGTCCCCTTGACCTCCGCAGTTGATTTGGCAGCACGACGTCGTGATGTGCACGCGGTTCGGCATGTTCCATTCCTTGAACTCGTCAATCAGCTCATCCATCATCGCCTTGACCACGCCCGACGCGTCGGTGCCGGGAATGTCGCAGTGCAGCCACCCCTGGGTGTGCGAAATCATCGTCACCGAGTTCTTGGTGCCGCCGATGACAAAACCCTCGGCTTCAAGGGCACCGATCAGCGGCTCGACCTTGGCTTCGTCGGAAACCATGAACTCGATGTTGCTGCGGATCGTGAAACGGACGTAACCGTCGGCGTAGCGGTCGCCGATGTCGCACAGCTTGCGCAGGGTGAACACGTCAAGGATGCGCTGGGTGCCCGCGCGCACCGTCCAAATCGCTTCACCCTCGTGCGAAACGTGCCTGAGCACACCGGGTCTGGGGTCGTCGTGGTACTTCCAGTTCCCGTAATTCTTGCGCATCACGGGATGCATGTACTGAAAACCGTCGGGGCAGCCCGACTCGATGGGGTCACGATGGTGCTTTGCCATGATGAGGTCTTTTCCTTTCCTTGTTGTCTGAAGTCAAGCCGAGCGCGCGCTAGTGGGCGGCGGCCTGTTCCTTGTTCTCGGCGCCGTTGCCGCGGCCGTTGACCGCCTTGCGCTGAAACCACTTGACGGCCTCCTCGTCCCAGTCGTCCATCCGCACGTAGGAGCTGGTACGCGGGTCGGTGACCATGTTGGGATCAACCTCGACGCCGATGCCTTCGAGAAAGTTCACCAGCCCGATGCGTTCGACCATTTCGCCGCAACGTTCGTGCTCGAGTCCGTTCTCGGCCCAGAAATCAATCGTGTTCTCGGCCAACTCGGTGAGACGCTCGTAGTCCTCTTCGCTTTCGAGCTTCATGAACGGCACGACCACGGTGCCCATCAGGTCGCCGATTTTCAGCGTGCGCTTGCCGCCCATCAGGATCGCCGCGCCTTTGTCGTCGCCCGGCGACAAGGCTTTCGGCATCACGTTCAGGCAATGCATGCACCGCACGCAACTGCGGTTGTCCACGCCGAGCGTGTCGTCGTCGTGCAATGAAAGCGCCTGGGTCGGGCAACGTGCAACCACGTTGTCGATGATGTACTGACGCCCTTTCTTCTTGACGTACGCCTTGACTTCTTCCTGGTCCACTTTCATGTCGTCGCGCCAGGTGCCGATTATCGCCATGTCGGCGCGTTCGATTGAATTCATGCAGTCGTTGCCGCAACCGGAAACCTTGAACTTGAACTTGTAAGGCAGCGACGGGCGGTGAACGTCGTCGGTGAAATTGTTCAGCAGGGTTCGGTGAATGCGCATTTCGTCAAGATTCGACTGCTCGCAGCGGGCGGAGCCGACGCAGGACTGACCGGTGCGCACGCAAGGCCCGGCGCCGCCGAGGTCCCAACCGTAGTCGTTGATTTCGTCAAAGAAGTGCTGGGTGTTCTCGGTCGTCGCGCCGATGAACATGATATTGCCGGTCTGGCCGTGGAAAGTGACCAGCCCCGACCCCCACTTCTCCCAGCTCGACGCGAGTTCACGCAGCATCTTGGTCGTGTAGTAGTTGCCCGCGGGCGGTTGCACGCGCAGCGTGTGGAATTCCTTGGACGCCGGAAACGCGGCGCCGACCTCCGAAAAACGCGGGATGATGCCGCTGCCGTAGCCGTAAACGCTGACCGTGCCGCCTTTCCAATAACCTTTGCGGGTCTCGTACGAATGCTCGAGCTGACCCAGCAGGTCGTTGGCAACGTTGTTGACGCGTTGGTCGGGATGTTCGTCTCTGAGACGCTTGATGCCGGAAATGAAGCTCGGCCAAGCGCCGTGCTCCAATTCGTCCAGCATCGGGGTGACATGATGCTTGTCGGCCATTGATTTTCCCCCTTGCTCGTTAATTCCGGCGTTGCGGATTTCCGTCAAAAGCGTTCCGCGAAACCGCCTGTAATGAAATAGCCTTAAATTGTACGGCCTCGACGATAGCTTAACAACGGGTTTCGCTTATCCCCTTAGCTATAGCTGACCCTTGTGCATACAAGCCATCAGCGACGAATAATCGCGTCGGCGGACCCATACATAAAAGCTGGCCTAAGTCGGCGGGCGGACGTCGGCCGCAGAGACGATAAGACCCCGAAAGCTGGCGGTGACCTGAAGAATACCGCCGAATATCGGCCTTTCGTCCCGACGGCCGTATTCTCGAAGCGCCCGTTCGTTAAACTATGGGAGCTATATACAAAAAAAGCAAACTATTAACCCTTTCACTATGAAAGATGAAACAAATAAATTGTCTTGCGCACAAAACGGCGGCTCCGTACGAAACGACGCGCTGGCGACGTCGCCTTTCGTGCTCGAAAACGAGACCGCGTATCAGCAATGGCGCAGACGCAAACTCGCGGCTTTCAGGAAAGATTTCAGGAGCGCGTCCGAACCGGTGCCCGTCGCCGACCCGGATACGCCCGGCGAGAAAGCGCTTGCCGTACTTACCGAACGCTGCCGGCGGCGCAATTTCGCGTTCTACCGCATCGACGGCGACGTCGACAAGACGGCGCTCAAACGATTTTGGGGGCGGCTCGGCTTGCACGCCCTGAGCGTCAACCCCTGCGCCGGCAAGGACGGCATCAGCCACGTCGCGCCGACCCCCGGCATACGCTACATCCCGTACACCACACGGCGTTTGACGTGGCACACCGACGGGTACTACAACACCGACGACGACGAAGTTCTCGCGTTTGCGATGCATTGTGTCTTCCCGGCGGACGAAGGCGGGGAAAACCAATACTTCGATCCGGAGATTCTGTACATTCTGCTGCGCGACGAAAACCCGGACTACGTCACGGCACTGAGGCACCCGACGACCATCATCGTGCCGCACAACGCCGAGGAGCTGCCCTCTCCCGACGCCCCGCGG
Source organism: uncultured Chromatiales bacterium (assembly GCA_964347615.1). Taxonomy (GTDB): domain Bacteria; phylum Pseudomonadota; class Gammaproteobacteria; order Poriferisulfidales; family Oxydemutatoraceae; genus CAYFZO01. The sequence goes on from CAYFZO010000009.1 coordinate 69,875, forward strand.
ACCGCGAAACAAGCGCGGGCGGCGCCGGTTCTGGCCCTGCACCGGGCGAGCGGCGACGTCATCATGCGCTACACCGAACGCCGAAACTACATCGCCTGGCGCAAGGACGGCGCGACCGCCGCGGCACGCACCTTTATCCGGGACGTGTTACGGACCCGCAGCGAGTACCGCGTCGAGCGGCGTCTCGACGGCGGTGAAGGCGTCGTTTGCAACAACGTGCTGCACAACCGCAGCAGCTTCACTCCCGAATCCGGGAAAGGGCCGGAACGGCTGTTGTACCGAGCACGATACCGCGAGCGTATCACCGGCACGGGCTACGCGACGCTGACCGAGTGACGCCGATGCTGAGGCTCAGCAAAATCCTGCTGGAACAACGCGAACTGTCCAACTTCGGAGAGTTGATCGACTCGATCAAAGCGCGTGCCGGCGCCGGCGAGATGTTCCTCGAGTTCGACGTGCGCCCGCCTTTCGCCGACACGCCCGAGGACTGGGAAGCGCAACTCGAGGCGGCGTTCACCGCCGCCGCCAACGTCCGCTCCTGACCCGCGCAGCGGCATCGAAACAACCCCGTGTACTGGCAAGACAAGGCACAAGGCGCAGCTTACGAAGTGCCCGACGACGTGGTTGACCTGAGCTTCAGGATTCGCTGTCGCAGCCTGCCGGCGGACCACGCCTACCCGTTGCGGGCAGCAATCGGGAAAACGCTGACGTGGCTCGCCGACGAGCCGTCGGCCGGGATCCACGTGGCGTACGGCGCCGAGTCCGGCAACGGCTGGTTGCGCCCGGGAGGACGCGACGCGATCATCCACCTGTCGCGGCGCGCACGGCTGAGCTTGCGCCTGCCGAAGCACCGCGTGGGTCAAGCGATGCAGCTCGAAGGGTGCACCCTTGATCTCGGCGGTCACGAATGCGTCGTCGGCGAAAGCAAAGTACGCCCGTTGAGCACGCACGGCACGCTGTTCGCCCGCCACCTGGCGCTGACCGCGGCCGACGACCGGACGTTCTTGAGCGACGCCGCGGATCTGCTCGCCGAGCTCGACCTCAACCCGCCCAAGATGATGAGCGGGCTCAGCCACGTGATTCATACGCCGCAACAAGACGTCGAGACCCGCAGCCTGATGATCGACGGCCTCAAGCCGCAGGAATCGGTGTTGCTGCAGCAACGGGGGCTGGGGGGCTGGCGCGGGTTCGGCTGCGGCATCTTCTTGCCGCACAAAAGCATAGACGTCGTAACCGGGAAGCCGGATGAATAGAATAAGGCGGCGGCAGAGCCGCAAGCCGCAACATAATCCGCCGCGACGCGCGGCCCGAGCAAAATGAAAACAACCACCGAGGCAAACAGGAGGCAAACATGGGGTTTAACGTAAACGGCAAGGAAATCGAAACCACCGCGACGGGGTTTCTCGCCAACGCCGAAGACTGGAACGAGGACGTCGCGCAAGCGATTGCGGCGAGCGAAAACATCGAGCTGAGCGACAAGCATTGGGACGTCGTGCGCTATTTGCGCGACGAATTCTTCAACAACAACGAGAATCAGCCCAACACACGCAGTCTCGTCAAAGCGATGCAGGAAAAGTGGGCAGACAAGGGCGTGTCGGCGAAAACGCTCTACGCCCTGTTCCCCAAGGACCCGAGCAAGCAGGCGGGACGCATCGGCGGACTGCCCGAAAGCCGGCGTAAAGGCGGTTACTAAGCGGCGTCGGGCAATCGCCTCGTATCGTCGCTGTAACCGTCGCCGAACACGGATACGTTCACGTTCGGAAGCGACGGTTTGCGGCGTACGCTGACTTATAATGGCGTGCAGTGCACGCAACCCGACTCGACGACATCAGAGCGCCCGTGGCGACGGACATGGACGCGGTCAACGCGCTCATCGTTGAACGCCTGCACTCGAACCTCGACTTCATCAACGAGCTCGGACGCCACATCGTCGAAAGCGGCGGCAAGCGCCTGCGCCCGCTGCTGGTGCTGCTCTCGGCGAAAGCGCACGGCTACGACGGCGACACGCACAAATTGCTTGCCGCAATCATCGAGTTCATCCACACCGCGACGCTGCTGCACGACGACGTCGTTGACAACGCCGACCTGCGGCGCGGGCGCAAAACCGCCAAGTCGCTCTGGGGCAACGACGCGAGCGTACTCGTCGGCGACTTTCTGTACTCACGCGCGTTTCAAATGATCGTCGAGTCCGGCTTGCCGCGCGTCACCGACGTGCTTGCCGACGCCACCAACACGATCGCCGAAGGCGAGGTGCGCCAGCTGTTGAACTGCCGCCGCGACGACGTTGGCGAGAACGACTACCTGCAAGTGATTCGTTGCAAGACCGCCAAGCTGTTCGAAGCCGCCGCGCGCATCGGCGCACTGGCCGCCGGCGCGCCGAAGGAGGCCGAAAACAACGCCGCCCGTTTCGGCCTCAACGCGGGGTTCGCGTTTCAGCTGATAGACGACGTTTTGGACTACGAACCGTGCAACGAATCGGGCAAACCGCCGGCAAACGATTTCACCGAAGGCAAGCCGACGCTGCCGTTCATCTACGCGCTCAAGCATTGCCCCCGCGACGACGCACGATTGCTCAAGGACGCCTTGAAGGAAAAAGCAGGCGACGGCAAGGACGCGATCGCTCTGATACGCGCAAGCGGCGCGCTTGAATACACCCGGCAACGGGCGTCGGCGTACGCCGACGAGGCGCGCGAAGCGCTGGCTGCGGTGACCGACTCGCCGTACAAAGTCGCGCTCGTCGAACTCGCTGCGTTCACGGTCGCACGCGATTACTGAACCGGCGCCGCTGTATAATCGGGCCTCACCGCGCGCGGAGTGTAGCTCAGCCTGGTAGAGCACTGCCTTCGGGAGGCAGGGGCCGGAGGTTCAAATCCTCTCACTCCGACCAGTTTGGCCCGGTGCCTGGGTTGTGGCGCCTGGGTTGGCGCCTGGATTAGCACCCGGGTTGGCACCTGGACCGGCACTTGAGTCCGGGCACGCGGGAGCCCATCAAGCCTCCTTGCGAAGCAACACGATTCTGTTGGTATTGGTTCCCTTGCGGTTGTTATCCACCCCCCAGATATTCGCCGTCTTGGTAAACGCCTGCCGGTTGACCATGACGGCTTTGCAGTCGAAGCCGGCTTCAAGCCCCAGCGGAGCGACGTGCTCGTCGAGCTTGACCCGGCCGCCCTTGACTTCCCCCACCTCGAAAGCAACCCACCCGCCGGGCTTGACCACCCGGTACAGCTCCTGCAAGACGCCAAGCATGACTTGTTCCCAAGCGCCGACGGTCTTCGACGTCGCAAGCCGCCGCTCGACCGCGGCGGCGTCAACGCCGTTGAACCAACAACGAAGCCAGTTGTCCTTGGCGTACTGAACCACGTCGAGAAACGGGGGAGACGTCACCACCAAGGAAACGGCGGCGTCGGGTATTTCCGGCACTCGCCGGGCGTCGCCCGAAGTGAACACTGCGCGCGCGGCGATCCGACGCAGCCGGCGGCGCGCCGCCGGGTCGATCTTCGACAACAGCTGTTTCGTCTTTTTCATGACCAGCCGCTTGGTGTCCCGGTAAGGAGGAGACTGCTTGCGCCGGCGGTTGATCCTGGATTGCCCTTCGGCCGAAACCGCTTGGTTGGGAGGCAGGGTATAAACCGAAAAAAAGCCGGGGGAATGCCCCGTCAGTCTGTTGGTTGCAATCATCCTGACCCACCGGTCCACGCGGTCTTCAGCGTTCGCCTTCCGCCGTGCCTGCAACTCCTCTCTCAGGGAAACGATTTCGGCTTCGGTGTCCGGGTGGTAAAACATGGACAGGTCGACCCCGGCGGCGGCGGCGGGATGCGTGGCGTACTCATCGAGCCGGGCTTGGACCTCTTCGACGAAAGGCGGGTCCACCCTCGGTGCGGCCAAGATCTCGCTCAATGGGTTGACGTCGTTCGACGCCGGCACCCTGCCGCTCAACGCGGCTTCGACCGCGGTCGTCCCGCGCCCGCCGAACGGGTCGAACACCCTGTCGCCCGGGCGCGTCAGCTTGGCGATGAACAATTGCGGTAACTGCGCCTTGAAACACGCCCGGTACGACACTTCGTGCAGAGGATTCAACCGCCGTTGCTTGGCGGTCCAGAACTCCGACTCGAAACGGGGAACGTTGACTCCGCCGAAAAACATCGGTTGCGCCGATGCGTGCGATTTCAAATAGCTGATGATTTCTTCGTCCATCGATCCGACCGCTCTTTCACGCGCGTTGCGCCTCCCGGGCCAAGCCCGGCCGCCGCCCGATTATCCCCCGACTACCTTCGTCCCCCAAGCGCGTGCATGGGCGCGGCGCAGGCTGCGCGAAAGACAAGGTTGCAACCGCGGACCGGCGGATGCCGCGAACGGGCAAGCAAGCGGATAAGGTATGATTGAAGCGGTTTTCGCTCTCCCTCCAGCTTCTCGACAACGAGCCATGGCCGCCGGCAAACTCTTCATCGTCTCAGCGCCTTCGGGCGCCGGCAAGACTTCGTTGCTGAAAAAGGCGCTCGCTCGCCTCGACGGCTTCAGCGTCGCGGTGTCGCACACCACGCGCCCGCCGCGCGCAAGCGAAGGGCACGGCCGCGACTACCACTTCATCCGCCCCGAAGAGTTCAACCGAATGCTCGAAAGCGACGACTTCCTCGAGCACGCAAGGGTGTTCGGCTACGACTACGGCACTTCACGCGACGAGGTCGAGAAAAGGCGCGCGCGCGGCGAGAACGTGGTGCTGGAGATCGACTGGCAGGGCGCGAAACAGGTCAGGGACAAGCTGGCCGGCACCTTCTCGATCTTCATCCTGCCGCCGTCGATGGCAGCGCTGCGAGAACGCCTGCAGGCCCGCGATCAGGACTCGCCGGAAACCATCGAGCACCGCCTCGAGGTCGCGCACCGGGAAGTTCGCCGCCACCACGAGTTCGACGCGGTGATGGTCAACGACGATTTCGATCGCGCTTGCACGGCGTTGCAACGTCTTCTGGCGGGCGGGCGCGCCGACCCGGCGGAGCAAGCGCGGGTCGAGCAAACCCTGCGGGCGCTGCTTGCAACCGAGGACACCGCCGTGTATGGGTTCAGAGAGATATGAGACAAAGGTAAAAACCCGCTCCGGGCGATGAA
>CAYFZO010000010.1:0-48260 GCA_964347615.1 uncultured Chromatiales bacterium
AGAAACAAGCTAAGCACCTTGCCGGCGACTGTATTTTCAGGTCTCGGCAACTTGCGGGAGTTGTACCTTTGGGGCAATCAACTGAGTGCCTTGCCGATGGATGTATTTTCAGGTCTCGGCAACTTGCGGGTGTTGGACCTCGAGGGCAATCAACTGACCATCTTGCCGATGGATGTATTTTCAGGTCTCGGCAACTTGCAGGAGTTGGATCTATCCGCCAACCCCGGTGAGCCTTTCGTTTTCGTTCGCCCGCGACTTGAGCCGACGGGCACGTCGCCCGGGCGCGGCGTCGTCGAGGTCAAACTGGTCGTGGATGAACCGTTGCCGACGATGATGACCGCGGACTTATCAGCCGAAGGCGGCGTGCCGTCAGACTCGCAAGCAGTCATTCCCGAAGGGAGTACTGAAAGCGCCATTTTCACCGTGACCCAAGATGCGGGTGCGCCGATGACGTTAAGGGCGTCCACAGGTACGTTGACCGATTATTCCGGCGTCGAGACCGCGCCGAGCGAACTGGTTTTGGATTTGCTCGGTCCGTCGGTGTCGGACGTCGCGATTGTTTCGACACCGGCTTTCCGCGATGCGTATCAGGCGTCTTCAGGTGAAGTCATCCGCGTCGCGGTCGGTTTCGACGAGGCGGTCGAGGTGTCGACTCCCACCGCCGGGCCGTCGTTGACGCTCACGATCGGAGAGACGACGCGAGCAGCGACTTACGACCCGAGTTCAAGCGAAGCTTTGACGCTGGTATTTGCCTACACACTTCAGGCCGGCGACGCCGACGCTGATGGCATCAGTATCGAGGAGGACGCGCTGGTGCTTGCGGGTGCAGGGATAACCGACGTTTCGGCACGCAAGAACCCGATAGAGGATACCAGTCTGGGGGATCATGCAATCATAAACGCCGGTCGTCATCGAGTCATCGAGCGCACGCTCGAGGGAATCAGATTACGCATCCGGGTGTTCCTCGAAGGCGCGCTGGAGTAAGTTTTCCGCGCCGGCGGCTTGGCTCGCGCGCTTTCAGGCGCCGAGCAGTTTCTCGATGATCCGGCGGTGGATTTGCGTCAGGATTTCCAGCTCTTCCGTTTTCACGTGCTCGTCGATTTGATGGATGCTTCTGTTCGTCGGCCCGATTTCGACGACCTCGGCGCCGGTTGGTGCGATAAACCGCCCGTCGGAAGTGCCGCCACCGGTCGAGCAGGTCGGCATCCGTCCGGTTACATCGGCTGCCGCCCGGCGCACGGTTTCGACGAGCAGTGAGTCGGCGGGCGTCAGGAACGGTTTCCCGGACAAATGCCATTCGATCTCGTAATCAAGGTTCGCCGCTTTCATGATCTCTTCGGTCCGTGCGCGCAGCGCGTCCTCCCCGGTTTCGGACGAGAAGCGGAAATTGAAGTCGGCTTCGAGCGTTGCCGGCGTGACGTTGTCGGCACCCCCATCCGCGTCGATCCGCGTGAATTGAAGCGTGGTCGGGGGAAAGTCGGCGTTGCCTTCGTCCCAGACTTCGCTGCACAGCGCCGACAACGCCGGCGCGAAAGCGTGAACCGGGTTCAGCGCGTTCTGCGGGTAGGCGACGTGGCCCTGCCGTCCTTTGACCTTGAGCTTGCCGCTCAGCGAGCCGCGGCGTCCGTGCTTGACCACGTCGCCCGCGGTGTTTTCCGAAGACGGCTCGCCGACGACGCACCAATCCATCGTCTCTCCACGTGCGCTGAGCCGTTCGACCACGTGGCGGGTGCCGTTGTGCGCGGGCCCCTCTTCGTCGCTGGTGATCAGCAGCGCGAGCGAGCCTTTGTGTTCAGGATGCGCCTCGACGAAGCGTCGGCAAGCGATGGTCATCGCGGCAACCCCGCCTTTCATGTCGGCGGCGCCGCGCCCGTAAAGCAAGCCGTCTTTCTCGGTCGGCGTGAACGGAGGGTGCCGCCACGCCGCCTCGTCGCCGGGCGGGACCACGTCGGTGTGCCCCGCGAACACGAGCAACGGTGCAGCGTCGCCGTGGCGCAGCCACAGGTTGGACGTGTCTTCCCGGTCGAGACGTTCGGCGACGAAGCCCAGGGGCGTCAGCTGTTCGGCAATCAACGTTTGGCACCCCGCGTCGTCGGGTGTCACCGAACGACGTTCGATCAGGGCTTTGGCCAGTTTCAGCGTGTCGCTCATTCGCTCGGGCGCTTCCACGGCGGCTTGGAGTCAAGGCGGCGTGCCGCCGCACCCTACCGCGCGTTCTGTCTCAGCAGTTCGTTGATGCCGACTTTGGCGCGGGTTTTCTCGTCGACCTGCTTGACGATGACCGCGCAGTAGAGACTGTATGCACCGTCTTTCGACGGCAGGCTGCCGGGCACGACGACCGAGCCCGCGGGAACGCGGCCGTAGATGATCTCACCGCTCTCGCGATTGTAGATGCGGGTGCTTTGTCCGATGTAGACGCCCATCGAAATTACCGCGCCCCGTTCGACGATGACTCCTTCGACGATTTCCGAACGCGCGCCGATGAAGCAGTCGTCCTCGATGATGGTGGGCGCGGCCTGCAACGGTTCGAGCACGCCGCCGATGCCGACTCCGCCGGACAGGTGCACGTTCTTGCCGATTTGCGCGCACGAGCCGACGGTCGCCCAAGTGTCCACCATCGTGCCCGCGTCCACGTAAGCGCCGACGTTGACGTAGCACGGCATCATCACCACGTCGGGCGCTTGGTACGACCCCCGGCGGGCAATCGCCGCCGGCACGACCCTGACGCCGCTTGCGGCGAAGGCTTCGGCTTCGAGGTTCGCGTATTTGAGCCCGACCTTGTCGTAGAAGCGGGTGTAGCCGGCGTCGATGACCCGGTTGTGATTGAGCCTGAACGACAGCAGCACCGCCTGCTTGAGCCATTGGTTCACGCGCCACCCGCCGTCGGTTCTTTCGGCGACGCGCCATTCGCCCTTGTCCAAGCCGTCAAGACAGCGTTCGACCGCTTGCTTGACTTCGGGCGGGGCGGACGCGGGCGACAAGGTTTCGCGTCGTTCAAACGCCCGTTCTATGGTTTGGATCAGATCCTGCATGTTCCTTCGGGTTGGTTCGGGCTTGCCTCAAGCCGGGTTCTTCTCCAGGAAATCGCGCAGCCGCCCGGCTGCTTCCTCGCAGACCGCGGGCGCTGCGACCAGCGCGATGCGCACCCGGCCTTTGCCCGGATTGACGCCGCCGGCTTCTCTCGCGAGGTAGGCGCCCGGCAACGTCGTGACGTTCTTTTGCTCGTAGAGCGCGCGCACGAACCTCTCGTCGTCGCCGCCGACGTTCGGCCACAGGTAAAACCCGGCGGCGGGCGTTCGCAACGCTAGTTTATCACCGACAATCTCGATGAAGCGCGTGAACTTCGTCCGGTACAGCCGCCGGTTTTCGACCACGTGCCGCTCGTCGCGCCACGCGACGGCGCTGGCGCGTTGCAGCGGCGGCGGCATCGAGCAGCCGTGGTAGGTGCGGAAGCGCAGGAATTCGGCGATCAGCTTCTCGTCGCCCGCGACGAAGCCCGAGCGCAGGCCGGGCAGGTTGGAACGTTTCGACAGGCTGTAGAAAGCGAGGCAGCGCGCGTGTCCGGCGTTGCCTAGCGCTTGCGAGGCCGCGAGCAGTCCTTGCGGCGGCGCCGCCTCGTCGAAGTAGACGTCGCAGTAGCATTCGTCGGAGACCACGGTGAAGTCGAAGCGGTGTGCACGCTCGATCAGCGCCTGCAACGTCGCTTGCGGCAGCACCGCGCCGCTCGGATTGTCCGGGGTGCAGACGTAGACCAGACGGCAGCGTCTCCAGACCGCGTCCGCCACCGCGTCGAACTCGGGCAGGAAGCCGCGTTCCTCGGTGCAGTTGACGTAGTGCGGTTCGGCACCCGCGAGCAACGCCGCGCCTTCGTAAATCTGATAGAGGGGGTTAGGCATCACGACAACCGGGTTGTCGGCACGGTCCATCAGGCATTGCGCAATCGAGAACAATCCTTCGCGCGTGCCGTTCAACGCGAGCACGTGGCGGGCGGGGTCAAGCGTCGTCGCCTCAAGGCCGAAGCGCCGGCACAACCACGCGAGACACGCTTCGCGCAACGTGTCTTCACCGCGTATCATCGGGTATCGGCCGAACCGTGCCGCGTCCTCGGCGATGCTTTGCAACGCCGCCTGAGGCGGCGGATGTTGCGGTTCGCCGACCGACAGGTTGATCGGCGGGAGCGCCGCGGGCGTCGCGTCGGCGAGCAGCGCGGTAAGCCGTTCGAAAGGATAGGCTTGCAGGCGCTCGAGCGCGGGGTTCACGGGGCGGGTTTCCACGTCGGGGATTCGTCGGAGCGCAGCGTCAGGATCTCGTGGCCGTCGGCGGTGACCAGTACGGTATGTTCCCATTGCGCCGACAACGAGTGGTCTTTGGTGACCACCGTCCAGCCGTCGGGCAGCAGCCTGACGTGGCGTTTTCCCGCGTTGACCATCGGCTCGACGGTGAACGTCATTCCCGGCTTCAACTCAAGGCCGGTGCCGGGGCGCCCGTAATGGAGCACCTGCGGGTCTTCGTGAAACTCGCGTCCGATGCCGTGTCCGCAATACTCCCGCACCACGCTGTAGCGGCGGCTTTCGACGAACGACTGGATCGTGTGACCGAGGTCGCCGAGGCGCACGCCGGGTCTGATCGTCTCGATACCTCGTCGCATCGCTTCGTACGTCGTCTCGATCAGGCGCGTCGCCTGCACTCCGGGTTTGCCGATTGCGAACATGCGGCTGGTGTCGCCGTGGTAGCCGTCCTTGATGACGGTGACGTCGATGTTCAGCACGTCGCCGTTCTTGAGCCGGCGTTCGTTCGGGATGCCGTGGCAGACCTGGTGATTCAGCGAAGTGCAGATTGATTTCGGAAAGCCGCGGTAGTTCTTCGGCGCCGCAACGCAGCCGAGCTCGACGGTGATGTAGTCTTCGCATATACGGTCGAGTTCCTCGGTCGAGACGCCCGCGCGGACGTGTTCGGCTATCATCTCAAGCACCTGCGCGGCGGCTTGTCCCGCGGCGTGCATCTTCTCGATTTCCTCGGCGTTCTTGATCAGGGTGGTCATGGGTTTGGCGCGACCCGGTCGCGTGCCCGTCCGGCGCGGTCTGCGCCGAATCGGGACCGCGGGTCGAAAGCGCCGCGGCTTTTGTGCCCCTTGTTCGACGCTTGGCGCTCGCGTCAGTGTATCAGGGAGACGGTTGCCGCACCGCCCCGGCGGTTTGTGCCCGCGGCTGCGCTTGTGGTATAAGAACGCACCGTCGCGGCGCAGCCGGAGGCTTTCGCCGCGACGAGACCGACCGTGCATCGTCAACCATCCGTTGGGTCTTCCCTGATTAACGAGGGAGTTGCGGCTGGGGTGCACGAGAGTTCTAACCCAAACTTAAACGGGAGGTCCGCGATGGCGGCGCTCAACATCCGCCGGCTGTTCGAAGCCGGCGCTCATTTCGGTCACCAAACGCGGTTTTGGAACCCCAAGATGGCTCCTTATATATACGGGGAGTGCAACAAAATTCACATCATCGATTTGGACGTCGCCTTGCCGCTGCTCAAGGAGGCGCTCGATTACCTCGAATCCATGGGTGCGTCGGGCGGCAAGGTGCTTTTCGTCGGCACCAAGCGCGCGGCGCAGAAAGCGATAGAGAAACACGCTGAGCGTTGCGGTATGCCGTACGTCAGCCACCGCTGGCTCGGCGGCATGTTGACCAACTTCAAGACGGTCAGGTTGTCGGTCAAGCGTTACCTTGATCTTGAGGAACAACGTGAAAAGAACGACGGCGTGAAACTGAGCAAGAAGCAAGCGCTGCGCCGCGATCGTGAAATCGCCAAGATGGGCAGGAACTTCGACGGCATCAGGGACATGCGGCGTTTGCCCGACGCGTTGTTCGTGATCGACGTTCGCCACGAGAAGATCGCGGTCAGCGAGGCTTCGAAGCTTGGGATTCCGATTGTCGCGGTGGTGGACACGAACAATTTGTTTGAGAACGTCGACTACATGGTGCCGGGCAACGACGACGCGCTTCGCGCGGTTGAACTGTACGTCTCGGCGGCGGCCGACGCGGTGCTCAAGGGCGTCGAGAAAGGCAAGGAGATCGAGGAGCTGGCCGACGCCCAAGCCAAGGAAGCGGTCAAGGGCGTGATTACGGTCGGTTCCAAGGGTGCCGCCGCGGAGAAAGCCGGGCAGCCGGTCAGAGGCACGCTCAGGCAAACCGGCAAGAAAGACGAGGAACCGGGCAAGGCCAAGCCGAAAGTGAGGATGCGCGGCCTGAGCAGGAAAGCGAAAGGTGAACCCGACAAGGATACGAAAGGCCGGGACGATCAGGACGGCAAGGACGGCAAGGACGGCAAGGATGGCCAGGATGGCCAGGATGGCCAGGACGGCAAGACCCTCGGCAAAGGCGCCGACGACATCGCCGAGTGAGAGGGGAGGGGTCATGGAAATAACCGCGGCGATGGTCAAGGAATTGCGCGAAAGAACCGGCGTCGGAATGATGGAGTGCAAACGCTTCCTCGTCGAAGCCGGCGGCGACGTCGAACGTGCGATCGAGGAGTTGCGCAAATCGGGCCGAGGCAGGGCCGACAAGAAAGCGGGCAGAATCGCCGCCGAAGGCGTCATCCGGGTCAAGAGCGACGGCAAGGGCGTTTTCGTTCTCGCCGAAGTCAACTGCGAAACCGACTTCGTCGCGCGCGACGAACAGTTTCTGTCTTTCGCTGAGACCGCGGTGCAGGCGATACTCGAGCAGGCCCCGGACGACGTCGCGGCGCTCGGTGCGCTGACCGCCGCGGGACGCAGCATCGAAGACGCGCGTCTTGATCTGGTCGGCAAGATCGGGGAGAACGTTCAAGTGCGCCGCTTCGAGCGCGTGTCCCTGCGCGGCGACGTCTCGGCGGTGTATTTGCACGGCGACAGGATCGGCGTGCTTGTGGACATGAGCGGCGGCGACGAGCCGCTGGCGCGCGACGTTGCGATGCACGTCGCCGCAAGCCGCCCGTTGTGCGTTTCCGACAAGGACGTCCCCGCCGACGTGCTCGACAAGGAAAAATCGGTGTTGCGGGCTCAGGCCGAAGCCAGCGGCAAACCGCCCGAGATCGTCGAGAAGATGGTGCAGGGCAGGTTGCGCAAGTTCTTATCCGAAGTGACCTTGCTGGGGCAGCCTTTCGTCAAGGATCCCGACCGGTCGGTCGCGGAGGTTCTCAAGCCTCACAACGCTTCGGTCAACGCGTTCCACCGGTTCGAAGTCGGCGAGGGGGTCGAGAAGAAGCAGGAGAATTTCGCCGAAGAAGTCGAAGCGCAGGTCAAGGCCGCCGGCTCTTGAGCGCGACCTTGCCGCTGCATTCCGCACCCCGCGCCGCTGCGGGACGTCGAGACTTGGGGGACGCGGCGAGTGCTTAAGAGGGTCTTGCTCAAACTCAGCGGGGAAGGGCTGATCAGCAATTCCCGCGGCGGCGTCGAGACCACGGTGTTGCGTTGCGTCGCTTCGGAGATCGCCACGGTGAACGCGCTGGGGGTCGCCATTGCGGCGGTGGTCGGCGGCGGCAACCTGGTGCGCGGAAAAGTTCTCGAGGACGCCGGCGTGGACCGGGTCACCGGCGATCAGATGGGGATGCTGGCGACGATAATCAACGCTTTGGCCTTGCAAAGTGCTTTGGAGAAGATCGGAGTGAGCGTTCGCGTGATGTCGGCTTTGCAGGTCAACGACGTGTGCGAGAGTTACATTCGCCGCCGCGCGATGAGACACCTCGACAAGGGGCGCGTCGTGATCTTCGCCGCCGGCACAGGCAATCCCTTCTTCACCACCGACACCGCGGCCAGCTTGCGGGCGATCGAGATCGACGCCGACCTCATGCTCAAGGCGACCAAAGTGGACGGGGTGTACGACCGCGACCCCGTCAAATCATCCGACGCCAAGCTGTACCGACGTCTGTCGTACGATCGGATTCTCGACGAGCAGCTCGGCGTGATGGACGCGACCGCGGTCGTGATGTGTCGGGACAACAAGCTGCCGGTGCGGGTGTTCAACGTCCTCGAACCCGGCGGGTTTGAGAAAATCGCACGCGGCGAAGAAGTCGGAACCTTGGTAACGGAGATTGCCGACGATGATTGAGGGGATGGAAAAGCAAGCGGCGGACAAGATGCAGAAGAGCATCGTGGCCTTGAAGGCCGAGCTGGCGAAAATCAGGACCGGCAGGGCGCATCCGAGCCTGCTCGATCACGTGACGGTCGAGGCCTACGGCGCCAAACTGCCGCTGGCGCAGGTGTCGAGCGTCACCGTCGAGGACGCCGTGACGCTGACGCTCAACGTGTGGGAAAAGCAGAACGTCGAACCCGTCGAGAAAGCGATTGCCGGGGCCGGTCTGGGGCTCAATCCGGCAGTCAGCGGTACGCTGGTGCGGGTGCCGGTGCCGCCGTTGACCGAGGAACGGCGCAAGGATTTGGTCAAGGTGGTGCGCCGGCACGGCGAGACCGCCAGGGTTTCGATCCGGAACGTCCGCAGGGACGCCAACCAACGGGCCAAAGACGCGTTGAAAGCGAAAGAGATATCACAGGATCAGGAAAAAGCCTGCGAGAAAGCGGTGCAGAAGTTGACCGACCGTTACATCGCCGAAGTTGATGCGGTTCTCTCCGCCAAAGAAAAAGACCTCATGGCCGTTTAGCCCTGAGGGGTTCTCTATCCGCGCATGAGCGAGCGACGGGCTGAACACGTCGCCGTGATCATGGACGGTAACGGACGCTGGGCGAACCGCCGCGGCAAGAGCAGGGTTTTCGGGCATCGCCGGGGAGTCGAGACCGCGCGTGAAATCGTGCGCGCCAGCGCCGAGTTCGGCGTCTCGACGCTGACCTTGTTCGCTTTCAGCACCGAAAACCGAGGCCGTCCTTCGCCCGAGATCTCCGCCTTGATCACGTTGTTCACCGAGGCCTTGCGCAAGGAGATAGAAGAGCTGGTCGAAAACGGGGTGCGGTTGAAGTTCATCGGTGATTTGTCGTTTTTCGACGCCGACTTCCTGCGCGGGGTGCACGAGGCCGAAGCCAAGACCGGAGATCTGGACCGCCTGAGGCTGAACGTCGCAATCAACTACAGCGGACGTTGGGACGTCGCAAACGCCGTTTCTCTCGCGCTCGCTTCGGGTGCGCTCGGCGCCGGCGAAGCGCGGGACGTCGAGCGCGAGCTGCCGAACCATCTTTCCGTGCGCGACGTGGATCTGTTGATACGAACCGGCGGCGAACGTCGAATCAGCAATTTCCTGCTGTGGCAAAGCGCGTACGCGGAGCTGTATTTCACCGACGCCTTGTGGCCTGACTTCGGCAAGGAGCAGTACGCCGAGGCGCTTGATTGGTACGCCCGCCGCGAACGCCGCTTCGGGCTGACTTCCGGGCAACTGCATGGTCTTTCCGGAGGCGGCGGATGAGCAGGGGCAGAGCCGACCGGCAGGAGCGTCGCCGCGTTGCGACCGGCTTGCAGCTGGCGGTTGCGGTGCTCGGCGCCGGCGAAGCGCGGGACGTCGAGCGCGAGCTGCCGAACCATCTTTCCGTGCGCGACGTGGATCTGTTGATACGAACCGGCGGCGAACGTCGAATCAGCAATTTCCTGCTGTGGCAAAGCGCGTACGCGGAGCTGTATTTCACCGACGCCTTGTGGCCTGACTTCGGCAAGGAGCAGTACGCCGAGGCGCTTGATTGGTACGCCCGCCGCGAACGCCGCTTCGGGCTGACTTCCGGGCAACTGCATGGTCTTTCCGGAGGCGGCGGATGAGCAGGGGCAGAGCCGACCGGCAGGAGCGTCGCCGCGTTGCGACCGGCTTGCAGCTGGCGGTTGCGGTGCTCGGCGCCGGCGAAGCGCGGGACGTCGAGCGCGAGCTGCCGAACCATCTTTCCGTGCGCGACGTGGATCTGTTGATACGAACCGGCGGCGAACGTCGAATCAGCAATTTCCTGCTGTGGCAAAGCGCGTACGCGGAGCTGTATTTCACCGACGCCTTGTGGCCTGACTTCGGCAAGGAGCAGTACGCCGAGGCGCTTGATTGGTACGCCCGCCGCGAACGCCGCTTCGGGCTGACTTCCGGGCAACTGCATGGTCTTTCCGGAGGCGGCGGATGAGCAGGGGCAGAGCCGACCGGCAGGAGCGTCGCCGCGTTGCGACCGGCTTGCAGCTGGCGGTTGCGGTGCTCGCCGCCGTGTCGCTGCTTCCCACCGCGGGTGTTGCACTGGTTTTCGCCGGTGTCGCCGGCGTTGCGGCGTGGGAATGGGCGTTGTTGTCGTCGTTGCGCGGACGTCGCGCGGCGGCGGTCGTCGCGGGGGTGGAGCTGTTGCTCGCGGCGCTTTGGTTCGCGCCGCTCGCACCGTTGCCCGGCGTTGCCTTGTATCTCGCCGCCGGCTGGTGGTTCTTTGTCTTCGTGCTGGTCTCGTCCTACCGCCCGGACTGGTGCGGGCAGCCGTGGTTGCAGCGTTGTCTTCGCGCCGGTCTGCCGTTCGCGCTGGCGGGCGCGTGGGTTGCGGTGTGGCGGTTGCATCAAAGCAGCGCCGGTCTGCTGCTTTACCTGCTGCTGCTGGTTTCGTTGTCGGACGTCGGCGCTTATTACGCGGGGCGACGCTGGGGAAAGCGGAAATTGTCCCCTGATCTGAGCGGCGGAAAAACCGTGGCGGGACTGTGGGGAGGCGTGGCGTGCGCGGCGGTGCTCGCGGTCGCCGCCGCGCTGGCGCTTAAGCTCGTCGCCGCGACGGGGGAGGCTGGCTTGCTCTATCTGCTCGACGTGGTTCTGCTGAGCCTGTTCGCGGTGTTGGCCGGGGTCGTCGGCGACCTCGGCCTGAGCCTGCTGAAGCGCAACGCGGGCGCGAAGGACAGCGGGGCGCTGCTGCCGGGACACGGCGGCGTGCTCGACCGCGTCGACAGTACGCTTGCCGCGGCGCCGGTGTTCGCCATCGCGCACCAGCTCGCGTTCGGCACGTAGGCACCGGGCGTTGCTGGACACCAAGAGGCTTCGGAACGAAATGGAAAGGCGCGAAATCACGATTCTGGGTGCGACCGGCAGCGTCGGCACGAACGCGCTTGACGTGATTGCGCGTCATCCCGAGAGTTACCGGGTGTTTGCGTTGACCGCGCGCGCCAACGTCGAACTGCTGGCCGAACAATGCGCGCGTTTCACTCCCGATTACGCGGTCGTCGCCGACGCCGGGCGGCTGGATGAGGCGAAAGCGCGCATGGCCGGGTTGAAGACGCAAGTGCTCGCCGGCGCCGACGCGATCGAGCAAGTCGCTTCGGACGACCGCTGCGACGTGGTGATCGCGGGCATCGTCGGGTCGGTCGGGCTCGCGCCGACGCTGGCCGCGGTGCGCACGGGCAAACGGGTGCTGCTGGCGAACAAGGAGGCGTTGGTGATGGCGGGTTCCTTGTTCATGCGCGAGGTCGAGGCAAGCGGCGCGGTGGTGTTGCCGGTGGACAGCGAGCACAACGGGATATTCCAATGCCTCGGGCGGGAGCGGACCGAGGCGGTCGAGAAGATCATATTGACCGCGTCGGGCGGGCCGTTCCTGAACGCGCCGGTCGAGTCGCTGGCCGCGGTGACGCCCGCGCAAGCCTGTGCGCATCCGAATTGGGACATGGGGGCGAAGATTTCGGTTGATTCGGCGACCTTGATGAACAAGGGACTCGAAGTCATCGAGGCGTGCTGGCTGTTCGGTTTGGCTCCCGAGCAGGTCGAAGTCGTCGTGCATCCGCAGAGCATCCTGCACGCGATGGTTGCGTTCAAGGACGGGAGCATCCTTGCGCAGATGGCGCAACCGGACATGCGCGTGCCGATCGCCTGTGCGCTGGCGTGGCCCGAGCGGATCGCCAGCGGGGTCGGCCCGCTGGATTTCTCGCGCGTCGCCAAGCTCGAGTTGCTGGAAGTCGACGAGCGGAAGTTCCCCTGCCTGCCGCTGGCTTACCGAGCCTTGCGCGCCGGCGCCGCCGCGATGATTGCGCTGAACGCCGCCAACGAGGTCGCGGTCGGGGAATTCCTCGCGGGGAGGCTGCGTTTCGACCGCGTCCCCGCGGTGGTCGAGGCGGTGGTCGCCGCCGCCGGCGCCGCGGAACAGCCGCTGGATCGGCTCGAAGCAATCGTCGCGGCGGACTCGGCGGCGCGTGAGCGGGCACGAACGGCGATACGGCGGGACAAGGGCGTTTCGGGTAGTATGATTGCGCCCTGAACTTCGCTTGAACCCTGTTCGACCCCCGGAAAAACCGATGCTGCTGACCAGTCTTTTCGCCTTTATCGTCGCAATCGGCGTCATTGTCTCTTTTCACGAGTTCGGCCACTTCTGGGTCGCGCGGCGGCTCGGCGTGAAAGTGTTGCGGTACTCGATCGGCTTCGGCAGACCGTTGTGGCGCAAGGTCGGCGCCGACGGCACCGAATACGTGGTCGCGGCGATTCCGCTCGGCGGCTACGTCAGGATGCTTGACGAGCGCGAGGGGCCGGTCGCGCCGCGCGAGCTTGGTTTCGCGTTCAACCGCAAATCGCTCGGCGCGCGCACGGCAATCGTCGCGGCGGGTCCGCTGTTCAACTTCGTCTTGGCGTTGGTGCTGTATTACCTGATGTTCATGGTCGGGGTGTCGGGGGTAAAACCGATCGTCGGGGAAGTCGTTCCCGCCAGCGTCGCCGAACGCGCCGGTGTCGAAGCGGACGATCAGTTCGTCGAGATCGCCGGCCGATCGGTTGCGAGTTGGCGTCAAGCCCTGCTTGCGTTGCTCGACGCCGGCCTCAAGCAGGAAGCGTTCGCCGCGACGGTGATCGAGCCCGACGGCGTCGAGCGCCGCGTGGTGCTCGACGCCGTCGGCATCAACCTGCTCGACAGCGGGGACGTGCTCGGGCGGCTGGGCATCGAGCCCAAGCGTCCGGAGTCCGAAGTGGAGGCGGTCGTCGGTGAAGTGCAGGCGGATTCCGGCGCGGGGCGGTCGGGCTTGCAGCCCGGCGACCGCGTGACCTCGTTCGCCGGGCGGGAGATCGGAAGCTGGGCCGAACTGGTGAGGTCGGCGCGGGCAAGCCCCGAGAGGCGCGTGTCGATCGTCGTCGAAAGGGACGGCGCACGTCTCGACGTCGAACTCGAGATCGGCGCGACCGAGCGCAACGGCGAAACCGTCGGTTACATGGGCGTGAGCCCGCGCGCAGCGCCGCCGCAACTCAGGCAGCGTTACCTTTCGTTCGTGCGCTACGGCCCATTCGAATCCTTGCCGCTTGCAGCCGAAAAGACCTGGGACGTGACGGTACTGACGGTCAAGATCATGAAACGGCTGCTGTTCGGTGAAGCGTCGTTGAAGAACGTCAGCGGCCCGGTCGGCATCGCCGAGTTCGCCGGTTCTTCCCTGTTGCAGGGGCTGGGGTCGTTCCTCGGTCTGCTGGCCTTGCTGAGCGTCAGCATCGGTCTGCTGAACCTGTTACCGGTACCGATACTCGACGGAGGGCATCTGCTGTATTACCTGATCGAATTCGTCAAGGGCTCGCCGTTGTCGATGCAAGCGCAAGTGGTCGGGCAATGGGTGGGGATCTTCATGCTGGGCGGTCTCATGGTATTGGCGCTGTACAACGACCTTAATCGCCTGCTTGGCTGATGTTGCGCCGCGGCCTGCTCGCGCTGCTTTTGCTTCTGCCGTATTCCCTATGCGCCGAAGAGTTCGTAATCCGCGACATTCGCGTACAGGGACTTAAGCGCATCACCGCGGGCGCTGTTTTTTCCGAGCTGCCGGTCACGGTCGGGGATCGCTTCGACGAGTCCATTCCGGCTTCCTTGATCGGCGCTCTGTACCGCACCGGATACTTCGACGACGTCTCGCTGGAGCGGCGACGCAACGATCTGATTATCACCGTCGTCGAGCGCCCCGGCATCGCGGGGATCACGCTCGCCGGCAACGAAGGCATCCCGGACGAACAGCTGACCGAAGGTCTCGCTCAGGCGGGCGTTGCGGTCGGGAGGGTGTTCGACCGCCGCTTGCTCGAACGCCTGACCCAGGAGCTGACCGAGCAATACCAGGCGCTG
Source organism: uncultured Chromatiales bacterium (assembly GCA_964347615.1). Classification (GTDB taxonomy): domain Bacteria; phylum Pseudomonadota; class Gammaproteobacteria; order Poriferisulfidales; family Oxydemutatoraceae; genus CAYFZO01. The sequence continues at coordinate 13,982 of CAYFZO010000010.1, forward strand.
GGTAAGTTCGGCGCCCGTATCAACACCGAGATCCGTGAGCTGCCCGACAATCAGGTCAATATAGAGATCCTCATAGACGAAGGGAAGATTTCCAAGATCAAGGAGTTCAAGATCACCGGCAACCGCAAACTCAGGGACAAGGAGCTGTTCGGGAAGATCGAGTCGGGCACCGCCAGGTGGTATGAGTTCTGGAGCAGCAAGGACAACTATTCCAGGGTCAAGCTCGCGGGCGACCTGGAAGCCCTGCGCGACGCTTACTTCGACGAAGGCTATCTCGACTTTGCGGTCAAGCAGACCCGGGTTTCGCTCAGCCCGGACAAGCAGGACATCTACGTGAGCATCGGCGTCGAGGAGGGCGAGCGCTATCGCATCGGCGAGGTCAGCCTGTCCTGCCGCCTGGACCTGGACCGTGCCGCGCTCAGGCGCAGCGTCATCTTGCGCAAGGGGACGATCTTCTCCCGTGCCGCCGCGGTGCGTTCGAGCGAGGCGATCGAACTTCAGTTGAAGAACGTCGGGTACGCCGGCGCGAAGGTCAACGTAGTGCCCGACAAGGACGAGGAGAAGCACACGGTGGACGTGGCTTTTCTGGTCGTTCCCGGGCCCAAGACCTACGTGCGGCGAATCAACTTCCACGGCAACGACGGTACCGATGACGAGGTGTTCCGCCGTGAGCTGCGCCAGCTCGAGGGCGCCGAGTATTCGGCGGGTAAGATCGAGCTGTCGAAACGGCGTTTGCAGAGACTGCCTTACATCCAGTCGGTGGACGTCAAGGAACAGGCGGTCGAAGGCAAGGAAGACCAGATCGACGTGGATATCGATCTGGTAGAGACCCGTTCGGGCAATCTCAGTCTCGGTGCCGGCTATTCCGACGCCGACGGGGCGGTGCTTTCGTTCGGCTTGAGGCAGGATAACTTTCTCGGCACCGGCAACCGGGTCGGATTCACTTTCAACAACAGCGCCGCCAATACGAACTACACCTTTTCATTCTTGGACCCTTTCTACACGATCAACGGCGTTAGCCGCTTGTGGAGCCTGTCGTACCGTTCGATAGACAACTCCGAGCGCGACATCAACGACACGAGCACCGACGAGGGGCTGGTGCGTTTGGGATTCGGCATTCCGATCTCGGAAAACGACACCCTCAACCTCGGCGCGACGTTGCAGGACATCAAGGTGGACCCCGGCAGCAACCTCGGGACACGGTTGCGGGATTACTACGAGGATCAATGCGGGTGGGTGCAGGAAAGCCCGATCGCCGTCCGCGACATCAACGAGTGCGATTTCCTGAATCTGATCGCGACGGTCGGGTTGGATTACGACACCCGGGACCGGGCGCTGTTCACGACCGAGGGCACCAGGATCAGCGGCAACCTGCAATTTTTCATTCCGATTGACGGCCTTGCCTACTACAAGGCGGATTATTACCACCGCCACTACGTTTCCCTCGACGAGGACGCCGACTACGTCTTTGCAGGACGCGCCAGGGTGTCGTATGCTAGCGAGTACGGGAAGACGGTCGGAGTCCCTCCCTACGATAGGTTTTTCGCGGGCGGCGCAAGCAGTTTGCGCGGGTACCTGAATAATTCCTTAGGTCCCAGGGACGACAACGACGACCCTCTCGGCGGGGATTTCAGGATGCTGTTCGGCGCCGATTTGTTTTTCCCGAGCGATTTTCTGTATGACAGACAGAGGCTGCGCATGAGCGCTTTCGTGGATTATGGTAACGTTTTCAGCGAGGTGGAGGACTTTTCGTTGAGCGACATGAAAGGATCTTACGGCCTTCAAGTCCGTTGGTTGACGGCGGTGGGAGGCATTTCGTTCAACTTCGCTTCGCATTTCAAGGACGAGTCGGGCGACGACACCGAATCGTTCCAATTCGACCTCGGAACCACGTTTTGACGTTTTCATGCAGCCCTTGATGCACCCATCGATGCACGGCAAGCCGCGAACCGCCTGGTTACGGCTTGCGGTTGCGGCGCTGGCGTCGTGCGCTTCGGCGTGGGTTGCGGTCGGCGCCGAGGGCGTCGGTGTTGTCAACGTGCCGGCGATCATGGACAAGGCACCGCAAGCCAAGGACGTCCGGGAAAGGCTCGAGCAGGAGTTTTCCTCGCGGCGCAAGCAACTTCAGGACTGCGGCGAGGAAATAGACGATCTCGACCGGATGTTGCGGCGCGAAGGACGGGAAATGGAAAAGAGCAGGCGCGACCGCATGATCGACAGGATAAAGAGAAGGCGCAGGGAATGCGGTGATTTCAGGCAGGAATTCGAAGTTGATTTCAACCGGCGCCGCAGCGAGGAACTCAACGCCCTGCAGAAGCAGATTTCCGAGGTCATCAAGGAAATCGCCGAAAGGCGAAAGATCGAGCTGATCTTTCAGCACGGGCCGATCATCTACGCCGACGAGAAAGTGAATCTGACCGACGAGGTTCTCGACGCGCTCACGCGCAAATACGACAGGTGACGGCATGGCGTACAGGCTGGAGGATCTGGCCGAACAGACCGGGACAAAGCTGATCGGCGATTCAAGCGTCCGCATCGAGGGCATCGGCAGTCTCGACAAGGCGACTTCGGGTCAGATCACTTTCCTCACCGACCGGCGCTACCGCGCCCGGCTCGAACGCACCCGCGCTTCCGCCGTGCTGTTGCGCAGCGACGACAAGGATTTCTGCAAATTGCCGATGTTGGTCGGCGACAACCCGTATCTCGCTTTTGCGGTTTTGTCCCAGCTGTTTTGGCGCAGGCCGTCTCCTCAACCGGGCGTGCATCCCTCGGCGGTCGTCGCCGCCGACGCTCGACTCGGGGAAGGGGTCGTCGTCGGCCCCGGCGCGGTGGTCGCCGCCGGCGTCAGGATCGGCGCCGGCTGCGTCATCGGGGCCAACTGCAACGTTGGCGAAGCTTGCACGCTGGGCGAGAACTGCCGCTTGTCGGCCAACGTGACGCTTGAGCACGACGTGCATCTGGGCGACGAGGTCTTGATTCATCCCGGCGTGGTCGTCGGCGCCGACGGGTTCGGCTTCGCCGAGGACCGAGGCGCCTGGGTCAAGATCCTTCAGCACGGGCGGGTCGTCATCGGCGACCGCGTCGAGATCGGCGCCAACACGACGATCGACCGCGGCGCGATAGACGACACCGTCATCGAGGAAGGCGTTAAGATAGACAACCAGGTTCAGATTGCGCACAACGTCCGTATCGGTGCGCACACGGCGATTGCCGGCTGCACCGGCATCGCGGGCAGCACCACGATCGGTCGCTATTGCCGTATCGGCGGCGCCGCGGGCATCGGCGACCACATAACGATATGCGATAAGGTGACGATCGCCGGCATGGCCTCGGTCAACGCTTCGATACGCGAACCCGGGTTTTACGCTTCGAGTCCGCCGCTTGAACCGTATCGTGATTGGCTCAAGAACAGCGCGCGGTTCAAACGCCTCGATTCGGTCGCCAAGCGCCTGCGGCGTCTTGAACAAGCGGCGATAATAAGGAGAAAGGACGGCAAACGATCATGAGCGATAAAAAAGCAGAGCTGCTGGCACGTCTGCCGCATCGTTACCCGATGCGGCTGGTGGACGAGGTGCTCGAGCTGCGTTCCGACTACATCAAGGCGCTCAAGAACGTCACCCCCGAGGAACCGTTTTTTCCGGGGCATTTCCCGGGCATGCCGATCATGCCCGGGGTGTTGATCGTCGAGGCGCTGGCGCAAGCCTCGATCGTGCTGGCGATGAACCTGGCCGACCTGAGCGGCAGGGACGGGCTGTATCTGCTGGTCGGCGTCGACAAGGCGCGTTTCAAGCGCCAGGTGCTGCCCGGCGACCGGCTGATACTCGAGTCGAGGTGCGGACGAATCAAGGGTGATTACTGCACTTTCGAGACCACGGCGAGCGTCGACGGCGAAACCGCGGCGACCGCGCAACTGAAGAGCATGTTTAAGGAGAACTGACTTCCGACGATGAGTTCCTCCGCTGGACAGTTGCCCGCCAGCGATAAAGCGGTTCACGAGACCGCCGTGATCGACCCTTCGGTGCGTCTGGGCGAGGGCGTGTCGGTCGGGCCTTACAGCATCATCGGCGCCGACGTCGAGATCGGCGACGCTACCCGAATCGGCCCCCACGTGGTGATTCGCGGGCGAACCCGGATCGGGCGCAACAACCGCGTCTATCAATTCGTCTCGCTCGGCGACGAACCGCAGGACAAGAAATACGGAGGCGAATCCAGCGAACTCATCATCGGCGACGGCAACACCATTCGCGAATACTGCACCATCAACCGGGGTACCGTCGACGGCGGCGGCAAGACCGTCATCGGAGACCGAAACTGGATCATGGCCTACGTGCACGTCGCCCACGATTGCATCGTCGGCAACCGCACCGTCTTCGTCAACGGTGCGGCGATTGCCGGGCACGTCGAGGTTCACGACGACGCGACCTTGAGCGCTTTCGCCCTGGTCCATCAATTCTGCCGCGTCGGACGTTACGCGTTCGTCGCTCCGACGACCGTGCTGACCAAGGATCTGACGCCTTTCACCCTCGCCTCCGGGAGCACCGGAAGCCGGGCCAGGACCTATTCGCTGAACGAGGAGGGCTTGAGGCGCCGGGGGTTCAACGCCGACCTGGTCGAAGCCCTGCGCTACTGCTACCGCCGACGGGTCAGGGGCGTCCCCCCGGACAAGGACGACGAGGGCGACAAGGTCGCCGAGTTGGCGAAGCGCTATCCGGAAGTCGAGGAGTTCATCCGCTTCATCGACAACCCCAGCAGGCGCGGCATCCTGCGCTGAACCCGTCGCGCCGGCCGCGCGGCAATCGTTCGTTCCGACGCTGCGTGGATTGCCGGTGAAGCGTCGAGCCGGACGGGTGCAGCGATTGCGATTTCGGCGTCGAAACCGACGTCGAAACCCATGGTGAAACCCGCGTCAAAACCTGGGGCACGGGCGCGGTTGGCTGTATAATCGCGTCTTTAACCTCGTAAAATCGGCAGCAGGCCGCCGCGGCGATGAGTATCCAATGGTCGGACTTGTTAACGGCACTCGGGTTATTGCTGGTGCTGGAGGGCATCATGCCTTTCTTGAATCCGGCGGCGGTACGCAGCCTCGCCCGCAAACTTGAATCGATCAGCGACACGGAACTGAGGTGGGGGGGGTTGCTGTTGATGCTCGTCGGCGTCGCGGTGTTGTTTCTCGCCCGCTGAACCCGCCGCTTTTTCACCCCTTTTCATCATGAGCGAAGACAAACGTTGGTTGTTGCCGGTCGGCATCGAGGAAGCCCTGCCGCCGGTCGCCGCGAACGTCGAGCGCCTGCGCCGCCGCGTGCTCGATCTGTTCTCGTCGTGGGGATACGACCTCGTCACCCCGCCGTTGATAGAGTATCTTGAATCGCTTCTGATCACCGGCGATGAATCGCTTGCCTTGCAGACGATGAAGCTGGTCGACCAGCTGAACGGGCGCATGATGGGCGTGCGCGCGGACATGACGCCGCAAGTCGCGCGCATAGACGCGCATACCCTGACCGGGCGACCGATCAACCGTCTGTGTTACGCCGGCACGATCCTGAAAGCGCGTCTCGACCGGGTTCAGGGTACGCGCGCGCCGTTGCAGTTCGGCGCCGAAATCTACGGCGACGCGGGCGCCGAAAGCGACGTCGAGATCATCCGCCTGATGCTTGCGTCGCTTGAGGCCGTCGGCGTGCGCGACGTTTACATCGACCTCGGACACGTCGGTATCTGTTCGGCGCTGGCCGCCGCCGCCGGGTTCGACGAAAGCCAGGAGAAAGCGTTTTCCGCGTTGCTGAACAGCAAGGCCGCGCACGAGATGCAGGATTATCTCGACGCGCAGGGCGTCTCCGGCGAGACCCGAACCAAGCTTCTGGCCTTGCCCGGGCTCAACGGCAGCCCGGAGGTGCTGGCGCGGGCGCGCGAGCTGTTCGGCGACGTCGCCGGCGTCGGCAAGGCGCTCGACGAATTGGCGGTGATTTCCTCCCGCCTGACCGCGGCGGGTATCGAACCGCATTACGATCTTGCTGAGCTGCGCGGCTACCATTACAAGACCGGCGTGGTGTTCGCGGCGTTCACGCCGGGCTTCGGTCAGGAGATTGCGCGCGGCGGACGCTACGACGGCATCGGCAAGGTGTTCGGTCGCTCACGCCCCGCGGTCGGATTCAGCGGCGACCTGAGGCTGCTCGCCGAGATCGTTGTCGAAAGCACCGCCGCCGCGAAACGGGGGATTTTCGCGCCCCGACCGGAGTCCGAAGAAGCCGCGGGCGGTTTGAACGACGCGATCTTCGAGTTGCGTGCCGCGGGTGAACGGGTGGTGCAACGGCTCAGCGAGCGCGACGAGCCGACGAGCCTCGGCTGCGACCGGCACCTGGTTCTGGAGAACGACCGCTGGGTCGTGAAGGAGCTGTAGGCGATGGCCGGAACTTTGGTGCTGGGGTTGCAGTGGGGCGACGAAGGCAAGGGCAAGGTGGTCGACTATCTCGCGCAACGCGCGGCGGCGGTGGTGCGTTTTCAAGGCGGACACAACGCCGGACACACGATCATCGTCGACGGGGAGAAGATCGTTCTGCATCTGATTCCGTCGGGCATTCTCCACGGCGGCAGCGATTGCCTGATCGGCAACGGAGTCGTGGTGTCGCCGACGCATCTGCGCGAGGAACTCGATATGCTCGAAGCGCGCAAGGTCAAAGCGCACCGGCGCTTGAGCGTTTCCCGGAACTGCCCGCTGCTGTTCAGTTGCCACCGGCGCATCGACCTGGCGCGGGAGGAAGCGATGAAGGGCAAGGCGATCGGCACCACCGGTCGCGGTATCGGCCCCGCCTACGAAGACAAGATCGCCCGCCGTGCGCTGCGCCTGTCCGAGCTGTTCGACGAGCGGCTTTTCGCCGAACGGCTGGAGGCCTTGTTCGCCTACCACAACTTCGCCCTCGAAAATTATTACCACGCCGAACCCGCGGACTTCCGCACCGAACTCGACGGCATCCTGAGCTGGCGCGACGCGTTGCTCGGGATGGCCGCCGACGTGTCCGCCAAGCTCGCCGAGCTGAGAAGCCGGGACGCCGAGGTCTTGTTCGAGGGCGCACAAGGGACGATGCTCGACAACGATCACGGCACCTATCCTTATGTGACCTCTTCGAACACCTCGATCGGCGGGGCGGTCACCGGCGCTGGCGTACCGCCGTCGCACTTCGACCGTGTGCTCGGCGTCGTCAAGGCCTATACCACCCGCGTCGGCAACGGCCCGTTCCCCACCGAACTAGACGACAAGACCGGCGAGCACCTTGCCGAGCAAGGCAACGAATTCGGTGCGACGACCAGCCGGGGACGACGCTGCGGCTGGTTCGACGCGCCTGCGGTGCGCAAGGCGATCGCAATCAACGGCGTTGACAGCTTGTGCGTGACCAAACTCGACGTGCTCGACGGCCTCGAGACCCTGCGCGTGTGCACCGGCTATCGCGATGCCTCGGGCGATGCCTCGGGGGATGCCCCGGGGGAGGGAAGCGCGGTCGGCGAGCCCGAATACGAGGAGATGCCGGGGTGGGCGGGTGCCGCGACCGCGGGCGTGACCGACTACGCGCAATTGCCGCAAGCGGCGCGGGACTACGTCGAACGTATCGAGGCATTGGTCGGCGTGCAGGTGAACATGATCTCGACCAGCCCCGACAGGAACGGCAATATCTTCAGGGGGCGCGTCGGCGCGGCGTTGGCGGGGCAGTGACGCGAACTTGCCCGGCAGCCCGGCGAACGCCGTCCGTTCCCTCGACCGGCATATACCGCACCCGGCGTCTGCGTGGTTAAATGAATGCCCCGCTGAACCCGGTCTGCCCGGCTCCGAATCGGGAATCATAATCAACAACAAGGAACCCTTTGTCGTGAGACTCTTGAAGACAAGCGCCTGCCTGTCGTTGCTTTTCGTCGCGGTCTGCACCGCGCACGCAGGCATGAAGATGAGCATGAAACCCGACGACCGTGCACCTGCCGGCGTGATGGGCGAGCACACCCACAAGCAAGGTAAGTGGATGCTGTCTTACACCTACGGGCGCATGGAGATGGACGGCAACCGCGACGGCGACGACGACGTTTCCGTCGCCGAGGTGCACAGGGACTACATGGTTGCGCCGCTTGAGATGTACATGGAGATGCAGATGCTCGGCGCGATGTACGGCGTGTCGGACAAGCTGACGGTGATGGCGATGGTGCCCTACGTTCGCAAGTCGATGAAGCACGTCCGTCGGGACGGTCTCCGTTTCACGACCAGAACCTCCGGCCTCGGCGACGTCAAACTCACCGGGCTGTACACCTTGTTCAGCTCCGGGATGGACCGCGATATTCATCGCGTTCGCCACCAAGCGTCGTTGCAATTCGGCTTCAGCCTGCCGACCGGCAGCATAGACGAACGCGACAACACCCCGCTCGGTCGTTCGCAACTGCCTTATCCGATGCAGCTGGGTTCGGGCACTTTCGACCCGATTCTGGGCGCCACCTATACCAGCAAGTTCAGCGACTGGTCGTGGGGCGCGCAGGCCAGAGGTGTGTTCCGCGTCGAGGACAACGACGAAGGCTACCGTCTCGGCAACGAATACGACGTGACCGCGTGGGCAGCGAGAAGACTCGGCGACAGAGTCAGCGCCTCGTTCCGTCTCGCGGGCAAGACCTGGGGCGACGTGCACGGCGAGGACGACAGGGTGAGGAAAACCGTCATGCCGCAAGGTACGCCGATACCGCTCGTGCCGACCGCCGACACCCGGCTCCGCGGCGGCGAGCGCGTGGACGCCGCGGTGGGGCTGAACTTTTACCAGACCGCCGGGGCGTTTAAGGGGCACCGCCTGGAATTCGAATTCGCGGCGCCGATTCATCAGGACCTCGACGGACCGCAGCTTGAAACCGACTACCGCTTCAACGTCCGTTGGGCAAAAATGCTTTGAAATCGACCTGAGCGTGCCCGCCGCGGTGGTCGTGCCGCGGTGATCATGCTCGGGCTTTCCGAGGCTGTTTTCGACGCTCTTTTTGACGTTGGGCGCCGGTCACAAGCAACGACCGACGTCCCGCTTTTTCGCGTTGGTCAAGTTCAAGCGAGTTGAGATTGAGCGCATGATTTCGGCTTTGGACGTGAGGATTTGGCCGTATTAATGGACCAATGGTTGGATTTAAGGGATGAGCGGTAACCGGTTGTTGACAAGGAATAGAGGGGCAGTAACTATTTGTTATCATTGTTTTGTCTTTTTGGGGGAGGCAACCCAGCCTGAACAGTCAAAGGAGCATCAACCCTAAGTGGCATGATTCTTGGCAATGCGCTTACTGAGGCGGATGAACCCGCAACGCAGGCGAAGAAGATTATTAAAAGCACTTCTGCTAAAGACAAGGCAATGAAAATTGAACGTCCTTGAACCGAAAGTTGTTTGCCGGCTCGACACAGCTGGCGATGAAACTCGCTGCTTGAGCCGCTTAACGTTTTTTTGTTGGAGCATTAGAGAAAAATCATAACTGTTATTTCTTTTTAACAGGGCATTTATTCCATACGGGTGTACCTGTAGAGCGACAGAACATGCTTGAAGAAAAAATCAGAAACTTCAGCCTTCTCGAATTGGTTCAACGATCCAAACGTTCGGTACGTCTTGTCAACAGTATCGCTTGGGCGCAGAAAGGAGGTTGGATGCCTTTCCAGACGGTAGGCGAATATCTTGACGCAGGAAGTTCTGCGCTTAAAGAAATGATGCAAGTCGAAAGGATTGGATGTAAGGGAGCAGTCTGTCTTGATGCGTTGATAAAAGATTTTGTTCAGGATCAGGAATCTTGCTTCAATATCGTTCCTGCAAGAGATGAAATTAGAGAAGCGCAAGGCGCAGGTCCATTAGCTCATGAAAATTTCTCTCCCGGTATTGATTACGAGAGCCCGGCAGCTAAAAAAGTCACACTGGAAGATTTTTTGTCAGCTTCCTTGGAGAATCTTGCAGAGAGAGAGCGTCACGTCATTACCGATCGGTACGGCATGAACGGTGCTCCGCGTAAGACCCTGGAGGCTGTTGGACAACAACTCAACGTGACAAGGGAACGAATTCGGCAAATTGAACGTCGAGCGATAAGGAAACTAAGAGACAAGAGTGGGGGCGTAATGAAATCGTATGTCAAGAATAAACAGCAAGAGATATATGAGAAGTTAGCGGATGGTAAGCATGTTGTTCCTTTTGAGCAGTTATCAAAACAGGAAGCGGCGCTCTCCGGGGAGTATCGCTTAGCGCTGGATATCGCGTATGGATCAACGAAGCGATGGTTGGAAGACGTGGCGAAATCGATCTCATCAGGCTGGTACATGTTTCCGTTCATGCCGGAAGATATCAGCGCTTGGCAAGAAAAGATTGATGAGCACTGTAAGGAAACTTCTCTCCCACGTCCGATAGTTAGCATGATAGAGCCGCTACGATTGACAAGAAACCAAATTGAAGTTGCTTTGGAATTTATGAAAGATTACAAAATCTTTTCTGGTTATTTATTAAAGGGAAATATCACTCCCAGAAAAAGGAGATGTATCTGGTTACACCAATTAATGAATCATGCGTTTCAAAAAAAACCAGCGATGATCGATCAGATGTTACGTAAATATCATGCGTATTACCCGTCTGATTTATGTTCGGCGCGCGACCTCGACATAACTTTAAGGGATTCTCCTCACTTATTCGTCAATTTGAATGAATCAGGTTGGATACCCATAGGGGCGACGGAGACGACTTTAATATCGAAAGAGGCAGGCGGTGTAGAAACAGAGAATTATTTTTTGCCGGGAGCAAACGCGGGAAGTGGTTCGGAGAAAAAAGAAACCCTGTTTCAGATCCTACATAAAATGATGGAAGATGAAGGGCCGTTGACGTTTCTCACTGCTAAGAACCGCTTTACCGAAATTGCAGGCAGTAAATATTCTCCGAACAGCGTATTTCCTACACTTATAACGAACTCTGCCTTTGTCCGAATGGCTCCCGGTGTTTTTGGAACGAAAAGCCAATTGGAAGCTTTAGACCCGCTGCATTCTGTGTCAGCTTTGCTGCTTCGAGGGTCGCAGTGCAGGATTTACACGTTGGCCAGAGCAGCGCGCCAGCCTCGGATTGAATATCCCCTATGGACGCCGGCGATGGAACAGGCATGGTGTAAATGGGCTGACGATCGGGCTGAAAAAACTTTATTTCAATCCCTTCTTTCAGTGGCTGAACCGGAAACGTGGCCGGTTTCAGGCGTAGAATCAAATTGGTGGTTGAGAAGAAAAGAAAAGGAAGGGTACTATCAGTTAGGAACGGCCCCGCTTGGCTTGTGCGAGAAAATCCCTGACTCGGATGATTTGTATGCAGTGCTGCTTTATACGCGAGCTAAAGGAAAAATTAATTGGATGGTGGCAAACCGAATCATCGGTTGCCGCATTGATGACCGACACATTGTCTCGACCCTGGCCTTATTGGTCGCAGTCAAGGCTCTCCGACCGACTGGGAGTTGGCAGGAACATCATGAGACTGGGAAGGATATTGACAACGTCATCGATGGTTTAGAGAAGAGGAGAATAAAGAAAGGCTTCACAGAGTGGAGGGATTTCTATATTAACGATGTTGACGCAGAATTTAATTGCAGCGGGACGTGGATTCAGCAAGACGAAATAAAAGACTTGATTCACAAGATTGAATCAGAAGAAAAGCGGGGTAAAAATATAGTTTCCTCATCCCGTGCGTCAAGTGAAGAAACACTGGATGAACTGCTGGAAAGGCACAGGCAGCACCAGATAGAAGAGCAGCTGCGCTCTTATATAGACGGCGAAGATAGTTGATGCGAGAAGAGTTATGTTCGATACAGGGATTAGAGAAAGCGACAAAGAAGCAGTCAGGATGCTTCGGGGACACTACCGTAGCGGTGAGGCAGACTTAGGGCAGGTCTTTTTCGCACCTTGTTTGAAGAATTGCGCCAGGTACAGGCGCGCCGCCGGCTATTTTTCAAGTAGTGCCCTCAAATCTTGGTCTAAAGCGCTTCCAGACATTCTGCAGAAAAAAGAGGTTCAAATTTATCTCTTGATTTCTCCGACGTTGTCGCCGGATGATCTAGCAACGTTACGTTTGGCAGAAAGCGGGCCAGAAAGAAATCGATTGAGACAGATTATAGCTGATGAGTTAATTCTGCAGGCGATTGAATTTTCAAAAGACCCAAGAGATATAAAAATCAGGATGCAACTATTTGCTTGGCTTGTTGCGAATGAGAGATTGATTCTAAAGTTCGCTTTTCCGACTCATACTGATTCCCCGGGGATTTACCATGAAAAGATAGGAATATTTGATTTTTCTTGGGGAGAGAAAGTGGCATTTGTCGGTTCTGCTAATGAAACAGGGTCTGGGCATACGTCAAATTATGAAATTGTGCACGTCTACAGGAGTTGGGTTCCTGAGGATAAAGAACGTGTAGCATATACGGAACAAGACTTTGAAACTGCATGGCAAGGAGATGCGAAAGGGCTGGACGTGTTGTCCTTGTCAGATGAAGCACTTGAGAAAGTAAAGAAGAGCACGTCTGGCGGACCGCAATTCACGCCGCCTGATGTTTCAGCAGAGAGAAAAACTGCCGACGACGAGAAAGATCAAAATGAAAAATGGCGCCATCAGGAAGAAGCGGTCAAGGAATTTCTTAAAAAGCGTCGCGGTGTGTTGGAGATGGCCACAGGCACCGGGAAAACGAGGACGGCTCTTAAAATACTATCGGAGCTGGAAGAAAGGGGAGATATTAAGGGGTTTATTATTACAACGGATGGCACAGATTTGCTGGATCAATGGTATCAAGAAGTTTTGGAGTGGAGTGAAAGACACCAGTACCGAGTCTTACGTAATTATGACGTCCATCATGAAATGCAGAGATTTGCACTGGATACAGACCATTCCGGTTTAGTTATTTCCAGGCCCCAGCTTTATCAGCTATTTCGAGATTTTAGCCCAGAGTTAAGGAGTAACGTCGCCGTGGTGCACGATGAGGTACATGGCTTAGGGTCTCCAGAAAACCTCCACCGGTTATCTGGGGAACATCAGCATTTCGGGTATACTCTCGGATTAAGCGCCACCCCTGAACGTGTGTATGATGACGATGGGACAAAGTTCATCACCGACGAAATCGGGCCGGTTATTTATCGGTTTAGCTTAAAAGACGCCATTGAGCGAGGAGTTCTTTGTCAGTTCGATTATGTGCCGCTTTCTTACCGGCTGACCGAAAACGATAAACTTCGCCGGAAGCAGATATACGCTGAAAAATTAGCCCGCAAGAAGCAAGGAAATCCGATGTCGGAAGAAGAATTATGGATAAAACTATCCAAGGTCTATAAAATGGCCGAAGAGAAACCAAGGGTCTTTGAAGATTACCTTGATAAACACCAGGAGATAATCCGTAACAGTATTATTTTCGTAGATAGCCGAGAGTATGGGGAGCGCCTTCTTCCTAGATTACATAAGTATTCTTATTTGTACCGAACTTACTATGCTGAGGATGACAAAAGCAATTTAGTTAAATTTTCAAAAGGAAGAATAGATTGCTTGATTACATGTCATAAGCTTTCGCAGGGAATTGATATCCAACGTTTACAAAATGTCATATTATTTTCGTCGGCAAGGGCAAAGCTTGAAACTATTCAGCGGATTGGGAGATGCTTGCGTACAGACCCTGCTAATCCTGAGAAACGCGCCACAGTGTTAGATTTTGTGTGCAGCGGAGGAGATTCAGCTGATTCCGAAAGGCGAGACTGGTTGTTACAACTGTCTGAAATACGAAAAGAGGAATAACGATGAGTTTAGATGAAAAAGTTGAAGAGGCTGTACACAAAGCAGTCTCGGATCTGGAGCAGGGCGAGCAAGTTGGCGGGCTTTTTTTGTCGTGGTTGGAACGCCTAAGCAAAGAAGACTTGAGTGTCACGGAAAATAACGATTGCCTAAGATCTGTATTGGAAACGTTGGAAATAGACGAAGCGGAGAATAGTAGTGGATCTTAGAATTACAAGATTGAAAAGTGAAGGATTGCGGTGTCCGGATGTTGATATTAAGCTTGAAAAAGACGATTTGGTTACGCTTATACAGATGCCAAACGGTACTGGGAAAACAACGGTGCTTAAGATGATCAGGGCTGCGTTAACGGGAGAAGCGCGTGACTGGAAAGACGAGGAAGTGCAACGGTACCAGAGGCGCGCAAGGAATAGCAGCGAAGGGAAGTTTGTGATCGATCTCCTTATCGATGAAGAAACTCTAACTTTTGAAATGACGTTCAAAGAAAAAGTGCGCTATAGAACTTCATCTCTAGCGAAAGGCGGGGTCGTCGACGATTGGTCGCCGCCAGAGGATGTTCGGCGATTTTTAGATCCTAAGTTCATTGATTTATTTGTGTTTGATGGTGAATTGGCTTTCGAATTACTAAAACCAAAAGAAGCAAAAGCAGAAGGAGCTATCGATGCGGTATGTCAGTTGTACCTGTTTGACGAATGTGAAGAAAGAGCCAACAATTTATGGGAAGATTCTACAAAAGGAAAGTCAAAAACTGATCAAGCGCTGAACTGGTGGAGAAAGGAAGAGAAAAAGCGGAGAGAATTATTTGAAGCGTGCGAAAAAAGATATAGAGAAGCCAAAGCAGAAAGAAGTGATATAAAATCAGAGATTTCAAAGCTAGAGCATGAAATTGTTGATATTAAAGTTAGAGAGAAAGAAGATGAGGAAAAATTAGAAAAACTTAAAGAAGAAGTGCAAAAATCAGAGAACAAAGTTATAAAGATGAGTGAGCGTGTCATGCAAAGGATCAGAGTGCCTTATAAGGTAAGCCTGCTTTTCAAAGAGAGCTTAAAAGAACTGAGAACAATGCTTGATCGTGTTCGATTGCCACCTTCAACTTCAAAGCAATTTTTTGTTGAGCTGTCTCAGGAGGAAAATTGTATTTGCGGGCGGCCGATAGACGATTCTGCACGTGACTCGATACTCAAACGAGCTCAGAGATATTTAGGAGAAGAGATAACAGGTATTTTAAATGGACTAAAAGAAGATATTGAGAACATGGAGGATGGAGATTCAGGCTCTTTACAGGAAAATATATCTGACCTAAAAGATGCAGTCCATTGTTTGGGTATTGCTTCAGACGCGCTAATCAGGTTTAAAACACAGAGTCCTCAGGAAAAGGGAGAAGGGTTTTATCAGAAAAAAAGTGCTTTGCTTAGCGAGTTAGAGAAAATGAAAAAGGAGTTGGACGAATTAATTGAGAGCATGGAAGCGGATGAAGGAAAATTTTCACTAAAATCTTTAGAAGAAGAACATAAAGAAGCTAAGAAACGAGTCGAAGAAATTTCAGGGACAGTAAAACTAGGAAATCAAATTGACAAGTTCATAGAGATTTGTCAATCAGCTAAGGAATACGCAAGAAAGTCTATAAAAACTGATTTGATAACAAAATGTAACGAGCGCCTAAAAGATATCCTTCCTAGAGAGCCTGTGCGGATTGCAGGCATTGAGCGTTCTCTAGAGCTTGAAGGGCAACGAGGAGCAAGTGTAGGGCAGACCCTGGCAGTCGGATACACGTTTTTGACTAGCTTGCTACATCGAGGGCAGCATAATTTTCCGCTGGTAGTGGATAGTCCGGCGGGCCCGATAGATATAAGTGTGCGGCGTGAGATCGGATCAAGAATTCCTAAGCTGTGTAAGCAATTTTTAGCATTTACAATTTCATCTGAGAGAGCAGGGTTTGTCCAAGCCTTAGATGAAGCCAGCAGCGGGAAAGTTAGATACTTGACGTTATTTCGGCGGACGGGAGGAACTAGAGATTTAGAAAGAGATTTACCGAAAGAAGGAGTTACTGAGACGGAAAATGGTCTGCTGATAGAAAGCAAAGAATATTTTTTGGAATTTGATCTTGATGAAGAATAGGAGAATTGATAACAATGTTTAGGATGAGTCAAGAAGTTGATGAATGGTTTCGGCATATAGCCGATCAAAAACCATTTGAGGAAAAATTTGATTTGTACTATTTATGCTTATTGCTCGGATTATCAACTGGACGGCGAGAGGATCCGGAAAATGCAAGAGATCTGGTTGATTACTTCATCGAGCGCTATTGGCAATCGAGAAGATATATCGTTGGGCTGATGCTCGTTGCGGAGCTGAAGCGTTCAGGGATAGAACTTACCAGCCAAGAAGAAGTGCAAGATGAAATAAAGCAATACTTGGACCCGGATAATCCATCCAAGCTCACAAAAGAAGGATTTAAGCGGTTAAATGCCTACGCATACGGAGGATTCAACTACTTAAGAAAGCATAATGGACGCCCAAGACATGTCGATACTTTTCTACAAAGGTATGTACAATTGCTTACGAAATCTATTAACGAAAATGAACCTTGGAAGAGCTTTCAGGTGTGAAAACTGTGGCACTACATTGGAGGGCGCAATTATCCAATGAAAGATAAAATTGAAACAAAGCAACATTCCATTAAAGAGCTTTTCGAGATTTATTCGGCTTTTCAAATCCCAGAATACCAGCGTGGTTATGCTTGGGATGAAAATGCAATTAAAGACTTTATCGATGACTTAGGGCGTTGCTTGAAGATGCGGAAAAAGGGAAAGAGTAGTAGTCATTTTTTAGGGGGGATTGTCACGGTCAAGCAGGATATTGAGGGAGCCATCCGAGCGAATTATGAAGTGATCGACGGGCAGCAGCGATTAGCTTCATTTGTAATGCTGGTTGCTGCCATTGTCTACAATTCGAAAGCTCTACTTCAGGAGCTTGAAGAAAAAGAGGTACCGTCCTCTGAAGAAAAAAGAGCTAAGAGGAAATTAAAGAGAATCAGTGAGGAACTTGAAGAAACATATCTAGGCCATAAAAACAAGTCTCCAAAACTAAAGCTTTCAGATGTTGATGATGAGTTTTTTCAGAAGACAATTCAAGGCAAGCAGCCAGCGTCGGATCCTGAAGCCTATTCACATGAACTGATCAAAGACGCTTGGGAGAAATTCCAAAAATTCACAAAGGAAAAAGTTTTTGATTCTTCTGAGATATCAGAAAAGCCTAAAGCTATTAAGCTGCTGATAAATGGAGTGTTGTCGGAAGATTGTACTGTCATTCTGATGTGTTCTAAATCGCGCACGGAAGCGTATCAAATATTCCAAATATTAAATGATCGAGGAGTCAGCCTGACAAACGGCGATCTATTGCGTGTTCGAACTTTACAATTATTAAATGATGGCAATCTTGAATCTGAAAAAAATAAAGTGAATGATTATTGGAATTCGATTCTTACTGATTCTCCAAAAAATACAGAAGATTATCTACTCTGGTATTTTTCTTCTTTCGAAGGGAGACGTCCCAGATCGTCTGACCTTGTTTCTCAATTTCTTGAGAAACGGTTTAGTTTAAACAACCCTAATGCACAGATTATCCTTAAAGAAATGGAGTCTCTTGATAAAGGATTTAAGTTTTTTAGAAAAGTTAATAACGGGAAATGGCCTTACGAAAAATCCACGGTAAAAGACTGGAATCGTAAAAGGCTTTATTTATTGATAACCCATCTCAAGCACACCCATTCAATGCCTTTGCTACTATCTTTATATGATTTAGGTGAAAAACAATTTCTAAATGCGATTCAGATAATTGAGAAATTTATTTTTCGTTATAAGACAATTGGGAATGCACATATAGGTCCGGTTGCAAGAATATATTTCCAGTATTCCAAGGCAATACGAGAATCAGGGAAATTTAGGATTAAAAAATTCAGAGACGAATTGAAAGATCTAGTAGAAAAAGAAGTCCCAAGTACCATATTTAAGGATAAGCTTAGGAATCTAGAGTACTTACCACGAGGCGGCAATCAGAAAATCCGGTATCTGTTGACAACTTTAGAAGATTATTTCCCGTGGTATAAACAAGGTGCTCGGGGAGTACCAAAATGCCACGATAAGATGAAAGTGTTTGATTACCCGAATGTATCTATAGAGCATATATATTCACAATCAGTGGGAGTGGCAGAGCGAATTCCTAGCCTTGAAAGTGTTAAGAACAGAATTGGTAATTTAACGATATTAAGCCAAGAGGATAACATCGAACTAGGTAATATCCCCCCCTCAGAGAAACAAAAGATCTTATCTGAGTCATCCTCTCTCGAGCTAAATCAGGAGATTGGACAGTATGGGAAATGGACAGTTGGAGCTGTTAGGAAGAGGAGAGATTCTCTCATCAACATGGCTTTGAAAGTTTTTGTCCTGTAGGCAGAGCGAATTGTTTTGGACTCTTTCTTTCAGTGACTAAAGCCAAAGATAAAAGTGAGTCTATAGAAGAGGGCTGGCTGATTTTCTGGTGCAGGTAAGAAATACCCCGATGAAGATGGAGACGGAAATATGGAAGCTCACTTTCTTCATCGAGGGGGATACCATCAACTTTTGCGCGTTGCCGCAGGAGAGCAAGGTAAACGTCGGAATGGGGCCCTCCAAAGGTTTTCCAACTCATCTCGACGGAGCTCTCTGACGAAATTTCTTCAGCGGGCGGTCTCGATGCTTCTGAGAGAGACAAGCAAAATGCCCAGCGGCAAAGAACGTTCCAGTTCTCGATACCCGTTTTTCTCTTCAAGGCCGTGAGCTGGTTTTTTTCTTTCTCAGATAAACGAATGGTTTCAATGGGCATGGCTGTTTTTCCTCTCAAAATAGCCGGGAGTAATGTTAGAAGATGAAATACTCGGGTTATATTCAATATTGTATTGATGAGTTATAAACTTCTTCAGTTGTGTGTAATACCTTTGGTCAATTTCTTCGTCTGTAGAAAGCAGAAGTACTTGGTGGCTTGCAAATGGGAAGTAGTTGTTTACCAAGTAGCTTCTGTGATCGCTGTCTAAACGTCCGAGAGGAGTATCTATGACTGCAGGAAGCGGACGGTCGGACACTTTGGCTAATCCCCATAATATGGCTATGGAAAGTAATTGTCGCTCGCCGGCTGACAACCTGTCCGGTGAAAGTTTATCTTCTGTTCTCGTGTAAAGGGTAAGCCCGTAAGATTCAGGTTCGATTGAAATGCGGCTGATAAGGTCGGTTTTCCGAGTTATTTGGCTGAAACTTTCCAGAATCAGTTTTTCGAGTTGTCTAATATGTTTTTCTGCGATGCGATGGCGAAAGCTTGCTAAAGTGTCTCGGAGTTTCTTCGAGTGGTTAAGGATTCTGCGATTAGTTTCATCAACGAACGAATGCTCTGTTACACTCTCCAGGTAAAGAAGATGCTTTTCCTTATGTGTGGCGAGCTGTTTGGTCAGTGTCTCAAGCTCACGTTCTAAAATCGTAGTTTTCAGTTCACCATCTTTTTTTTCTGCTTCTGCCTGTTGGAGGGCTTCAGTGATATTACTGAGTGCATCTGGGCTGGGTACCGCCGCGAGCTTGCGGCGAGAATCAGAGAGGCGTTCTCGTATTTCCGTTGTCCGTTTGATTTGTTGATGAACGTTTGCCGTTAGCTCTTTAAAAGTTTGTTCGCTTAATGCATTAAAAGCTTCAGGGGCAACGTGCAGGAAAGTGCTGCCAGTAGCGCGTCTACCTCTTTTCTTCCGGTCTTTGGAAAGTAAAGATTTTAGCTCCTCGACTAGCTCAACGTCAGCTGCCTTTTCCAGAAGAGATGCAAGGATTTCTTTGTCGCGTTTAGCTAATGTATCTTTGATCCATTTATGAATCTCGGTTTGTTTCTCTTGTTCGGCTTGACCTTGTGCGGCTTCCAGAATATCGCTCACCAGCATTAAGGGGGCTGCTCCGGAAGCAAGCTCTCTTAATTTGGATTCAGCCTCAGTTAATTGACGTTCGGCTTCTTTTACTTCTATTTCTATGGAGTCTTGTTGCTCCAAGAGTTCTCCTCCGTCTCGACGAAATTCGTCTCGCAGCCGCTTAATCCGGTTTAGGGTGTTTTGGAGGCTGGTTCTCTCGCTGGCAAGCTTCTCCGTCAGGATTGATTGCTGTTTTTCAAGTTTCGAAATCCGTTGTTGAAATTCAGATATCTCCTTTTTCTCTTTTGAACCGGCCAATGCAGTTTTTCTTTTTGTTTCGATAACTTGGAGATCGTTTGACGTGCGGTCAACCAGATCAAGTCCCAACAGGGCGTGCAGGCCGGTGCGAATTAATTCTGCAGATTGCTCTTCCGACGCAAGAGATTCGATTTTCTCACCGTCGAAAAAGAACAAACTAGAGACTTGAACAGGGATAAACTCTTCGATGTATTCGTACCACCTGTCCGTTATAGCGGAATCAAATTTCTCATTGCGGAGTACCTTGATAGTTTCTTTCAGACTCTTCCCCGTGGATCGCCAAGTGCGGATTATGCGGATAGTATCTTCTGAGCCGTTTCTGTTGTGCCGGAACTGAAGTTCGATACCCGCACCTTCTTTCGCGTCAATTTGACGATTGATGGTGCGGCGAAGAAATTCCGAATAACTCAGGCTTCCTCGGTTGGAACAATTGGCGAATTTTCCGTATAGGGCAAGCTTCAAGGCGTCGAGCAAGGTGGTTTTCCCGCCGCCGTTAAGTGCGCCGAATAAGATGATTGGTTTGTTTGAGCCTTTGGGCGTCAGATTGACGCAATGCCGCCCTTTATAAATCCCAAAGTTGTGTAATACGAGCTCGTCAAGGAGCATCGGATTCGCTTTTTGCTTGAAGTTGGAAAGTACTGGGTGAAACCAACGGCACGGCGTTTTCACTTTTTATTCGTATTTTTTCCAAGGCCTGACTTCGTTTAACAGCGAATGTTTCGGCCTCTTCGGCAGTATCGAACGATCCTCGCTCTAATGCTTTATCAATGGCTCTGTAAAGACCGGATCGTCGTGCCATAGTGCGGTATTGATGTTCCAGGTGCAGGAGCTCTCGCGCAAGTTGATAGTGAATGCCGTCCGGGTCCCCTGATTCTTCACAGATATCTTTAAGCAAATCCATGTCATCCTGTTTAAACGTTTGGTTCTCGTCCAGACTGCTGGTGGGATAAGGCTTGCCCATGACCTCCTCGTAGATTCGAGGCAAGGAGTCTTCAATCTCGTGTTTTTCCATCACCCAGATTCGACGAATCTCTTCAAGGTCTTCTATGGACAAAAGTTCCAGGTTCCGAACTTCCGGGGGGCCGAGTTTCTGCACTTCTTGCTGCGCCTTGAGAATCTCTCGTAGTAGCTGCTCTCGGTAGCTTTGCTTGTAAGGCCCGTGCACCAAACGCTCATTAAACACCAGCAGGGTTCCATCCATCTTTCGAAAGTCACGGTGCTTTCGATCGTTGGTATTGAGCCAATTATTTCTGATATCCAAAAGAGGCGTCATCCATCTTTTTTCCTCGTCGTTTTGGATCATCGCCGCCATGGATTTATCTTGTTCGACCATGGTGCATACATAGCAACCAAAACGGCTGTCGCCGCAACTGGGTGTCGAAGAATCCACGACGAGAGGGCATTCGTTGTCTTTCGTCGCCCCTCGATATATTTCCAGCAAAGCTTGGTTGTCGTATCCCCAAGGATTTTTGAAGGTTACCAGATATTCCCAAACGTCATCATTGGTCCATTCCGCTATCGGGGTATATACCCAAACCCGGTCCAGAGCAGGATCTGCATTTCTGCTCAAATGTTGGCGAGTGCTTTTTTCAGTACGCTTCATGCTTGCTTTGCGGGCGGAGCTTTCAGCTTTTCTGGTGCCTAGGATCAAGATGGCTTCATCATTTTCTTGAACAAGCCTCCGGATGAAGTCATTCGCCGGACCGATTTTCAGGCGACTGGTGCACCAGCGGAATTTAGGACGTGGGCTGGGATATCCTTTGCCGACAAGGTTGACCCAAAACCGATCTTGCGTTTGAGGGGTTAGGCGATGAGGGTGGAACGGGATATGAGACTTGGCAATGGCCGTCCGCATTGTTTCAAGTGATTTTTCCACCCATAGGGCCACAATCGGGTTCTCCACCAAGGTATCAGTGCTGATGATGTGAACCGGTTTGATGCGTTTATCAAAGGGAAGCGCCGATATGGAGTTCCAAATCAATTGAGCGGTAGCGGTTGAATCTTTTCCTCCGCTGTAACCTACGATCCATGGGATTTCATCGTCTAAGTAGAGCGCTTGGACTTGTTCCATGAGCTTTCCGACCGTTTTTTCAATCCCGTCGGAGTGAAACGCGGATTTACGCTGCTTTTTCATGGGCGCCTTGTTGAAATGCTTCCTCGGCTTGCCGTTCTTCCGGTAAGAGTGGAAGTTTCAACCGTTCTTTAATGAAGTTTGTGGTCAAGGTTACGTTTTGACTTGCTTTTGATATACGCCCCCCAATCATTGCGCGTCCTTCCCAAGTTTTCGTATTAGACTTTGCCCAGTTGATTTTTTTAAGTTCTGCGAGAGATTTGCGCCAACCTTGCGGTCGTTTTTGTAGAAGCTGGTTCCCGACGTGCCCTAGAGCTTGCAGTACTAAAGCGTGAGAGTGGATAAAATCTCGACGGACCTCCCCAGCCGTTATTTTGGATTCACGCACCAGTCGCCACTCCGGGATAGTTTCCCCAATTGCATCCCAATAGGACGAGCATTTATCAACTGCATTGTTAATATCTGATAGCTCTTGGCCGTTTAACAATGCGGTATTTCCAGAATAAATGGCGCTTAACGTAAAAAGCTTTCGAGAACGTTTTGACAGCGTTGATTTTTCCATTTCGACCAAATTCTCAAATGCTTTCGAGCGAAGTGCGACTAGCTTGGCAAGCTGGGCTCGGTCGTCTCGGTAGTCGTAGAGCAAGCCCAGCGAACGAGAGGGACGAATTGAGTAGCGATTCAGATCGGCGAACATCTGTTGACATAACGCCAAACCGCGGTCGATGAAAAACACGACCGCTATTGTTTCATCACCAAGTTTTGGTTCATTTTTCAGAGCTCGTTCTATCGCGGCGCGACGGTGCTGGCCGTCATTGATGATGAATTGCGCCTGCATGTCAATATGGAGAGAGCCGATCCTTCCTTGATTTTCGCTTTCCCCAAGCGGGTCGAAACGTACTTCTCCGTTAATTGACGCAGTGATGGCTGAAAAGACGTAGCTGTCGGGGTTTTCTAGGATGTAATTTGAGATTTCTGGTACTCGAATTTTATTTAAGGTTCGCTGAGCTCTGATTTCCGGCACAAGCTCTTCATCGTCAAAAAGGAAAATCTTTGGTATGAGTTTCAGTGGGCACATTGAGACATAGTATTCTCGGCCCGCTTGAATACCGCGGATGGCTGGGAAATGGTACCCAAAATCTGTGTCCATGTTTTGTATCAGCCTACGGTGTTTGTTAAATGGATAACAAACATCATAGGCCAATATAACGAACCAAGCAAGTTTGAGTGTTTGGCTTACTACAGCAAGGTATTTGTTTTTTTGATTCTAGGCCAAACGGAGCTGGCGGCTGAGGGAGGGGCAGGGAAAGGCCTTAAGCCGCAGGTGGCTGGTTAACGTCGCCTTCAAGTTTGAGGTTAGCGGCAAAGTTTTTGGAACCCGAAAGGGTCTTTCACAAACAATAAAGGTTTTATTTCTTGCGATGCGGCCGTTCTCAAAAGGCTATTTTTTGCTCCACTCAGCCAGAGCATAAGTATTGTCTGATTTCTTAACGAAGATTATTTCTCCCTTGTTGAGCGGCGCGTCAGATTTTTTTCGTAAGGTTTGAGCCAGAATCGCGGTTGGATTTTTGGCGCCAAACTGGAACAGTTTCCGTTTTGCGATTTCGTTGTAAATATCTTTGGCCTGCATCGGATGCCCGGCTTCTCGTAGCACGGCAACTGCTGCTTCGTAGATTTTCATTGAATTCTCCTCTTTCCGGTTTTTATTTCATGGTTCTGAAACAGAAAAAGCGCCGGTGAAAGCCCGTGTGCCGGCGCCTTGCAGCGGACTTGGTGCCGAGAAGAGGACTTGAACCTCCACGGGGTTTCCCCCACTGGCACCTGAAGCCAGCGCGTCTACCAATTCCGCCACCTCGGCACTGTGGCGCGGCAAGGCGCCACTTTATAGCGCAGGGTCGGCGCGTGTCAAATTGCGGGCGGGTTCGGATGCACCGGAACCGCGCCTCGGCGACGAGCGGCTTACGCTTCGTTTGTTGCTAAAGCCGGCGCCGTTGTCCATAATGCTTCTCCATTCTGTACTCAAGGAAGCCGCCTTTTACAGACAACCGCCTGCGAGGAAACGTGATCAGGCTTCTCCCGAAAGCGGGTTCGGTGCGCGCGGCACGTTCGCCGTCGTTCACGACCCGCACCGCACACCAGCACCGCCGCGGCTTGCGCCGTTGATCTTTTGGATGTTGATTCCGACGCGACAAGTGATTTACGAGGCTTTGAAGTCGAGGAAAGGCTTCGCGAGCTTCAAGGAAGTCTCCGCGCTGCTCGGCACGACGCCCAAGCAGGCGCCGGCGGTGCGCAACCGTCTCAAGGCGATGGTGCGCGACGGGCAACTGGCTTGCGACGACAAGGGCGGCTACCGGGCAGCCCGTGAAGCGCGGCGCGTGACCGGCGTCTTCATCGCGTCCGACCGCGGCGCGAGCGTCAAGCTCGACTCGCCCGAGGAAACGTATCTGGAACTGCCCTGGCGTCTGACGCGCGCGCTGGTGGACGGCGACAAGGTGGCGGTGGACCTGGTCGAGAATCGGGCAGGCGCCACCGCCGAGGATATCGATGAGGTCACCGACGAGGGTTTTCCGGTCGCGGTCGAAGTCCTCGCGCGCGACCGGGAAGTCGCGGGCGTCGTTGCGCCGAACGGCTGCATCGAACCGTTGCACGAGATCGGGCAGGACGAAGTGCGGGTGCTCGCCGGCGGACGTTCGTCGAAAGCCGCCGCGGTCAAAAGCGGCGACGTCGTCGTCGTGCATCTGCGCAAGCCCAAGTCGGGCGGCGGGGTTGCGGGTGAAATCATCGAGGTGCTTGGCGAGCGTGAAAGCGCGGGTATGGAGGTCGACGTTGTGCTGCGCACCTACAACGTCCCGTGCCGCTGGCGGCGCGAGGCGCTGGACGAGGCTGAACGTTGCACCGCGGTTTCGCAACGGGACTTCGCCGGGCGCGAAGACCTGCGCGAGACGGGGTTCGTCACGATAGACGGAGAGGACGCGAAGGATTTCGACGATGCGATCTTCTTTGAGAAGCGCGGCGACGGCTGGCGCTTGTGGGTCGCCATCGCCGACGTCGCGAGCTACGTCAAGCCGGGCGGCGCGCTCGACGCCGCGGCTTACGAGCGGGGCAACTCGTTTTATTTTCCGGGGCGCGTCGTGCCGATGCTGCCGCCGGTGTTGTCCGACGGCTTGTGTTCGTTGCGTCCCGACGAGGAACGTCTGGCGCTGGTCTGCCGCGTGAACCTGTCGTCGCAAGGCGAGATCGAGGGTTACGAGTTCGTCCGCGCGGTGATTCGTTCTCACGCGCGGATGACCTACACCGAGGTCGGGCGTTTCCTGCAGACCGGCGGAGGTCTCGACGCACGCCCGGCGCAAGTGCGCGACGTGCTGCGCGAAGGCGCGCGCGCGTTCGAGCGGCTTGTGGCTCGGCGTCGGGCGCGCGGCGCGCTGGAAATCGACGTGACCGAGACGCGCATGTTGTTCGACGAGCACGGGATGGTGCGCCGGATCGTGCCGTTCGAACGCAACGACGCACACCGCCTGATCGAGGAGTGCATGATTTGCGCCAACGTCTGCGCCGCGAAGTTTCTTGCCGAACGCGACTGCGGGCTGCTCTACCGCGTCCACGCCGGTCTCAAGAAAGAGGCGGTCGAAGATCTGAAGTTTTTCCTGCGCGAACGCGGGCTTCGTCTGGACGGGGAACGCAACGTCGAGCTGGCGCGCCTGCTCGAGGAGGCCGCCGGACGCGACGACGCGCACGCGGTGCAAAGCGTGATCTTGCGTTCCTTGACGCGCGCGCTGTACCAGCCGGACAACGCCGGGCATTACGGTCTGGCGCTTTCGCTTTATGCGCATTTCACCTCGCCGATTCGCCGCTATCCCGACCTGCTCGTGCATCGCGCGATCCACGCGGTGCTCGACGGCGACGCCGGCGCGGGCAAGCGCTACGCCGGGGACGAGTTGAAGGCCATCGGCGGACATTGCTCGGAGACCGAAAAGGTCGCCGACGACGCAACCCGCGCCGTCGCCAAGTACCTCAAGTGCCTCTACGTTCAGGATCGGATCGGGGAACGTTTCACCGGCATCGTCGTCGGCGTCACCAACTTCGGCTTGTTCATCGAACTCGACAAGGTGTACGTCGAGGGACTTTTGCACATTGCGTCCCTGGACTCCGACTATTACTTCTTCGACGCGCCGGGGCATCGTCTGGTCGGCGAGTCGAGCGGCAAGGTGTACCGTTTGGGTGACCGGATCGAGGTCGTGCTGGTCAGGGTCGAGCCCGAGGAGCGCAAGATCGACTTCGCCCTGCCTGGCGCCGCCGGTTCAAGACGTCCCCGCCGTCGCGGGCGGAAATGAAAGCTGCCGCGTCGGACGCGCCGGTTTGGATCTACGGCGCCAACAGCGTGCGCGCGATACTCAAGTCGCGTCCGCGGGACGTCGTCGAGCTCTGCCTTGCCGAGCACAAGGGCAACCCGCGTCTGGCGCGCCTGCGCGAGGAGGCCGAGGCCGCCGGCGTCGCTTGCACGGTCAAGCCGTTGCGCACGATCGAGGGTCTGGTCGGCGACCGCGGCCATCAGGGCGTCGCGGCGTTGTGCCGTCTGCCCGTCTGCTTGGGTGAACGCGATCTCGCCGCTTTGTGCGTCGGCGCGCCCGCGTTCTTGATTCTCGACCGTGTCACCGACCCGGCCAATCTCGGTGCTTGCCTGCGCAGTGCCGAGGCTTGCGGCGCGACCGCGTTGGTTGTGCCGGCGAACAACGCGGTCGGACTGACGCCGGCGGCGGTCAAGGTGGCGTCGGGGGCGGCGGGGCGGGTGCCGTTCGTGCGCGTCTCGAATCTCGCGCGCGCGATCGGTACGTTGAAAGAGCACGGGGTTTGGATCGTCGGCACCGCGGCGGACGCCGAGCAGCGTTTGTGCGAAATCGACTGCCGCCGCCCGGTGGCGTTCGTGATGGGTGCCGAAGGCGCCGGTCTGCGCCGACGCACCGCGGCTTTGTGCGATCATCTCGCGGCGATCCCGATGTGCGGGCAGGCCGAAAGCCTCAACGTGTCCGCGGCAGCGGCGATTTGCCTGTATGAGATGCGCCGCCAGCGGGACACCGACGCCGAATGACGCGGCGCAAGGCACCGGTCGAGTTCCCGCGGGGCGAGGCACCGGTCGAGCGTCCGGCACGGCGTTTGCCGGCATCGCTTCAATCGGTTACACTGCGCGACTACGTTGACGTTCCTTGCTTCTGCGCCCGCTTCGGGCTCGCAAGCAAAACCCATAAGGAGCAACATTGATGAGACACTACGAAATCGTCTTTTTGGTCGATCCCGACCAAAGCGAACAGGTTTCCGCGATGATCGGCCGTTACCGGGGAATCATCGAGTCCGGAAAAGGAAAAATCCATCGCCTTGAAAATTGGGGAATGCGCCGGCTGGCGTACCCAATCAACCGCGTCTACAAAGCGCATTACGTCCTGATGAACATCGAGTGCGGTCAAGAGACCGTCGGTGAATTGGACAATGCGTTTCGTTTCAACGACGCGGTGATACGCAACATCGTCATCCGTCGCGACGTCGCCGTCACCGAGCCGTCCCCGTTGAAGGACGGCGGCGGCGAGAGCGACGCCGAAGCCGTTCCCCACAAACACAGGGACAGGCGGGAAACCAAAGCGAAAGACGATGGTCAAAGCGTTGAGGGCGGCGATGGGAAAAGCGGTTCCGAGGTTTCACCCGGGGGTTCACCCGGGGGTTCACCCGGGGTCTCATCCGGGGCCTCGCCCGAAGCCTCATCCGAGGCAAGAGCCGACGATGCCCAAAGCGTTGAGGGCGACGATGGAAAAAGCGGTTCCGAGACTTCATCCGAAGCCTCATCCGAGACGAAAACCGACGATACACAAAGCGCCGCGGGCGACGACGGAAAAAGCGGTTCCGAGACTTCATCCGGGGCCGCGTCCGAAGCCTCATCCGAGACGAAAGCCGACGATGGCCAAAGCGTCGCGGGCGACGATGGAAAAAGCGGTTCCGGGGTTTCATCCGGGGCCTCATCCGAGACGAAAGCCGACGATGCCCAAAGCGTCGCGGGCGACGATGGAAAAAGCGGTTCCGGGACTTCATCCGAGACTTCATCCGAGGCCTCGCCTGAAGCCTCGTCCGAGCCCAAAGCCGACGACACCTCCAAACCCGAAGCGCAGGCATCCAAACCCGCCCCGGAGGGCGACTGATTCATGGCCGGATATTACAGACGCCGAAACTACTTGCGGCTTGCGAAAGGCAAGATCGAAAACGTCGATTACAAGGACGTCGCTTTTCTCAAGGAGTTTCTCACCGAGACCGGCAAGATCATCCCGAGCCGGGTGAGCGGCCTCAAGAGCCAAGATCAGCGCCGCCTGTCTCGCGCCATCAAGTACGCGCGTTATCTGGCGCTGTTGCCGTACAGCGACCGACATTGAGGTTTTTACCGGGCGCCTCTTCCCACGGTCGCGCACGGCCGCGCACCGACGGCGCCGGTTTCTTGCCCGCGTCGCAGCCGTAATGCAGAAGATCGCCGCCTTCGTCGTTTCGGGTTACGCGCAAGCGACGTTCTGCGTGTCCGGCTTGGCTTGGCTTGCGGCGTTCATCCCGATTACCGGGATGCTCAGCAACGCCGCTCTTGCCCTGACCGCGCTCAAGTGGGGACCGCAGCGCGCGGGCGTCGTACTGATTCTGTCCACCCTGGCCCTGTCGGGCTTCTTCTTTCTCGCCTCGCTGACCGGTTTGCCGATGGCCGGTTACGAGAGCATGTTCCTGTTCGTCCTGCTGCAATGGTTACCGGTTCTGCTGATCGGTCATCTATTGCGGACGACCGGTTCCTTGTCGTTCACTCTGAACGTGATGTTCGCCGCCGGGCTGCTCGTCGTTGCCCTGGCCGCGGCGCTGGTCGAGGGAAGGGCGCAACTGTGGGATCAGTTCTTCAAATGGGTGATGTACGGCGCGTCGCAGCAGCAGGAAGCGGGCCTCCCCGACTTCGGCGAAGCCTATCAATCCTTGCTCGACGTGATGACCGGCATCGCCGCGACCTCGTTGATCCTGGTCTGGGCGACGTCGCTGCTGCTCGCAAGGTGGTGGCAGAGTTTGCTTGAGAAGCCGGGCGGTTTTCGCGCCGAGTTTACTGGGTTAAGATTAGGCAAAGCCGTCACCGTTCTGGGGCTTGTCTTGTTCGCGACGACGAGCTTCAGCGAGTGGCCGCTGGCGCGCGAGTTGCTTCTGGTGGCGATGCCGGGCTTTCTGCTGCAGGGCATTGCGACCGTGCACTTTTTGCTCGCCGCCTTGAAAAACTCGCAAGTTTGGCTGTTTGCTTTTTACGCGGCGCTGGCTTTGTCGCCGTTTCTGCCGCAGCTGCCGGGTCTTCTGGGCGTCTTGGGTGCCGCCGAGAACTTCGTCGGGTTGCGCGAGCGGATGAAGACGAAGCCGGAAAACGACGAAAACGACAAAGAAAACGACAAAGAAAACGACAAAGAAAACAGGGAGAAATGAAACGATGGAAGTGATACTGCTTACGAAGGTCGACAACTTGGGCGACCTCGGCGACGTCGTCAAGGTCAAGCTCGGATACGCCAGGAATTACCTGATTCCTTACAAAAAAGCCAAAGCCGCGACCCCGGAAAACATCGAGCAGTTCAAGAAGCGCAAGGCCGAACTCGAGAAGATAATGGCCGAAGAGCTGGCGCAAGCCGAGCGGCGCAAGCAGCAGGTTGACAATCTGTCTGTGACCGTCGCGGTGAAGGTCACCGACGAAGGTGCATTGTTCGGCTCGGTCGGCACGACCGAAATCATCGAAGCCATAGAAGGCGCTTGCGGAGAGCAGATCAAACGCAGCGAAGTCGACCTGCCGGACGGGGTGTTCCGCGAAACCGGCGAATACGAAGTTTCCTTGAGGTTGCACCCCGACGTCGTCGCCGTCGTTCAACTCAAAGTCATCGCCGAAGAATGAAGCGGGTGCAGCCGTGGCGATAGTTCCTTCCGCCGAGGGTTTCCAAGCCCCCCCCGAGTTCGACGGCCACGCCGGCCTGCGCACCCCGCCAAACTCGGCGATCGCCGAACAGGCGGTGCTCGGCGGCCTGCTGATAGACAACGAGACTTGGGACCGTGTCTCGGGCATCGTCGGCGCGAGCGATTTCTACTTCAAGGAAAACCGGCTGCTGTTCGAGGAAATCACGAAGCTGATGGCCGACGATCAGCCGTTCGACGTGGTGACCCTGAGCAACCGCCTGCACAAGGAGAAAGCCGACTCCACCGGCATCCTCGCCTATCTGGCGACGTTGGCCAAGGAAACGCCGAGCACGGCCAACATCGTCGCCTACGCGAAGATCGTGCGTGAAAAGGCGGTGCGCCGCGGCCTGATCGGCGCCGCGACCGGCATCATCGAGGATGCTTACAACCAGGACGTGGAAGAGAAGAGCCTGATCGATCGCGCCGAGCAGGCGGTGTTCGACGTCGCGGACAAGGGCATCGCCGCGGACAGGAGCGCGGTCGAGTCGATGACGACCTTGAGCGTCGCCGCCTACGACCGCATCGAACATTTGCGCGAGAAAGGCCCCACCGGACTCAAGACCGGTTTCAAGACGATAGACAAGCAGACGCTCGGCTTGGAGAAAGGGGAGTTGATTGTCATCGCCGGGCGTCCGAGCATGGGCAAGACCAGTTTCGCGTTGAACATCGTTGAGAACGTCGCGCTCGGGGAAGACAACAAGCCGGCGGTGATATTCAGCATGGAGATGTCGGCGCCCCAGATCGCGGTGCGGTTTTTCTCTTCGCTCGGGCGCATCAACCAGCAGCGTTTGCGCACCGGCGAGCTGCGCGAGGAGGAGTGGCCGAGGCTCACCAGCTCGATGAAGCTGCTGCAGAACGCGCCGATTTTCGTGGACGACACCAGCAACCTGACGCCGGACGAGATCCACGCCAAGGTCAGGCGCTTCAAGCGTGAGCACGAATCGCTCGGCATCGTGATGGTGGATTACCTGCAGCTGATGCAGACCAGCAAGGTCAGCGACAACCGCACCGCCGAGATTTCCCAGATTTCACGCTCGATGAAGACCCTCGCGCGCGAGATGCAGGTGCCGGTGCTTGCGTTGTCGCAGCTGAACCGCGCGGTCGAAAGCCGCAACGACAAGCGCCCGGTGATGTCCGATCTGCGCGAGTCGGGCGCAATCGAGCAAGACGCCGATCTGATCATGATGATTTACCGCGACGAGGTCTATAACGAAGACAGCAGCGAAAAAGGCATCGCCGAGATCAAGGTCGTGAAGCAGCGCAACGGCCCCTTGTTCAACTGCAAGCTGACGTTCCTGGGTCAGTTCGTGCGCTTCGACAACTATATTCCCGACGAAGCCGCGCCTTCCGAAAGCGCCCCTGCGCCGGTAAGCGACGAAGTGTATTCCGACAACATCGGTATCTGAGGCGCGGTTTTGCATCTTGCCAGAAAGTCCGTCGACGCGGACGCACTGATTCATAACTACAGCTATTTGAAAAGCGTCGGTTCCGGCACGCGCGTGCTCGCGGTGGTCAAGTCCGACGCGTACGGACACGGGTTGGTCGGGACCTCGCTCGCGCTGTCCCGTGGCACCGAAGTTGACGGCTTCGCGGTCGCGGTGGTTGCCGAGGGGATCGCCCTGCGCGACGCCGGCGTCGCCGAGACCGTGCTCGTCATGCAGGGGACGCCGGACGAACAAGGGCTGCACCTCGCCGCCGAGCGGGATCTGACCTTAGTCGTGCATTCTCCCGAGCAGCTCGCGTTGCTTGAGAGACACGACGGGAAAACGCCGGCCTTGTGGGTGAAGTTCGATACCGGCATGGGACGTTTGGGGTTTGCGCTTGACGATGCCGACCAGGTGCTGGCGCGGGTCGGACGCTTGCGCGGCTTGCCGCGCGAACCGGTGTTGATGTCGCATTTCGCGTACGCCGACGACCCGGCGGCGGACGAGGACGACGAAGCGCAGTGGCGGCGTTTCGAGCGCGTCTTGCACAGCAACCGGCTTGCCGCGAGCATCGCCAACTCGGCCGGCTTCTTCTGCCGACCCGATTCGAGGTTGCAATGGGCGCGGGTCGGCGTCGCGTTGTACGGCGCCCCGCCCGCGTGCGTCGCGTCCGAGCACCGGCAAGCCTTGAAATCGGTGATGAGCGTCACCGCGCCCGTGGTCGCGGTGCGCCAATGCAAGGCCGGCGACCGAATCGGCTACGGCGGCGACTACCGTTGTCCGCAAGACATGAAAATCGGCGTCGTCGGCATCGGCTACGGCGACGGCTATCCGCGCCACGCCCGCACCGGCACCCCGGTTTGGATCGGTGGCAAGCGCCGTGAACTCGTCGGGCGGGTGTCCATGGACATGGTGACCGTCGCGTTCGACGCCGACGACCCGGTCCATGTCGGCGACGTCGCCGAGCTGTGGGGGAAACACCTGTCGGTCGCCGAGGTCGCCGAACATTGCGGCACGATCAGCTACGAACTGCTGTGCGGCGCACGTGGAATCCGGGAAGCACGAAGTCGGCTCTGATAGGATAGAATGACGTTCCGGTTCGACCGGTCGGCTTTGACCGATGCTGCGACAAAGACGCCGCAACGGCGTTCCGTCTCCAAGCGTGGCGACCGGGCTAGGGGCATTATTTACTGAAACTGTGAGGTGAAACTTGGGATTCTTCAGCAAGAAATCAAAAGATTTCAAGGCAACCATCGCGTCCACGGGGCAGACTTTCGACGTGCCCGGCGGCATCAACCTTCTGCAAGCGGCGTTGAACGCCGGCATCAAATGGCCTCACGACTGCCGGGTCGGCAGTTGCGGCACCTGCCGTTGCACGCTCAAGGAAGGCAAGATCAAACCGCTGAACGACTTTTCCTACGTGCTCGACGGCGAGCAGCTCAAGTCCGGCATGATTCTCGCGTGCCAGTCGCGCCTGAAGTCGGACGTCGTCGTCGAAGTGGATTTCGATCAGAAGGCGTTGCGCTGATTTCAGCCGCCTGACAAGGCGCGCGAAACCGGAATCATGCTTGCGCCGAACGACGTCCGCGGCGCGCGCGAAGCGGGCAAGGCGGTCGGCGTTCCGCACCGGCGCCTCGTTCCCGCCGCGTTCATCGCCGCGGCGCTCGTCGCGGCTTTCATCCTCGCGTCGTGTGCCGGCGCGGTTACGTTCACCCCGGGAGAACTGTTCTCGATCGTCCTGTACGCCGCGGGCGTCGTCGAGGTTTGCGATTGCGACCCGGTGCACGCAAAGATATGGCTGTCGCTGAGACTGCCGCGACTGTTGCTCGCGACGCTGGTCGGCGCGGCGCTCGCCATCGGCGGCGCGGTGATGCAAGGGTTGTTCCGCAACCCGCTGGCGGACCCATCCTTGATCGGCGTGTCCTCGGGCGGGGCGGTCGCCGCGGTCGCGGTCATCGTCCTCGGTGCGCCGGCTGCCGGATTCGCCGGCGTCTCGTTCCTGCCTATCGCGGCTTTCTCCGGCAGCTTCCTGACCATGCTGGCGGCGTATCGTCTGGCGCGGCGCGCAGGACGGGCGGACATGACGTCGTTGTTGCTCGCCGGCATTGCGTTCAACGCGCTCGCGACCGCCGCGATCGGATTCTTCACGCTGATTTCCTCACAGCAGGCTTTGCGCAGCTTCACTTTCTGGCTGCTTGGCGGTTTCGGCGACGCCGGTTGGATGCACGTCGCTTCCGCCGCGACGTTCATCGTGCCGGCACTTGCGGTGATGCTCGCGTCGGCACGGGTATTGAACGCGCTGGCGTTGGGTGAACGCGATGCGATATGGCTCGGGCTTGCGGTCGAGCGCTGGAAGTTCGTGCTGCTCGCCGCGGTCGCTCTCGGCGTCGGCGCCGCGGTCGCGGTTGCGGGCATCATCGGCTTCGTCGGCTTGGTCGCACCGCACCTGCTGCGTTTCATCGCCGGCCCCGACCACCGGTTGGTGCTGCCTTGCTCGGCTTTGCTCGGCGCGTTGATCGTGCTGCTCGCCGACCTCGCGGCGCGGGTGGTGATCCTGCCTTCGGAGTTGCCGGTCGGGATTGTGACCGCGCTGCTGGGCGTGCCGTTGTTCCTGTTCCTGCTGTCGCGCCGGCACGGGGCGGGAGTGTGAGCCTTCAAGCGCACGAGGCGTCGTACGCCGCCGCCGTCGGCTTGGTCGCATTGCATCCGCTGCGTTTCATCGCCGGCCCCGACCATCGGTTGGTGCTGCCTTGCTCGGCTTTGCTCGGCGCGTTGATCGTGCTGCTCGCCG
>CAYFZO010000010.1:48360-69974 GCA_964347615.1 uncultured Chromatiales bacterium
ACCTCGCGGCGCGGGTGGTGATCCTGCCTTCGGAGTTGCCGGGCGTGCCGTCGTTCCCGTTCCTGCTGTCGCACCGGCACGAGGCGAGGGCGTGAGCCTTCAAGCGTGCAAGGCGTCGTACGCCGTCGGCGGACGCCGATTGATCGAGCGTTTCGAGCTTGCCGTCGAACCCGGCGAGATCCTGATGCTCGCCGGCAACAACGGCGCAGGCAAGTCCACCTTGCTCAGCTTGCTCGCCGGCTGTCCCACGCCCGACGAAGGTGAAGTGCGGCTCGAGTCGCGTGCGCTGACGGCATGGCCCGCATCGGCGCTGGCTGCGCGCCGCGCGATCCTGCCGCAGTCGCCGTCGCTCGCGTTCGATTTCCCGGTGTGCGAGGTCGTCCGGCTCGGTGCCTTGCCCCACGCGGCGTCTTCAGGCGAGATCGCCGAGGGCGTGCTCGAAGTCCTGCGCTGGATGGATTTGGACGTGCTTGCGCAGCGCGGTTATTTCAGCCTGTCGGGAGGCGAACGTCAGCGGGTTCACCTGGCGCGGGTGCTGTTGCAAGTGCGCCTCGCCCGTGAAGCACCGTGTTATCTGCTGCTCGACGAGCCGCTCGCGGCACTTGACCTCGCACACCAATACGCGCTGATGAGGCGTCTGCGGCGTTTGGTTTCAATCCGGGATGAAAGCGGGGGAGCGCGGCTCGGCGTGGTGCTGGTAACCCACGACCTGAACGTCGCTTGGCGTTACGCCGACCGGGTGTGCCTGCTCAAGGCGGGCTGCCGCTACGCCGTCGGCGCGACCGCCGAGGTCATGACCGCCGGGAACATCCGTGCGGTGTTCGGCGTCGACGCCGAGGTGACCGAACGTGCGGTCGTCACACGCCCGCTCCCGTCGGACGACGCTTAGCCGACGCGCCGTCGCGTTTTCCTCCGGGGTCATTGCCGACACTCAGGTGCGGGTTCGGGCATCTCGCCCGCAAGCAACGCCGGGTCGAGACGGGTCTCGAACCAGTTGACCCGCCAGTCGAGGTGTGCGCCGGTGACCCGTCCGCTCGCGCCGACTTCGGCGATGACCTGTCCACGTTCGACGCGCTCGCCCGTCTCGACCAGGATTTTCCGCAAGTGCAGGAAAGCCGAGGACAAGCCGTGCCCGTGGTCGACGATCAACGTCGTGCCGGAGAAGAACATGCCGTCGTGCACCAACGTCACCACGCCTGCTGCAGGGGCCTTGACCGGTGCGCCCGCCCTGCAGGCGAGGTCCACGCCGAAATGCGGCCTTCGCCGTTGGCCGTTCAGGATGCGTTGGCTGCCGTAGACCCCGGTGACGACGCCGTGCACCGGCCACGCGAACCCGCCGAGAAAGTCGGTGCGCGGGTCGTCGCGTTCACGCGCCAGCGCGACTTGGCGGCTTTCCTCCCGGATACGCTCGAGGTCTTCCGCGCGCGGGGTGACCTTGCGCTCGTCAAGCCCGTCTATGCGTTGGGTCGGGTAGCGGCGTTCGCGGACTTCGATGACCTTGTTCAACGGCTCGCTTCCGGCTTGCGTCCCGGCTTGCGTCCCAGCTTGCGTTCCGGGAGGAGCGACGCGCAGCACCGCGCGAGCCGGCGCGTCGCGCCCGAAACCGAACACGAAGTTACCCTGCGGGGACAGCCGCAGTTTCGAACCGTTGAAAAAGACTTCGGCCCGGGGAATTGTGCGCCCGAGCATCATCCCGCCTTGCACCGCTTCCCCTTGTAGCTCAAGGGGCAGCTCAAGCGTCGGTTCAGGCAGCTCAGGCGGCTCAGGCGGCGTGACGGCGTACGCCGGCGTCGTCGCCAGCAACCACGTGAGGTGCTTGACCCAGGATTTGGCCCTTGATTTAAACCGGGATTTGAACCGGGGCTTGTCCATTTCCTTCGACTTGTGCGGGGTCGGCTTGAGCACCGGTGCCGGCGGCCTGGTCATATCGCCTGCCGGTTGCGCGACCCGTCGTTGCCCAGGGGCGCAAGGTGCCGGCGCAAGGTGCCGCGGGGGGTGCAAGGGCAGGGCGCCGTGATGCGCCGGGCGGTCGCGGCGCGGATCCCGGGTTATCCCGGCGGCCAAGACAGGGGGCGCCCCGCAAGCAGATGAACGTGCAGATGGAAGACGCTTTGCCCGGCTTGCGCCCCGTTGTTGACGACCAGTCGGAAGTTCTCTTCGCAGCCGAGCTTGCGCGCAACCTCGACGGCCTTGAGCAGCAGGTGTCCGAGCATCGCCTGATCCTCGGCTTTGGCGTCGGCGATTTTCTCCAGCGGGCGTTTCGGAATCAGCAGCACGTGAATCGGCGCCTGCGGGACGACGTCCTTGAACGCGAGGCAGACGTCGTCCTCGTAGACGATGTCCGCCGGAATCTCACGCGAGAGTATCTTGCTGAAGATGGTGTCGGCCACGTTCCAATCGAATCGGTTTTCGGCGTCCTTCGCCGGAGGTTTTCCCCCGGATTTTCCCGGAGAACGCGAGGCGTCATGATACCATTGCCCGGCGGTTCTTCCGCTTCATTCGGCAAACATGAGCAAGACGGCTTCCCTGCTCCTCGAAGACGGGACGGTTTTTCGGGGAATATCATTCGGCGCATCCGGCTTCAGCGTTGGCGAAGTGGTTTTCAACACCGCGATGACCGGCTACCAGGAGATCCTCACCGACCCCTCGTACGCCCGCCAGATCGTCACCCTGACCTATCCCCATATCGGCAACACCGGCGCCAACGTTGAAGACGAGGAGTCGCGCAGGATTTACGCGGCGGGTCTCATCGTGCGCGACTGTCCGGCGACCGCGAGCAACTGGCGTCTTGAAAGCGAGCTCGGCGAATATCTGAACAGGCAGGGCACCGTCGCCATCGCCGACGTCGACACCCGGCGGCTGACGCGGCATCTGCGCGAGCACGGCGCGAAGAACGGCGTGATTTACGACGAAGATTGCTCCGAGGCGCAAGCCCGTGCCGCCCTCGAAGCGTTCACCGGGCTTGAAGGCGCCGACCTTGCGGCCGAAGTCAGCACCGCCGAGCCGTACCTCTGGAACGAAGGCGCGTGGCGCACCGAAGGCGGGTTCAACGCACCCTCGGTGAACGGCCCGTCGGTCGTCGCCTACGACTTCGGCGTCAAACGCAACATCCTGAGGATCTTCGCCGACGCGGGCTGCGGGGTGACGGTCGTGCCCGCCAGGACGCCGGCCGATGCCGTGCTCGAGAAGAAACCCGACGGCGTGTTCCTGTCGAACGGCCCCGGAGACCCCGCGCCTTGCGACTACGCGATCGACGCGATCCGACGCATCGTTGCCGCGGGCGTGCCGACGTTCGGTATCTGCCTGGGGCATCAGCTGCTCGGCCTCGCCTGCGGCGCGAAGACCGTGAAGATGAAGTTCGGTCACCACGGCGCCAACCATCCGGTGCTCGACCTCGACACCGGCCAAGTCCTGATCACCAGCCAGAACCACGGCTTCTGCGTCGACGAAGCGAGCCTGCCGTCGTGTCTCAGGGCGACCCACCGCTCGCTGTTCGACGGCACCCTGCAGGGGATGCGCCACGCCGACAAGCCCGCGCTGAGCTTCCAGGGTCATCCCGAAGCGAGCCCCGGCCCTCACGACGTCCGCCCGCTGTTTTCGTCCTTTATCGGGATGATGCGCACCCGTGCCTAAACGCAGCGACATCGAAAGCATACTGATTATCGGCGCCGGGCCGATCGTGATCGGCCAGGCTTGCGAGTTCGATTACTCGGGGATGCAGGCGTGCAAGGCGTTGCGCGAGGAAGGCTACCGGGTGATCCTGGTCAACTCCAACCCCGCGACGATCATGACCGACCCCGACAGCGCCGACGCGATCTACGTCGAGCCGGTCGAATGGCGCACGGTGGCGCGCGTGATCGAGCGCGAGAAGCCCGACGCGCTGCTGCCGACGATGGGCGGGCAGACCGCGCTGAACTGCTCGCTCGATTTGATCAGGCACGGCGTGCTCGAGCGTTTCGGCGTCGAGATGATCGGCGCGAGCCGCGAGGCGATAGACACCGCCGAAGACCGCGAACGTTTCCGCGAGGCGATGAGCGAGATCGGCTTGGAGTCGGCGAGGTCGCACCTCGCGCACGACTTGGAGCAGGCGGTCGAGATGCAGGCCGACCTCGGCTTCCCGACGATCATCCGGCCTTCGTTCACCCTCGGCGGCAGCGGCGGCGGCATCGCGCGCAACCGCGAGGAGTTTGAGGCCATCGTGCGCGGCGGGCTCGAACTGTCGCCGACCAGTGAGGTCCTGCTCGAGGAGTCGCTGCTCGGCTGGAAGGAGTTCGAGATGGAGGTCGTGCGCGACAGGAACGACAACTGCATCATCGTCTGCGCGATAGAGAACCTCGACCCGATGGGGGTGCACACCGGCGACTCGATCACGGTGGCGCCGGCGCAGACGCTCACCGACAAGGAATACCAGCGGATGCGCGACGCCTCGATCGCGGTGTTGCGCCGCATCGGCGTCGACACCGGCGGCTCGAACGTGCAGTTCGCGGTCAACCCCGAGGACGGTCGGCTGATCATCATCGAGATGAACCCGCGGGTGTCGCGCTCCTCGGCGCTGGCGTCCAAGGCGACCGGATTTCCGATTGCGAAGGTCGCGGCGAAACTCGCGGTCGGCTATACCCTGGACGAGCTCAGGAACGAGATTACCCGGGGCGCGACGCCGGCGTCGTTCGAGCCGACGATCGACTACGTGGTGACCAAAGTGCCGCGCTTCACCTTCGAGAAGTTTCCGCAGGCGCGCGACCGGCTCGGCACTCAGATGCAGTCGGTCGGCGAGGTCATGGCGATCGGACGCACGTTCAAGGAGTCGCTGCAGAAAGCCCTGCGCGGCCTCGAGACCGGCGTCGACGGACTGACGCCGCAGGTCGATGCCGACGATCCGCAGGCCGAGGAGAAAGTCCGCAACGCCGTCGCCACCGCGTGCTCCGAACGTCTGTGGTACATCGCCGACGGCTTCCGCCTCGGCTGGACCGCGTCCGAGCTGCACCGCCTGAGCGGCGTCGACCCGTGGTTTCTCTCGCAGCTCGAACAGCTGGTCGAGACCGAGAAGCGCATCAAGGACGGCGAGCTCGGAGGCTTCAGCGAGGCGCAGTGGCGCGAGTTCAAGCGCTGCGGCTTTTCCGATTCGCGGATCGCGGCGCTGCTCGGCGTCGACGAGGCGCAGGTCGCCGCGCGCCGGCGCGCGATGGGCGTGCGTCCGGTCTACAAGCGGGTCGACACCTGCGCCGCCGAGTTCGGCACCGACACCGCGTACCTTTATTCCTGCTACGACGAGGAATGCGAAGCCGCGCCGAGCCAGCGCGACAAGATCATGGTGCTCGGCGGCGGGCCGAACCGCATCGGGCAGGGCATCGAGTTCGACTACTGCTGCGTGCACGCCGCGCTCGCGTTGCGCGAAGCGGGGTACGAAACCATCATGGTCAACTGCAACCCCGAAACGGTCTCGACCGACTACGACACTTCCGACCGCCTCTACTTCGAACCGCTGTCGTTCGAGGACGTGATGGAAATCGTGCTCACCGAGAAGCCCGCCGGCGTGGTCGTGCAATACGGCGGGCAGACCCCGCTGAAGCTTGCGCGACGCCTCGAAGCCGAAGGCGTCCCGATCATCGGCACGCCGCCCGACTCGATAGATCTGGCGGAAGACCGCGAACGCTTCCAGCACCTGATCGCCGAGCTCGGCCTCAGGCAGCCGAGAAACGCCGTCGCCTGCACGGTCGAGGCGGCGCTCGACGAAGCCGGGAGCATCGGCTACCCGCTGGTCGTGCGCCCGTCTTACGTGCTGGGCGGCAGGGCGATGATGATCGTTCACGACCGGGCGGACCTGGAGATTTACATGAGCGAGGCGGTGCAGGTCACGCGCGACGCGCCGGTGCTGCTCGATCACTTCCTCAGCGACGCGGTCGAGATCGACGTGGACGCCGTGTGCGACGGCAAGCAAGTGCTGATCGGCGGGGTCATGCAGCACATCGAGCAAGCCGGCATCCATTCGGGCGACTCGGCGTGTTCCTTGCCGCCGCACGACCTCCCCGTCGGGGTGCAGCAGGAAATCGTGCGTCAGACCGGCGAGCTCGCGTTCGCGCTCGGCGTCGTCGGATTGATGAACGTGCAGTTCGCGGTCAAGGACGAGGAAGTCTACGTGCTCGAAGTCAACCCGCGTGCGTCCCGCACCTCGCCGTTCGTCTCCAAGGCGGTCGGCCTGCCGCTCGCGAAGGTTGCGGTGCTGTGCATGATCGGACGCTCGCTGACCGACCAGGGAATCACGGCGCCGGGCGTCGCGTCCCCGGGCGAAGGCTTCTTCGCGGTCAAGGAAGCGGTCTTCCCGTTCATCAAGTTCGCCGGCGTCGACCCCATGCTCGGCCCCGAGATGAAGTCCACCGGCGAAGTCATGGGCGTCGGCCGCAGCTTCGGCGAAGCCTTCGGCAAGGCGCAGAACGCCGCGGGCGGGACCTTGCCGGACGGCGGCGCGGTGCTGCTCAGCGTGCGCGACGCGGACAAGGACGCCTGTGTCGGCATCGCCCGTGCGCTGTCGGACCTGGGGTTCGGGATCTTCGCCACTTCGGGAACCGCCGAGGCGTTGTCCGCCGCCGGGGTCCCGTGCACGCCGATACACAAGGTCATAGACGGCGAGCGTCCGCACGTCGTGGACAAGATCAAGGACGGCACGCTCGACCTCGTGATCAACACCACCGAAGGCAAGCAGGCCATCGCGGATTCGGCGACGATACGTTCCGAGGCGGTGCAGAACAAGGTCTGTTACACGACGACCGTCGCCGGCGCCTGCGCGATCATCGCCGCCTTGCGCTGCGGCGAGAGCGCGGTCTACAGCCTCGAGGATCTCCACGCCGAAGCCCGCGTCAACAGCCCGGGCGTCTATCTGGGCGCGGGTTTGAACGATTTGGCGTCCGACGTCGGACTCGACGCGGAAACCGATTTGGGTATTTGAGCGGCGGTTCTGCTATAACAATGCCCTTGCAGGCAACTCAACTTCACCGATCGGGAGATGAGCGGAGGAGCGGACTGGGGGGCGAAGCGGGGAGCGAACCGGAGAGTAAACGATGGAACGGGTGTTGATGACCGTGGTCGGTGCGGAACAGCTGCGCGCCGAACTCGAGAAGCTGAAGAACAAGGAGCGTCCGCGCATCGTGCAGGCGATCGCCGAGGCCAGGGAGCACGGCGACCTCAAGGAGAACGCCGAATACCATGCCGCGCGCGAGCAGCAAGGCTTCATCGAAGGGCGGATCATAGAGATCGAGAGCAAGCTGTCGCTCGCCGAGATCATCGACGTCACCAAGATCAACGCCGACGGCAAGGTCGTGTTCGGCGCGACCGTCACGCTGTTCGACGAGGAATCGGAACTCGAGATGAGCTGCCGCATCGTCGGCGAGGACGAAGCCGACGTCCCGGCGGGGCTGTTCTTCTACGCTTCGCCGATCGCCCGCGCGGTCATCGGCAAGACCGTCGGCGACGTCGCCGTCGTCGAGACGCCGAACGGCAAGCGCAGCTACGAAATCCTGTTGATCGAGTACGTTTGAGGGGTAGGGTGCCGTACGCTCGATCTAGACGGTTCCTCTGCCCCCCATCAGCGATCAGGCCGGAGGACGGCAGCCCCTCCGGGTCGGCAGATGACGGCGTCCTCACGCCATACGCCGCTCGTCCGCTTCGCTTTCAATTCACTTCGATACTTGTCTCTCATCGCTATCACGTATCACTCGAACGTCATTAAATCTCTTGCTCGTCAGAGTCTTCTGAGGTGAGAAGCGGGCATCCCGCCCAAGCGCTTTCCAAGGTATCCATATCCGTCATTACTCGCGGAAAACCGCGACCTATACTCGGCAGTTGTTCCGCTAATTCAATGAGCGGTTCATATCCATCTTGTCCTGGGAACAGCAGCATATAGTCGAAGACTCGAAGTTGACGTTCCCGAAGCACCAGCACAGGCTGCGCGTCCGGATACTCCGCTCCTCTGGCCGCTCCGATTTCAATCTTGTGGTTTTTGTTGATTTCGCTGAACACGATCGGGCGGACTTCCACGTCAGACCGGATTCCGTCGTCCGTAATTTGCGTAAGATAGACGCGTTGCGTTTGAAAGTCCGTCGTGCGGAAGTAATCCCGAACGACGTCCGCGTTGAAATGCACCTGTGCCCAACGCTCGCCGGCTCGTGGCACCTGCGCAATCAGGACACGATCAAATCGCGCCGCGGGTGCCGCTCGACTCCCGGGTACAGGTGCCTTGCGTCGTCGGGGCCGTCGTCCGACGGCCACGCCGCCTGCTTGTCGTGCTCCCTCAATTGGCCGAACGAGGTTCCGCGCTGCTCGCTCAAGCACCTCGCCGTCGATTGACCGGATTTCGTCAGTGTGCCGTTCCAGGAATTCATCGAGCGCCGAAACGTCGATTTTCTCTTCACGATCAGCGGCAATGACGGTGTAGCTTTCATAATTCGTCATCAGCCCGCCGGGCGTCAGGTTTCCCGACCCGACAATGAGCGTCCGACTCCCGTTCGCGTAACTGAAGTCCGATAGCTTGGGATGGAACAGGCCGGCTGTTTCATTCCAGAACACTCTTGGCCTGAAACGTGCGTTTCCCTGTTCCAATTCCTGAAGACGCTCTAGCGTCGACCGATTGGTGACGGCGTCCAGTCCGACAAGAAAGTCAACTTCTCCACCCTGCCGCATGAAATCCTTCACGACGGGGTCCTCGATAAGATGATCGACTCCGTCCCGCGACGCGAACGCGTATACGCCACGCCACGATTTCGCATCGACGGCCGCTCGGATGATTGCTTCGTACAGGTACGTCGTCTCGGCGTACGTCGGGTCCTGCAGACAGAAACGAAATTCCACGTGCCTACCCTAAGGAACTTGCCATGACTGCGACGAAGCCTGTATCTACGCTTCGTCTTTGCCGAGACCGTTACCGTTGGTGATTTGCTCTATGCCGGCCATCAGTGCGCGATAGGGTTTAACCTTCGGCCCTTTTGTCTTTCTTGGCGCCGGCTTCGCAAAAATCAGCACGTACTCGTGGACGTTCTTGAACAGGAAATTCGGCGGATAAGGATAACTGCCGAAAATCGGGCGCTGTGCTCCGTAAGAGCCCCATTTGCCGCCTGTTCCATCCTTTGTCCAGATGATTTCGTTCACCATCACAAAACCGACGTCGCGCAACAAAACCGCAAAATCCGTCGCCAGAGGGAAAGTCAAAAGACCGTGATCCGTGTGCTGATTGACGTTCGCCGTAACCACGCAAATCTTCCGGCCCGGAGTCAGAACCCGGAAACATTCTTCAAAGACAGGGCGGGTGGTTTCGATAAAAGAAA
This sequence comes from uncultured Chromatiales bacterium, assembly GCA_964347615.1. GTDB lineage: Bacteria > Pseudomonadota > Gammaproteobacteria > Poriferisulfidales > Oxydemutatoraceae > CAYFZO01. Next base: position 57,675 of record CAYFZO010000010.1, read on the forward strand.
CATAGTTCTCTATCTTTCCGAGATTGGTATTCGACCGCCCGTAGTTCGCCTTATTCCAGTACGGCGGGCTCGTCACCACAAGGCCGATACTGTCATCCTCGATGAAGCTCAAATCTCGGCTATCACCGCGCACGGCTTCAAGCGCCTCGAACTCCGAGTCGTGGCCGTTGTGAAGCTTTCGGCACTCCTTCTTGATCGTTTTCACGTACGTCGCATTCTGATCAACGCAAACGGCACGTCGCCCGATCGGGATTACCGCTCGGGCGGTCGTCCCCGTGCCCGCAAAAGGGTCAAGCACCGTTTCGCCGTAAAAGCTAAACATTTTCGCCAGCCGAAAGGGGATTTCCTCAGGGAACACGGCCGGGTGATCGTCCCTGCTCGTATTCGCGATCGCCCATACGGTTTTCGTGTATTCCCGCCACTCTTCCTTGGTCAGCTTGCTCTTGTCTTTCACTTTCTGAGTGACGCGCTTCGTCATTGCCTTGCCTCTTCCTCGTCGGTGTCACTGCCGGCGTAATCCCGGAGCCTGGCTGCTACGGTGTGCGCCGTGAATTGCTGAAGCTCGTCTACGAACCCATCATTCAGCCCCGCGACGGCAGCCAGCGCTTCATCTGCGCATCGCCGTATGCAGTCATGCCCGTGCGGAGAATACGCAAGCGAGGTACGCCCGCGATTGAGACTGACTGTCGGGTTGTCCTTGATGGCTGACCAAAGCGCCGCGCCACTCTCACGAAGCCTGCCGGCTTGTTCTCCGCTCAATACGTCCAAGCCGAATGGAAACTCTGAGATGAAGCGTCTCGATACGTGGAAACCGTCCCCGTGCGTGTGCCACCACCAGTAAGCCAGATGGCTTGTGAGGATGCCGAATACTGCAAATGCGTCTTGTGCGGACGCGCACTTGACGGCGTGCAACGGGTTTTCCGACGGCGTCAGCCTTTCGTCCAGCAATGCCCGCGGCGGCGGCAAAAACACGTTCAGGAAGTTGTAGGCCGTAGGTCCGACAAACACCGTGCGGTCATCCGCTTCCGGCGCGTCAGCTAGGTTCAGTCTTTCCAGCCTCTGCACCGCTTGCCCAAGCCAGCTCCATCGTTCATTCAGCACCTGCAATGCGGCTGCTTGGTACGCACCGTCAATCTTCGGTATACCGGCGCGAATGTCTCCGTCAAATTCGGTGAAGCGGATACCGCTGAAAATTTCCGCACGGCTATCGCTTCGCCATTTTCGCAACGGCCCGCTTGCGAGCACTGCGTTTTTCTCCGACTTGTCCCTCGACCACAGGAGGATTGCGTTCCGTGTTTTTACATCCTCGCCGAACAACGCGTGCGGCTCTCTGTCGAAAAATGCAAATCGCCAGTGACCTGCCGTTTCCTGCATCAATCTCCGCGCAGCCGTGAATTGGACGCCAATGTTGCACGCCACGGAAAGCGGCAACACGAGCGCGCCGGCGCATTTCTCCTTGCTGGCCAGCCGCGTCATCTGCTCGATGAAAGCAAGGTAGATTTCGGCGTTCGCTTGCGGTTTCGCCGCCAATGTCTTGAACACGCGCCCCAGCTCTCCGAGATCAGGGCGATCACCCAGATCCGCATACGGCGGATTGCCGACGACCACCGTCGGTTCTCCTTTAAGGTCAGGAAACAATCTGGATATCGAGACCCGTTCTTCAACCCTTTCCGTTGTGTCACCGTCCTGTGGAACCGCGTTCGCAGGGTCGACGCGTAACGTGTCGATGCATCCGAAGTTCAACCGTAACCGACGCCACGTCGCTGCAGGGCTTTCCTGTGCCTCAGCTTCACCGGCCCGGATATCGGCCAGCAGCACAAACGCGGCTGCATCGAGCGGCCACGGGTCGATATCAACCCCGAAGAGGCATTCTGATGCCAGCGAAAACGCGCTCGCTTCAGGGTGACGTTCCCTGAGTTCTTTCAGCGCCGCTCTCAGGAACACGCCGGTTCCGCAAGCGGGGTCGAAAATTGTTGGTGCCGTCTTGCCGTCCGTCGAATCCAAGCAACTCCTGACCATGTACTCCGCAACGTCCGCCGGCGTATAAAACACGCCCTCCGCGCGCTTTCGCTGTCGGGCTGCATGGGTTGCCGGATCACGTCGTACGCTCAACCTGCTTCCCGGCCCGTGTGGATCAAGAATGTACGGCAGCAGATCGTAGTAAGCGGACGCGTCGGCGTTCATCCGAAGGGTTTTTTCCGTGTGGGCTCTCGTGTGCGCGGGCAGCAAACCCGTGAGCGGGGCCGAACTCCCGCCGAAAAACCATTGCTCTGCGTCGGTTAACCCGGCGGTTGCCGGAATAGCCCGTGTGGCGACGCCGACGACCCAGGTCGACACGATAGACCAGGCCGAGATTTCGGCATTCGTGCGGACCACGTCCGGCGCGGATTGCCAGCGCGGCGGCGACGGCAGCGCTTTCCGAATCTCGGCACAATTCTTGTTTGCAAGCGAGCTTGATACCGCTTCGACGGCGTGACGAATCGGCTCACCGTACTTTTCGGCGACGGTTGTCAGGACGTGGCCGCGGCGCGGAACGTCGAGACGAAGCTTCTCATCGACCGAATCAGCGGACGCGCCCCGCATCCAGAGCGTATCGTCCTCTATCGCTTTCAACGGCACTCCGGCCAACGTTTTTCTCCTTCAATAGCCAGTGCGGTTGTTCTCATCGGACAAACCCGGTTGCGTTTCCCCGCGTTTCTGCTGCACGTAATCCCGCGTGAACTCGCGGATCGTCTGGGCTGTTGGCCGGTCTTCGTTCCCGCAAAAGTCAACGAACGCATGCCGGAGATCTTCCTCGACCCTGACTTTGAGTGCGGCGTCTTTCCGAACCATGATTTGGAGTGTACCCTTTACAGGTACATTTGTGTATCTGTTTTTCGTGATTTGAGGTCCAAAACGGATTTGGCGGGCGTCGCCGGTCGATGCCGCAGGACGTCGCCACCGGCTAGGCAACGAGGGTAAGGTTAGGACGCGGGGCAGTCCTGATTGATTGATCAGGACTGAGCACGTCTTTCAGATGCCCCTCAGTGCTCGGTGTCTTTCGGAGGATTCGGGTCGTGTCCCGGCGGGGCTGTTCTTCTACGCTTCGCCGATCGCCCGCGCGGTCATCGGCAAGACCGTCGGCGACGTCGCCGTCGTCGAGACGCCGAACGGCAAGCGCAGCTACGAAATCCTGTTGATCGAGTACGTTTGAGGGGCGGAACCGGCGGAACCAAGGGTGTTGCCGCGACAAGGCGAGGCGAGAGCGGCGAGACTCGGGGTCGCTTCGGCGCGATTTCAGCACCGTCTTGTCAGAGCAGGAGCCTCAGGCCAACCGTTCCCACCACGGTTTCGTATTCTTCGCCGTGTCTTTTGGCGATCGAGGATGTTTCACCGAACTTGCGTTCATACTTCACTTCAAAGTAAGGCGCGAAGTCGCGAGTGAGCTCGTAACGCGTCTGGATACCGAATTCGGCGTCGGTAAGCCCCGTGCCGACGTCAAGCTTGGAGACGTCCTGGAGGAAAAGGTTGGCTTCGACGTAAGGTTCGGCAATCAACCTCTGCGTGAACAGCAGGTGGGTCTCGTATCTCAATCTGGCGCTGACGTCGCCGTCCTCGCTCACGAAAAGATGCGCCTCTGTTTCAAAGAAGTACGGCGCAAGCCCGTGAATCCCGATGATGCCGTAGGTCAGCGAGTCTGGTTGCGTATCGAGCCGGACACCGATTTGAAGATCCCAGAACGTTGCGACGTTGCGGCTGTACATGCCCCAGAATTCGGCTTGTTCGGTTTCGTGGCCGACGATTTCACCTTCGGATTTTAGCCAAAGCTTGTTTTCATCGGTGCCGACCCAGCCGTCGACGTCCCAGTCCGTGAACTCTTCTCCGTCGTCGGTCCCGCCCGTGCCCGCCTCCAGATACAAGGCGTGAAAAACGCCGCTGCCGTGTATTTTGGCGGCATCGGCAGACACGCTCGAAGCGTTCGCCAGCAGGGCGGCAAGGAAGATATTAGCCGTGTGCTTAATGACCGGCCCTCGAGTGGGCGTCTCCCGAATGCGCGTCGTGTCGCCCGTGCGTGTCCGGCTCGGCGTCAAGTTGCGTTTCGCCGTGCCCCGTTATCTTCTGCATTCTCGTCGAGTGAAATCGTGCCGACGTCTTGTCCGGATCAAGCTTGGCTACAACGACCTTATTCATCATGCCCGCCATCGCATGATACAGAAGGTGGCAATGAAAAGCCCATTCGCCGGGCTCGTTCGCGGTCAGGAGTGCCGAGTAAGTGTCACCCGGCGCGACGTTTACGACGTGCTTGTTCGGCAGCTTGGGCATCGGCTGGCCGTTCTCCAACTGAACAAACATACCGTGCAGATGCATAGGGTGCGCCATCATCGTGTCGTTGATGAACGTCAGACGAACGCGCTCGCCGTATTCGAGATCTATCGGTCCGGCGTCTTCAAACTTTTCACCGTTCAACGTCCAGATATAACGTTCCATGTTGCCGCCGAGACGCACCGTGATTTCCCGCCCAGGATGGCGTTGGTCTTTCTGCACGCCGCGATACCTCAGGTCCTTGTAAGCCAGCGCCTTATGTCCGTGTGGCGTGTCTGCATCAGACCAACCGCCGCCCGGAACGCCGGTGTCGAAATCCTTGACCGGTACTCCTCGGTCGCCGGCCCGTCCGTTAGCGTGAGACGAATGACCCATCCGATGATCTGCACGTCGGTCGTGTTCGCCGTGTTCGCCGTGTTCGCTGTGGTCGCCGTGGTCGCCGTGCATCATGCCCATGTTCGCCATCGTCAGTAACGTTCGTTTTCGATGCGTGGGAAATTCTCCGAGCATGTTTTCCCGTGGCGCCAGCGTCGCCAGTCCGAAACCTGTGCGGTCGATCGGCTCGGCGACGATTGTGTAAGCTTTCGCTTCCGCAGGCTGAACAATGACGTCATAAGTTTCAGCGACACCGAACCGGAATTCATCCACGGTTACCGGTTCGACCGGTTGACCGTCGGCGGAGACGACCGTCATCTTCAGCTCCGGGATGCGCACATCGTAAAAAGACATCGCTGAAGCGTTGATGAAGCGGAGTCTGACGCGTTCGCCCGGGTTGAACAACCCCGTCCAGTTCTGCTCGGGGGTTTTACCGTTGACCAGGAAAGTGTAGTTGCCGACGTCGGTCAGGTCGGTCGGCATCATTCGCATTTCACCCCAGGTCTTGGCGTTTCGCCACGCCTTGCCGAATCCCTTTTCCCTGACGTCGCTGAAGAAATCGCCGACGGTACGCCGGGTATAGGCGTAGTACTCTGAGGATTTTTTGAGGTTGCGCATGATGGTCCGGGAATCGTCTTCGTGGAAATCCGAGAGCAGGACGACGTAGTCACGGTCGGTTTCGACGTGGTCCCTGCCTTCGGGATGAATGATGATGGCCCCGTAATGGCCGTCTTGTTCTTGTCCCACAGAATGCGAGTGGTACCAGTAGGTTCCGTTTTGCCTGATTTTGAAGCGATAGGTGAAAGTTTTACCGGGCTTGATGCCAGGAAAGCCGTTGAATCCGGGCACGCCGTCCATTTCGCTGGGCAGAAGCAGCCCGTGCCAGTGGACGGATGTATCCTCGTTCATGTCGTTGGTGACTCGGATGACGGCTTCGTCGCCTTCGGTGAATTCCAACGTCGGTCCCGGGATGCCGCCGTTAATCGTGATTCGCTTGAGCGGTTTGCCTGTGACGTTGATGGTTTCCTTGGCGATGACCAGCGAGTATTCTTGGCTGCCGGCGAAAGCTGGCGTGCTGAAAAGGATGGTAAAACCTGCTGCGGCTGATATTTTCAACGCACGTTCGATCATGATTTCTCCCTTGAGGCTTCAACGTTCGGTTTGACGTCGGGATTATATACGTGAGACCGGAAGCGATTGACGAAGACAAACTTGGGACGGAAAGCGGCAAAGGATCGTGTGCCTTGCGGGCAAGCACGTTTCTCCTGAAAAACAGCAACCGGAACAATAAGTCCTAAGCGCGGATCTTGTCTGTCGTTACCTATAGAGGCACGACATGAGGGAAAAAACCTAAGTCTATCGGAACGTCGGTGATTTTCTGGACGGAATACAGGCCGTCATCATAAAAGATCCGGCCGGTTTGAACTGCGTCTTGCGCCGTGGAATATATCGCAACAACTTTCTTATCACGCATGAGGGCGTATTTGTTTTCGTTGTAATGGTCTTTCAGAAGATCAGGAAGCATCTTCTGGAACGCATCAAAGTTGTCATTGATTTCGTTTTCTTTGGTTTTCTTATTCATTTTGCTCTCCCCCCTCGGAGCTCATGTCACTTAATAGTGATATTAGCCTATATAAAAGCCGTTTTTACCGACTTCCCTGATTTCTACTTCTGAGACGACCGCACCTGCTTGAGGCGGTACAGCGCTTCGAGCGCCTGCTTGGGCGTCATCTCGTCGGGTTTGACGTCGTCGAGGGCGTCGAGCGCGGGTGATTGGGGCGGCTCGGGTGGTGGGGCGGTCTCGTCGGCGTCGGCGGCTTGGGCGGCTCGGGCGCCGAGGGTCAGCGGCAGTTGCGGCACGTCGTCGGCTTGGCGTGATTCGAGCAGTTCGAGCTTCTCCTGTGCGCGTCCGACGACCTCGTTCGGGATGCCGGCAAGCCGCGCGACCTGAATGCCGAAGCTGCGGCTTGCGGCGCCTTCCTTGACCTGGTGCAGGAACACGATCTTTTCCTTGTGTTCTATCGCGTCTATGTGGACGTTGTGCACCGTCGCCTGTTCGTCGGCGAGCGCGGTCAGCTCGAAGTAGTGCGTTGCGAACAGGGTGAACGAGCGGTTGACCGCGGCGAGTTGCGACGCGCAGGCCCAGGCGAGGCTCAGCCCGTCGAAGGTGCTGGTGCCGCGCCCGATCTCGTCCATCAGGACGAGGCTGTTCTCGCCGGCGTTGTTCAGGATGTTCGCGGCCTCGGTCATCTCGACCATGAACGTCGAGCGTCCCGACGCGATGTCGTCGGACGCGCCGATGCGCGTGAAGATGCGGTCGATCGGGCCGATCACCGCTTTCTCCGCCGGCACGTAGGCGCCGACGTGGGCGAGCAGCACGACGTGCGCGGCTTGACGCATGTAGGTTGATTTGCCGCCCATGTTCGGCCCGGTGATGATCAACATGCGCCGTTCGTCGTCGAGCACCAGGTCGTTGGGGACGAATTCGGCGTCGGGGATGCGTTCGACGACCGGGTGGCGGCCCGCGGTGATCCGGATGCCGGGCTTGTCGCTCAGCACCGGGCGGTTGTAGCGGTAGCGTTTGGCGCACAGCGCGAGCGTCGCGAGCACGTCGAGCGTCGCCAGGGAGCGGGCGCAAGTCTGCATCGGCGCAAGGTGAGGGCGCAGGTCCGCACTCAGCGCTTGGTAGAGCTGCTTCTCCTTGGCGAGCGCGCGTTCACGGGCGGTCAGCACTTTCTGCTCGTATTCCTTGAGCTCGGCGGTGGTGAAGCGTTCGGCGTTCTTGAGGGTCTGGGTGCGACGGTAGTCGTCGGGGACGTCCTGCGCCCGGGCTTTCGGTATTTCGATGAAGTAGCCGTGCACCCGGTTGTAGCCGACCTTGAGGTTGCTGTTGCGCGTGCGCGTGCGTTCGCGTTGTTCCAATTCGAGCAGGAAGCGGTCGGCGCCTTTGCTGATGGCGCGCAACTCGTCGAGTTCGGCGTCGTAGCCGTCCTTGATCACGCCGCCCTCGCGGATCGTCGCTGGCGGCGCGTCGATCACCGCGCGGTCGAGTTGCTCGACGATTTCGGGGAAAGGGTTGAGTTTGCCGTCGAGCGCGCGCGCGAGCTCGCAGTCGAGCGGCGCAAGCAGCGTCTTGATTCCGGGCACGAGCCGCAGGGTCTCGCGCAGGCCGACGAAGTCGCGCGGGCGGGCGTTGTCGAGCGCAAGCCGCGACAGGATGCGTTCGACGTCGCTGCATCGCTTGAGCGAGTCGCGCAGGCCGCGCAGGTCGGCTTGCGTCAGCAGCTCGCCGATCATCTCGTGGCGTTGCTGCAGGACGCCGCGGTTGCGCAACGGCTGGGCGAACCAGCGCCGCAGGCAACGCGCGCCCATCGCGGTCGCCGCGTGGTCGTGAATGCTGATCAGCGTGTTGCTCTCGTCGCCCGCCGCGCCCGCCATCGGTCGGTCTATCTCAAGGCAGCTGCGGCTGACCGCGTCGAGATACAGGTAATCGCCGCTGTGCTCGACGGTCAGGGTCTTGAGATGCGGCAGCAGCGACTTCTGGGTTTCCTTGAGGTATTGCAGCAGGGCGCCCGCCGCGCACACGCCGGCGGTCATTTCCTCGCAGCCGAAGCCGATCAGGTTCTGCACCTCCAGCTGTTCGCACAACAGCAGCCGGCAGGTTTTGGGTTCGAAGCTCCACGGCGGACGTTTCTGCACGCCCCGCGCCTCGAACGGCAGCGTTGCGTCTTCCCGCATCAGGATCTCGGCGGGTTGCAGGCGGTGGATCTCGCTTTGCAGTTCCTCGCCGTTGCTTTCGATTTCCTTGACGACGAAACGTCCGGTGCTGAGCTCGATCGAGGCGACACCGGCGGTGCGTCCGATGACGTGCAGCGCGGTCAGCAGGTTGTCGCGCGTCTCGTTGAGCAGGTCGTCCTCGACCAGGGTGCCCGGGGTCAACACGCGCACGACCTTGCGTTCGACCGGCCCGCGCGAAGCCTTGGGGTCGCCGACCTGGTCGCAGATCACGACCGACTCGCCCATGTTCACCAGCTTGGCGAGGTAGGACTGGACCGAGTGCACCGGAACCCCCGCCATCGGGATCGGGTCGGCGCTGCTCTGGTTGCGGGTCGTCAAGGTCAGGTCGAGCAGTTTCGCCGCCTTTTTCGCGTCGTCGAAGAAGAGTTCGTAAAAATCCCCCATGTGATAAAACAGCAACGTATCCGGGTGTTCGGATTTGATCCGCAGGTAGTGCCGCATACTGGGAGTCATGTCGGTTCGGCCTCTCGATCTATCGCGTTGTGTTCAATGATGCACGTCGTCGCGCCGGATTAGCTATATTTGGTAAACGTTTATTATAGGACAGCAAGCGACACGGCGGCGGTCGGTCAACGGCGGAATAAGCTATATCTAGTAGGTGTTTATTATAGGACAGCAAGCGGCACGGCGGCGGTCGGCCAATGGTGAAAATGGAACAGATTAACCATGCAAAGCGATGAATTTGAAGCGGCGCTGACGCGGCTGGCCGAGCAGCTGAAGGCGCGTCGCCTGCGTCTTGCCGCCGCCGAATCGTGCACCGGCGGGTGGGTCGGCAAGCTGTGCAGCGATCGTGCAGGCAGCTCGGATTGGTTCGAGGCTTCGATCACGACCTACAGCAACGAGGCCAAGCAAGTGCTGCTCGGCGTCGCCGCCGCGACCTTGTCGCGCCACGGCGCGGTCAGCGAGGAGGTCGTGCTGGAGATGACGGCCGGTGCGCTCGAGCGTCTGGCGCGCGCGGACGTCGCAGTCGCCGTCAGCGGCGTCGCCGGCCCGTCGGGGGGCACGCCGGACAAGCCGGTCGGCATGGTGTGGATCGCATGGCGTCGCCGGTGCGCCGACCCCGTTGCCGAATGCTTTCGCTTCAAAGGTGGACGCGACGAGGTGCGCCTTCAAGCCGCGCGGCGCGCGTTGACGGGTGTGCTCGATTGCTTGATTTGAGCTTGACTCGGGCTTTCATCGCCTCCCGGTTCAAGCAGCTCCGTCCGAAGAGCAGCGGTCTGACCCGACGCCGGTTCTGCAACGCGGTTTCGCAAGCAGCAAGGTTCTGTGCTTACGCCCGTGCGGGCGGGTTCAAATCTAAGGTGGGGCAGGGCAGGGCAAGTTCAGGACGGGGTGACCTTCGTCGGGGGCGACTTTTCCACAACCTGTCCGGTGCGTTTCGTTGGCTCATCTCTACCGCTCTATCGGATTTTGCCTCCCGCGACACGTCTTATGAAGCGCAGACTGACGCCGACCCGATTAACCCCCGATTAACCCCCGATTAACCGTGGGAGAAGCGGGGGACTGTGCGCGATCATTCAAGCAGATTCCGGCGTTTCCCTCGGACCTTACAGCGCGATTCGCAAAGCGATCAACCGGCGCAACTCGTTCCCGACCGATGACTCGGTACGCAAGGTGGTCTATCCGGCGATAAGGGAGGCGTCGGAGAAATGGACCAGGCCGATCCACGATTGGAAAGCGGCGATCAATCGGTCTATCATTGAATCCGCAGAGAGGATGGCCGATTATCTTTGATTGACGGATACACAGAATTTTTTACACTCTCACACTCCCTGCTTTCGGGACTCACGGGTTTGCAGGCGCTTGACTTAGGTGCCAACCCGGGTTCGTCTTTCAGTTTTCCGCTGAGGGTCGAACTCGCCGGCGGGCCACGGGCGCCGCTGGCGGCGACCCAGCCGGTGCCGGTCAGGCTGACGTTGCGCCATCGGGCGCCATTTTTAACAAACTCCAAAGGAGGAGATAGCAATGAAGAAATTCATTCTTTTCTTTTTGGTCTTTGCATACCAGAATGGTTTTGCAATAGATCCAAATGTTCCTCCTTGGTTTGAGGAACACTGTGGTCAATCAGTGACTGATGTCCTCGGTACAGAAAGTGCTTGGGAAGCCATTAACAGGTGTATGAGGAGTGTCCATGGCATCCAGAGAATGTATGAGTGGGTTGTCACAAATGTTGAGAATCCCACTACTACTTTGTATTTGCTTGAGGGAGGTTCAGTCCCCAGTCAACATGCGAGTGTAGTTACACGCTTTGCTGAAGCATCCTCAATTGGTCCAATTAAGGTTATTGCCTATAGCCACCTTGGTGTCGCAGGCACAGTCTTCTATGATACAATCCCTCCAGGCAATATTACTTCTGCTTCTTTTAGAAGTTTCTTTCGTTCAGGTGGAAGTCGTGAAAATGTTGCAACAGGTGGTAAACTGGCCCTTACTTCAAATGGCAATTATGGTACAAGTGGAGAACATTTAACACCAGAGGAGATAGCATCTCCTTTTGCGTTGCTTGTTTCAGGATACTCTTTTGGCAATTGGAGGAGAAGAATAGCTAGATCTATCACAACAGGTAAAAATACTTGTGCTGAATTTGCACCTAGCAGTAGCATCATCACAGAGGACTGTATGCCAAAACAAAAATTAAGTGTGTGTCAAGAGGGCAGAGAAGAAATCTGTGTTCTCGGACCAACAGATGGACTGGATCAAGATGGGGATGTAATAGGAAGTTTCAGTGGCACATCTGTCGCATCTCCATTTGTAGCTGGAATGGTTGAACTTACTATGAACTTTCTTGGTTCATATTACACGTTTGACCGAGATCCAAGTAAACTGCATCTTCAGTTAATGGCAACTGCCATTTTGAAGAGTTGTTCAGTTGACTTGGGTCCTCCTGGTCCTGATCCTGTGAATGGGTTGGGTATTGCAAGCTACAGATGTCTTGAAAAGGGAGAAGATGGGTTTGTTGAGAATCCATATTCTGTCATTCAAGAGAGATACTTTAGATTGCCTGGTGAGATAGCTGAAGCATCTTCTCCTAGACAAGTCATAGCTGACTCGGTTAATGTAAAAACTGAGGACATGCCAAGAGTTGTCGGACAACGTTGCACATTCGGACCCAATGGAGAAGAAGTGCCGCACGTTGAAGGAGAAAGTTGTACTCCATCTGTGACCATCGGCTCCACCCTCGCCGGCGGTGAGATCGGAGAGGCTTTGACGCTGAATCTTGGGGAGAGCAGGGCAGTGGAGTTGAGCCTGACCGGCTTTACTTTGTCGGGGAATGAGACGGCGGTGTTCGAGGTGTCGGTTTCCGGCGACGGGTTGAGCCTGCAAGGCGGTACGCCGAGCTCGCAAGTTCTGGAAGTGAGTTTGGACGCAGTCAACGTGACGGCGGGAGTAACGGTGGTGGCCTCGGAGAGTGCGGTTTCCGTCGGGGAGCTGCGGGTGAGGGCGTTGAGCGGGGTCGAGTTGTCCGGGGAGGCGACGTCGCCGATCGAGGTGTTGCAAGAGGTGTCGTTGAGTTTCGATCCGGCAGCGGTGGAGATTCAGCGGGGTCGCAGCACGGAGTTCGAAGTAGCGATTACCCCGTCGTTGGTTGCGGATCGCAGGACGACGGTGTCGTTGGCGATTTCAGACCAGGGTTTCGGCCAGGGTTTCGCTTTCGGCACCGGTCGCACCACGCGGCATGAAGTCGTGTTCGACGCGGACAAGTCGTCACAGACGGTCGCGGTGGCGACGACGGCGGCGATCGATTCGACGGCGTCGGTGTCGGTGGAGGTGACCGCGTCCTCGGGCGTTGCTTTGGCGACGCCGACGAGTCTGAGGCTGGAAGCGACG
>CAYFZO010000011.1:0-64786 GCA_964347615.1 uncultured Chromatiales bacterium
GCGCTGTTTTCAGGGTGAGACAAGTTGCAAGCGCTGCGATGACGTTAAGGGCGTCCGCAGGCGTGTTGACTCATTCTTTCGGTATTGAGACCGCCGCGAGCGAACTGGTTTTGGACGTGGTCGGGCCGTCGGTATCGGGCGTCGAGATTGTTTCGGTTCCGGCGGGCGGCGGCACGGCGTATTCTGCGCGGGACGGCGAGACGGTTCGCGTCGCGGTGGGTTTTGACGAGGCGGCCGAGGTGTCAACTTCAACCGGCGTGCCGTCTTTGACGCTCACGATCGGAGAGACGACCCGTTCCGCGGCTTACGCGGCGGAATTAAGCAGCGCCTCGACGCTGGTATTCGCCTACGTGCTCCAAGCCGACGACGCGGACGAAGACGGCATCAGCGTTTCGTCGGACGCGCTGTTGCTTTCCGGCGCCGCGATAACCGACGTGAGGGGGAATCCGCTGATGAGCACGAGTCTGGGAGACCATGCCATTTCGAACGCTGCGGATCACAAAGTTGTCGGGGACGCACCCGGCGGCCCCGGTAAGCAACCCGGCGAGTTGTCGTTCGACGCCGCCGCCGGTTCGCTTTTTGAAACCGAAGAAGGTCGCATGGTCGATCTGGTCGTCGCCGTCAGCCCGGCGCCGTTGACGAATCTGAACGTCCACTACAGTATCGGCGACGACGGCGACCCTCGCACCGCGGACGCGGACGGTTCGGATTATTCGGACCTCGGCGGCGGTGTTGTGACGATTGAGGCAAACGAGGGAACCGCCAAGATTTCCCTCCGGATAATTGACGACGGCGACGTTGAGGCGACGAGGGAATCGTTCAAGGTTTCGCTGACGGCGGGCGACGGCTATGCGTTGGCCTCTCGCACGACGGCGTTGGTGGTGGTCAAGGAGGGCGTGTGCGACAGGACGCCGCAAGTCCGGGACGGGATTTTGGGATTAATCCCCGGTGTCAGCAGCTGTGCCGACGTCGCGGATGAGGATTTATCCGGCATAACGGGGACGTGGGATCTGACCAAGAGAGATATCAGCGTTATCAGGGTGGGTGACTTTTCAGGTCTCGTCAACCTGGACGTGTTGTGCCTCAATGACAACCAACTGACCACGTTGCCGGCCACTGTCTTTTCAGGCCTCGTCAACTTGGTGGAGATGTATCTCAATAACAACCGATTGTCCGCTTTACCGGAAAGTATATTTTCAGACCTCGTCAGCGTGGAAGAGGTGTACCTCCATAACAACCGCCTGACCGCCTTGCCGGAAAGCATATTTTCAGGTCTCGGCAACCTGGAGCAGTTGTGGCTTCATAACAACCGCCTGACCGCTTTGCCGTCAGACGTGTTTTCAGATTCCGGTAACTTGAGTTGGTTGCCTCTCCATGGCAACCGCCTGGCTACCTTGCCGGAAAGCATATTTTCAGGCCTCGTCAACTTGGAGCGGTTGTATCTCCATGACAACCGCCTGACCACCTTACCGGCGACTGTCTTTTCAGGTCTCGTCAACCTGGAGCGGTTGTATCTTCATGACAACCGCCTGACCGCCTTGCCGGCGACCGTATTTTCAAGTCTCGGCGACTTGGAAGAGTTGTGGCTTCATAACAACCGCCTGACCACCTTGCCGGAAGGTATATTTTCAGGTTTCGGCAACTTGGAGTGGTTGTATCTGCATAACAACCCCGGCGCACCTTTTATTTTCACTTACCCTCGGTTTGAGCAGGTGGACTTGCCGGCCTCATCCATGCCTGACGTTGCCGCGGTCATACTGGTCTTGGATTACGTGGCACCTACGACGACTGCCGCAACCCTGTCAGCGGAAGGCGGCGAGTTGTCGGTTAAGAGAGCGGTGGTTCCCCGAGGGAGCACTGCAAGCGCTGTTTTCAGGGTGAGACAAGTTGCAAGCGCTGCGATGACGTTAAGGGCGTCCGCAGGCGTGTTGACTCATTCTTTCGGTATTGAGACCGCCGCGAGCGAACTGGTTTTGGACGTGGTCGGGCCGTCGGTATCGGGCGTCGAGATTGTTTCGGTTCCGGCGGGCGGCGGCACGGCGTATTCTGCGCGGGACGGCGAGACGGTTCGCGTCGCGGTGGGTTTTGACGAGGCGGCCGAGGTGTCAACTTCAACCGGCGTGCCGTCTTTGACGCTCACGATCGGAGAGACGACCCGTTCCGCGGCTTACGCGGCGGAATTAAGCAGCGCCTCGACGCTGGTATTCGCCTACGTGCTCCAAGCCGACGACGCGGACGAAGACGGCATCAGCGTCGAGTCGGACGCGCTGTTGCTTTCCGGCGCCGCGATAACCGACGTAAGGGGGAATCCGCTAATGAGCACGAGTCTGGGAGACCATGCCATCTTGAACGCCGCGGGTCACAAAATTGTCGGGGGTACGCCCGGCGGCCCCGGTAAGCCGCCCAGCGAGTTCAAGCTGTCGTTCGATGCCGCTGACGGCTTGGTATTCAGCACCAGAGAAGGCGACGTGGTCGATCTGGTCGTCACCGTCAGCCCGGCGCCGTTGACGGATCTGAACGTCAATTACGGTATCGGCGCCGACGGCGACCCTCACACCGCGGACGCGGACGGTTCGGATTATTCGGACCTCGGCGGCGGTGTTGTAACGATTGAGGCAAACGAGGAAACCACCAAGATTTCCCTCCGGATAATTGACGACGGCGCCGTCGAGGCGACGAGGGAGTCGTTCAAGGTGTCGCTGACGGCGGGCGACGGTTATGACCTGGTCTTTCCCACGACGGCGTTGGTGGTCATCAAGGAGGGCGTGTGCGACAGGACGCCGCAAGTTCGGGACGGGATTTTGAGGTTAATCCCGGGTGTCGGAGACTGCGCCGATGTAACGAATGAAGACTTATCCGGGATAACGGGAGCGCTGTTACTTAACGCAAAGAGGATAAGCGTCCTTAGAGAGGGCGATTTTTCGGGTCTGGATAATTTGGAGCAGTTGCTGCTCTGGGATAACCGGCTGACCGCTTTGCCGGCCACTGTCTTTTCAGATCTCGGCAGCTTGGAGTGGTTGTTCCTCGAACGCAACCGACTGACCACTTTGCCGGCCACCGTCTTTTCAGGTCTGGATAGCTTGAAGCAGTTGCACCTCCACCGCAACCAGCTGACCGCTTTGCCGGCCACTGTCTTTTCAGGCTTGGACAATTTGTGGAAGCTGAACCTCGACCGCAACCAACTGGCTGCTTTGCCGGAAACTGTATTTTCAGGTCTCGGCAGCTTGTGGAAGTTGTTCCTCGATGAGAACCAACTGACTGCTTTGCCGGAAGCTATATTTTCAGGCCTCGACAATTTGTGGGGGCTGTCCCTCACTGGCAACCCCGGCACGCCTTTTACCCTTGCTCGCTCGAGACTTAAGAAAGTAGGTACGCCATATCCGTCCATGCCTGAGGTTGTCGCAGTCAAGTTGACCTTGGATCAAGCGGTGCCTACGACGGTTACCGCAGACTTATCGGTGCAGGGCGGTAAGTTGTCGGTCGGGAGAGCGGTGATTCCCAAGGGGAGCACCGAAAGCGCCGTTTTCACCGTGAGACAAGAGACGGATGCTCAGATGACGTTAAGGGCGTTCAGAATTCGGTTGAGTGGTGATTTTGTGGGCGCCGAGGTTGGCGGTGATGAACTGGCTCTGGACGTGGTCTGCCCGGAGGTGTCGGGCGTCTCCATCGTTTCGACTCCGCGCGACACGGCGTACTCTGCGCAGGACGGCGAGACAATCCGCGTTGCGGTCGGTTTTGGTGAAGCGGTCAAGGTATCTCCTTCACCCGCCGGGCCGTCTTTGACGCTCACGATTGGAGAGACGGATCGTTCCGCGGTTTACGACCAGAAGTCAAGTGACGACGAGAGGTTGGTGTTTTTCTACCAGCTCCAAGCCGACGATGCGGACGCCGACGGCATCAGCATCGGGCAGGAGGCGCTGAGGCTTGCTGGCACTAAGATAACCGACGTGAAGGGGAACCCGCTGGAGAGCACGAGTCTGGGAGAACATGCCATCCCGGACGACGGAGATCACAAGGTCGACGGCAGCGTGGTCTCCGAAGACAAAGGATCCGTCAAGGGAGTTCGATTGAAGATCAGGGTGTTTCTCGAACACGCGCTGGACTAGATCTTTCCGGGCACTGATTTTCAGCCGATTCAGCGCATCGGCGCCGTGCGGGCGACCTGATTTCGTCGTGCGCTTCCTGAACGGCGTTCAAACCGCCTTTCCTGCGCTTTCAAATGTCGGCGGTGAACGTCGACGGCGAACGTCGGCGGCGAGGTGCGCAGCTTGAGTCGCGTGTGCGATTTGCGTATGATGCGCTTCGTTCCTGAGGAGGATTGCAGTGAAGCCCAACGTTCATCCGGAGTACCGGGAAGTCAAAGTCAATTGCAGCTGCGGCAACGCTTTCACGGTGCGCTCGACTTATTCGGAAGCGGCGCTTACGGTCGAAGTATGCTCGGCTTGCCACCCGTTTTACACCGGCAAGCATAAGATTCTTGAAAGCGCAGGGCAGGTGGACAAGTTCCGCAAGCGCTACGGCAAGAGCAGCAAGACTGCCTGATTGCTTCTCCAGTCGTTATCGTTTGGCTTCGCTTCAGCGAAGCGTGTTCGTTGTTTTTCTTGTGCTTGCGTTTGCGCCGCCCGCGGGGCGGGCCGACGACGGTGAATGCCGTCCTTCGGAGATTGCCCGTTGGGCATACTCGGATTACATCCACGACGGCGACACCGTGTGGCTCGACGACGGCACCAAGGTCAGGATTATCGGCCTGAACGCGCCCGAGCTCGCGCGCGAAGATCAACCCGGCGAACCCTTTGCCGAACAGGCCCGCGACGCTTTGCGCCGACTGCTGACGGGCAAGGTCGGCGTCGAGTACGACGAAGAGAGAAAAGATCGCTACGGGCGAGTGCTCGCCCACGTTTATTCGGAGTCTCTGGTCAACGTCGCCGCGCGGGTCATCGAAGACGGCCTGGCCTACGCGGTGACTTTCCCTCCCAATCTGAAGCACCGGCGCTGTTATCGGAAAGCCGAGCAAGCGGCTCGCGCCGCGGGCGCCGGAATATGGTCGCACCGATACTTCGCTCCGATTGCGGCGGCGCAAGTCAACCGAGGCGGCTTCATGCGGGTAAAAGGTTGCGTCAAGAGCACCAGGAACACGCGCAAAACAACCTACCTTAAATTGACCTCGGGGTTTCGTTTGAAAGTGAGCCGTGCCGACTTCAACGACGTTTTGGCGCCGTTCACGCGGGGTTCGTCGCCTGATTTTTCGGGGGCTTGCCTGATCGTCAGAGGTTGGGTCTATAATGACAAGCGCTCCAAATTCAGAACTTTAACAATCCGCCATTCAGATAACGTTGAAACCGTCAGCCATCCGTAACTTGTCGCGGCGCTTGCTTCCCCTGCTTTGGCTGCCGCTGTCCTTAGGTCTTGCGTCGTGCGCCGTCAATCCGGTCACCGGCGGCAAGGACTTGGTTTTCATGAGTGAGGACCAGGAACTCGAGATCGGTAAGAAGCTGCATCCCACGGTGCTGGAACAGTACGGCGGCAAGTACGACAATCCTGAGATTCAGGCCTACGTCGCCGAGCTCGGCAACCGGCTCGCCGAGAAAAGCCACAGGGATCACTTGATTTACCACTTCACGGTACTCGACACTCCTAAGATCAACGCGTTCGCCTTGCCCGGTGGTTACATTTACGTGACTCGCGGCATCATGGCGTATATGAATTCAGAAGCCGAGCTGGCCGGCGTAATCGGCCACGAAATCGGCCACGTTACGGCTCGGCACGGCGTGCGCCAGCATACGAAAGGGACTTTGCTTTCGATACTTACGCAGGTGGTTTCCGGGGCGTCCGGCAATGCGTATGCGGACGATTTGGTCAATCTGCTGGGGACGGTGCTGATTACGGGTTACGGCCGAGAGAATGAACTCGAGGCCGACAGGCTCGGCGCCGAGTACTCGGCGAGAATCGGCTACGATCCCCGGAAAATGCTTGACGTTCTGCAGGTGCTCAAGAACCAGGAAGAATTCGAGAAGCAGCTGGCCAAGGAGCAGAACCGAAAGCCGAACGTCTATCACGGACTTTTCTCGACGCACCCCAAGAACGACGACAGGCTCAAAGAGGTTACCGATGCGGCGTCGAAAATCAGCGGAGAGTACGTTCCCGAGGATCCCGAGGCTTTTCTGGAGAAGATTGAAGGCATGACTTACGGTCCGTCGGCGAAAGAAGGCGTACTCAGAGGGGAGCGCTTCTACCATGCCGATCTCGGCATTACTTTCAAATTTCCGTACCGATGGCTCGTAAGCAATCAACCTACTTACGTTTTAGGACGAAACTTCACCGATACTTCTTTGCTCGTTTTCACAGCCGAGGACAGGAACCGCAAGGAAAGCCCGCGGCGATTCCTGGCGCGTAAGCTGAAAACGAAAGAGGCGAACCTCGGGGGCGAGCCGCTGTCCGGTTCCGAGCTTGAGGGCTATACCACGGTGGCGGAGATAAACACGCCTTACGGCAGGAAAGAGGGGCGTATCTCGGTGGCGTTCTTCGGCAAGAGAGCCTACATGTTCCACGCCGCGAGCCGTACTCCGGAGGAGTTTTCGCAAAACGACGCTTTGTTTTTCGACACCATCCGCAGCTTGCGTCCTTTGCGCGACGACGAGCGCGCACTGGTGAAACCGCTCGCTATCTCGTTGGTGCGGGTCAAGCAAGGCGACACTTTTGCTTCGCTTGCCGCGCAATCGGGATTCGGGCACCATCCCGAGGAACAATTAAGGCTGCTCAACGCCATGTACCCTCACGGTGAACCGCAGCCGGGGCAATTGCTCAAGACGGTGCACTGAAGGATGCCGCCGGTCTACCTCGTCGATTCCAGCATCTACATCTTCAGGGCGTGGTTTTCGATGCCCGACACCTTGGTCGGCGCCGACGGGCAACCGGCCAACGCGTTTTACGGGTTCTTTGACTTTGTCGTGCGTTTCCTCGGGCAAATCCGTCCGCGGCACGTCGTGTTCGTATTCGATGAAAGTCTGGAGCAGTCTCACCGCAACGACATTTACCCCGCCTATAAAGCCAACCGCGAACCGGCGCCGCCCGAGCTCAAGCGGCAATTCGGGCAATGCCGCGAGCTGGTGCGTTCATTCGGCGCCAGCGAGATCGCCGACAACCGCTACGAAGGGGATGATTTGATCGGCACGCTTACGGTGCGGGCCCGCCGCGAAGGACGTCCGGTGGTCATCGTGACCAGCGACAAGGATCTCGCTCAGTTGGTCGAAGACGACGATTTGTGGTGGGACTTCACCAAAGGCGCCAAGCTCGACAAAGACGGCGTTACCAAACGCTTCGGTATATCGCCCGAACGCCTTGCCGACATGCTTGCCATCGCGGGCGACGCGGTTGACAACGTCCCCGGAGTGCCCGGCATCGGTCCGGTGACCGCCACTCATCTGCTCGCGCACTTTGACTCGCTCGATCAGCTGCTCGAGCGGTGGCGGGAAATAGAACGTCTCAACTTGCGCGGTGCGAAACGAATCGCGGGGTTGATCGGGGAACATCTCGAGACGATACGTCTGTCCCGCCGCCTCACGGAGATTCATTGCGAAGTGCCGTTGCCCGACGGATTCACGGCCGAGCTCGGCCCGTCGGACGCCGCGCGTTTCGACACCTTGTCGGACGACGTGGGACTCAGCGACTACCGGCGCCGGCAATTCGCCCGATGCGTTGAGCGGATCAAGCCCGCGTAGGAACGCGGACTTGTCCGCGCGGGGGAGTCAGGCCGGCGAACCGCTTTCCAAGGCGTCTTGCACCAGCGCGCTCAGGCATTCAACGTGCTCGCGGGCGTCGTTCAACGCCGGGATGTAATGAAACCGCTCGCCGCCGGCCTCGAGAAAGAAAGCGCGGTTTTGAACGTCGATTTCTTCGAGTGTTTCCAGACAATCCGCCGCGAACCCCGGGCAGAACACGTCCACCGACTTGACGCCTTGCCGCGCGAGGGTGCGCAAGGTTTCGTCGGTGTACGGCTTGAGCCATTCGGCGCGCCCGAAACGCGACTGGAAGCTGACCAGCCATTGCCCCCAGCCGATTCCCAGTTTGCGCGCGATCAATCCGGCGGTTTCGCGGCATTGCAGCTGGTAGGGGTCTCCCAGCAGCACGTTTCTCTTGGGCAGGCCGTGAAACGAGAACAGCAGTTTTTCACCGGCGTCACGTCGTTTTCGCCACTCCCGGATCCGTGCGGCGCACGCCTCGACGTAGGCGTCGTTGTCGTGGTATCCGCTGATGAAGTGCATTTTCGGCAGCCGCCGTTGTTTCTTGAATGCCCGGGCAATCAAGTCGAACGCCGCCGCGGTCGTCGTCGAGGAGTATTGAGGGTAAGCGGGCAATACGACCAGGTGCGTCGTTCCAAGAGCGTCCAGTTTTTCCAAAGCTGAAGCGATGGAAGGCTGGCCGTAACACATCGCTGCCTCGACCGTCGCGTGTAAGCCGCGGCGTTTCAACTCGACGTCGAGTGCTTGCCGTTGTTTGAGCGTGTGAACCAGCAAGGGCGATCCTTGATCGGTCCAGATTTTGCGGTAAGCGCGCGCCACGCGCCTTGGGCGCAACGTAAGAACCAGTCCGTAGAGTACGGGCAGCCAGATTGCGCGGGGTATCTCGACCACGCGCGGGTCGGACAGGAACTCCCTTAGGTAACTTCTGACCGCGGATGCCGTCGGCGCCTGCGGAGTACCGAGATTGATCAGCAACGCTCCCGCGCGTGCCTGAGCGTGATGGTGGGCTGATGGCATGGCCGCCGGGTTCCTAGCGGTGCGCCGCCGTCGTCTACTGGCGTCGTTTGCGGTTGCGCAACGGGCTGTTTCTCGGGAAATGAGTGTGCAGAAACTCCATCTGGTCGGCGAGGATGTTGCGCGCCTGCAGGTACACGTACTCGGCGTGCGTCGGCGTGAACGGAATCGCAATCAGCTGCATGTCGGCTTGTTCCGGCGTATATCCGGCTTTTGCGTTGTTGCAGCTTCTGCACGCGGTAACCACGTTTTTCCAGACGTCTTCGCCGCCTAAGCTCAACGGCACGACGTGGTCGCGCGACAGATGCCGTCGGTGAAAATGACCGCCGCAGTACATGCACAAAAAAGCATCGCGTTTGAACAACGCGAGATTATTCAGGGGCGGGACGTAGTTTTCGTGCAGACGCGGATTGTTTCCGTGCGTCGCAATGATCGAGTTGATCTCGATGACGCTGCGTTTGCCGGTCAAGGCGTTGATGCCGCCGCGGACCTGGTACGTGGTTACGCCGCAGGCGTAGGCGACCTGGTCGTTATAGTAGAATTTGACGGCGTCTTGGTATTTGATCCACTCGAGCGGCGTGCTCGAGGCGTCGGTTCTCAGGATCCATTGGCCGAGGTTCTGAAACGTGGTCATGGCGTCCGGGCGGCTTTGCGCGTGCGATGGTTAAAATACCGATATTACCGGAAAACGCCCGCCCGATGGTCGCTGCCGCCTTGCCTTGTCAGAGGGCAGGGTTTTTTGGATCGTCTCGGGTACGCCCGGGACGCCCCCGGGATGCCCCTAGGATGCCCCTAGGATGCCATCGGGACGCCATCGGGACGCCATCGGGACGCCATCGGGACGCCACCGGGGGGCGTTCGCAAAGCGTCAATATATAGCGATGAAACGCCCGTCGGCGCAGATGTGGCGACGTTGCCGGGCTGGGTATTCCGTCCGGGTTCGTGCGCCGGTGCCGGAGGAGCGGTGCGCCTGACTTATACACACCTCGACATTCCTCGCCGATTTCGTGCTCCGTTCCATGCCTCGTTTCGGTTAAGTCGGTGAAGAGCCGTATAAGGGGTTGATATTGTGGAGGTTTTAGGATGGATAGTTTTTATCCACTTCTAAGGGCGGCTAAACAGCGGACGCGAAAAACGGTGCTGATGACAAATAGCCCACAGAGTTATCCACAGAAAATGTGGAAATCGGATACCGCTTGTTACCCCGATTCAACCGTCCGGTCCGAATGTGTCGGTGCAGCCGGGATAATGCGCTTGAACGCGAGTCCCGGATCATGAGCCGTCCGATATGAATCACCCACCCCGAAAGCCGTCGGTACTGCGCGTGGCTGTTTTTCCGCCGGCGCCGCCCGACCGGCTTTTTGACTATCTGCCGTCGTCGGAGCGTGGGTTGGTCGCGCCCGGCAGTCGCGTGCAAATCCCTTTCGGGCCGCGGCGGCAAATCGGCGTCGTGGTCGAATCCGGCGTGCCGGCGTCGGTCGCCGTCACCAAGCTGCTCCCGGTCGAGGCGGTGCTTGACGAACAGCCGGTTCTGCCCCCCGACCTGCTTGAACTGCTGCGGTGGACCGCGCGCTATTACCAATATCCCGTCGGGCGCGTCTTGAGTCAATGTGTTCCCCGGTTGATTCGTCACGGCGACGCTTTGTCCGAAGGGCAGGTCCGCGTATGGGAAACGTGCGGCGGGAAAGACGCGCAGGCGCAGCTTGCGCGTGCCCCTTTGCAACGGCGGATATTCGCTTTGCTCGGCGAACGCGGGCCCTTGAGCGAAGCGGAATTGAGCGGTGTTTTGCCCGGCTGGCAAAGTCCGATGAAGGTGCTGGCCGACAAGGCGCTCGTCGCCGTGCGCACTTTGGCGACGCCGGACGCGGCGTCTGCGCTTTCTCCGCATCGTTTGACCGAGGAGCAGGCGGCGGTGCTGGCCGGTCTCGACGTCGGCGGCGGCTTCGAGTGTCATTTGATCGAGGGCGTTACGGGAAGCGGCAAGACCGAGATTTATCTGCGTGCCGCCGAGAAGGTGGTGAGCGCCGGCGGACAGATGCTCGTCCTGGTGCCTGAGATCGGGCTGACTTCGCAAACCGTGTTTCGTTTCCGCGAACGCTGCGGTCCGGTGGTTTCGATGTTTCATTCGGGCATGGGCGACCGGGCGCGTCTGCACACTTGGTCGCGGGCGCGCACGGGGGCCGCGAAGATCGTCATCGGTACGCGCTCGGCGGTGTTTTTGCCCTTTAAGTCGCTGGCGATGATCGTGGTTGACGAAGAGCACGACGCTTCATACAAGCAGCAGGAAAGCCTGCGTTATCACGCGCGCGACTTGGCGATTAAGCGCGCGCAGCTGCTCGACGTTCCGATTCTTCTGGGCAGCGCGACGCCTTCTCTGGAGTCGCTGCACAACGCCGAAAAGCAATACCGTTATCACCGTTTGACCAAGCGCACCGGCGGTGCGCTCATGCCGGAGGTCGGAATCATCGACTTGCGCAGCCGCAAGCTGACGGGCGGCGTCTCTCCCCCCTTGCTTGCCGAAATCAAGGAACGCGTCGCCCGTGAGGAACAAGTGCTGCTGTTTTTGAACCGTCGCGGTTACGCGACCCAAGTGCTGTGTCACAGCTGCGGCGAGGTTGTCACGTGCCCGCATTGCGACGTGCCGTTCGTTTATCATTTGAGCGTCAACGCGATGCGTTGTCACCACTGCGGCCATTTCGCCCCCAAGCCGAAAGTCTGCGCTCAGTGCGGCGAGTCCGAGCTTAAGGACACCGGCATGGGCACCGAACGCATCGAGCGAGAACTGGGTTTGGCGCTTCCGGACGTGGAGCTGGTGCGGATGGACGCGGATACGGTGCGGCGTAAAGGCGATCTCGACAGACGCCTTGAAGAGATCCGAGACGGCGCCGCCCGGGTCCTCATCGGTACTCAAATGCTTTCCAAGGGGCATCATTTCCCGCAAGTGACGCTGGTCGGCATCCTCAACGTCGACCAGCGTCTGTTTGCGCCGGATTTCAGGGCCTTGGAGCGTCTCGGGCAGTTGGTGGTGCAGGTGTCGGGGCGCGCCGGCCGAGGCGTCGCGCCGGGCAAGGTCTGCTTGCAGACTTACCATCCGGACAATCCGCATTTGTTGTGTCTGGTGCGCGACGGTTACCCGGAGTTCGCCCGTCGCCTGCTTGAGGAAAGAGAACGGGCGCGTCTGCCCCCGTATCGTTTTCTCTCGGTGGTGCGTGCAAGCGCCGAAGACGCCGGCGACGCAACGGCTTTTCTCAACGCCGTACGCACCAGACTGAAACCCGGTGCCGGCAGGTACGGGGTTGACGTTTTCGGCCCTTCGCCGATGGTCCTTGAAAAGCGCGGCGGCCGCTATCGCGCGCAGCTGTTGCTGAGCACCGCCACGCGCGGCGCGTTGAACCGTTGCCTCAGCGAAGCCTTGCCGGCGGTGAGAGGCATGAAAGATTTCCGCCGGGTCACGTGGCACGTGGACGTGGATCCGGTCGAGGTGGAGTGACGAGCGCGGACGCGGCGACGCCGGTAGAATAGAGCCGCCGCAGCCCGGGACGGGGAACGGCGCCGTTGAATCTTTTGGCATCGCAGCCGTGCACTACGAAGAAGTATCCTTAAGGACCGAAACCGAATACCCGGAGGACAGCCGCAAGCTGAATAGAGGATACTTGGGGGTAGACGCGCCAAAAAGACGTTGCGATACCGCTGAAAGCAGAATACAAGATCGATCGTGCTGAGAATCTTTGCGCAAAGCTCGGAAGCGGCGGGTTGATTCCGCCCTTGCGAACCTACGCTTAACCGATGCAGGAAACCATCAAACAATGGCTTGAGCAGAGTCTCTCCGAGCTGCGGGCCGAGGGCGTCATCGCCGAAGCCGTCGAGCCTCGGGTGACGCCCTCCAAGCGGAAAGCGCACGGCGATTACGCAAGCAACGTCGCTTTGGTACTGGCGGAGCGGAACGCGCTTGCGGCGCGTGACGCGGCGGCGCGGATCATCGAGCATTTGCCCGTGCGCCCGGAACTTGAGAAAGCCGAGGTGGCAGGCCCCGGTTTCATCAACTTCCATCTGAAAAGCGGCGCCGAACAAAGCGCTTTATCCGCCGTGCTCGACGATATCCTCGACAAAGGGCAACGCTACGGTTGCGGTTGGGTCGAGGGGTCGCCGCGCGCGCTGGTTGAATTTGTGTCGGCCAACCCGACCGGCCCTCTGCACGTCGGCCACGGTCGCGGTGCCGCGTACGGCGAGACCATTGCAACGCTGCTCGAGGCCGCGGGCTATCAGGTCGAACGCGAATACTACGTCAACGACGCCGGACGACAGGTGGACGTGCTTACGGCGTCGGTCTGGTTGCGTTACCTCGAACTCGGCGGCGAAGAATTCGAGTTTCCCAAAGCCGGTTACCGAGGCGACTACGTTTGGGATGTCGCCGCCGAAGTCAGACGCGCCCGCGGCGACGCGCTGCATCATCCGATCGACGAGGCTCACGCGGGTCTGCCGGACGACGTCGGCGACGGTGAGACGCGCATGGACGCTTTGGTTGCAAACTGCAAACGTCTGCTCGGCGAAGTGGATTACGCTGCGGTCGCCGCTGCAAGTACTGAAGCGATACTCAAGAACGTTCGCAGCGACCTCGAAGCTTTCGGCGTTGATTACGATTGCTGGTTTTCGGAAAAAGCGCTGCTCGCCTCGGGAGAAGTCGAGAAAGCCGTTGCCGAGTTGAGGCAAAAGGGACATTTGTACGAACAAGACGGGGCGGTTTGGTTTCGTTCGTCGGCTTTCGGCGACGAAAAGGACAGAGTGGTCGTCCGCGCCGACGGGCGGATAACTTATTTTGCTTCCGACGTCGCCTATCATCTCAATAAATTTCGCCGCGGCTACGACCTGATCGTCAACGTCTGGGGAGCGGACCATCACGGCTATTTGCCGCGCCTGCGCGCCGCGGTCGAAGCGCTCGGTTTGGACGAGAGCAAGTTGAAAGTTGTCTTGGTGCAGTTCGCCTCTCTCTACCGCGACGGCGTCAACGTCTCGATGTCCACGCGCGGCGGCCAATTCGTGACTTTGCGCGAGTTGCGCAAGGAGGTCGGGCGCGACGCGGTGCGTTTTTTCTACGTGATGCGCAAATCCAGCCAGCATTTGGATTTTGACGTGACTCTCGCTAAATCCGAGAGTGCCGACAACCCGGTGTATTACATACAATACGCACACGCGAGGATCTGCAACGTGTTCAGCGAGCTCGAAAAGAGAAGACTTGAGCCGCCGCCCGGCGTGGACGCGGCACGGTGCCTGAAGTTACCGCAGGAGGAAGCGTTGATAAAACGCCTGCGCCGGTACCGTGGCGTGCTTGAGTCCGCCGCGTCTGAGACGGCTCCTCACTTACTGCTCAATTTCCTGCGTGAGCTCGCGGCGGAGTTTCACTCTTACTACAACCATTGCCGGTTTTTGGTTGACGACGACGAAGTTCGCAACGCACGGCTGGTCCTGATCGGCGCGGTTCAACAATTGCTCGCGAACGGTCTCGGTCTACTCGGCGTTTCCGCACCGCGAAGAATGTGACGCTTGTGGCGCAGCGATGACCAGAGACTACAAGCACGTCAGCGATCGGCGCGCCACGACGCGATCGGCACCCGCGCAACCCAAGCGCGGTTTCCGTGCGGGCTTCACGTTGGGGCTGACGCTGGGTCTGGGGGGTGCCGTTTTGGTGCACTTCTATTACGTGCTGCGGGACGAGCCTGCGCTGCCGCCCGTGCCGGTGGAGACCCGAGCCGCGTCGCCTGCCGCCGAGGACGAGAAGCCGTACGACTACGACTTTTACCGAATCCTGGCCGATCTGGAGGTTTCGGTGCCCGAACCCGAGGAGGGCGATGAAGAGCTCCGCCCGGTTTATATCCTGCAAGTGGGCTCGTTTAAGGCGCGGCACACCGCGGAGGTTCTCCAGGGGAGATTGAAAACGCTCGACTTGGAGTCGAAGGTTCACAAAGTCGAGAGGGACGACGGCGCCGTTTGGTACGGCGTTCGACTCGGCCCTTACGACAGCCTGTCGCGCGTGAACAATATCCGGATAGACCTGCGAAAGCGGGGCATTGACTCCATGCTCAAAAAACGGTGACCCCGGTGAAGAACCGTCGCCGCAGCTTGGTTTGAAGACGTTTCAAGCAGCGACGGTGACGCCGGCGTTTCATCAGGGTTGTTCCATCAGCTTTCGTGCGGCACCGTCGAGCGCGTCGTCATCGAGCGCGCCGAGACGCAGGAGCGCGGCGTCGCCGTAACGAGCGAAGTGTTTTTTCATCGAGCGCAGGTACAGCGGGTCGTAGTATTCCCGCAGCAGGTTGCGCACCAGGTTTTCCGCGCCGCCGGTTTCCCGCCGGTCGAGCCAAGTTTCGACCTTGCTTTTTCCGGCGTGGGGCGCGAGTGTTTCCAGCGCCGCCCTGAGCCGGGCGTCGTCTTCCACGAAATGTTTGTATTCGGAAATCAAAAAGCCGACGCGCGTCTCGACGTCGGCCTTGACGTGCACGCATTCCGCCGCGCGCATTGCCTTGATCAAATCCGTCGGCACTTGAATCCTGCCGATGCGACGGCTTTCGGCTTCGATGTACACCGGCCGTTCAGGGTCAAGCTTGCGCATTTCCCTGCACAGCAGGCTTTCAAAGCGCTTCTGCGAAGGTTGTTCGCTTGCCGACGGTGCGCCGAGCACCGACCCGCGATGGTCGGCGAGCGACTCAAGGTCTATGGTTTGGGCGCCGTGTTCGGCGAGCTTCGCCAGCAGTCGGCTTTTGCCGGTGCCGGTGCACCCGCACAGCACTTTGAGGCGCAGCCGAGGCGCGGCGTCCGCAAGCGTCTGCACGACCGTCTTTCGGTACGCTTTGTACCCTCCCGGCAGCTGTTCGGCACGCCATCCGATTTCACGCAACACGTGGGTCAAAGCGGCGCTTCGGGCACCGCCGCGCCAGCAGTAGACGAGCGGTTGCCAGCCGCCGCCGCGATCGCGGAAATGCGTTTGCAGATGTTTCGAAACGTTGTCCGCGACCAGTGCCGCCCCTCGTTTTTTTGCTTCCAGGGGAGAAACCTGCCTGTAAAGCGTCCCGACTTCGGCGCGTTGAACGTCGTTCAGAACCGGGAAATTGAAGGCGCCGGGGATATGATCGACGTCGTATTCGGCGGGTGAGCGTACGTCTATGATCTCTTCAAAGCGGTCTATTTGTGCTAGTGTCCAAGCCATTTCGGCAACTTGTTCTCGGATGTGACGGATACCTCGGTCAAACTGACGGCATTGTCTCACGGCGGCGGCTGCGGCTGCAAAATCGCGCCTGCGGTTCTTGCCGATTTACTCGCTCGCTTGCCCACGGACGTCAAGACGAAGCAGCTGCTCGTCGGCAACGACGCCAAAGACGACGCTGCGGTCTTCGCGCTGAACGACGCTTGTGCTCTGGTGGCGACGACCGATTTCTTTACTCCGATCGTTGATGATCCCGAGGATTTCGGTCGCATCGCCGCCGCCAACGCGGTGTCCGACGTCTACGCGATGGGGGCCAAGCCTTTGTTCGCGTTGAATATCGTCGGGATGCCGCTGAACAAGCTTGCGCCGGACGTCGTTGCCGCGGTTCTGGAGGGGGGACGGCGGACTTGCGATCAAGCGGGCATCGTAATCGCCGGCGGGCATTCGATCGATTCGGTCGAGCCGATTTACGGTCTCGCGGTCGTCGGTCGGATTCATCCCGAACGAGTCAAGACAAACGCCGGTGCGCAGGAGGGCGACCAGCTGATTCTCAGCAAGCCGCTCGGCGTCGGAGTCGTCTCCGCTGCCGTCAAGCAAGGCGTCGCTTGCGACGAAGCGTACCGGGAAATGTTGCGTTGGACGACCTTGTTGAACCTAAGCGGTGAAAAGTTGGGTGCCTGTACCGGCGTGCACGCGATGACCGACGTGACGGGGTACGGCTTGCTCGGGCATTTGCTCGAGATCTGTGAGGCTTCGGGCGTCGGCGCCGTTTTGCATCGGCGACGGGTGCCGGTGATCGAGGCGGCACGGGCTTTGCTCGCGCAAGGCGTCGTTTCCCCGGCGGCGCGTCGAAACCGCGACGGTTGCGCGTCGCGCGTGGATTTCGGCGGTGAACCCGTTGCGGGGGAAGCCGAGCTGTTCTTCGACCCTCAGACCAACGGCGGCTTGCTCGTCGCCTGTGCGCCTGACGCCGTCGGCGGGGTGCTCGAGTTGTTTTATCGCGACGGTTGCGAACGTGCTTGCGTAATCGGGGAAATCGGTTCGTTCGCCGGCGTGCGCGTACGAGACGCCCGGTTGTAATCGGTTGCAAGCGCGGCGATGCGCGTACCGCCGGGTCTTTGGGCGGGTTTATAATGTCGGATGATGAACCTGGCAACGGCACAAGTTCCCGAGATTCGGGCACCCGTCACCGCCGACGTCTGTGCGGTGACGCCTCGCTACAGCGACGATGAACTGCGGCAACGGATGGAGCGGGTCAAGCGCAAGCTCGAGCAAGCCGACGCGACGCTGGTCGCCCATTATTACGTCGACGAGAACATTCAGCGCCTCGCCGAGGAAACCGGCGGGATAGTTTCGGATTCCTTGGAGATGGCACGTTTCGGCCGGGACGCCGAGGCTTCGACCCTGGTCGTGGCGGGCGTGCGCTTCATGGGCGAGACCGCGAAGATCCTGAGCCCGGGAAAGCGGGTTCTGATGCCGACGCTTGAAGCGACTTGCTCTTTGGATCTCAGTTGTCCCGCCGACGCTTTTGCGGAATTTTGCGACGCACACCCGCACCACGTCGTCGTCGTCTACGCCAATACCAGCGCCGAAGTCAAAGCGCTTTCGGACTGGGTGGTGACGTCGAGCATCGCGGTCGAGGTGATTTCGCACCTGATGGATCAGGGCAAGAAGGTCTTGTGGGCGCCCGACCGTTATCTGGGTGCTTATCTCGAGAAAGTCACCGGTGCCGACGTGACGATTTGGCCGGGCAGTTGCGTGGTCCACGAAGAGTTCAAATATCAGGGCGTGCTTGATCTCAAGCAACGTTATCCCGACGCCGCGGTTCTGGTGCATCCTGAATCGCCCGAAGCCGTGATCGAGATCGCCGACGCGGTCGGTTCGACCAGCGCGCTGATAAAAGCGGTTGAAGAATTGCCCAACCGGCGGTTCATCGTCGCGACCGACAACCGGATCTTCTACAAGATGAAACAGATTGCGCCGGAGAAGGAATTCATCGAGGCACCCACGCAAGGTGAGGGGGCGACCTGTCGCAGTTGTGCGCATTGCCCGTGGATGGCGATGAACGGTCTGCATAATCTTGAGGAGACGCTCGACGGACTGGACAATGAAATACAAGTTCCCGAGGAAGTGCGTTGGCGCGCGTACCGAGCGACCGCGCGGATGATCGCTTTCGCCGAAGACCGTAAGCGTCGGTTGCGGGCGGGGAGCGGCGTACAAGGCGAGCGCGTTGAGAGAAGGATTCGGGCTGGCTGAAGATGAAAGGGGGAGAGCGCGAGAAGATCGAGGAGTTCATCCGTGAGTTGTTGCAGAAGTTGCCGCCGGCGTTTTCCAACGT
Source organism: uncultured Chromatiales bacterium (assembly GCA_964347615.1). Lineage (GTDB taxonomy): Bacteria > Pseudomonadota > Gammaproteobacteria > Poriferisulfidales > Oxydemutatoraceae > CAYFZO01. Next base: position 18,290 of record CAYFZO010000011.1, read on the forward strand.
TCGCGGTGAACTTGCCGAGCATATTCGTGCCGGAATTGAACCGTTGCTGCATAAGATGAACCTCGTCAGCCGCGAGGAATATGATATTCAGGTGGCTTTGCTCGAACGGTTGCGAAAGCGCGTCTCCGAACTCGAACGGCGGTTGGAGCGACAAGAAAAGGAGTGAAACTTCCCGCAGGCGCGGGTTTTTCCGAGGGGGCGGACAAACCACCGGAAAACCGGACAATTTACGTGTTCCTTACACGTGATTAATGCTAACATGAGCCGGTATTCTTGCACACAATTTAATGGAGGAAAAGCAAATGAAAGTTTTACACCTGTTTTTATTGCTCGGGCTGCTGCTGTCCGCAAGCGTGGCAATGGCCCATGGTAAAGGATCAAACCTGAGCCCCTTGGCGTTTGGGGATGACCAGACCATTATTGACATAGACAAACTTGTCTGGGAGCCGCTTAAAGTGGACGGCTTGGCACCCGGAGCAGAGATTGCAGTAGTGAGAGGAGATCTTAGCAAGGATCACAGTGAATCTTTTCTCAGGCTGCCTCCCGGCTACGTTGTCAGATCACATACCCATACAAGCGATGAATTGTACGTTTGGCTAAGTGGTGCATTTTCATTGATTGCGCATGATGGAACGGAAACCAAGTTCCGAGGACCTGCTTATATCAGCTTTCCTGGTAACGCTCCTGTTCACGGACTGGTCTGTGGAGATAAAGAGCCTTGTATCTTCTATTTGAGATACTCCCGTCCTTTTGATATCAAGTACTGATCCCGCTTAGAGTAAAAAGCCGCAGGCATCGATGCCTGCGGCTTTTTACGTTCACGCAAACACAGTAACCTAGCCGTCACCTGGTGCGTTGGCGTGCGTCTCCGAGCTCGAACGGCGGTTGGAGCGACAGGAAAAGGAGTGAAACTTCCCGCGGGTGCGGGTTTTTCCGGGGAGGGGGGTGGACAAACCGATGGTTTTCAATCCAGAATATGGGGGTCATGGGAAAATATACCATTCCGAACTCAAACGGCGGTTGGAGCGACAAGGAAAAGGAGCGAAACTTCCCGCGGGCGCGGGTTTTCCGGGGGTGGACAAACCAACATCTTCCAGTCTAGTATATGGGGGCTATGGAGAAATACACCATAAAAAGGAAAAAAACCCGGAAAGTGGCTCATCCGGCAGTTTCGGCTCCCTCCTCCGGCACCGAGCGTCTTGGCGCGGTGCACGTGCGCGTTGACCACGCGGGGCGTCTGGTGGTTCCCGCCAAGTTCCGTAAGGCGCTTGGGATAGAGGGGGGCGCGGAGTTAACGGCTTCTCTCAAGGACGGCGGTATCCGCCTGCAGACGGTTGATGCTGCGATAGTCCGCGCTCAGGCACTCGCCAAAAGCAGACACAGAGGGCGCGCCGGCGACGTGGTTGACCGGTTCATCGCTGAACGTCGGGCTGAAGCCGCGAAAGAGTAAGGCGGTGAACACGCTTCTGGACGCTTCCGCGTTGCTGGCCATGCTGTTTGACGAAGAGGGTGCCGGCGAGGTGATTTCCGCCTTGCGCCGCGGCGCCGTGATGTCGGCGGTGAACGTCGCCGAGGTGGCGGCAAGGCTGCACCAGGATCGGTGGCCCGCGGAAGAGGTGGCCGGCACGTTTAACGACGTGGGCGTCGAAATCGCGCCTTTCGGGTCAGACGCTGCTTTGCTGAGCGGGCGCTACCGTCCTGCCACCGCGAAGTTGGGCTTGAGTCTTGGAGACCGGGCTTGTCTGGCCACGGCGGCGACGCTCTGCTTGCCGGTGTTGACCGCCGATCGGGTGTGGCGGGAGCTTGAGCTGCCCGGCGTCGAGGTCGAGTGCATCCGCTAAGCGGCTTTCGCCGCGTTGCGCGATGACCGCCGCGCGGTTGGGATAGCCTTCGACGGCGCTTATCGGCTCCCGGCGACCGTTTGTCGCGCCGGCGTGCGCCGGCGGTCTGTACGGCGTCAGTATTCGACGCTCTTTCAGGAGCGTTGCAATGTCCTTATCGGTCGTTCACAGCCGTGCCACCCGCGGGATCGAAGCCGTCGCGGTCAACGTCGAGATGCACGTCGCCCCCGGGCTGCCCGGGTTGCCTGATCTGCACGTCGTCGGGTTGCTCGGGTTGCTCGGGCTGCCCGATCTGCACGTCGTCGGGTTGCCTGAGCTTTCAGGAGCGTTGCCGTGTCCTTAGCGGTCGTTCACAGCCGCGCCCCCCGCGGGCTCGAGGCCGTCGCGGTCAACGTCGAGGTGCACATCGCCCCCGGGCTGCCCAATCTGCACGTCGTCGGGTTGCCCGAGAAAGCGGTCAAGGAAAGCAAGTACCGCGTACGCGCGGTCATATCGCAGAGCCGATTTGAATTTCCGATGCACCGGATCACCGTGAACCTTGCTCCCGCCGACTTGCCGAAAGAAGGCGGGCGATTTGACCTGCCGATTGCGCTCGGCATCTTGGCGGCGAGCGGTCAGATATCGTCCGACCAGCTGAAAGATTATGAGTTTCTGGCGGAACTCGGCCTTGACGGACGCTTGCGGCCGGTGCGCGGCATCCTTCCCGCGGCGTTGGCCGCCGAGAAGCGCGGGCGTATTTTGGTGATCGCTCAGGGCAACGCGGTCGAGGCTTCGCTCGTGCGCCGCGCCGAAGTCTATTGCGGTCGCGGTTTGCTTGAAGTCTGCGGTCACCTCTCGCAAGGGGACGGTTTGCACCGGGTCGAAGCCGCCGAGATACCCCGTGACGACTCGACGGATTACGACCTCGCCGACGTGCGCGGTCAGCACCAAGCCGTACGGGCACTCGAGGTTGCCGCGGCGGGCGGGCATCACTGCTTGTTTCTGGGGTCGCCGGGCAGCGGCAAGACGATGCTCGCAAGCCGCCTGCCGGGAATTCTGCCTGCGATGAACGAGGAGCAGGCGTTGCGGGTGGCGGCGATCCGCTCGTTGTGCGCCGAACACGTCGATCTCAAGCGGCTTTATCGTCGCCCGTTTCGTGCGCCGCATCATTCGGCTTCCGCGGCGGCTCTCGTGGGCGGCGGTTCCGATCCTCGGCCCGGTGAAATCACCAAAGCGCACAACGGCGTCCTGTTTCTCGATGAATTGCCCGAGTTCAGCCGTCAAGCGCTGGAGGCGCTGCGCGAACCGTTGGAGACCGGGTGCGTCCATCTGTCGCGCGCCGCGGCCAGCGTCAAGTACCCCGCTCGTTTTCAGCTGATTGCGGCGATGAACCCCTGTCCGAACGGCGAGGACGTTGACGAGCGCGGCAGGTGTTCGGGTTCGGACGCGCAGCTGCGGCGCTATTACGCGCGGTTGTCGGCGCCGTTGCTCGACCGCATAGACGTCCAGATCCGCGTGCCTCGGGTGAAATGGAGCGGAGAGTCGGCGCACCGTGAAGGGGAAGCCAGCGCAACCGTGCGCGCACGGGTCATCGCCTCGCACGAGCGTCAGCTGGCGCGGCAGGGGGCGTGCAACGCGCACGTGCCCGACGCCGAGGTCAAACGTTTTTGCGTTTTATCCCGTGGGGACCTTCAGCTGCTGCATCAGGCGGTCGAAAGGTTGAATCTGTCGGCGCGGGCGATGAATCGGGTGTTGCGGGTGTCGCGGACGATCGCCGACCTGGCCCAGGAGGAGCGCATTACCCGAGCGCATCTTCTTGAGGCGATTGCGTATCGCTCGATGGATAAGCTGTTTCGGGTCTAGTCTTGGGTCTAGTTTTGGGGTCGTTTGCGGGGCTGGAGAAGCCAGGGGAAGAGGAGGGGGTCAGCGCACGGCTTCGAGCATGTAATCCACGGCTGCCTTGATTGTTTCGTCGGACAGATCCGGACGCCCGCCTTTCGCGGGCATCGCTCCCTTGCCGTTGATCGAGTTGGCGTACAGTGCTTCGACGTCGCCTATCCGCGTCGCCCACGCGGCTTTGTCCCCGTAAATCGGGGCGTTTGCGATACCCGCCGCGTGGCAAACCGCGCACACGGTCTGATAAACCATCGCCGGATCCGCTGCCGGATCCGCCTGCCCGCCCGCCGGTTGCTTGTCCGCCTCGGGGCTTTGAGGTGCCGCTTCGCTCTGTTGCGCCGCCGGTACCGTACCGACGTTGACTTCGCCGACGGGTTTGATTCGCTCGTCGATGGTTTTTTGCATCGCTTGATCGGGTGCTTGGTGTATATCGGAAAGTATCCGCGCGATAATCAGGATCACCACGGCGATGCCGATCAGCACGCCCAGTACCACCGAAAACTGGTTGAGAAATTGTTTGTCGTCCATTATGGCTCTAACACTATAAGGGCGAGGCGCGAAGCAAGCCCGCGCCAAGCGCTGTTTCCGAACGTCAGAGGTGAGCGGCGATTATAGCGCGCGTTTTCGCCGCTTTCCACCGGTCAATCGCCTCGTCACCGATGCGCTACAATCATCTTCTCTCGCCCCGCTGCTTCGCCAGGACCCGATGACCGTCGACGATTACAAACGCAAAGCGGCCGAAGCCGCCCTCGAATACGTCAGGAGCGGCGACGTCGTCGGCGTCGGCACCGGTTCGACCGTCAACCATTTCATCCGTGCTCTCGGCAAGGTCAAGCAACGGATCGAGGGTGCGGTCGCGAGCTCCGAAGCCAGCCGGGAGCGGCTGCAAAGCCAGGGCGTTTACGTTTTCGAGCTCAACGACGTCGGCGACCTGCCGGTCTACGTGGACGGTGCCGACGAAGCCGACCGGCACTTGCGCCTGATCAAAGGCGGCGGCGGCGCCTTGACGCGGGAGAAAATCATCGCTGCCGCAAGTCGACGTTTCGTGTGCATCGCCGACCGCTCGAAGCTTGTCGCCGGACTCGGCGCCTTTCCCTTGCCGGTCGAAGTGATTCCGATGGCGCGCAGCTGGGTTGCCCGTCGGCTCGCCGGGTACGGCGGCTCGCCCGAGCTGCGGGAAGGTTTTGTCACCGACAACGGCAACTCGATTCTCGACGTGCGCGGCCTCGACGTGACCGACCCGGTTGCGCTTGAGGAAGAACTCAACCAGATACCCGGCGTGGTCACCGTCGGCTTGTTTGCCAAGCGTCCGGCGGACGTCCTGTTGCTTAGCGGAGAGGACGGCGTCGACGCGATTCTCGCGCCGACGTGACCGCCCGGTCTCGCTTTCGGCCTCATGCTTGCGGGCTGTCGCTCGACGGTTGCCCGACGATTGCCCGACGATTGCTTGGGGCGTCGCAGGGGCTGGCGCACTCGAGGGAGCGGAGCGGGAGGCGGTAGAATGCCCCCCACGTTTACTGGGGGATCGTCTAGTGGTAGGACTGCGGACTCTGACTCCGCCAGCGGGGGTTCGAATCCCTCTCCCCCAGCCATGCGGAAGCGCCGTGGCGGCCGTCGCGGGAACGCGGCGCTTCTCGAAAGCCGAATCGTCCGCCGCCGCGGTTCGGAAACAACGTTGTTTGCGGCTTCGGCCGCCCTTGCCTCGGAGGCGCGAGAAATAAGATGGAGACAATCAGCAGTTTCGTCAGCGTAGTCAACGGGATCGTATGGGGGCCTCCGATGCTGGTCGTCATCCTCGGCGTCGGCTTGTTCTTTATGCTGCGGTTGGCGTTTATTCCGCTCAGGAAAATCGGTTACGGCATGGGTCAACTATGGCGGGGCCGCGTCGCCGAAGGCGTCGGCGACATCAGCGCTTTCAGTGCGCTGATGACCTCGCTGTCCGCTACCATCGGAACCGGCAATATCGCCGGCGTCGCCACCGCCATCGCCATCGGCGGCCCGGGTGCTTTGTTCTGGATGTGGATCACGGCGTTGGTCGGTATGGCGACCAAGTACGCCGAGGCGGTTTGTGCGGTCAGATACCGCGAGACCGACGCCACCGGCAAGCATATCGGCGGCCCCATGTATTACATCAAGAATGGTTTGGGCGACGGCTGGGGTTGGCTCGGCTTTCTGTTTGCCTTGTTCGGTGCGGTCGCCGCTTTCGGCATCGGCAACATGGTGCAGTCGAACTCGATGGCGGACGCGCTGGACGACAAGTTCGGTGTGCCCCCGCTTGTGACCGCGGTCGCCCTGGCTGTGCTGGTGGCGGTGGTTTTGATCGGAGGCATCAAGAGTATCGCCGCGTGGGCGAGCAAGCTGGTGCCGTTCATGGCGATCTCCTACGTGATTTTCGGGCTGATCATATTGCTGCTGAACGCCGCCGAAGTGCCCGCGGCGTTGGCGTTGATTGTCAAGAGCGCGTTCACCGGCACCGCGGCGACCGGCGGGTTCGCCGGCGCAACCCTGATGGCGGCGATTCGCTTCGGGGTCGCCCGCGGCGTGTTCTCCAACGAAGCCGGTCTCGGCAGCGCACCGATTGCGCACGCCGCGGCCAGGACCGACAACCCGATCCGTCAGGGCACGATCGCAATGCTCGGCACTTTCATAGACACCCTCGTCGTCTGCTCGATCACTGGCCTAGCGATTGTTTCAACCGGTGTGTGGCGCAGCGGGGAAACCGGCGTCGACCTGACCGCGATGGCGTTTTCCTCCACCTTACCGGCCGCCCATTACCTCGTTGTCGCGAGCCTCGTGATCTTCGCTTTCACGACCATCCTGGGTTGGAGCTACTACGGAGAGAAATGCTGGCAGTTCATCTTCGGCGTTCGAAGCATCATCGCCTACCGGCTTGTTTGGGTGGTGGCGGTTTTCATCGGGCCGTGGGCTTTGACTTGGGAAGGCGGCGCCCGAGCCGGGATAGATTTCATTTGGCTGTTGGCCGACACCTTGAACGCGATGATGGCTTTGCCGAACCTGATTGCATTGGCGCTGCTGTCGCCGGTCGTCGTCAGGCTGACGAAGGAGTATTACTCAAGCCGCTGAGTGCTTTTGCTTGCAGGTCGGCGTGGTAGGACGAGCGCACCAGCGGCCCGCTCGCCACGCTGCTGAAACCCATGCGCGTCCCGAGCGCGTGCAGATAAGCGAACTCATCGGGGTGGGCGTAGCGTTGCACCGGGAAATACCCTCGCCCGGGTTGCAGATATTGTCCTAGCGTCAAGGTCTCGACCCCGAAGTGCAGCAGGTCGCGCATTGCCTGCACCACTTCCTCGACGGTTTCGCCCAACCCCAGCATCAGCCCCGACTTGGTCGGCACGTCGGGCAAGCGCTTCTTGTGCTCGAGCAGCAACGCAAGAGACCAATCGTAGTCCGCGCCCGGGCGCACCCGCGGGTACAGGCGCCGCACCGTCTCGAGGTTGTGGTTGAACACGTCGCAAGGGGCTTCCGCCAGCGCCGAAAGCGCCTTTTCCATGCGCCCGCGGAAGTCGGGTGTCAGGATCTCGACGCGAACGCCCGGGTTTGCCGCGCGTATTGCACGGATACACGCCGCGAAGTGCGCCGCGCCGCCGTCCCGCAGGTCGTCGCGGTCCACCGAGGTCACCACCACGTATTTGAGCCCCAGTCGCTTGACCGCGGCGGCGAGACGCGCGGGCTCGCCGGGGTCGAGCGCTTCGGGCCGTCCGTGTGCGACGTCGCAGAACGCGCAACGGCGCGTGCATACGTCGCCCATAATCAGGAAAGTTGCGGTGCCCCTGCCGAAGCATTCGCCGAGATTCGGGCATCGCGCTTCCTCGCAGACGCTGTGCAAATCGGCTTCGCGCAGCAGCTTCTTCATCCTGAGAACGCCGGGTTCGCGCCGCGCTTTGACGCGGAGCCACCGCGGCTTGTCCGGTGCCCTCTGCGTTGCGCCGGGGGCGTTCGGGTCGGTGGGCGGAATCGTCTTGACGGCGATACGTGCAAGCATCTTCCGTGCGCCGCGCCGATGGGCGTCGCCGTCAAGCCGGGACGGTGCGGTATAGGCGCTCAAGGATTCAGTGCGCCGCTCAGGCGTTGCGTCAGGGCAAGCCCGACGTCGGTCGGCTCGGTCTCGGCGCCGAGGTCTTTCATCTGTGTCACTTCAAGGTCCTCCGCACCGCATACGGCGATGCGTCTGAAAGGGTGCAGTTCCATGTTCACGTTCAGCGCGAGGCCGTGGTAGCAACGTCCTCTTGATACGCGCAGCCCCAGCGATGCAATCTTGCGTCCGCCCGCGTAAACCCCCGGCGCGCCGGGGCGTGTGCTTGCCGCGATGCCGTGTTCGTCGAGCAGTCCGACGACCGTCTCCTCGAGCAACCGGACGAAGCGGCGGACGCCGAGCCCGCGCCGGCGGAGGTCCACCAGGGTGTAAAGCACCGTTTGGCCGGGGCCGTGGTAGGTCGCCCGTCCGCCGCGGTCGGTGTGAACAACCGGAACGTCGCCGTTGCCGACGGCGCTTTCCCCGCCGCCGCTTGTGCCGAAAGTGTAGACCGGCGGGTGTTCGGTGATCCAAAGCCGGTCGGGGTCGTCGGCGGTGCGGGTGAACGTGTAATCCCGCATCGCGCGCCACACGTCGCGGTAGCCGCGCGTTCCCAAGGTTTCGATGACGGGCCGTCCGGAGGCGTTGCGAGCGCCGCTTCGGTGCCGCTCAGGGGATGCCTTGCGGGGTCTGAGAGGAATGATGGTGCAGGACCGGACGTTCTTTGGAAACGTCAACGACGAACGTGAACCGGGAAGGATAGCGGGTTGCCGCGTCACCCTTGCCGATTCGAAAGACGTACGACCCCGTCAGCACGTAGCAATCGCCGTCGAGCGGCTGCACCGTTACCGAGTCTTGATCAACGGCCACTTTAAGCTCTCCGCCGGCCGAGATTTTTTCGAGGTATGCCTTGATGTTGGTTCGGTCGGAAATCGGTTCGGGGGCAAAGGTCGCGAGCAAGACGCCGTCGTCGGCGTAGAGGTCGAAAGGGGTCATCTGCGTCGCGTTGAATTTTTCAACCCAACGGTGAAGGACTTCTTGAGGGGAGGGCACGGGCAAAGGGTTTATCGTTTGGAGTACTGGGTGTCCTTGCGGGCCTTGTGCAGTCCGACTTTCTTGCGTTCGACGATACGCGCGTCGCGGGTCAGAAAACCGCCTTCCCTGAGCGGCCGGCGCAGGTTTTCGTCGTATTTGAGCAACGCTCGGGCGACGCCGAGACGGATCGCGCCTGCTTGACCGGCGCCGCCGCCGCCTTTGACGGTTACCCTGAAGTCGAACGCGTCGTTTTTTTGAGCCTTCTCGAGCGGCTGGCGGATAATCATGCACAGGCTTTCGCGTCCGAAATAATCTTCGGGTGTGCGATTGTTCACCGTGAACTTGCCGCTGCCCGGGCGCAGGAACACGCGCGCGACCGAACTTTTCCGCCGTCCGGTTCCGTAATGCTGCACGACGTCTTCGGCCACGGCTAAACCTCGAGCGCCTGCGGATTCTGCGCGCCGTGGTGATGGTCGGCGCCGGCGTAAACCCGTAGCTTGCGAAACATTTCCCGTCCCAGCGGATTTTTCGGCAGCATGCCTTTGACCGCCAGCTCGATCACGCGCTCGGGGTGTTTTTCGAGCATGGCCTTGAACGAAGTCGTCTTGAGGTTGCCGACGTAGCCGCTGTGGCTGTAGTACATCTTGCCTTCGCGCTTGTTTCCGGTCACCGCCACTTTCGCGGCGTTGACCACGATGACGTGATCGCCGACGTCGACGTGGGGGGTGTAACAAGGTTTGTGCTTGCCGCGCAGGCGTTTAGCCACCTCGCTTGCAAGCCGCCCCAAGGGCTTGCCGTCGGCGTCGACGACGAGCCACGCGCGCTCGACGTCCTCTTTTTTGGCGGTATAAGTGGTCATGACCGGAAAATCAGGGGCGCAAGAATAGCGTAACTCACCGCTTTCATCCACCTGAACGTCCTTGCCCGCCGCGTCGCCCTCGATCGCGCCGGCTTCAATCCAAGGGCTGCGTCGAGCGGATCAACCGAGCCGTGTGCGAGGCGTTTCACTCTCAATACCGAGGGGAGGTCGATTTGGCGTCGGTAATCGAGGGCTGGCCGAAAACCGGCACCGATACAATCACTTCCGCCCGCACCGGGCGCGGGCTTTGAGCACTCCAGTGGAGTATCCAGAGTGCCTCGGAACGGCTGTTTGAAGGGGGGTTTTTGTCTCACGATGCCCTGAACCCATACGAAATGTTGCGTTCCACCGCCTAAATGCGACAGAATACGCCCGAATTCTGACAGGAGGCCGATTCAATGGACGTCATCCAACAAATCAAAGAGCAAGTCGAAAGCAACCCCGTGGTTATCTACATGAAGGGCACGCCGCAGATGCCTCAGTGTGGTTTCTCGAGCCGTGCTTGCGCGGCTTTGCAGCAATGCGGCAGGGAGTTCATGCACGTGAACATCTTGGCGGCGCCGGAAGTGCACCGCAATTTGCCGAGGTTTTCCAATTGGCCGACTTTTCCGCAGATTTTTATCGGCGGAGAGTTGGTCGGCGGTTGCGACATCGTGATGGAGTTGTTTGAAAGCGGCCAACTCCGGCGGATGGTGGAGGAAGCGACGGCCAAATCCGGGTGACAGCCCGCGGGCGCCGCCTCGTTTCTCACCCCTTAACAAGGACCTGAAAGATGCTGATTGAAGAAATCCCCGCCGGCGACGGCGTTCCCGAAATTCTGAACGCGATCATCGAAATCCCGGCGCGTTCCGATCCGGTCAAATACGAAATAGAGAAAGACAGCGGCGCGGTGTTCATCGACCGCTTCATGAACGTGCCGATGTACTATCCGTGCAACTACGGTTTCATTCCGCAGACCTTGTCGGAAGACGGCGATCCGCTGGACGTTTTGGTGATTACGCCGGTCCCGGTGCTGACCGGTTCGGTGTTGCCGTGTCGTCCGCTCGACGCCCTCGAGATGTCGGACGAAGCGGGGCGCGACCTCAAGCTGCTTGCCGTGCCCGCCCCCGGGATGAACGGCGGTTACGACGACGCGCAATCGGTGGCCGACCTGCCCGCCGATTTGCTCGATCAGATCAAGCATTTTTTCGAAAACTACAAAACCCTCGAACCCGGCAAGTGGGTCAAGGTCGAAAGTTGGCTCGGCGTTGAGGAAGCCCGGCGGGAAATCATGGACAGCGTCGCCCGCTACCGGAAATGAACCGGGGCAACTCCGTGGGGCGGAATTACAGAAGGATCTTCTTCAGGCGCGTGTGCGTTTCCGCGGTTGCCGTGGTTGCGATGAGCGCCGTGCTGATAATCAATCTGATGGTGCTGCAGATTGATAAGCGGGGCCACTACAGCACGCTTGCGGAAAACAACCGCTTGCACTTTTCCGCGATTGCGCCGTCCAGAGGCGTCATTTACGATCGCAACGGCGCGCCTCTGGCCGTCAACCGGAGCTTTTACCGGCTGGAGGTGACCCCCTCGTTGGTCGGAGAGGATCTCGACGAGATGCTCGCTCGGTTGCGACGCGTCGTCGCTTTCGACGCGAGCGACGCCAAGCGCTTCAAGCAAACCGTCGCAAGGCAACCCTCTTTCCGCAACGCCGTGTTGAAAGCGCATCTGACGCAGAGTGAAATCGCCCGTTTCGCGGTTGACCGTTATCGTTTCAGCGGGGTCGAGGTCGTGGGCGAGTTGGGGCGGCGTTATCCCTACCGTGAGGTTTTCGCCCACGCGGTCGGCTACGTCGGCCTGCTCGACCGGGACGACCTCGCCGCGGTGGACCAGCGGCGTTACCGCGGAACCCGCTACATCGGCAAAGTAGGGCTGGAAAAGACGTACGAGGAGACGCTTCGCGGCAACCCGGGGGTGCGCACGGTCGAAGTCAACGCACAAGGGCGCGTCATCAGGGAAATCAGCAAGCGCAGCCCGCAAGCGGGCCGTGACGTTCTTCTGACCCTCGACCGCGACTTGCAAGCCGCCGCCTACGACGCGCTCGGAGACTACGAGGGCGCCGTGGTGGTGATGGACCCGAGAAACGGCGACGTCTTGGCGCTGGTCAGCAAGCCCGCGTTTGACCCGAACCGGTTTTTGTCGGGTTTCAGCTTCGAAGCCTATCAAGGTCTGCTCGAGTCGCCGCGCCGGCACTTTTTCAACCGCGCGGTGTCCGGCCAGTATCCGCCGGGCTCGGTCATCAAGCCGATCGTCGCGCTCGCCGGACTGGGGCACAACGTTACTTCGCCCGACTACTATATCTTCGCCGGCCCGTATTTCTCGGTGCCGGGCAACACCAGGCGTTTTCACGACTGGAAGCCCGCGGGGCACGGTTGGGTGAGTCTGCGCGAGTCGATCGCTCAGTCCTGTGACGTCTATTTTTATGATCTTGCGTACCGCACCGGCATAGATAAGTTGCATCAAGCGTTCAGGTCGTTCGGCTTGGGACGTTCCAGCGGCCTTGACATAACCAGTGAAGCCGCAGGTCTCGTGCCTTCGCGCGAGTGGAAACGGCAACGGTTGCGGATGCCGTGGTTTCCCGAGGAGACGGTGATCACGGGTATCGGACAGGGGTATTTGTCGGCGACGCCCCTGCAACTCGCCTCGGTCGCGGCGACGATCGCCAACCGCGGCCTCAAGGTCAAGCCGCGTCTGGTGCGGGCGGTCAGGGAACGTGAAGGACGGGGCTGGGAGGCGCGGCGCCCGGTGAACGTGGGAGTCGTCGAGTTTTCCCCCGAGCATTGGCAGTTGGTGGTCGACGGCATGGTTGACGTGGTGCACGGGCAAAACGGCACCGCTTACCGTATCGGCGCCGACGCGCCTTATACGATGGCCGGCAAGACCGGCACCGCCCAGACTTACAGCATCAGCGAGGAGGAACGCGCGCGGAACGTCGAAGTGACGGAAAAGTCGCTGATGGATCACGCGCTGTTTATCGCGTTCGCCCCGGTGGACGCTCCGACGGTGGCGATTGCGGTAACGGTTGAGCACGTCGGCAGCGGCGCCAAGCACGCCGCGCCGATTGCACGGCAGGTATTGGACGTTTATTTCCAGTCGCCGACCGCCGAAGCCGATGCACCTGCCCTCACTTCCGGTTGAGGAAAACAAGATTTGCGCAACGGCTCATTTGGCATAAAAGCCGGATTGTTTCTACGCTGGTTTTTTGACTTGGATTACGTGCTGCTCGCGGCGTTGCTGACGCTGGCTTTGGTCAGCGCGGCGGTGCTTTACAGCGCCGGCGGTCAGGATTTCGGGATTGTCGCCCGCCAGAGCGCAAGATTCGGGATCGGTTTCGCGCTTCTTTTTGCGTTGGCGCAGGTGCCGGTTGCGGCGTACCGCAGGTGGAGTCCGTGGTTGTACTTACTCGGCGTGTTGTTTTTGTTGTTGGTGCTGTTTGTCGGCGACGTCAGCAAAGGTGCTCAGCGCTGGCTCGACCTCTGGGTGGTGAAGTTTCAGCCTTCCGAGCTGCTTAAAATCGCAACCCCCATGGCGTTGTGCTGGCTGTTTGCGCTCGACGGCCGGCTTTCCAGGTTTTGGAAGTACGTCTTGTCCGCGCTGCTGTTGGCCGTACCGGTCGCGATAGTCGCGTTGCAGCCGGATTTAGGCACCGCGGTCTTGATTGCGATGTCGGGGATCTTCGTTATTTTCCTCGCGGGATTCCATTGGCTCGGTATCGTCTCGGCCGTCGTCGCGTCGCTGCTGCTGGCGCCGGTGGTGTGGCATTCGCTGCTGAACTACCAAAAGCAGCGTCTGCTCGCTTTTCTCAATCCGGAGGTCGATCCTTTGGGTGCCGGGTATCACGTCGCTCAGTCCAAGATCGCAATCGGATCGGGCGGCGTTTGGGGCAAGGGGTGGTTGCAAGGGTCCCAGTCCCAGCTTGACTTTATTCCGGAAAGGACGACCGACTTTGTCTTTGCGGTCTTTTCCGAGGAGTTCGGGTTCGTCGGAATCTGCGTTTTGATTACCTTGTACCTGTTGATCGTTGCCCGCGGGGTCATGATTTCGGTCAAAGCCTCGGATGAATTCTGCAGTTTGCTCGCGGGCGGTTTCATCCTGTCTTTCTTCCTGTCCTTGTTCGTGAATATCGGCATGGTCAGCGGTTTGCTGCCGGTTGTCGGGGTTCCGCTACCGCTCATCAGTTACGGCGGCACTTCGATTGTGACCTTGCTCGCCTCATTCGGTATCCTAATGGCCGTCGCCAAATACCGACCGATGATGAGGAGCGGCTTTTGAAAAAAGCTCTGTCAGGCCTTTTGTCCTGTGTGATTGTTTTTTGCGGGGCGCAAGCGGACGCGCTCGCCGATGATTACGGCGAACGGCCCGAGGTGCGCGCCTATATGGACGTGCTGGAGGCGACGCATGGTTTCGAACGTAAGCATCTTGAGGCGTTGTTCAAGGGCGCCAAGCGCCAAGCCGTGGTGCTCAAGGCGATGGACCGGCAAGCCGAAGCAAAACCCTGGTACGAGTACAAGAAGATATTCGTCAACGACAGGCGCGTCGAAAAAGGCGTTGATTTCTGGAAAGCGAACGCCGAGATGCTCGCGCGCGTCGAGCGCGAATACAGGGTGCCGATGCCCGTGGTGCTTGCCATCGTGGGCGTCGAGACCGATTACGGCGACAATCTGGGGCGCTTTCCGGTGTTCGACGCGTTGGTTACCCTCGGTTTCGATTATCCGCGCCGCGCCAAGTTTTTTCGCAACGAGCTGACCGAAATGCTGCTGCTCGGGCGCGAAGAAGGTTTCGACTACGGCGGCTTGAGAGGGTCGTACTCGGGGGCGATCGGGGTCAGCCAGTTCATGCCGAGCAGTTACCGTCGCTATGCTGTTGACTTTGACGGCAACGGCCGGCGTGATTTATGGAGGACGCCCGACGCGCTTGCCAGTATTGCGAACTATCTGGCCCGCCACGGCTGGAAACCCGGCGGCGCGATTGCGGGCAAAGTCGGTTTGGAGGGGGACACCTCCGGTGTGCCTTTCAACAAGGACCTCAGACCATGGTTGCCCCGGTCGGATCTGAGCAGTTACGGCATCGGGAACGTCAGCGGTCTTGCCGAAACGGAGCCGATGTTTTCGTTGTTTTCGTTCGAGGTGGAAGAAGGCGCTTATGAACACTGGGCTACGTACCACAACTTTTACGTCATCAGCCGCTACAATCACAGCCGCCGTTACGCGATGGCGGTCTACCAACTGGGTGAAATCTTGAAACGGCGTTATTCAACGGAAACCGATGGCGGTTAGGCCTGGGCAGGAAGCGGCGGCGTTGGCGAAGCGCGGGCTTTCACCGCTGCTCGCCGCGTTGGTCGTCGGATGCGCCGGCGCGCCCGAACTCGCCGAGGTGTCGGTCGAGCCGCTGCCCGCGGTGTACTCACCCGTGGAACGGCTCGGCGACTGCCGCGGTCGCCACAGTTCGTACACTCAAGAAGGCCGGCGTTACTGGGTGGAGAACGTGCCCGTCGGTCACACCGAGTTTGGAGCGGCGTCGTGGTACGGGCGGCAATTCCACGGCAAGAAAACCGCCAGCGGCGAAGTATTCGACATGTATAAGATGAGCGCGGCCCACAAGACCCTGCCGTTGTTTTCGACCGTCACAGTAGTCAACCTTGCAAACGGCAGAGAAATTTCGGTCAAGATCAACGACCGAGGCCCTTTTATCGGCGGGCGCTTGATAGATTTATCTTATGCTGCGGCGAAAAAGCTCGGGATGGTCGAAGCCGGCGTCGCGCCGGTGCAGATTACCGTGGCTGAAACGCCGTCCGAAGGCAAATCGCGCACCGCGCTTGCGGAGTAGACCGACCGTGATGCTTTCTCCCGTTCGCTTACCGGTCGCCGCGGCCAAAGTGGCATTTGTCGCGGCGTGCGCGGCGTTCGCCCCGTGCGGATCCGCTGCGGAGCTGATTGTCCCGGCCCCGCCCGCCTTGAACGTCGACAGTTACATCCTGACGGATTTCCACAGCGGCGTGGTCATCGCCGCCAAGAACCCGGACAACCCGGTCGGTCCGGCAAGCATCACCAAACTGATGACCGCTTACCTCGTCTACGAGAGTTTGGCGGAAGGCAGGATTCGGCTTGACGATGAGGTTACGGTCAGCGAGAACGCGTGGAGAACGGAAGGGTCCAGGATGTTCATCGAGGTCGGGTCGAAAGTGCGAGTCGAGGATCTGCTGTTGGGCGTGGTCGTACAGTCCGGCAACGACGCGAGCGTCGCTCTCGCCGAGCACGTCGCCGGCTCGGAATCCGCGTTTGTGGACGTGATGAACAAAAAAGCTTCCGAATTGGGCATGAGTTCTTCTTACTTCATCAATGTGACCGGTCTGCCCTCGCCGCGGCACCAGATGAGCGCGCGCGACGTTGCGTTGCTGTCGCGGGCGTTGATTCGGGATTTTCCGGAACATTACAAGATGTACGCGGTCAAGGAGTTCACCTACAACAACATCAAACAGTACAACCGCAACCGGCTGCTGTGGAGAGACCGCAACGTGGACGGGCTGAAGACGGGGCACACCGCTTCCGCGGGTTACTGTCTTGCGGCCTCGTCCGTGCGTGGCGACATGCGCCTGATCTCGGTGATCCTCGGCAGCGACGGCGAGAGGCGTCGTTCCGAGCAGACCGAACGGCTGTTCGACTACGGGTTTCGGTTTTTCACGACCCACCGTCTGTATGAAGCGATGCAACCGATGTATCAGGTACGGGTTTGGGGCGGTGAGCTCAAGCATTTGCAGGTCGGTGTGCCGGAAGATTTTTACGTGACGGTTCCGAAAGGGGGGCGGAATAAGATCGAGGTCGAAAGTCACCTCGTCGAGGAAATAGACGCCCCCGTTCCCGAAATGCAGACCTTGGGGATGATCAAGATCAGCTATCAGGACCGGTTCAGTCGTGAGGAACCGCTGGTCGCGCTTTCCTCGGTCCCGCAGGGAGGGATCGTGACGCGGCTGGTTGACGGGTTTTTGAAGCTGTTTTGACGCCGCTTTCCTCCCCCGCGTACCTCAACGGCGCGTTCACGACGGTCGGGGAATGCCGCGTCAGCGTTCTCGATCGGGGTTTTTTGTTCGGCGACGCCGTGTACGAGGTCGTGCCGGTCTACGACGGGCGGATGTTCGAGTGGCCCGCCCATTTCGAACGGCTCGAATCCAGCCTTCGCGAGACCGGCATCGTGTCGCCGCATTCGTCGAGCGAGTGGGAAGCGATTCTCGGCACCTTGCTTGAATTCGCCGAAGGCGCGGAAGTGTCGCTTTACCTGCAGGTCTCCCGCGGCGTCGCCCCGCGCGACCACGCGGTTGACGGACGCCTTGCGCCGACGGTGTTCGCGATGGCGATGCCGACGTCGCCGGGAACGACGGCCTCGCTTGAGGAAGGCGTCAGCGTGATAACCGCCGAGGACCTCCGTTGGAGTCGTTGCGACGTCAAGACCACGAGCTTGATCGCCAACGTGCTGTCCAAAGCGCGTGCGGTCGCCGCCGGCGCGTACGACGTCGTTTTCTTGCGCGACGGGCGGGTTACCGAAAGCTCCTCCGCCAACGTGTTCATGCTACGGAACGGGGCTTTGGCGACGCCGCCCAGAGACCGATGGATACTCGCGGGTATTACCCGCGGCGTACTGATACGTCTTGCCGCGCAACGCGGCGTCGAGGTTCGGGAACGCGTGATTACCGGCGATGAGCTCAGGCTTGCCGACGAGATCTGGTTGAGCAGCTCGACCAGGGAAATCGTGCCGGTCACGCGCCTCGACGGGCAACCGGTCGGCACCGGCGCGCCGGGGGCGACGTGGCGGACTTTTCGCGGTTGCCTGAAGTCGTTTGTCTAGCGGTCGGCGTTGTTTCCTCCGCCGACGATCGCCTGCAGCGCGTCCAAGCCGGCCGGCGTACCGGCGTCCATCCAAAGATCGTTGCAGTGCTCACCGCTGACCGTGCCTCGTTCAACCGCTGGCTTTAACGCTTGCGCAAGCTTGAAGCGTTCCCACGGCGCGGTTGCGAACAGCGAGGCGCGATAGTAGCCGATGCCCGCGTAGGTCAAGGCCTTCCCGCGTGCAGGCTTGACTTCACCGCGGTCGAGACCGAAGTCTCCGTCCGGGTGATGCGGCGGGTTGTCCACCAGCAGCAAATGCGCTTGGCGGTTCGCGGGCAGTTGCGCCTTTTCGGCTTTCCACTCGGTATAGACGTCGGCGTTGACAACGAGCCAGGTGCCGTCTCCCAGCAGCGGCAAAGCTTTCTTGATGCCGCCGCCGGTTTCAAGCGGTTCGTCGCCCTCGTCGGAATAACTGATTTGCACGCCGTAGCGGCTTCCGTCGCCGAGCAAGTCCGTGATCATCCGTTTTTTGTAGCAGACGTTGATGACGATTTCCCGGAAGCCGGCGCTTGCGAGCCGGCGCAAGTGTCTTTCGATCAGGCTTTCTCCGCCCACCCGAATCAACGGCTTCGGCAACCGTTCGGTCAACGGCCGCAGTCGCGTACCCGTGCCGGCGGCAAGTATCATCGCTTTCATTGCGGCGTCTCTTGCAGGCGGTTGATGACCTTGCTCAGTTCGTCGCCCAACTCCGCGAATTCCGGATAACGCGCCGCGCAAGCGACGACGTAGCCCAGGGTTCTGGGGACGTCGGCCAGATAACCGTGCTTGCCGTCCCGGTGGCGCAGCCGCGCGAAAATCCCGCTCGCCTTGAAATGGCGCTGCATTCCGGTCAGGTCAAACCAACGCTCGAAAGCGTCGTCGTCGAATTCGGCGCCCGTGCACGTCCGGTGGCGCTCCAGGAAATAACGCCGCCAGTGCGCGACGTCTTCCCGTGGCCACGCGACGTAGCAGTCTCTGAGCAGCGAGACCAGGTCGTAGCTGATCGGCCCGACGACCGCGTCCTGATAGTCGAGCACGCCGGGCGCTTCCCCCTCTTCGATCACGACCAGGTTTCTTGAGTGGTAGTCCCGATGAACGAAAGTCTGCGGCTGTGCCAGTGCGTTCTCGACAAGCCGCTCGAAGGCGCTTTCGTAGATTCGTCGCGTTTGCGCGTCCGGGGGCGCGTCCAAGTGCTTGCCGAGCAGCCAATCGGTGAACAGGTGCATTTCTTCCATCATCGCGTCGGCGTCGAAAGCGGGCAGTCCGTTGTAGTCGGTTCGTTGTATTTTTATCAGCGTGTCTATCGCCGCGCGGTACAGGACGTCGGCGACGTGGTCACGATCGGAACGCTCGAGTCGGTTGAGATACAGCTGATCGCCGAAGTCTTCCATCAGCAGGAAACCTCGGGCGAGGTCGGCGTGGTAGATCCGCGGCGCACGCACGTCGTTCTCCAGAAACCGCCGCGTGACTTCGACGAAAGGGGCGGGATCTTCTTTCTCGGGCGGCGAGTCCATCAGCACGTAGCGGCGGCCTTCTCCGCATTCGACGCGGAAGTAGCGGCGGAAGCTTGCGTCGCCGCTGAGCGGCGAATAACGGCAGTTCGCCGGTGCCAGAACTCGGTCGCTCCAGCGTTTCATCGTTGTTTCCCGGTCTTGCATACTGACAGTCGGTTTCGTCTTGTTGTTTCGGGCAACCTAAGCCCACGGGCGGGGGTGCAACGGTAAAGGTTCGTTTGTGCCTGCGGAGAATCGCGGCTGAAACCGATCAAAGCTCATGAGTCGGTTTCCATCCCGTGCCGAGAAACGACGGTTTCGCCCGCGCACTTAAACCGCGCCGTTGTGCGCGCTGCTATTATAGGCGACTCGAGGCTTGGCTCATTGCCTTTCCGGACGCTTCCTGATGAACGAACTTCAAAACACCGCTTCCGAAGCGACCACGTTGGACGGGCTGTTTCGTCTGCGGGTTGAACGGACGCCGCAAGCGACCGCCTACCATCAATTCGACGCCGCCAGCGGCGCGTGGCGGGCTTGGCGGTGGGGTGAGGTCGCCGGTGAAGTCGAGTGCTGGAGAAGCGCGTTTCAGCAGGATGCGCCGTCGCCCGGCGACCGGGTCGCGGTGATGTTGCCCAACTGCGTCGAATGGGTCTTTTTCGACCAAGCGGCGCTTTCGCTGGGGTTGGTGACCGTGCCGTTGTTCAGCGAAGACAACGCGAAGAACTGCGCCCACGTTCTGCGCGACTCCGGTGCGCGTCTCGTCGTGGTCGGCAACGAGCGGCAAGCCGCGAAGATCAGAAGCGTGCTGGACGAGCTGCCGGCGTTGGAACAAGTCGTGTGTCTCGTCGACGTCAAGGAGCTTGACGAAGATAAGCGGTTCATCGCGCTCGACGACTGGCTTTCACGCGCCGGCGCGGCGGTTCCCGTCGCAGGCGGTCACACCGGCGGTGATCTCGCCACGATTGTTTATACCTCGGGCACCACGGGGCCGCCGAAGGGCGTGATGCTCACGCACGCGAACATTCTCAAAAACACGCAGGCGTCGAGCCAAGTCGCCGACGTCGATGCCGGCGACGTATTGGTTTCTTTCCTGCCGCTGTCGCACATGTTCGAGAGGACCGCCGGCTATTACCTGACGGCGCTGGTCGGTGCAGAGGTCGCGTTTGCAAGGTCGGTCGCGACGTTGATGGAAGACGTTGCGAGATTCAAGCCGACGGTGCTGATTTCGGTGCCGAGAATCTATGAACAGGTGTTCAACAAGATCGAGGCGAAGCTGAGTGCATCGCCGTTGCGCCGTGCGTTGTTCAATCTTGCGGTCGCGGTCGGTCGCCGCCGGGAATCCGATCTTTTGCGTCGTTTTGCGTGGCCGGCGCTCGACCGTGCCACGGCGGCGCGCGTCCGCGGCATATTCGGCGGTCGCGTACGTTATGCAATCAGCGGCGGTGCGCCGATGCCGCCCGCGGTCGCCCGCACGTTTCTTGCGCTCGGGGTGCCGGTCTGTCAAGGCTACGGTTTGACCGAGACCAGTCCGGTGTTGTCGGTCAACTTGCCTGAGAACAACGTGCCGGAAAGCATCGGTTTCCCTTTGCCCGGGGTCGAAGTCAAGATCGGCGCCGACGACGAGCTGCTTACGCGCGGGGAGTACGTGATGCGCGGCTATTGGAATCTCCCCGAGGTGACGCGGCGCGCGATAGACGAGGACGGTTGGTTTCACACCGGCGACAAGGCGCGCGCCGACGCCGACGGCAGGTTGTACATTGTGGGACGCATCAAGGAGATCATCGTGTTGGGCAACGGCGAGAAAGTGCCGCCCGCCGACGTCGAGCAAGCCCTGCTCGAAGACCCGTTGGTTTCTCAGGTGATGGTGTACGGCGAAGGCCGTCCGTTCTTGGTGGCGTGCGTCGTAGCCGACCCCGAGCGGTTACGCGAGTACAAGGACGGCGAATCCGCCGCCGTCGCTCTCAGGCGGCGTTCGTCGAAACGGCTGGAGAACTTCCCGGCGTACGCCCGGGTAAGGCGGTTTATCTTCGTCGAGGAGCCGTGGAGCGTTGACAACGGCATGCTCACGCCGACCCTGAAGATGAAGCGTTCGGTCATCGCCGGGCGTTGTCTCGACCGCATCGAAGAGGTTTATCGTTCTTTTCGCTGATTTGTTCCGGCTGGCCTGATGAAAATACTGCAAGTCATGGGATTTCTCACGCCCGAAACGGGCCCTTATAGGTCGGTTACCACCATGTCAAGGTTTTTCATCTCTGCCGGGCACGAAGTAGATCTTGTTTATTGGCTCGGTGGATACACAAGCTCTGATTTTCCGCCTGAAGTGAATTTGAAGAGAATCAATTTCTTCGGTCTTCCTCAAGGCGGTTTCATGAGCCGCGTTTTCTGGAGATATATCCGTCATTATATCGGGAATTATTTGTACTCTTTTCTGTCGGCCCCGCTCGTCTTACGACAATTGAAACGCAAGTTAAGGCTCGATCATTATGATCTTGTCTTTTTCCATCGATTTGACCACTTCGGTTTTTGCGCCTTACCGAAGTCATGCATTATCTTTGTCCGTATCGCGTTGTTCCGTTCTATTTTTGACCCCGGCGACGGGGTTTCCAGACTGCCGCCTCCGTGGGCAGCACGCAGGATGATTTCCAAGGCGCTTAAGAACAGAAAGATTTTTACGGTTTCCGAGGGCGTGAAAAAAGACCTCGAGGAGAACTTTGGAGTGCCTGAAGGCAACGTTGCCTGTGTCTACAATCCCATTGACGTTGACCGAATTGAATCTCTTGCCCGGCAGGCGCCGGAGCAGCCCGTGCCGGAACGCTATATCATCGCCGTCGGAAGAGTGGCCGGGCAAAAAAGGTTCGATTTGCTGATACGTGCTTACGCGCGTTCGAAGATAGAAGAGGATCTGGTTTTTCTGGGTACCGGATACGGCGTTCGTGCACTCAAGAATATCGTCTCCGAGTTGGGTATTCGGCACAAGGTTCATTTCTTCGGGTTTCAACGAAATCCATATCCTTACGTAAGAAAAGCCCGACTTCTGGTGTGTTCGTCCGATTACGAGGGTTTACCCAATGCGGTTGCGGAAGCGATAGCCTGCGGCACTCCCGTCGTCTCTACGGACTGCCCTCACGGCCCGCGGGAGATTCTGAGGGGCGACATGCAAAAGTGGCTGATTCCGGTGGGAGACGAGAAAGCGCTCAGCGACAAGATACGAGAGGTTCTGAAGGAGAAGCCCGCGGTTGACAAGACGGTTTTGGAACGTTTTCGCCCGGAGCGGGTTTGTCGCCGCTACCTGGAGGAAGCCGAAAGGCTTTTGCACGCGTCGCCGGACGGGAAACGTCTCTGATTTCAGGGTCTCGACGAGGCCGCCGAGTGGATGATTACGGCGTTTATCCGGTCCAACCGAGTCCGGCGGCGACGCAGTTGATCGAAAGCAACAAAGCGACCAGTTTTTCCTGGCGGTTCTGCTCGTCTTGGTCACCCGCGTCCATGCTGCGCAACTCGGAAATCAAGCGTACTTGTTCGAATCCGGCTTGATTGACCATCGGCAGGCGCCTTTCGAGGCGCCGGCTGAAACGCGGAAATCTTTCTCCCGGACGTTGCTTCTCGGTGATTTTGAGCAGCATCTCGGTACTCAGGCGGTACTCGTCCTCGATCAGGCTGAAGATTCTGTTGCGCACGGCGGCGTCGGGCACCAGCGCCGCGTAGGCGGCGGCGATTTCGAGGTTGACCTGCGGCAGGGTCTTTTCGACTTCGTTGGCGATCAGGCGAAACGGCGGATGTTCCTTGAGCATCGTGCGCAGCAGCTTGATTCCGTCGCGGCTTTCGGACGCGAGCGCCTGCACCGCCGACCCGAAACCGAACCAGCCCGGCGCCATCATCCGGTTCTGCGACCACGCGAACACCCACGGGATCGCGCGCAAATCTTCAAGCGTACCGGCGCCGAAGCGTTGTGCCGGACGCGACCCTATCTTCAACAGCGCCAACTCCTTGACCGGGCTCGCCGCGTGGTAGAACTCGACCAGTCCCTGCTGGTCGGCCAAGCTGCGGTAAGCCGTGAATGAAGCCGACGACGTCGCCTCCATCGCGGCGTCGAATTCATCGTTCGGCGTCAGCTGCTTGTCGACGCCCGAGAGCAGGCTGTGGCCGAGAGCCGACGCGCACAGCATTTCCAGCTGATACTCGGCGATGCCGAGGTTGGCGAACTTTGCCGACACCACCTCGCCTTGTTCGGTTACGCGCATCTTGCCGTTGATCGTGAACGGCGGCTGCGCGGCGACGGCTTCGTCGGTGGGGGCGCCGCCGCGACTGCTTGAGCCGCCGCGGCCGTGAAAGAACGACGTCGCAACCTCGAGTTTGCGTCCGACGGCATGCAGCCGTTGTTGCGCCTTGCTGATTTCCCAATTCGAACAAACGAAGCCGCCGTCTTTGTTGGAGTCGGAGTATCCGACCATGATTTCCTGCTTTCCGCCGAGCGTGCGCCGCACCGCCGGCGTCTGCAGGATCTCCTCTAAGACACCGGGACCTTTGCGCAAGTCTTCGATGGTTTCGAGCAGCGGCACGACGGCGATGCGGCATCTGCCGGCGTTGTCGAACAGCCCGGCGAACTTCGCGAGCAAGTAGACGTTCACAACGTCCGCGCCGCAATGTGTCATGCTCAGGATGAAGTTGCCGATTGCGTGCACGTCGAGACAATCGGCGACTTCGGCAATCAAGCGGAACAGCTTGAAGGTTTCGGCGGTCTGCGCGGACAAGTCGTTTTCCTTGATTTCGTCTTCGCCCGTGCTCGGCGCGTCGAGCAATTCGGACGCCCACTTGAGGTATTCGGCGTCGTCCTCGGGCGGCCGTCGCCCCGTCTTTTCCAGAATCTCCGCTAAAGCTCGGTTGATCAGGGTTGAATTCTCCCTGAGATCGAGGCTTACGGCGCGAAAGCCGAAGGTGCGTGCGACGCGAATCAGACGCAGCGCGTAGCGGCGGGCGAGACCTCCGGCGGCGACGTCGTGCAAGCAACGGTGGATGACCTCGAGGTCGTCGCACAGTTCCTCGGCGTCGAGATAACCGCCGCCGCTTCCCGCGGGCAGGTGTTTTTCGGCCGCCGCCGCGGTTTTATCGAGCTTGATGATGACGCAGCGCGCGTATTGGCGGAACAGTTCGCCGGGGTTGCGCTTCTCCATCGCTTCGCGTTCACCGGCGGCGTCGAGCATCTCGTCGAGACGCCGTCTGAAGTAATCCGGCACTTCGATCGTGTGGGCGGCGATGCTCAGGTGCCCGAGCAACGTCTCCATTTCGGTTTTCAGATTGTTCAGGCTGGTTGCACGGTAGGTGAACAGAGCTCTGCGCGTGGTTTCGACGGTGACGAACGGGTTGCCGTCGCGGTCGCCGCCGATCCACGAGCCGAAACGCAGCAACGGCACGGCTTCAGCCGCCGCCTCGGGGTAATGGCTCGCAAGTGCCCGGGCGAGCTGTTCGTGCACGACGGTGACCGCTTCGAACAGCGAGCTGCGGAAGAAGTGATTCCCCCACGCGATTTCGTCTTCGACCGAGGGCTTTTCCAACCGGATCTCACCGGTCATCCACAACAGGTCTATCTCGTCGTGCAAACGCATAATCAGCTGGTTGCGTTCGCGCGGCGTCCATCGCGTCAATTCGAGCTCCTTGATCAGCAGGTAGATGCGTCTGTGGATCTGCAGGACGGTGATGCGCTTCGCCTCGGTCGGATGCGCGGTGATGACCGGCTGGATCAGCGCGTCGTCGAGCAAGGTTTGCACGGTCGCCGCGGCGATGCCTTTTTTGCGCGCCTGAGAGAACAGGTGCATGAACGTGCCGTCGTTGCACTCGGCGCCGAGGGAGGTTTCGATGTCGCGGCGGCGGCGGATCGTCGCGTTCTGCTCGAGGATGTTCAGCAGCTGGAACCATATCCCGCGCGCTTGCAGGGTGTACAGCAGGTCGGCGTCGCTTTGCGGCGTCGCTTCGCCGGTGAACGAGGCTTCGATATCCGGTTGGCGGCGACGGATGACGTCGAGCAGCAAGCTACGGAACAGTTTCAGGATGCCTGAGGCGTAGGCGACCGACCGCTGGCTGATTTCCTCGCGGGCGAACGCACCGCTGGGCTTGACCGGTTCGAGGTAGGCGTCTCGCCGGTCACTTGCGCGATGGTGGGTGCTCGCCACGGGATTGGCCGCGCGTTCCGGAGGCGAGGCAGGGCGAAGTGCGGTTCCGCCGGGAGCCGCCTCTCAGGCCACTCTGTCTCCGGGTTCCTTGCCGGCGAGGTAGGCGCTGAGGTTTTCCAGCACCCGCCGCCCCATCGCAATCCGCGTTTCGAGCGACGCGCTGCCGAGGTGCGGCAGCAATACCGCGTTCTCGAGCTTCAGAAAGCCCGGGTCCAGGGCGGGTTCGCCTTCGTACACGTCGAGGCCCGCGCCGGCGATGCTTTTTTTGTCTAGCGCGGCGATCAAAGCCTGGTTGTCCACGACGTCGCCGCGTGCGGTGTTGATCAGGTAGGCCGACGGCTTCATCAGCGCCAGCCGTTCACGGTTGATCAAGTGGTAAGTCTGTTTGCCGCCTGGGCAATGCAGCGAAATAAAGTCGGCTTTCGGCAGCAGTTCTTCGACCGAAGCGCAGCTTTCGGCGTCGTACTTTTTCGCCACTTCGGCCGGCACCTCGAACGGGTCGTGGTAGATGATTTTCATGCCGAAACCGAAGTGCGCTTTTTTCGCTACGGCTTGGGCAATGCGCCCGAAGCCGACCAGCCCCAGGGTTTTGCCGGTGACCTTGGTGCCGAGCATGTGCGTCGGACGCCAGCCTTCCCACGCCTGCGCGCGGACGTGGCGTTCTCCTTCGCCGATGCGTCGTGCGACCGTCAGCAACAGCGTCATCGCGATATCGGCGGTGCAGTCGGTCAGCACTTCCGGCGTGTTGGTGACTATCAGCCCCGCGGACTTGGCCGCGTCGAGGTCGATATGGTTGAAGCCGACCCCGAAGTTGCCGAGGAATTTGCAGCGCATCTCGGAGACGCCGAGAACTTCGGCGTCGAACGGGTCGGTGACGGTCGGCAACACGCATTCGGCGCTGCGCAACGCGTCTTTGAGCTCGTCTTTCGACAAGGGATGGTCGTCCTCGTTGAGTCGGACGTCGTCGCATATATGCTTGAGTTCTTCCTCGACCACGGCGGGCCAGCGCCGTGTGACTATGACGGTTTTGTTGTTCATTCTTTAAAGCCCCTTGATAACTTTTTCCATGGTTGATCCCAGATCCGAAGGGTTCGGCACGATCACCGCGCCGGCCTCCTCGAGGATTTCGACCTTCTCCGCGGCGCTTTCGCCCTTGCCCGAGATGATTGCGCCCGCGTGCCCCATGCGCCGCCCTTTCGGAGCGGTGAGGCCCGCGATGTAAGCGATTACCGGCTTGCTCATCCGGTCGCGGATGTACTCGGCGGCTTCGGCTTCCTGCGGTCCGCCGATTTCACCGATCATCATCACCGCCTTGGTTTGCTCGTCGGCCTCGAACAGTTCGAGGACGTCGCGGTGCGAGCTGCCGTTGATCGGGTCGCCGCCGATGCCGACGCTGGTGGAGATGCCGATGCCGGCGGCTTTCATCTGCGACGCGGCTTCATAGCCGAGCGTACCCGAGCGGGCGACCACGCCGATTTCGCCGGGTTCGTAAATGTGCCCGGGCATGATGCCGAGCAAGGCCTTGCCCGGCGTGATCGTGCCCGCGCAGTTGGGGCCGGTCAGGATCATCTTATGTTCGCGTTTGTAGCGGCGCATGAAGCGTTTGACCTTCATCATGTCGAGCGTCGGTATGCCGTCGGTGATTGCAACGCAGTAGCGGATGCCGCCGTCGGCGGCTTCCATGATCGAATCCGCCGCCGCCGCCGCGGGCACGAACACGATGCTGGTGTCGGCGCCGGTGGCGGCAACCGCTTCCTTGACGGTGTTGAACACCGGCTTGTTGAGATGGGCTTGACCGCCCTTGCCCGGCGTCACGCCACCGACCACGTTGGTACCGTACTCCATCATTTCCTTGGCGTGAAACGAGCCGATACGCCCGGTGAAGCCTTGAATGATGACTTTGTTGTGTTCGTCGATAAGGATTGACACGGCTTTCCTCAGTTCGCTGCCTTGACCGCCTGGTGCGCGGCTTCGCCCAAGTTGGTGGCTAAAATAATCGGGAAATTGCTTTCGTCGAGCATCTTTCTGCCGAGTTCGACGTTGGTGCCCGACAAGCGCACGATCAACGGCACGTTGACCTCGAGCTTCTCGACCGCCTTGATGATGCCTTCGGCGATCCAGTCGCAGCGGTTGATTCCGGCGTAGATGTTGACCAGCAGGGCTTTCACGCTGCTGTCCTCGAGCACCAGCTCGAATGCCTTTGCGACGCGCTCGGGCGACGCGCCGCCGCCGATGTCGAGGAAGTTCGCGGGTTCGCCGCCGGCGTGCTTGATCATGTCCATCGTCGCCATCGCCAGGCCGGCGCCGTTGATCATGCAGCCGATGTTGCCGTCAAGGCCGACGTAGTTCAGATCGTGGTCGGAAGCACGGGTCTCGCGCGGGTCTTCTTGTGATTTATCGCGCCGTTCGGTGATTTCGGGGTGGCGGAACAGCGCGTTGTCGTCAAAGTTGATTTTCGCGTCGAGCGCGAGCAGGCGTTTCTCGCGCGTGACCACCAGCG
Organism: uncultured Chromatiales bacterium; assembly: GCA_964347615.1. Lineage (GTDB taxonomy): Bacteria > Pseudomonadota > Gammaproteobacteria > Poriferisulfidales > Oxydemutatoraceae > CAYFZO01. The sequence goes on from CAYFZO010000011.1 coordinate 45,988, forward strand.
GATTGATTTCGACCATGTTGGCGTCGAGCCCGATCAATACTTCGTAGCAGGCGGTCAAGGCGGTGACGGCCTGGCCGATCAGGTCCCCGGACAGTTCGAGTGAGAACGCGAGTTCACGTGCCTGAAAGCCGGTCAAGCCGACCGCCGGGTCCACCGGGATCCGGGTAATCGCTCCCGGGTTTTTCGCCGCGACTTCCTCGATTTCCATGCCGCCTTCGGAGGAAATCACCGCAACCACGCGTTCGCTCGCGCGGTCCACCACGAAAGCCGCGTAAATCTCGTGCTCGGCTTCGGTTGCGGCTTCAACGTACACTTTCTCGACGATCTTGCCTTGCGGGCCGGTCTGGTGGGTGACCAGGCGCGTGCCGATCAGCTTGTCGGCGGCTTTGGCGACCTCGCGGTCGCTGTTGCACGTGATGATGCCGCCGGCCTTGCCGCGTGCGCCCGAGTGCACCTGCGCCTTGACCACGCATTTTTCGGCCGCGAGCGAGCGGTAGCCGACGACGGCTTGTTCCGGGCTGAAGGCGATTCTGCCCGGAGAGATGCGTACTCCGTGCGCGGCGAGCAACTCCTTGGCTTGGTATTCGTGGATGTTCATCGTCTTGCCGCTTGTCTCCTCGGTTATTTGGCGGCGATCGCGTCGGCGGTGCGCACGACGTTTTCGGCCATGCGCGCCGACGCGGCGTCGATCATCTTGCCGTCGAGCGACGCCGCGCCGCGTCCTTCACGCGCCGCTTTGTCGAGCTCCTCGAGGATTCTGCGCGCCTTCTCGACCTCGGCGGGCGGCGGCGAGAACACCTCGTTCGCCAATTCGATCTGTGACGGGTGGATCGCCCATTTGCCTTCGACGCCGAGCGCCGCGGCGCGTTTCGCCGCGAGCACGTAGCCGTCGGGGTCCTTGAAGTCGCCGAACGGCCCGTCTATCGGGCGCAATCCGTAGGCGCGGCAGGCGACGGTCATGCGGCTGATCGCCGCGTGCCACTGGTCACCCGGATAGTCGGGATTGAGCCCGCCGATGTTGACCGTGCGCGCACGGTTGCTCGCCGCGTAATCGGCGACGCCGAAGTGCAGGGCTTCGAGGCGGTCGCCGCGCGCCGCGGCGATTGCTTCGACGTTGGCCATGCCGAGCGCGGTTTCGATCAGTGCTTCAAGTCCGATGCGGTGCTTGAGCTTCATCGCTTCTTCGATCTGGGTCACCATCATGTCCACTGCGTAGAGGTCGGCCGGTACGCCGACCTTCGGGGCGAGTATCGTGTCGAGGTGTTCGCCGGCTTGCTCGACCACGTCCACCACGTCGCGGTACATGTAATGCGTGTCAAGACCGTTGATGCGCACCGAAACCGTTTTGCCGGCGCCTTTCCAGTCGAGGTCGTTGAGCGCCTCGATCGCGTTCTTGCGCGCTTGGGGCTTGTCGTCGGGTGCGACCGCGTCTTCAAGATCGAGGAAGACGTAGTCGGCGTCCGACTTCAGCGCCTTTTCCATCATTCCGGGGTTGGACGCCGGCACCGCGAGTTCGCTGCGTTGCACGCGGGCGGTTGCGGGTTCGTATCGGGTGTGGCTCATGGTCTTGCCTCGGTTGCGCCGATCAACGGCTCTTCTTCTTCGGTGCGGGCTTCTTTTTCGCCGCGGACTTCTTCTTCGGCACCGAGGAGCCGCGGAAGTGTTCCTCCGCGGCGGCGACGCCGACGCCGGCGGTGATTCTCATGCCCGCGTCGCGCATCGCCATTTCGGTGCCCGCAATCGCCGCGAGGATGGACAGCTCGTTGTGGTCTCCGAGGTGGCCGATGCGGAACACCTTGCCCGCCAGCTGCGAAAGCCCCGCGCCGAGCGAGAGGTTGTAGCGGTGGTAGGCGATATCTATGACCTTGCGCGCGTCCCGGCTGGGCGGCACCACGATTGCCGTCACCGTGTCCGAATGCCACTTCGGTTCTTTCGCGCAGGTTTTCAGGCCCCACGCCCAAATCGCCTGGCGCACCCCTTCGGCGAGGTGGTGGTGGCGTCTGAAGATTTGGGTGAGTCCTTCCTCGAGCAGCAGTTCCAGTGATTTTTTCAGCCCGTAGAGCAACGGGATCGAAGGCGTGTAGGGGAAGAATCCGTCCTTGTTGGTTGCGATGTGGTCTTCGACGTCGAGATAGCATCTTGCGCACTTCGCTTTTTTCCTGGCGCGCAACGCCCTGCGACTGAAACACGTGAGCGCGAGTCCCGCGGGCAACATGAACCCTTTTTGCGAACCGCTCACCGCGACGTCCACTTTCCACTCGTCCATGCGGAAGTCTATGCTCGCAATCGAACTGACCCCGTCCACGTAGAGCATCGCCGGGTGTTTGGCTTGATCGAGCACGCGCCTCACGCCGCGCACGTCGCTGGTCACGCCGGTCGCGGTCTCGTTCTGGCACACCATCACGCCTTTGATTTTGTGGCGGACGTCTTCCTTGAGGCGTTTTTTGAGCTTGTCCAGCGGAAAGCCCGTGCCCCACGGCTCGTCGAAGAACTCGACGTCGAGACCGATGCGCTGAGCGAGGTCTATCCACAGATGGCTGAACTGCCCGAAACGGGCGGTCAGCACCTTGTCCCCCGGCGACAGGGTGTTCGTCAGTGCGACTTCCCATCCGGCGGTGCCCGACCCCGGAAAGATGAACGACTGTCCTTTTTCGGTCTTGAAGATTTGGTTGAGCCCCTTGAACAACGGTTTTGTCAGCTTGTGCATGTCGGGGCGGCGATGGTCCTCCTGCGGAACCCTCATCGCGTTGTCGATGGACGCCGGGAGATTGGTCGGCCCCGGCACGTATAGAAAGTTGCGTCCTGGCATGTTTGTTTTCCTAGTGTTTGGTTAAGTCAGTGTTGATGGTTCCGCCGGCAGTGGCCGGGCGAGAACGGCGATTATGCCGCAAGCGGCGGTTGGGGGCACCCCCCATAATGCAATGAATTTAATTTATTGCGCGTCAGCCGGTTCGTGCAAACAACGCTCCGCGGGATTCCTCATCCGAGACGGTCGTTTCGCTGATTTTTCTGGTTCGCTGCGTCGGAACCCGCGTTCCATCCGGCAGAAGCGGGAATTATGCCGCAAGTGGCGGTTCAAGGCATCCCCCCGGCGGGGATGTTCGTCCCGCTCGGGCGTCCGGGCGTTCAGACTGCGCCCTGCATTTTCGCCGCCGTCAGCGTGTTTTCGATCAGGCAGGCGACGGTTGTCGGGCCGGTGCCGCCCGGCATCGGGCTGATGCAGCCCGCGACCTCGGACACCTCCTCGAACGCGACGTCGCCGCGTATGCCTTTGTCGGTGTGGGTGACCCCGACGTCAATCACGGCGGCGCCGGGTTTGACGCAGTCGGCGGTAATCAGCCCGGGTGCGCCGGTCGCGGCAATCAGGACGTCGGCCGTACGGCAGGTTTCGTTCAGCGCCCGGGTGCGCGAATGACACACCATCGGCGTCGCGTCAACGCCCTTGCGCGCCAGCAGCAGGGCTTGCGGCAGCCCGACCAGGTACGAGCGCCCGACGATGACCGCGCGCCGGCCCGAGGTCGGGACGTCGTAGTGTTCGAGGATGCGCATCACCCCGAGCGGCGTGCACGGCACGAGTCCCGGTGCACCGCAAGTCAACGCGCCGAGGTTGGCGCAGGTCAGCCCGTCCACGTCTTTCTCCGGCGGCAGGATTTCCAGGGCGGCGCGTGCGTCGAGGCCGTCGGGCAGCGGCAGTTGCAACAGGATGCCGTGCACCGAGTCGTCGTTCGCAAGTTCGGTGAGCCGTCGTTCGAGCTGGGCTTGGGTCGTGTCGTCGGGCATCTCGATCAGCCGAGGCGTCAACCCGGCGGCTTTGGCGCGCTTGGTCTTCAGGTTGACGTAGAGCTTGCTCGGCGCGTTCTCGCCGACCAGCACGGTGGTGAGCGTAATCGCCGGGCTGCCGGCGTTTTTGAGTTGTTCGGCGACGCGCGCTTGAATCTTGTCGGCGACTGCGTTGCCGTCGAGAATCTTTGCGCTTTGGGCAGCCGAGGCCGCGGTCGCCGGGCGGGTCATGGTTCGGTCGGGAATTCAGGCGTCGCGTGCCGGTTGCTTGTCCGGATGCAAGTAGATGAAGCTTTTGCCGAGGCGTCCCCCGTAGTTGCCCGCGGAGATCATCGTCAGTCCGGGAGTGTCTTTCGACGCGGCGATCGCCGCCTGAGTCGCCTCGATGATGCAGTCCATATCGCGGCCGTTCATGATGATTTCCATCACCGAGTTGACGCCGTCGGGCAGTCCGCCTTCGACGTCCGGCTCGTCCTGCAGCAGCGGGCAGAACTTCTCGTAGGTGCTCGCGACGGTGAAATCGTACTTGCTGCCGGCTTTCGAGCCGCTGCCGGCGACGCCGCCGGGGAAGGTCGTGATTACGCCCGCCACCGGCAGGATTGCCTCGACGCCTTTCTCGGCCGCCGCGAGCGCCGGGTCCACGTCTTCGCCGAAGAACCACAGGTTGCCCCCCATCAGCCCGTCGGCGTAGCCGAGGCGCCGGTCGAGGATGAACTCGCCGCCGAGAATCGGGATCCACCACATCTTCCGTCCGAAACGCTCGACGCGCTTCTGGCGGCCGTTGCCGAAATAAGCGACCTTGCGTCCCATCCGGTAGTAGTCCTCGGAGTCGATCAAGTTGAAACACGCCGCGGTCGGGCAGGTCAGCACGTTCTGGCTGATGCGTACCAGCGCGGCTTTTTCGAGCCGCTCGACGCGGTCTTTCCAGAACCGCGGCACGTGCAGTTGGACCACGGCGCCGGGGCGTCCGTCGGGCGTCTTGAAGCTTTCGTCGCCGCCGCGGCCGACGTAGCGGTCGAGACCGCCCTCGCAGTCGCACAGGATCGAGCTCGACGCGTTGCCGGTGCAGGCGTTGACCGCGTGATCGAGCCAGACGCGGTTTTTCGCCGTGATCAAAAACTCGACGTGAATGCTCTTGAACGCTTCGGCGTAAGTGTCGTCAACGACGGCGCTCATCAACCTCTTCCCTTGCCCGTGTAGACGTCTTTCTCGGTAATCACTTTGTCCATGAAGACGTCGTGCGGCCCGACCAGGATCTCGTCGAACAGCTGCGACTCGTAGCAGATTGCAATCAAGGGGCAGTCGGGGCGAACCCTTTCGAGCAGGCGGTCGTAATACCCTTGACCGTTGCCCATGCGTCCGCCGTTGCGGTCGAAGCCGACGCCCGGCACCATCACGAGGTCCAAAGCCTCAGGCTCGACTTCCTTCTCGGGGTCGCCCCAGCGGTCGCGCGGCGGCTCCAGGATGTTCCACTTGCCGACGATCAGCTCGTCGAAGTCGTCGAGGCGCCACAAGCCGAGTTTGTTTTCGCCGTTTTCATCTTCGGTGCAGTAGGGGACGATGATTTTCTTGCCGGAGGTTTCGATTTCCTTTTGCAGGTGCGGCTTGGTGCGGGTCTCGGAGCGGCAGTCGATGTACCACATCGCCACCGAGGCGGCTTGGTATTCGGGCAGTCGGATGAACTTCTCACAGATTGTCGCGCTGATTTCGTCTTTGTTCTCTTGGGCCTTTCGTGCGTCGTACGCTTGACGGCGCATCTTGTTTTTTTTCTCCATCAACGCTTCGAGTTGTTGCGGCGTCAGTGACATTTTGTGTGGTCCTCCGGGTGGTTTGGTTCGGCGACGGCAATCATAAAGCCGGGAATTATATACGATGAGCCCCAAGGACTCTCGCATCAATTTGACGCTTCACGGGCCGATCAACGTCGCCGTCTCCACGTCCGGTTGCCCCATTACCGTAACGGATTGTGCGGTGTGTCTTCACGTTCTTATTTTACTATCTGCTCATCAAGCCCTTGCGGGTTAAAGCCTTGGGGCATAAGGGTATATAAATCCCTAACCAATCCCGGCGGAAGGGACAAACACCTGTATGGGTTGCGGCTCGTTCAGCGCCCGATACGAACTCCGGGGAATCACGTCGCGGCACCGGAAAGTCAGGAAGTTCGGCGTTCGCCGGCTCTTTGCGGTGGCGTCAGCACGGTGCTTTTGCCGTCGAGCGCGGGGTCGGTCTCGGGATAGTTCTGCATGTAGTGCAAGCCGCGGCTTTCGCGCCGGGACAACGCCGAGTTCACGATCAGGCTCGCGACGGTAATCAGGTTGCGCAGCTCGATGAAGTCGCCGGTGACGCGAAACCGCCGGTAATGCTCGTCGACCTCGGCGAGCAGCAGCTCGATGCGTCGCTGTGCCCGTTGCAGGCGTTTCTCGGTTCGTACCACGCCGACGTAGTCCCACGTCACGCGGCGCAGTTCTTTCCAGCTGTGCGAGATAACGACTTCCTCGTCGGATTCGGTGACGCGGCTTTCGTCCCAGTCGGGGATCGTCGTCGGTACGCGCGGCGCGGCGCGTGCCGCGAGGTCCTCCGCGACGAACTTGGCGAGCGCGACGCACTCGAGCAGCGAGTTGCTGGCCATGCGGTTGGCGCCGTGCAGTCCGGTGCAGGCGGTCTCGCCGACGGCGTACAGTCCGTCGAGGTCGGTGCGCCCCCTGAGGTCGGTCATCACGCCTCCGCAGATGTAATGCGCGGCGGGTACCACCGGTGCCGGTTGCTTGGTGACGTCGCAGCCGAGCTCGAGGCAGCGCCGGTAAATCGAGGGGAAGCGCGAAGTGATGAACTCGGCCGGGCGATGCGAAATATCGAGATAAACGCAGTCTATGCCGAGGCGTTTCATCTCGTGGTCTATGCTGCGGGCGACGACGTCGCGCGGCGCGAGGGCGCCGCGAGGGTCGAAACGATACATGAATTCACTGCCGTCCGGCAGCAGTAGTTTGGCGCCTTCGCCGCGTAAGGTTTCGCTCAAGAGGAAGGATTTCGCCTGCGGGTGGAACAGGCAGGTCGGGTGAAACTGGATGAATTCCATGTTGGCGACGCGGCAACCCGTGCGCCACGCCATTGCGATACCGTCGCCGGTGGCACCGTCGGGGTTGCTGGTGTAGAGATAGACCTTGCCCGCGCCGCCGGTTGCGAGCACCGTCGCGCCGGCGGTAAAGCGCAGGATTTTGCCGCTGCGCGCCGGGTCTTCCGTCTGCAGAACGTAGGCACCGAAGCAGGTGCCGCCGTCGGTGATCAAATCCACCGCAATCGCGTTGGGGACGATTTCGACGTTGTCGCGCTCGCGGACTTTGCCGAACAGCGAGTTCTGGATCACCTCGCCGGTGCGGTCGTCGCTGTGTACGACCCTGCGGTGGCTGTGCCCGCTTTCGCGGGTGAGGTGGAGGAGGTCCCGGTCGTCGTCGTTCCGGGTGAAGTGCACGCCCGTCTCTTGCAGCCAGCGGATCATCCGCGGCCCCTCCTCGACGACTTTCTGCACCACTTCGCGTGAACATAGCCCGGCGCCGACGTTCATCGTGTCCTCGACGTGGGCTTGCAGCGAATCACCGTCGCTGAGCACCGCGGAGATGCCGCCCTGGGCGTAGTAGGTGTTGCTTTGTGACGCGTCGCCCTTGAGCAGCAAGCGCACCGCCAGGGTTTCGGGCAGTCGCAGCGCGAGGCTCAGGCCCGCGGCGCCGCCGCCGATGATGAGTACGTCGCAGTCGCCGGCGCGACCGGCGGCAGTCCGTGCCGAAGCGGTTGAATCAGGCGTCATGATTCCGAATTACCCGACAAATCGGGAGCATAGTCAATTATCTAATGGGACTTAAATATACATAAGTTGACAACTTGCATTTTGCAACGGAGCCCTACAGCCCCGTCGATATCCGCCCTCAAATAGGCGGGTCGGCCTTCGGGAACGGGGCAGCTGGACGTGGAGCCGGCGACGTTGGCCGGGCTATGAAGCGTCGAGTTGATATGGGGGTTCCGGTCAACTTCTGTATATAGTTCCCTATCCAATGGGTGCGGGCAAGCGGGGACGCGGCCTTGGTTGTGGCCTTGGGGCCCTTGTCTTTCGCCGCCGACTTTCCCGAGGCGTCTCCCGCACCGAGCGAACAAGTCTTCGCCCCCAAGCTCTTTGCTGCCCGTGCCGGCGACGCGTCTGCCCGAGTCGGCTTGCTGCCGGGTGCGGGCAAAAGGGCCGGTTAAAGGCAGGCGGGTGCAGTTTTCTTGTTATTATGGCGGCAACCCGACGGCATTTCGACGCTTTCGGTGATTTTATCTTCGCGGTGCAACGACGTTTCGGCGTTCGGACGGGAGTTGCCGTCAAGGGGCCGTCAAGGGGCCGTCGAGGGGAGGAGACGGATGACGAGACTTTGTGCTTTGGTATTTTCCTCAGGTATCGCGCTGGCCGCCGCCGGCGTTGCTTCGGCTCAGTTGCCGGATTTTTCGCCGCTGGTCGAGAAACAAGCGGGTGCCGTGGTCAACGTCAGCAGCACGCGCCAGAAACCGAAACAGGACTCGCTCGACGGGACGCCGTTTCCCGATATTCCGAAAGACCATCCGTGGTATGAGTTCTTCAAGGACTTTTTCGGCAAGCACGGCGCGCCGCATAAGGCGCCGCACGATCCGCGCTCCCTCGGGTCGGGCTTCATCATCTCGCGCGACGGTTTCGTCATCACCAACTACCACGTGGTCAAGGACGCCGAGGAGATTATCGTCAGGCTCAACGACCGCCGCGAGCTGTCCGCCGAAGTGGTCGGCACCGACGTAAAAAGCGACGTCGCCTTGCTCAAGGTCGAGGCCGAAGGGTTGCCGGTTGTCGACTTAGGTTCTTCGGAGGGGCTGAAGCCGGGGCAGTGGGTGGTCGCTATCGGCTCGCCGTTCGGCTTTGAATACTCGGTCACCGCGGGCATCGTCAGCGCACTCGGGCGCAGCCTGCCTTCCGAGAACTACGTGCCTTTCATCCAGACCGACGTCGCGGTGAATCCGGGCAATTCGGGCGGCCCGCTGTTCAACTTGGACGGCAAGGTCGTCGGCATCAATTCACAGATTTACAGCCATACCGGCGGTTTCATGGGCGTGTCTTTCGCGATTCCCATCGAAGTCGCGATGCACGTGGTGCGCCAGTTGAAAGAGAAAGGTGAAGTCGTCCGCGGCTGGTTCGGGGTCTACATCCAAGAGGTCACGCGCGAGTTGTCTGAATCTTTCGGCATGGATAAGCCGCAAGGGGCGCTGGTATCGGGGCTGATAGACGACAGCCCGGCGCAGGAGAGCGGCGTCGAGGTCGGCGACGTCATTCTCGAGTTCGACGGCCGCGAGGTCGAGAGCGCCGGCGGTCTGCCGCCGCTGGTCGGTCACACCGAAGTCGGCAAGCGCGTTGCGGTCAAGGTGCTCAGGGGCGGCGAACTCGTCGAGTTGCAGGTCAAGGTCGGCAAGCTGCCGGAGGGCTTGGATTCGCCGGGTGAACGCGGCGGCGAAAGGACGACGTTGGGTTTGTCGCTCGCCGACCTGTCCGAGCAGGAGCGCAAGGAAATCGGCATCAAGGGAGGGGCGGTCAGGGTGACCGAGGTAAGCCCCGGCCCGGCCGAGAGGGCCGGCGTGGTCGAGGGTGACCTGTTGCTGGCGGTGGACAATCAGCATTTTGACGACGTGCGGGAGTTCCGCGCGTTGATACCGAAATTGCAGCGCGACCAATTCATTACGTTGCTGGTCATGCGCAACAAGAGAACCCGTTTCTTGGCGATGAGAATCCCGAGCGAAGAATAAGCCTCGTGCGGCGCTTTCGTCGCGGCCCGATATGACGCTTGACCGCATCCGCAACTTCTCCGTCATTGCGCACATAGACCACGGGAAGTCCACGCTCGCCGACCGCTTTATCCAGATCTGCGGCGGATTGAGCGAGCGCAGGATGTCCGAACAGGTGCTTGACTCGATGGACATCGAGCGCGAACGCGGCATCACGATCAAGGCGCAGTCGGTGGCGCTCGACTATCACGCGAACGACGGGCGCGACTACGCGCTGAACCTGATAGACACGCCGGGGCACGTGGATTTCAGCTACGAGGTTTCGCGTTCGTTGTCGGCCTGCGAGGGGGCGTTGCTTGTGGTTGACGCATCCCAGGGCGTTGAGGCGCAGAGCATCGCAAACTGCTACACCGCGATCGAGCAAGGCCTCGAGGTGTTGCCGGTGCTGAACAAGATAGACCTGCAGGCCGCCGACCCTGAGCGCGTCAAGCGTGAGATCGAGGACATCATCGGCCTCGATGCGTCAAAGGCGGTTGCGGTCAGCGCCAAGACCGGCGAGGGGGTCGCCGAGCTGTTGCGCGTCCTGGTGTCGCAAGTGCCGCCGCCGCGGGGCGACCCCGAGAAGCCGCTGAAAGCGCTGGTCGTGGACTCGTGGTTCGACGTCTACGTCGGCGTGGTGTCGCTGGTCAGGATCATGGACGGGCGCCTCAGGAGAAAGGAGCGGGTGTTGTTCATGGCCGCCGGCGAAGTGCACCAAGTCGAGACCCTCGGCGTGTTCACTCCCGAGCGCGTCGAGCGCGAAACCCTCGAGGCCGGCGAGGTCGGCTTCGTCGTCGCCGGCGTCAAGAACCTTCACGCGGCGCGGGTCGGCGACACGATTACCGAAGCCGCGCGCCCGGCTGCCGCGGCGTTGCCGGGGTTTCGCCGGGTCAAACCGCGCGTGTTCGCCGGCATCTTTCCGGCGAGCGCCGACGATTACAGATTGCTGCGCGACGCGCTCGACAAGCTCAGCCTAAACGACGCGTCCCTGGCGTATGAACCCGAAACCTCGGTGGCGCTGGGGTTCGGTTTTCGCTGCGGCTTTCTGGGCATGTTGCACTTGGAAATCATCCAGGAGCGCCTCAGGCGCGAGTATCAGCTGGAGATTGTCGTCACCGCGCCGACGGTGACCTACCGGGTGCTGACCCGGAACGGGGAGACGGTCGAGGTGCACAACCCGGCGCAGCTGCCGCCGTCGGGGGAGATCGCGGAGATTCTCGAGCCGGTGGCGCGCGTCTCGGTGTTGACGCCGTCTGACTACGTCGGCGACGTCATCGGACTGTGCATGGAAAAGCGCGGCGTGCGCAGGAAGCTGCAGTACGCGGGCAAGCAGGCGGCGCTCGAGTTCGACCTGCCGCTCGGCGAGATCGTGCTCGACTTCTTCGACCGGTTGAAGTCAACCACGCGCGGGTACGCGTCGTTCGATTATCAGTTGTCGGACTATCAGCCGGCGGCGTTGCAAAAGCTGGACGTCCTGATTAACGGCGACCGCGTCGACGCGCTGTCGGTAATCGTGCATCGGCAAAACGCCCAGTCGCTCGGGCGCGCGTTGGTCGAGCGGATGCAGGAACTGATACCGCGCCAGATGTTCGACGTCGCGGTGCAGGCGGCACTCGGTTCGAGGATCATCGCCCGGACCACGGTCAAGGCGTTGCGCAAGAACGTCACCGCGAAGTGTTACGGCGGCGACGTGACGCGCAAACGGAAACTGCTCGAGAAGCAAAAGGCGGGAAAGAGGCGGATGAAGCAGGTCGGCAAGGTTCAGGTGCCGCAGGAGGCGTTTCTCGCGGCGCTGACGGTGAAACGATGAGATCCCGGCCGGTCCTCCTGCTGTTGGTTTTATTGCCGCTTGCGGCGTCGTTGCGCGCCGAGGTGTTGGTCGTGACCCTGCTCGGCACCGGTGCGCCGGCGCCGCAGATCGAGCGTTTCGGGCCGGCGGTGCTGGTCGAGGCCGGGTCGCAGAAACTGCTGTTCGACGTCGGGCGCGGCGTGGCTCAGCGCGTCCATCAGCTGTATCTGCCGTTTCCGGAAATCAACAAGGTCTTCATCACCCATCTTCATTACGATCATCTCGTGGGCCTGCCCGATTTGCTGATGACGGGTTGGGTTTTCCAACGCGTGCAGCCGCTCGAGGTCTGGGGGCCGACGGGCGTCGGCGCCCATCTCGAACGTCTCGTCGCCGCGTACGAAGTGGATATTCACGCGCGCCGGCAACGTACCGGACTTGCGCCGCAAGGCATCGATTACAACGCCCACCGGGTCGCCGAAGGGGTCGTGTATGAGGCCGGCGAGGTGAAAGTCACCGCGTTCCGCGTTGACCACGGCGAGCTCGAGGCTTGGGGGTATCGCGTGGATTACGCGGGGCGTTCGGTGGTGGTCTCGGGCGACACGCGCTATTCGCGTAACCTGGTCAAGCACGCGCGCGGCGTCGACTTGTTGATTCATGAAGTCGCCGCCGCTTCCGACCATCTGCGCAAGCGCAACCCACGGCTTGAGAAAGTGATCGAGTACCACGCCTCCCCGCAAGACGTCGCCAAAGTACTGACCGAAACCTCGCCGCGCCTTGCGGTGCTGACCCACGTGCTCGCGTTCGGCGTTGACGAGGATGAATTGCTTGCGGCGGCGTCGCGGGGACATCAAACCGAGGTCGTCATCGGGCGGGATCTGGCGGCCTTTGACGTCGGCAAGACGCTTCGCCGTTATTCAAGGCAGCATTTGAGGCAGTGAAGACGTGAACGGCTTTACCGAACCGGTGCTGATGGGCATCCTGAATGTCACTCCCGACAGCTTCTCCGACGGCGGGCGCTATACCGACCCTGAGACGGCGCTTGAGCGGGCGGTGACGATGGTCCGTGAAGGTGCCGGCGTGATTGACGTCGGCGGCGAATCCACGCGTCCGGGTTCGAAGCGCGTGCCGGCCGCCGAGCAGAAGCGGCGCGTGCTCGACGTCGTCGAGGCGGTCGCACCGGCCCTGCCCGGGAAGTTGATCAGCATTGACACGACCCGCGCCGAAGTCGCCGAAGCCGCCCTCGACGCGGGCGCGGGCATGATCAACGACGTCTCGGCGGGGCGCGACGACCCCGCGATGTTCGAGCTCGCCGCGGCGCGCGACGTGCCGGTATGCTTGATGCACGCGCAAGGCGAGCCCGAGACGATGCAGAACGATCCGCGCTACGACGACGTGACGTCCGAAGTCTGCGCGTTTCTGCGAGAACGCATGGAGGCGGCGTGCGCGCAAGGCGTGTCGCCGGAACGCGTCGTGCTCGACCCCGGCATCGGTTTCGGCAAGACCCTTGAGCATAACTTGACGCTGCTCGCGAACCTTTCGCAGGTTGTTGAAATCGGCCCGCCGGTGCTGCTCGGCGCGAGCCGCAAACGATTCATCGCGGCGGTTGACGACGCCGGGGATCCGTCGCCCGCCGAACGCACCGCCGGCAGTTGCGCGGCGGCGTTGCTCGGGTTCCTCGCGGGCGTGCGCGTGTTCCGCGTCCACGACGTCGCCGCGCATCGCCAAACGCTCGACCTCGCCCGCGCGGTGCGTGCCCGCTACGGCTAGTCGGGAGCACCCGGAGTTGCCAAAGATGATATCACTCTGATACCATCTCCCCATGCCGCCGAAGATTCGGGAATTGATTCGAGACCTTGAGGCTTCGGGATTCGAGAACTGCGGCGGTAAGGGCGGCCATCGGAACTTCAAGCACCCCGGCGGGACGCGAATCACCGTCAGCGGAAGGCTTGGCGACGATGCAAAACCATATCAGCGGCAAGCGGTCAAGCTTGCACTAACGCGAGTATTGCGATGAAAACGTCTGATCGCTACAGAAAAATAGTCGAGTGGTCCGAACAAGACCAGTGCTACGTCGGGCGGTGTCCCGAGCTGATGTTCGGCGGCGTTCACGGGAACGATGAAAAAAAGGTGTTCTCCGATTTATGCAAGGTGATCGACGAATGGATAGCCGTTGCCGAAGAAGACAAAGAACCGTTGCCGCCGGGCATGGCAGGCAAGCGGTACTCGGGAAAGTTCAACTTGAGACTCGGCCGAAGCTTGCACGAGCGTCTTGCGATCCAAGCCGTCAAGGAAAGGAAAAGCCTTAACGCGTACTGCGCCGAAGCGCTCGAGAAGCGGGTTAAGCGTTGAGCTTAGGCAGCGCGCGCCGCGCCGTCCCGTCGGCCGCTTCCCCGCCGCTTCCCAGTTTCTTCAGATAACCCTTGACCGCGGCGGCGGGGTCGGGCGCGTCGGCGACGTCGGCGTTGACCGCGACCAGGTCGGCACCGGCGGCGAGCACTCGATCCAGGTTGTCGCGGGTGACGCCGCCTACGGCGCACACTGGCAGGTGCAGCCGCCGCTTGTACTCGGCCAGGTTTTCGAGCGTGATTCTCACCGCCTCGGGTTTGGTTTTCGAGGCGAACAACGAGCCGAACGCAAGATAGTCGGCGCCCTCACGTTGCGCGGTCAGTGCGCGTTCGAGCGAGTCGTAGCACGAGACGCCGATAATCGCCTCGTTACCGAGCGTGCGGCGCGCTTGTGAAACGTCCGGGTCGTCTTTTCCCAAGTGTACGCCGTCGGCGCGCGTCGCCGCCGCGAGCTCGACGTCGTCGTTGATGATCAAGCCCGTGCCGCGCGCGCGGCACGCGTCGCCGAGCATCGCGGCTTCTTTCCGCCGCGTCGCCCGGTCGGCTCGCTTGTTGCGGTATTGCACCAGCGCGACGCCGCGCAGCAGCCAGGTTTCGGCGGTCTCGACCGGCAGGCCCGACCCCGCGATCAGGCAGAGGCAAGTGCGACGGGTCACGGCTTTTCGGGAAACTTGCGTGTACGGCTGCAACTTGGCGCGTCGGTGCGTTCAAGCGAGTCGCGGCATGAGGTGCCGAGGATTGCGCCGTTACGCGGGCGGTCGGCGGGAGTCACCCGCGCCGGCTAGCTCACGCCGAGACTCGTGACGTAAGACGCCACGAGGCCCGTGACGATAACGATGGTGCCGACGGACAGGCCGACTCCCCACTTGGTTGTGGTGCTCTGAGCGTTGCGGATTTGGTATTCGAGATCGTTGAGCCGGTGGTTCACGCCCTCGAACTTTTGGTTCACGTTCTCGAACTTTTGGTTCAGGTTCTCGAACTTTCGGTCCACGTTTTGGTTCACGTTCTCGAACTTTCGGTCCATATCGTTTTTGAAATCCCTGAGAGCTCGGTGCAAGGTGTTGAGAGAAACTTGCTCTTCCATCTTATGTCTCCTCGGTTCCGTCAAGGAGCTTCGCGGGAGTCCGCGCGCCGGCTAGCCCACGCCGAGAGTCGTGACGTAAGACGCCACGAGGCCCGTGACGATAACGATGGTGCCGACGGACAAGCCGACTCCCTGCTTGGTCGTGGTGCTCTGAGCGTTGCGGATTTGATATTCGAGATTGTTGAGCCGGTTGTTCACGTTATCGAACTTTCGGTCCATATCGTTTTTGAAATCTCTGAGATCTCGGTGCAGAGTGTTGAGAGAAACTTGCTCTTCCATCATTATTCTCCTCGGTTCCGTCAAGGAGCTTCGCGGGAGTCCGCGCGCCGGCTAGCCCACGCCGAGAATCGTGGCGTAAGACGCCACGAGGCCCGTGACGATAACGATGGTGCCGACGGACAGGCCGACTCCCCACTTGGTTGTGGTGCTCTGAGCGTTGCGGATTTGGTATTCGAGATTGTTGAGCCGGTTGTTCACGTTCTCGAACTTTCGGTTCACGTCCTCGAACTTTTGGTCCACGTTCTCGAACTTTCGGTCCACGTTATCGAACCTTTGGTTCACGTCCTCGAACTTTCGGTCCACGTTTTGGTTCATGTTCTCGAACTTTCGGTCCATATCGTTTTTGAAATCCCTGAGATCTCGGTGCAGAGTGTTGAGAGAAACTTGCTCTTCCATCATTATGTCTCCTCGGTTCCGTTAAGGAGCTTCCCGCGGAAAACTCCCCGCGGGGCGGGTGTAAAGACGAGGTCTTAGCGGCCTCGGTTAAGTTGGCTTCAATATAGCGTCGCTGGTCGCGGTGTCAAGCGTCCCCGGCGGTCATTCCGCCGCGTCGCCCGGTCGGCTCGCTTGCTGCGGTATTGCACCGGCGCAACGCCGCGCAGCAGCCAGGTTTCGGCGGTCTCGACCGGCAGGCCCGACCCCGCAATCAGGCAGAGGCAAGCGTGGCGGGTCACAGCCTTCCGGGGAACTTGCGTGCACGGCTGCGGCTCGGCGCGTCGGCGCGTTCGAGTGCGCGGGCGGTGAACGCGAGCGCAAGTGCGACCGCGTCGTCAAGCGCGACGCCGAGCGCGAGTTGCGCGGCCAACGCGCAAGACAGGGTGCAACCGCTGCCGTGGAACTCGCCGGGCAGCCGCGGCGAGGAGAAGACCCGGCGCTCGGGCGAATACAATGCGTGGTGCAAGGTCCGCGCTTGCTTTTCTTCGCCGGTCACCAGCACCGCGGCGCAACCTTCGTCCACCAAGATTCGGGCGGCGGCTTCGGGCGTCGTGGCTTCGGGCACCAGCGTCGTGAGTTCCTCGAGGTTCGGGGTCGCGCAGGCCGCCAGCGGCAGCAGTCGCGCCCGCAGCACCCGCGTCGCGCCGTCGTCGCATAGAGGTTCACCCGCCCCGTCGCGCAGCACGGGGTCGACGACGAGCGGGCACTGAAGCTTCGCCGCCGCGTCGGCGACGACCTCGGCGTTGCCGGCCGAAGCGATCAACCCGACTTTGATTGCGGCGACGTCGAAGTCCGCGATGAGGTGGTTCAGCTGGAGCGCGAGCGTTTCGGACGGAACCGGCGTCACCAAAGCGGTTCGCGCGCCGTCTTGTATCGTGTTGCAGGTCTGTGCGCACACCGCGCGTACCCCGTGTGCCGCAGCGGTTTCGACGTCGGCTTGCAGTCCGGCGCCGCCGGTCGGGTCGAAGCCCGCGACGCAGAGCAAGTTGGGCGGGGAGGGTTTCATTTCGTGGTGGGTATGGGGGGCGACGCCGTTTGCCGCTATAGTATCAATCCGACCAACCGGGTGGACCGCCGTAAAGTGCCTTTCAAGAAATACGTTTGTCTCGTCTGCGGCTGGATTTACGACGAGGAACGCGGGTCGCCGCAGGACGGCATCGCCCCCGGAACGCGCTGGAAGGACGTGCCCGAGGATTGGGTGTGCCCCGAATGCGGCGCGCCGAAAAGCGATTTCGCGCTGGTCGAAGTGGACGACTGATTACACGTGAAAACGGAGGTGACGCCGTGTCGGCATTGATTTGCGGTTCGATTGCGTTCGACACCATCATGGTGTTTCACGGTCGTTTCCGCGACCACATCCTGCCCGACCAACTGCACATGCTGAACATTGCGTTTCTGGTGCCGGGTATGCGCCAGGGGTTCGGCGGTTGCGCGGGCAACATCGCCTACAACCTGAGCCTGCTCGGCGGGGAGTGTTATCCGATGGGCACCGTCGGCAAGGACTTCTCGCGCTACGCCGAGTGGATGGACGGTCAAGCGGTGGATCGCCGCTACGTGATGGAGCTCGAGGACCAGTACACCGCGAGCGCGTTCATCATCACCGACCTCGACGACAATCAAATCACCGCGTTTCACCCCGGCGCGATGGATCTTTGCCATTTGGGCGAAGTGCCGTCCGACCAGGGCATTCGTTTCGGCGTGGTTTCTCCGGAAGGGCGGGAGGGCATGCTCGCGCACGCGCGTCAGTTCGCCGCCGCCGGCGTTCCGTACCTGTTCGACCCCGGGCAGGGCACGCCGATGTTCGACGAACCCGAGTTGACGCGCCTGATCAAGGAAGCGGATTGGCTCGCCTGCAACGAATATGAATCTTCCCTGATTGTCGAGCGCACCGGGCGGTCGCTCAAGGACCTCGCCGGGTGGGTGCGGGCGCTGATAGTGACCCTCGGCAAGGAAGGCTCGGTGATTTACGTCGGCGGCGATGAAATCAAGATCCCGGCGGTCGTGCCGAAGCAGGCCGAGGACCCGACCGGCTGCGGCGACGCCTATCGCGCGGGGCTTCTCTACGGTCTGCAGAACGATATGGACTGGGAAACCACGGGCCGGATCGCGTCGTTGATGGGGGCGATCAAGGTTGAGTCTTCCGGCACCCAGCAGCACGCGTTCGCACCCGACGAGTTCAGAGACCGGTTTCGCGACAGTTTCGGCTACGCGTTTTAGGAGACCCCGCCAACGGCTTCGAGGGGCGGCGTTCGGGAAGCGGGCGTTTCAGCCCTTGAGCGACGTGACCTGCCAATCGTTGGCTTCGGCGTGAGCGACAAGCCGCGGGTCGCCGTCGACGACGATTGGCGTATCCACCCATGACAGCAACGCCAGGTCGTTGTACGAGTCGCTGTAGCCTCGGCTCTTGCGATAAGCCGGACGCTCGCGTTCCCGCCACCGCCGCAGGTGTTCCAGCTTGCCTTCCTGATAGCAGGGCGTGCCCGCGAGTTTGCCGGTGTAGCGTCCGTCCTTGCGTTCGGGCTCGGTCGCAATCAAATGCTCGACGCCGAAGCGTTCGGCAATCGGTTCGGTGATGAAACGGTTGGTCGAGGTGATGATCACGGTGAGGTCGCCCGCGCACCGATGCTCGGCGACCAGGTCAAGTGCCGCCGGCTTGATGATCGGCTCGATGATTTTCATCGTGAACTCCTCGCGCAACGCCGCGAGCCGCTGCGGCGGAATCTTTCCCAGCGGCGCCAGCGCGAAATCCAGATAGGCGCGGATGTCCAGCCGCCCGGCTTGGTAGTCCGAATAAAAGGCTTTGTTGCGGCGTTGGTATTCGCCTTTTTCAACGGCGCCGCGGTCGCACAGGAAAACACCCCATTCAAAATCGCTGTCGCCCGCAAGCAGCGTGCCGTCGAGGTCGAACAGAACTAAATCGCCGGATGCTGCATTCATCTAGCTTGGAATTATACGTAAATCCGGGGAATTATATACAGCGGTCCCTCAGCCCGTGAAGCGTCAAATTGATAAGAAACCCTTGTGTATTTGTGTATATAACTCCCAATGTCAACGAGTTTGCGACGCGCCACAACGTGGCACCCGCAGGACACCATCGCCATGATGCCCCGGTTTGCCCCCGGCTTGTCCCCTGGGAGAGACATGGAGAATTATGGGGGAATAAGGAGAGACACGTTATATGCTCCTTACGTTCGCCCGCCCCGAAATTGACCCCAAATATTGACCCCAAAATGTTAGCAGCAAATAGAAATGTCCGGTTTTGTAGCAAATGAA